>JACQDX010000048.1 GCA_016200895.1 Burkholderiales bacterium
CCGGCTGATAAATTGAGGGTCGCAAAAAATTATCACGATTCAATCCGGATGAAAGTGTCCAAGCAGCATGCTTACCTCCATGTGTTCGTTGAAGACCAGATTGCCCATGGCGTGAGGCCTGTTATTCGAGCAATGGAGCGACTACAAAGCGGCGGCTTGGAGCGTCATGAGGCAATACACGCAGTTGCAGCTGTCTGTGCCGCGCATTGGCAAAGAGTATCGCTTTCCTCAACTGAAACAGATCAATCAGCAGCTCAATTACGCCTCAATTCTGAGCTTGATTCCTTACATCGATGACCCATGAAAGAGCCCTGGATTTTGTTTGCTCTGGCCCTTTATGTCGTTATTCCTGCGAAAAGCACACTGGATTGGTGTAGCAATCATGTGGATGTAATGAAGCGCAATAACTTCGACTGCAGCAATCCATTCAAGGCATATAAGTACACTCATGGCGTGTAACATGAAAAATTGATTAAAAAGACAATAAAAGCACGAACGTACCGTTTGCCTGCCGAGAATCGACGATTCCCAATGAAACTTGGCCAAAATCCCCCCAGCCCGAACAATTGCGCCAAATAAATGCAAATTTATTACCAATTCCCACATTAAACTCGCAAAACCCGCGCAAAACCGTATGGTCTGCAAGCGGGCTTTGGTAAAATAGCGGGCTGGGGACTTTTGCAGTAATGGATTTATTTGGACTTATCCACAGGGCTTACACAAGATTGTTCCGGCCATGCACCAACATGGCGCAATAGCAGCTTTGTGTAAGTCTTGAAATATCCCGGCGTCGTGTTTTTGTCAGGCTTTGTCATGTGCTGTCGTGCGCTATCATGGGCACCATCATGGTTCATGGCTGGCTGAGACAGGGGCGCCACCCTTCAACCTTGCCAACTCCATATCACGATGCAATTCAACCGACTCAGTGACCTGATCGCAGCCAACCAGCTCCAGGGCAAACGTGTTTTCATCCGCGCCGATTTGAACGTTCCCCAGGACGATAACGGCAATATTACCGAAGATACCCGTATCCGTGCGTCTGTCCCGGCGATACAGCAGGCTTTGCAGGCAGGTGCTGCCGTGATGGTGACTTCGCACCTGGGTCGCCCTACGGAAGGTGAATTCAAGGCGGAAGACACACTGGCACCAGTTGCCAAGCGCTTGTCTGAATTGCTGGGCGTGAACGTAGAACTCAAGCAAAACTGGGTCGATGGTGTGGACGTAGCGCCAGGCCAGGTGGTCTTGCTGGAAAACTGCCGCGTCAACAAGGGCGAAAAGAAAAACGACGATGCACTGGCGCAAAAGATGGCTGCCCTGTGCGATGTGTATGTGAATGATGCCTTTGGCACTGCCCACCGTGCAGAAGCCACTACCCATGGTATCGCCAAGTTTGCCCCCGTTGCCTGCGCTGGCCCGCTGTTGTCTGCGGAGCTGGATGCGTTGGGCAAGGCGCTGGGGCACCCGGCCCGCCCACTGGTGGCGATTGTTGCTGGTTCCAAAGTATCGAGCAAACTGACTATTTTGAAATCGCTGGCAGACAAGGTCGATAACCTCATCGTCGGCGGTGGCATCGCCAACACCTTCATGCTGGCATCCGGCCTCAAGATCGGCAAGTCACTGGCCGAGGCTGACCTGGTAGAAGAAGCCAAAGCGATCATCGATATGATGGCCAAGCGCGGTGCGTCCGTGCCTATTCCTACTGACGTTGTCTGCGCCAAAGAATTCTCGCCAACAGCAGTGGCAACCGTCAAGGCAGTAGCGGATGTGCAGGACGACGACATGATCCTCGACATCGGCCCGACGACAGCAGCATTGCTGGCAGAGCAAATCAAGAAAGCCGGCACGATCGTCTGGAACGGCCCGGTAGGCGTGTTTGAATTTGACCAGTTCGGCAACGGCACCAAGGTGCTGGCACAGGCGATTGCAGATTCGGCAGGCTTCTCCATCGCTGGCGGTGGCGATACCTTGGCCGCAATTGCCAAGTACAACATCGCTGACAAGGTAGGTTATATCTCAACAGGCGGCGGCGCTTTCCTGGAATTTTTGGAAGGCAAAACCCTGCCAGCAGTAGAAATTTTGTTGCAACGTGCAGTGAAATAAATGCATTCATCTCAACGCAGAGACTTAGAGAAAATCTGAAGCGTAAAAAGCAAAATTTTCTGAGTTTCTTGTAGAGATTTTGAAGATATTAAATAAAACCAAATGTGCAGGCTCTGCATAAACGTAGCGAGCGGCACTAGTTTGACGAATGTAAACTGCGGAAGCGCAGTCGTACTTAAGTACGACAAGCATCGCAGGCTCAAAATTGTCAGCCTGGTGATGCAGTAGCTTAGGCAGTGCTTGCAATAAGAAAATTTTCAGGAGACCAGATGTCACGTGCCACCAAGATTGTTGCCACCATAGGCCCAGCTTCCAATGACCTGCCTACGCTCAAGCGTATGATACAGGCCGGGGTGAATGTGGTGAGGTTGAATTTCTCGCATGGCAAGGCGCAGGATCATATAGACCGGGCCACGATGGTGCGCCAGGCAGCAGCAGAGTGTGGCCGTGAAATCGCCATCATGGCCGATTTGCAAGGCCCTAAAATCCGTATCGGCAAGTTTGAAAATTCCCGCATTCAGTTGGAAAACGGTGACAAGTTCATCCTCGATGCCGACTGCACCATGGGTACGCAAGAGCGTGTCGGCCTTGATTACAAAGCACTGCCGCGCGATGTCAGGAATGGCGACCTGTTGTTGCTGAATGATGGCCTGATCGTACTGATCGTTGAAAAAGTCGTTGGCAATGAAATCCATACTGTCACCAAGATCGGTGGTGAGTTGTCCAACAACAAGGGCATCAATCGCCAGGGCGGTGGCCTGACAGCACCGGCACTGACTGGCAAGGACATGGAAGACATCAAGACAGCCATGTCTTTCCAGGCGGATTATGTGGCCGTATCTTTCCCAAAAAATGCGACTGACATGGAAATGGCAAGGCAACTCTCCAATATCGCGGGCGAGCCTTACAACCACAAACCCATGATGATCGCCAAGATAGAACGTGCAGAAGCGATTCCTCTGCTGCAAGAGATATTGGATGCATCTGACGGCATCATGGTGGCCCGTGGAGACCTGGCGGTGGAAGTTGGCAATGCTGCCGTGCCAGCCCTGCAAAAACGCATGATCAAGATGGCGCGTGCTTCCAACAAGGTGGCCATTACTGCCACCCAGATGATGGAATCCATGATCGTCAATGCCGTGCCTACCCGTGCTGAAGTGTCAGATGTGGCCAATGCGGTGCTCGATGGCACAGATGCCGTCATGACCTCGGCAGAAACTGCCTCTGGAAAATACCCGATAGAAACTGTGGAAGCAATGTCAGCCATTTGTCTGGAAGCTGAAAAATTCCAGGAAAACAAGCTCGATGCTGACTTCCTCAACATGACTTTTACCCGTATCGACCAGTCCATCGCTTATGGCGCGCTGTTCACAGCCCATCACCTGGGCGTGAAAGCCATCGTGGCCCTGACTGAATCGGGTTCAACTGCCTTGTGGATGAGCCGTCACAGTGTCGATGTGCCACTGTTTGCATTGACCCCTAGTGTGGCAACCCAGCGCAAGGCAGCGCTATACCGCAATGTCCAGACCTTCAACCTGCCATATTCGTCTGACCGCGAAGTGGTGTTGAAATCTGCTGAAACTGTCTTGCTCAAAAATGATGTCGTCGTCAAAGGCGACATGATCGTCGTCACCTGGGGTGAACCCATGGGGCAGGTGGGCGGCACCAATGCAATGAAAATTGTCAGGGTAGGCGATAACTGAGCGCCGCTTCAGTATGAAAGTGCGGCAAAGATTTTTTTATAAAGCAATCTGGAGTTAATTATGCCACTCGTATCCATGCGTCAATTGCTGGACCACGCCGCCGAAAACGGTTACGGTCTGCCAGCTTTCAACGTCAACAACCTGGAGCAAGTCACCGCCATCATGCAGGCCGCCGATGAAGTTGGTGCGCCTGTCATCATGCAAGCTTCGGCTGGTGCCCGCAAATATGCTGGCGAAGCATTCTTGCGTCATTTGATTGAAGCTGCGGTAGAAGCTTATCCGCACATCCCTGTCGTCATGCATCAGGACCATGGCCAGTCGCCAGCGGTTTGCATGGCCGCTATCAAATCCGGTTTCACCTCGGTGATGATGGATGGTTCATTGATGGAAGATGGCAAGAGCGTCGCCAGCTATGAATACAATGTCGAAGTATCGCGTGAAGTGGTCAAGTTTGCCCACTCCATCGGTGTCACGGTAGAAGCAGAACTGGGCGTGCTCGGTTCTCTGGAAACCATGATGGGCGACAAGGAAGACGGCCACGGTGCCGACGGCAAGATGACGCGCGAACAATTGCTCACCGACGTGCAGCAAGCGGCTGACTTCGTCAAGCAAACCCAGTGCGATGCATTGGCGATTGCCATCGGTACATCCCACGGTGCCTACAAATTCTCACGCAAACCTACTGGCGACATCCTGGCAATCGATCGCATCAAGGAAATCCATCAACGCATCCCCAACACCCATCTGGTGATGCACGGTTCTTCTTCCGTACCGCAAGAGTTGCTGGATGAAATCCGCCAGTTCGGTGGCGACATGAAAGAAACCTACGGCGTGCCGGTTGAAGAAATCGTCATCGGCATCCAGAACGGCGTGCGCAAGATCAATATCGACACTGACATCCGTCTGGCAATGACAGGCGCGATCCGTCGCTATATGTTTGAAAACCCATCCAAGTTTGATCCACGTGATTATTTGAAACCAGCGCGTGAAGCAGCGAAACTGGTGTGCAAGGCACGTTACCTGTCTTTCGGTTGCGAAGGCCAGGCAGGCAAGATCAAGCCTATGGCTTTGGAAAAAGTGGCTGAGCAGTACAAGAAGGGCGCTTTGTCGCAGATCGTAAATTAAGAGATAAGTAAGTTTGTTTCCTCATTCCGGTGCGAGCCGGAGTGGGGAAGTTCAGGGTTTAGACAAAATTGGTGGTGTTCGGGTATTCGTAGGTTGGACTACAAAATCGCGCCAAGCCACCAACAATTTTGTGTAAACCCTATCCAGATCGAAATAAAGAAATCCCTCATGACTACGCAAATCAATTCCACTCTTCATTCCCTGCCTTTGCTGGGCCGTGGCAAGGTACGTGACAACTACGCTGTCGGCGACGACAAGCTGCTCATCGTCACCAGTGACCGCTTGTCCGCATTCGATGTCATCATGAATGAACCCATCCCTGACAAAGGCCGTGTGTTGAACCAGATGGCAAATTTCTGGTTCGAAAAACTGGGCCACATCGTGCCTAATCACCTGACAGGCATCGCACCAGAATCCGTGGTCGCAGCAGACGAAGTCGCGCAAGTCAAAGGCCGTGCCGTTGTCGCCAAACGCCTGAAACCCATCATGGTAGAGGCCGTGGTACGTGGCTATATCATCGGCTCTGGCTGGAAAGATTATCAAGAGACTGGCGCAATCTGCGGCATACAATTGCCAGCAGGCTTGCCACAGGCTGCCAAGTTGCCAGCCCCTATCTTCACCCCGGCTGCCAAGGCAGAAATGGGCGAGCATGATGAAAACATCAGCTATGCAGAAACTGAGCAACGCATAGGCGCAGAACTGGCCGCCAAGATCCGCGACATCAGCATACAGCTCTATACCGAAGCCGCAGAATACGCCGCCACCCGTGGCATCATCATCGCCGACACCAAGTTTGAATTTGGCCTCGATGACAACGGTGTCCTACATTTGATGGATGAAGTATTGACGGCAGACTCTTCCCGCTTCTGGCCTGCTGACTCGTATGCTACCGGCATTTCACCACCATCTTTTGACAAACAGTTCGTGCGTGATTATCTGGAAACCATCACCAGCTGGAAAAAGACCGCACCAGCGCCAGCCCTGCCGGATGAAGTCGTGCAAAAAACCGCCACCAAATACCGCGAGGCACTGGAACGCCTGACTGGCGAAAGCCTGAAGGACTGATGATGACTACAACGGATAAAATTGTCGTCGGCGTCGTCATGGGTTCCTCCTCAGACTGGGACGTCATGCAAAACGCCATCGCCATCCTCAAGGAATTTGGCATAGGCTTTGAAGCCAAAGTCGTCTCTGCCCACCGCATGCCGGATGAAATGTTCACGTACGCAGAAACCGCCCGCGAGCGCGGCCTGCGCGCCATCATCGCCGGTGCTGGCGGTGCAGCCCACCTGCCAGGCATGATCGCTGCCAAGACCATCGTGCCAGTATTGGGTGTGCCCGTGCCATCCAAATACCTGCGCGGCGAAGACTCGTTGCTGTCCATCGTGCAAATGCCCAAGGGCATACCGGTGGCGACATTTGCGATAGGCGAGGCAGGCGCAGCAAACGCCGCCCTGGCCGCGATTGCGATGCTGGCGACGACCGATGATGCTTTGGCCGCTCGATTGATCGAGTTCCGCGAAAAGCAAACGCAAGTTGCACGCGATATGGTGTTGCCGGTTTGAGAGTATGTAGGTTGGATTAATATCGTAGGTTGGGCCAGGCCCCGCTGGGCTACGCTTCACCAGCCCAACACTGGGCCTCAACAAACGTATACGTTATTTAAGCGCCCAGTGTTGGGCTGATAAGGCGTAGCCTCGCGAGGCCCGGCCCAACCTACGCTCTGGCCCAACCCGCAAGCCCGGTGTTTAACGCGAGCAAACAAGCTTCAATTTACCCAAACACCCGTACCACCTTTGCTTTGTCCCACCCGGCAAAAACAAGCCAAGTTTGAAAACATTCACTACCATGAACAATCAACCACAGCCACGCCAGCCATTGTTACCCAACACCTCCGCCAGTTGCCTCGGCATCATGGGTGGAGGCCAACTGGGCCGCATGTTTATCCAGGCTGCGCAAGCCATGGGTTACCAGGTGGCCGTGCTGGAACCTGAAGCAGGCTGCCCGGCAGCGCAAGTAACAGGCCAGCATATCCAGGCAGGCTATGAAAACCACCCTGGCCTGATGGCGCTGGCCAAGCTCAGCAAAGCCGTCACTACAGAATTTGAAAACGTCCCGGCAGAAAGTTTGAAGCTGCTGGCGCAAACCAGTTTCGTCGCTCCGGCTGCTGCCTGCGTCTCCATCGCGCAAGACCGCATCGCAGAAAAAAACTTCTTCACCCGCTGTGGCATGACGACTGGCGTCTACCCGGCACCGCATCTGGCCATCAATAGCCAGGACGACGTCGCCAAAGCCAGTGATGACCTCTTGCCTGGCATCTTGAAAACCGTACGCATGGGTTATGACGGCAAAGGCCAGGCCCGCGTGCGTGACCGTGCCGAACTCGCCGCTGCCTTCGCTGGCATGAACGGCCAGGTCTGCGTACTCGAAAAAATGCTGCCGCTGGCCTATGAAGTGTCTGTCCTCGTCGCCCGTGGTGTCGATGGTGAAGCTGTTGTGTATCCCATTGCAGAAAACGTCCACCGCGACGGCATCCTGTTCACCACCATTGCCCCCAGCACCCATGTGTCAGCAGATGTCGCCAGCAAGGCGCAAGCTGCGGCCCTGCACATCATTGCAGAAATGGGTTATGTTGGCGTGCTGTGCATAGAGTTTTTTGTACTCAAGGATGGCAGCCTGGTCGTCAATGAAATGGCACCACGCCCGCACAATAGCGGCCATTACACGATCGATGCCTGCATCACCAGCCAGTTCCAGCAACAGGTCAGGGCGCTGGCACAATTGCCGCTGGGCGATGTGCGCCAGCATTCGCCAGCCGCCATGCTCAATATCCTTGGTGATGTCTGGTATGAAGGCGACACCGACACCATGCGCGAACCAGCGTGGGACAAAGTGCTGGCCATCCCTGGCGCCCACCTGCATCTGTACGGCAAGGCAGAAGCCCGCCGCGCCCGCAAGATGGGCCACATCACCTTCGTTTCGCCGACGATGGCAGAGGCACAGGGCAACCTCGGCAAAGCCTGCGCCATCCTTGGCATAGCAGCACCGGAGTCGGCATGAAGTCGCAAGCCAGTACGCCTGAGGCAATCGGACAAGCAGCGCAAGCACTGGAGAGCGGCCAGCTAGTCGCCTTCCCGACCGAGACCGTTTATGGCCTGGGTGCAGATGCAGAAAACCCCGCCGCCGTTGCCAACATCTACGCCGCCAAGGGCAGGCCATCGAATCATCCGGTCATCGTCCACGTCGCCCCCGGCGCAGACATCAGCTACTGGGCCAAGGACATCCCGGCAGAAGCGCACAAGCTCATCGCCGCCTTCTGGCCCGGCCCGCTGACCCTGATTTTGAAACGTGCTGACCATATCCCCGATGCTGTATCAGGCGGGCAAGGCACTGTCGGCATACGCTGCCCATCGCACCCTGTAGCACAAGAACTCTTGCGTGCCTTCAAAGGCGGCAAGGGCGGTGTGGCTGCACCATCGGCCAATAAATTCGGCCACGTCAGCCCGACAATGGCCGCGCATGTCGAAGAAGAATTCGAACAAGAGATACAACCCGGCGGCCTCATCGCCAGCATACTCGACGGTGGCCAAAGTGATGTCGGCATAGAATCAACCATCGTTGACCTCAGCCGCCTCGCCACCCACGGCCCTGTGCTACTGCGCCCCGGCCACATCACCGTCGCCCAAATGGCTGCTGTGCTGGGAGTTACACCTGCCGCACCAGATGCCGCAGCCCCGCGCGCATCCGGCACGCTGGACGCCCATTACGCACCTCACACACCAGTGATTTTGGTAGAAGCCGCAGAACTCGACGATACCGTCAACCGCCTGCACGCCAAAAACAAAAAACTCGCCCTCATGAGCTACCAGGCCCACCCAGCCATCCACGCAGAAGCCTGGCGCCACCTGCCCGCCGACCCGGTAGGTTACGCCCATGACCTCTATGCAGGTTTGCGTGAACTCGATCATGCAAATGCAGATTTGATTTTGGTAGAAGCCCTGCCGCAAGACAAAGACTGGCAGGGCGTGAATGACCGTTTGCGCAGGGCAGCATTTGATTCGCGTGATATTTTGAAAGCTTTGCTTGACAATGACTGATCAGAACAAAGCCAGTCAGCTAGTCCAGGAGGGTTTGGCCCTGTGGGGAAAAGACGAGCTGGAATTGGCCGCACAAAAAACAGAAGAAGCAATCGCCCTTGCCGATAAAGGCAGTTGGGCTGTGCCTGACTATCATGGTCAACTGGCGGGCATTTATGCGCAGGCGGGCCAGAACGACAAAGCCAGAATCCACTACGAGCAAGCGCTATGCCTTCAATTGCAGGCTGGTGAAATCGAGGGCGGTATCACCATCATCACCAGCAGATATTTCCTGTCTATGCATTTACTGGAAATGAATCTCGCAAACGAAGCCCTGGATGCGCTACAGCCTGCTTTGCAAGCCGCTCCTACTCACTGGTTGAATTGCAATGGACATGCCCACATCTTGCACTCATTGGGCAGATGTGCAGAGGCAAAACAGGCTGCGCAATTGGCCATTGAACATGCACCTTCGGTGGAAAAGGCTGAGCAATTGGCGGAGAATCTGAAAGCAGTGCTTTCTGAGGTCTGAACTTCAAAGCAAATAATCAGCGTCTAGGTAGACACACAGTTATTCTGGGATTACTAGCGGTTGTCAGTTCGCAAAATAAAATAGGAATCGTATGTTTGTCGATCTGGAGCATCAATGGAGATGTCCTACCAGCGAGGCAATGCATGCACTTGCCAAGCAACTTGATTTACCTCCCACACCTCTGGCTTATGAATGGCATTATGCGGTAGCTGATCCTGCCAGGATTGAAGATTTTGTCGTTGCGTATGAAAATTTGTCATTAAGCGACGACGAAAGATTCACTTTGATGGAAGTGATACTCAACTCGGTCATTGATGCTGCAGATACGACTATTCTGGAAGGTCATGTATGGGAAAATATATTGATTTTGATAGAAAATAACATAGCACTGCACATCTACTCGGTTTGGTACTATTCAAGTGCGGAGCAAGAAAATATTGCAGATGCTTGGTGCATCGCCCCTGGTATGCGGAAAATCCTGCTGCAGCATCAAGATAAATTCGCACAGCCCAGGTAGGCCCGATTGATTCCGCGTAATCGCACCCACACCAAGATGATGTGCACTCAGCACAGTAGCCAAAAGTATCCAAGCGTGTCGTTAATTGAAAGCGCCGGGAATGGGCTAACGATACACTATTCGCAGGCGAGTACCCCCGATGTTAAAGGCCAGATAATGAGGCGACTCCGGTGCCAGCGAAGACCAGGTACCGAAGTCCAAAGAAAATCAGTTAAGACGTTAAAGTAAGGTCCGCACACGCTCCATGTTGCGGCGATCCTCATTCGCGAGGTCCGCGATCGGCGACAGGATCTCGTGATCGAATTCATCGAGTGGTGCGCCGCGCAGCACGCGCGCGGGCCAGTCTGAGTGGGTCAGCGCACCGCGTCCAAGCGACACTACATCGGCCTGACCGCTGCCGATCATGTCGGCAGCGCGTAGAGGGTCCTGCAGTGATCCATTGGCGATCACATGGACGCCAGCATGTCGTCTGGCTAGTGTAGCCAGGCTGGCGCCGTTCCCGAAGGCACTCTTCCATGCTTCAAACTCGGTCGTGTGGATGTAGTCGATAGGCAGCTTTGCCAACGTCCCGAAGATTTGCACAGCCTCGTTTTCACCATTGCGCCACTTGTGCGTGAAATCGTTGACTTTCCCTTGGGATATGCGCAGACCAACCGTGAACTCAGGGCCAACTGCTGCGCGTATGGCTTGCGTGACCTCGACGATCAGGCGCAGGCGGCGTTCGAGGTCTCCACCATATTGGTCATTGCGCAGGTTCGTCCCTTCGGTGAGGAATTGGTCTAGCAGGTAGCCGTTCGCCCCATGAATTTCGACGCCGTCGAAGCCAGCATGTTTTGCCCGGACCGCCGCATCGGCGAAACCACGGATCGCTTCCGTGATCTCGTCGAGAACCATAGCGCGTGGCATAGGATAGTTACCTTCGCCTCTATAGAATGCCATCTGTTGTCCTTTGGGCTGTACTGCTGATGGGCCAACCGAGTCGACTCGGTGAGGGTTTCCCTGCGAGAGTGCACCTGCGTGCATCAGTTGCGCAACCATGCGCGCCCCGCCTTCGTGGACTCTGTCAATCACCGTAGCCCAGGTATCACGCTGGACGTCGTCGGCCAGTCCGGGCTGGTTCCGGTAGCCTTGTGAGTAAGCCTTATCCGTATAGATCCCTTCGGTGATGACTAGTCCAAAACCACCCTCGGCGAAGGCACCGTAGTAACGTGCCATGCGCTCTGTCGTGCAGCCGCCGTCGGTTGCGCTGACACGCGTCATGGGTGCTACCGCCAGGCGATTCCTAAGCACCATGCGGCCAATGACCAGCGCCTCGAACAGGCAGTCGCGCTGGTGAGCATCATGCGTATTGGTGGCACCCATATCAACTCCCAGTATGAGGACGTACAGCGGCAATGGCCTCGATCTCTATCATTGCCGCGGGATCGTACAGGGCCTTGATTTCGGCGATAGTGTCTGCCGGATAGGGCGCTGTGAAGAACTGACGGCGCAGTTCCACGACCTCGTTGAAGTTGCCCATATCGGTCACGAAGATGGTGACCTTGATGACTTCTTCAAGGCTCGATCCACCAGCTTCTAGCGCGCGCCTGAGGTTGGCAAAAGCCTGCTCGCCCTGAGCGCGAAAATCGCCTGCTACAATTTTGCCATCATCGTCTGCACCTGCCTGGCCGGAGACAAACAACAGGTTGCCGAATTTGATCGCCTGAGAAAGCAGGTAGGGTTCATAGTTGTCTGGTTGGGTAATAATTTGTTCGAGCATGATTTGCTCCTTTTCGTAATGTGAGTGAAAGAGTGTCCTGCTTGTCAGGGCCGCAACGAGAAGATAGGCGTGTGCGATTGCGTTGACAAACGCTATGTTGTCAGGCATAAGATGAGTTATTCTCATCTATCGTTTCGACTATATTCGCAATGCGGCGACTCCCCTCACTCTCAGCACTACGCGCGTTTGAAGCGGCAGCCCGCCACGGCAGCTTCAAGCAGGCCGCCAATGAGCTTGCCGTCACACCGACAGCAATCAGCCATCAGATACGTCTTCTTGAGGAATACACTGGCCTGTGCCTGTTCGAGCGGCAGGTGCGTAAAGTGATCTTGACCGACGCCGGTGTGGAGCTGTATCCAGTGCTGCGCGACGGTTTCAATGCTTTCGAGGCAGTCCTGCAGCAATTGGGAAAGCCACTTGCTCGCCGCCGGGTCATCATCTCAACGACCAATGCATTCATGGCGCGCTGGTTGGCCCCCCGGGTGACTGGCTTTCAAAAGTTGCATCCGGAAATCGACCTGGAGCTGCATGCATCTGATCAAGCCGTCGACCTTGGGTCAGACGTCGCCGACGTAGCGATACGCTACGGACGAGGGCCGTATCCTGGAATGGTAGTGGAGGAGCTGTTCACTGACTGCTTTGCACCGGTGTCTAGCCCCCAGCTCGGGCCAATAGGATTGGCGGATCTGAACCAACTCCCGCTGATCGATTTCAAGTGGACTCACGACCACCCGCTGAACCCAACCTGGAAAAACTGGTTCGCTGCAGCAGGCTTACCTTGGAAGGCACGTCAGGGCCAACTTCTTTTTTCGGACGAAGGTCATGCCATCCAGGCGGCCTTGGCCGGTCAAGGTATCGCACTGTTGAGCCTTGAACTGGTGGCGGACGACATCGCGGCTGGGCGCCTGACACAGCCGTTTGGCCCGAGCATACCCGGACATACCTATCATCTCGTCCGAAGTGCGGGCCATGTACCCGGGCCGCATGTCGACTCAGCATTAGCGTGGTTGCGCAGCCAAATACATGGTCCGGCAAACCTTTCCGCTCAGTCATGAAATGAATTTGCGTTTCATGACTTACAAGGCAGATTCGAAAAATTGCTTGCGTCGGCACATTGGTCCGTAGAACCAGGAACCCGGGTACAGTGGAATGGAAAACCGGGTTAAGGGAATCAAGGGCGCTCAGGAGAATGGAAAACATGGTGCGGTAGGAAGCCCACGTAGGTACGACAAGCGCAGCGTAATCGTACGCAAGTCAATTAACAACAAGTCGACACCCAGCTCACTGCAACCTGTATTTCGCCAGACTGGCAATCACAAGCGCCAGCAGCGCCACGCCATCCACCATGACGACACGGCCTATGGCGGCATTATATCCGCCGACTATCATCGCAATTGACAGGAACGAGACTACGCTGACCAGCCCGACACCCAGAGCGAACCACTGCAATTCAGACTTTGCCGCAGCAAACAACATGAATACGCCAGACAAGCCGAACAACACAGCCCGGTGGCGCAGCAAGATTTCCGCATCCGGCCCGTTGATGCTGATCCCGTACAAGGCAGCAAGCTGCGCTTGCCCAAGGCAACCGGCAACAGGTGCCAGATGCACCAGCCCGGCCACAAGCAGACCCGCCGAAACAATATAAGAAAGTGAAAAAGTCATGACGCTGCCCTTTAGAAATGTAGCAGCGATCATAAACGCATCACAAGATTTGGCAATTACTTGAGAGGTAAAATCAAATTGAAAAATTGTAAGTCCATGTATGCATGGTGCGGCCTGATCATATCCAGATTTGCCGGATTGGTTTATTCAATCGGTGCCTTGCAACGCACCCGTGCTGTTTTGCATATCGGATTTCTCCAGTAAATTAATTACTTGGACATGACTTGTGGCTTGAGAGCAGCGCGCTGCCGTTTGATCAGTGTGCGCCCCAACCAATACAACATAGTGCCGAGTACCAGAAGGACGGGGATGACCAGGACCGGTATCCCCAGAATGGCGCTCTTACGGATGAAAGTTGGAAAGACCTGCATTTGCCCCGTAAAAAGTGATGCGGTAGCAATCAGCATCGCAAAGCTCATGCGCCACAGGTGCCGTACCAAACGATGTGCTCCAGCGATGTGCCCTGCCCATATCATGCGAAGGTCCAGGACTGAGCACACTAAGCTTAGTGTACCGAATACAAGCAGCGCTTGAGGTGGGCTGCTTCTGGTGACCAGCGTTTTCGGATCTGCAAGGAAGTTGAACCACAAACCAAGCGCATACACGCCAAGCAGCGCCGCAGCAAACCCAAAGCCCTGCAGTAAAGCACGGCTTTCTTGCACCGTGCGTTTGGTCACTAACCACGCAGTGCAAACCAGATAAGCAGTGAACAATGCCGCAACGCCATTAACGTGGTCGGTGCGCAAGAAGAGCGAAATAATTGCCGCACTTGAGGTCATGAACAGCATGGAGATCGTAAACATGGTTCCTGATTTTCGGTGCAGTGGTGAGCCTTTGGCGGCATACAGCGCAATGGCACCGGAAGCGATTGCCAGCAAGCCGGCGATAATATGTATCCATTTCATGATGACTCTTTATTCGAGGAGTAGTTGATGGCAGACAGATTAAGGCTACCTGCGAAATTGGGGAAACGGATTGCGACGAATGACGGACAAAATAGACCCGATGACGTTATAGGACGATGGTTACCGCAGTAGTCGCGTAGCGATAGCAGCTTGATCATCGAAATGATCGATTCTTTTGAAGCTGTTTTTTTAAAAGTGAATATGTCGCTGCATTTCATCGCGGTATAACGTAGTTCAGGCAAAGCCGAGCGTGACTCGTCTGTGGGAGATTCCTGAGTCCAGATAAGCAGTATAAACTGTAGGTATTGCTTGCTTGTTTGTTTGTAGCCCTGAAGCCAGTCCAAGTGCTAATCCCCTGAATGTATTGAAATGAACAAATCATGAATAGTGTATCGCCATCTCAAATGCCAAAGCTGCAACCTCTATTTGCCTGGCATCGTGTGCGCGTTGTACTGGTTGCAAGCCTTGTTCTTAGTCTGCTGTGGTTGCCCATCTTTCAGTCGTCTTGGATCCTGCCGCCGATTCGGCTGGTGTTTGTTGGTTTGATTCAATTGTTGGTTTTTGGCCTGTTCGAGCGTTGGCCGCGGCAGTTGCCCGCTTGGATGGCGCGCTGGGTATTGCAAGTGGCCACGGTGGCAATTGTTGTGCCATTCGCGACGGCATTTATTTACTCACTGACAACCTTCAGTAGTCCAGGCATATGGACGCTTGACGACAAAAAGATGTTTGGTTTTGCTTTGTTGACCGCTGCTGGCCTCTTGGTCTCACCTTGGATCGCCATGTCAGCGCTGTATCGCCAGATCAGTGGTCAGGCTCAAAGACAGGCGCTGTCATTTGAGTTGGTACGTAGTGAGCTCGCACGGGATGCACTTGATTCGCGTCTGCGTTTGTTGCAGGCACAAGTGGAGCCACATTTTTTGTTTAACACTCTTGCAAATGTGCGTGAATTGGTCGACTCCGGGTCACCACAGGCTTCAGCGGTTTTGAATAGCTTGATCGATTACTTGCGCGCCGCCGTTCCGAATTTAAATGACGCTGCTACCACGCTGGGGCAAGAGTTGAAATTGGTACGTGCTTATCTTGAATTGATGCACATGCGTATGCCAGACCGGTTGCAGTTTTCAATCAATGTTGACGATGCTGCGTTAAGGATATTATGCCCACCGATGACCTTGCTGACCCTGGTTGAAAACGCTGTGCGTCATGGTATCGATCCGAGTGAGGAAGGAGGGCAAATCGAAGTCACTGCCCGGCTGGAAGATGGCCGTTGTCTGGCGCAAGTCAGTGATACAGGTATCGGTCTTGCACAAAATGCACACAGCAATCAAGTGAGTAAAGGCTTAGGCACTGGGTTGGCAAATCTGCGTGAACGTATGCAGTTGGTATTTGCAGGTGATGCGCAACTTAGTCTGACCGGGATAGTTCCGCATGGTTTTAGCGCCGCACTCAATTTTCCAGCCAAATTTGAATCTTCAGAATAAAAAGGGAACAACATGACATCAGCACGTCCTACTGCATTGATCGCTGACGATGAGCCTTTGCTGCGTAACTCCTTGACGCGCATGCTAGCCCAGGCCTGGCCTGAATTGGAAATCGTGGCGCAGGCGCGTAATGGGAGAGAGGCGGTTGAGCAATACCAGGCACACAAGCCAACAGTCTGTTTTCTCGACGTACATATGCCCGGCATGACTGGCGTGGAAGCAGCACGCCAGATTGGTCGTGGTGCGCACTTGGTATTTGTCACTGCCTACAGTGAGTATGCGGTGGAAGCTTTTGCGCAAGGTGCCTTGGATTACCTGGTAAAACCAGTAGATCCAGCACGTCTCGCGGACACTATAATGCGGGTGCGTGAACGCATGGTCACTGCTCAGGAGGCACCGGACATCGAGGTCTTGCTGGATAAATTGGAAGCCCGCTTGCAAAAGAAAGCGGCACCAGAACCTTTGCGCTGGATTAAGGCATTAATGGGGCAAACAGTGCGCATGATTCCGGTTGCCGATATTGATTATTTGCGCTCGGACGAAAAGTACACATTGATCGCCTGGCGTGGCGATAGTGGTGAAGTCGGTGAGGCATTGATACGGACTTCACTCAAGGAACTGCTAGATCAACTCGATGGGACTCACTTTATCCAGGTGCATCGCTCGGTGGTGGTGAATATGAATATGGTGAGTCATGTTACGCGCGGTGAAAACGAGACAGCAACCGTTTATATGAAAGGGCGCCCGGAGAAATTGCCAGTCAGTCGTAGCTATGTGCACCACTTCAAGCAAATGTGAATCTGTCGAAAAATAAGATATCGGTGTCCCAGGCAACGTGGCTCAACTACGCCAGTTTAATTTTGCAATGGTCTCTGAATAAGCCTGCTTCAGTCAACGTCAATTCAAGGCAAGAATCCGTTCTCCGCTTAAAGAAAAAACAAACCGGCTTCGGTACTGGCTTGGCGTACCCCAGTTATCTGTTGCGCACCATTGCATGCGTACGACTACGTTGCACAAGTCGTACCTAATCCCTATACCTATGTTTGCAATGTTCTCTGAGAAACATGCACACCAACATACCGTCAGCAACTGTTGTTATTCACTGCTTTTTGATTATCGCTACTGGAGTCCGTAGTATATTGTTGCAATCAAATTACGCTCACCAAGGTGGTCGCTCGTGCCAAACGTCAATATTACCTATAACGATGTCGCAGGGAAACTGGCTGCGTTACCACTATTGGCTGCCACCATCAATGCGGCCATCAAGTATCTCGATCAGTTTGTCATCTTCAGGGGCACGATAGATATCCTGGTCAATGCAGACTCCACTTCTACAGGACGTTTTAGTGGTAGTTACACCTCATCTTATGTTGGCAAAAAAAATGGTCTGGACGTCTATGAGGCATCGCAGGCGACAGAGTCACGCACGGGTATCGATCCCTCTCCGGATAAGCCAGACCTGATCATCAATATTGACCCGACCTCATCCTATGCCAGTGGTCTGTACTGGGATCCCAATATTGCCAATAGCATCGGCGGCAAGGTCGATGCCAGCAAGGTCGATGCTTTCTCTGGAATTCTGCATGAGCTTTTGCATGGCATGGGTTTTCTTGGTTACCGTGACGCGTCTGGCAAATTGCCAGGCAATTATGAGTCGGTCTGGGATTCATTCCTGACTGTGAATAGCAACAACACAGCCACTCTCGGTGGCCCTGCCGTCGTTGCCCTGTTAGGTGAGCCGGTGGAGGTGCGCGTTGGTGGCAGCCAGAGCATATATCACCTGGGCACCGGTCCTAATGTAGCAGACAGCAAAATGCCCTGGCTGGAGGCAAGCAATTTCAACGGCTATTACTATAACTATGGCGAGCGTTACCTGTTGGGTAGACTGGAGCTGGCCATGTTGCAGGACATGGGCTGGGTACTCAAGCCGACCACCATAACCAATGTCGTCAACATCTGGGACAATAAAATTGCCCCGTTGTATTTGGTAGGATGGGACACCGATGAGCAGATCATAGGCGACGCCAAGGATGACCGCATAGAAGGCCGTGGCGGTAACGATACGCTGATCGGTGGCCTCGGCGATGACAGCCTGTATGGCGGTAACGGTAATGATTTTCTGTATGGAGATGGCGGCAGTGATGTCGCGGTATTTTCTGGCAATGCCAATGATTACACCGTCACCTACAATGCGAGTAATACCAGCTATACCATCAAGGACAGTGTCAGTAACCGGGACGGTAGCGATACTGTTTTTTCTGTAGAAAACCTGAGATTTGCCGACGGCATCAAGACCCCGGCCAGCCTGATCAATAACCCGGCTGCCGGTATTGGTAGCGGCAACACCATCAATGGCACTGCTGGCAATGACACGCTGACTGGCACGGCAGGCAATGACACCATCAATGCCCTGGCCGGTGATGACAGCTTGCGCGGCGCTGCGGGCAACGACACACTGTACGGCGGCGACGGCACTGACACCGCGCTTTTTACTGGCAGCATAGCTGACTATACCGTCAGCTATGACACAGCCAATGCCAGCTATACCGTGACTGACAAAGTCAATGGCCGCGATGGTAGCGACACTCTGTATTCGATAGAACTGCTCACGTTTTCTGACATCACCAATATTCGCCCAAGTTTGCTGATAGCCATACCCAGCCTCATTATCGATGGTGGCCCCTACAATGATTACCTGATCGGCACTACCGGCAATAACACCATCAACGGCCTGGCCGACAACGACACCCTGGTCGGCGGTGCTGGTGACGACAGCCTCTATGGAGGGGACGGTAACGACACCGCCAACTACACCGGCAATACGGGTGACTACACCGTCACTTACAATGCGGCCAACACCAGCTACACCATCCTGGACAAAACCAGCAACCGTGATGGCACTGACACTTTATATTCTATAGAACTCTTGAGCTTTGCCGATGGCAGCCGGACACCCACCAGCATGCTGATCAGCAGCGTTATCGGCATCACCATCAATGGCACCACTGCCAATGAAGTCCTGACCGGGACGGCAGGGGGCGACTACCTGTATGGTTTTGCTGGCAAGGACACGCTGACAGGCGGTGCGGGCAATGACCTGCTGGCTGGCGGCGATGACCTGGACATGGCCAGCTTTACCGGGCAGCGCGCCAGCTACAGCATCAGCAAAAGCAAGGACGGCCAGTCATGGGTCATCACCGATCTGGTTGGCAGCGATGGTACTGACCAACTTATCGACATAGAGCGCCTGCAATTCAAGGACCAGGCGCTGGCGCTCGATATCAATGGCACGGCTGGCCAGGTGTACCGGTTGTACCAGGCAGCCTTTGACCGCAAACCTGATCTGGTCGGCCTTGGTTACTGGATCAATGACATGGACAAGGGTTCCAGCCTGACCCAGGTGGCGGCCGGTTTTTTCCAGTCACCCGAATTCCAGAAACTGTATGGTGCTGCCCCCAGCAATGCCACCCTGGTTGGCAACTTCTACCAAAATGTCTTGCACCGTGCGCCAGACCAGGTTGGTTATGATTACTGGCTCAACCAGCTTAACACCGGCAAAATCAGTGCAGCCGGTGTACTGGCCAGTTTTTGCGACAGCCCGGAAAACCAGGCACTGGTCGCCAGTTCCATACAAAACGGCATTGACTATACGCTCTGGCTAGCTTAGCCAGCATTAGAGATCTCTGGGGGAAAGTAAAGTCGCGTAGGTACGATTAGCAGAGCGTAATCGTACGCATGTCGATTAACTTTCCCGATGATTCGCACTTCTTTGTGAGACGAATGTTAAAAGTCTTTGGAGTTGGGTTTGGCATGACTATTGTTATTCCGCAGTTTTCCATAAGTACGATGACGTTTCACTAATCGCACCTACCTCTAATCGTATCTACGTTTCTTTCCCTCAGACTTTACCAAACCACTGTTCAATTGCTCTCAATGCATCATCATTCAATGGAATGAAAGCATGGCTCGCCGGGACAGGAACAGAATGCGCTTGTGACGATGGCAGTGCCTCATCGGCTGCGACCATGCCGTCGTGTGGAAATTTAAATCCAAAGAAGACACCGAAAGCACCTAACCATGGCCACACGCCGTAGATGTGGGCGGTTGGAATATCCAGCAAGGGAACACTGTTCATCAGATCGTCATCAGCGGCAAACTGACCGCATTCTCCTGTCAAGAACCGGTAGATTTTCCAGTCCTGCAATCTGCGCGCAAGCCTCATGGCGCGTAACGGTGACGCAAGTAAAACTATGCGCCTGGGCCGTAACGGGGGCGCAAGCTGCTCGTTAAGACTCCTGAGAAGTACGCCACCAAAAGAATAGCCTACCGCGTGGTAATCACCAGCATTGCCGATCCTGGATAGAAAATCGCTCAGGTTCTTTTTGATTTCATCAAGGGACTGAGATGCTACCTGGTAGTCAAAACATGCAACGGAATATCCACGCTGTTCAAAATAGCGGACAAACTTGCCGCGCATATAGCGCTTGCCACCTACGCCATCGATAAAAACAATCTGGCGGGTACTGCTGCTCATGAAAACACTCCAATAAGATTTGAAACAGGTTTTTTCAACTTTGTTTCTCCAGCCTTCTGGCTGCGTGTTGATGCAAAAAATTCTCTGAAGAGCGACACAAAGCGTTTACAAATAAGTGTCACATTGTAGCGTGGGTCAGACTTTATCAGTCTGGATTTGTATTTTAGAACTCCCGGCGCTGCTTGCTGGCAGGCCTTTCACGCAGGCAGATATGCCAGGCTTGAGTCTTACCCGGAATGTATGGGAGAATAGCTTTAATATATTAACGATGATTGCCCCGGCCAATATTCACTCGCCTGAACAGACATTCACCTACCGCAGAATTTACCGCTTACGCCACCATGCACCCACACTTGCGCAAGACCCTGATTTCCAGTCTGTTTGTTTTGTCCCTGCCAGCCACCAGCCATGCCGCACCCTTGGGCAACATGCGCAACTTGTCTGTCGGTGCGCAGCGCCAGATAGAGTTCATGACAGATGACGGCAGCATCGTCCGCATCAACCTGCTCAAGCCTGATCTGTTCCGTGTCTGGGCAGGCACCAAGGGGCAGTTGCTCGATGCCGGTGACAAGGCTGCACCTATCGTCCTTAAAAAAGATTATGCGGATTTCCCGGTCAGCATCACTGCGCCTGAGGGCTATCAACTGGTGCAGACATCCGCCATGGCCTTGCGCATCTACCGCTCACCGGTGCGCCTGGCGCTCTACAAGGCAGACAACAAGACCCTGCTCTGGGAAGAAAAACAGCCGCTGGAACTGGGCGATAAGGCCAGCTTCCAGACCATCTCCAGCACGCCGGATGAAGCCTTTTTTGGTGGCGGCCAGCAAAACGGCAGCTATGCTTTCAAGGGCAAACAGCTTGAGGTATCTTACTCCGGCGGTTGGGAAGAGGGCGACAGGCCCAGCCCCGCCCCGTTTTACATGAGCAGCAAAGGCTATGGTGTGCTGCGCAATACCTGGAGCAATGGCAGCTATGATTTTCGCTCCAATGATTATCTCAACACCAGCCACCAGGAAAAACGCTTCGACGCCTATTACTTTGTCGGCGACAGTATCAAGGACGTGCTGGCCAGCTATACCGAACTCACAGGCCGCGCCAGACTCTTGCCGCGCTGGGCTTATGAATATGGCGATGCTGATTGCTACAACGATGGCGACAACAGCAAAAAGCCCGGCACCGTCCCTGTGGGCTGGAGTGATGGCCCCACAGGCAAGACACCAGATGTGGTGGTTAGCGTCGCCGCCAAATACCGTGAACACGACATGCCCGGCGGCTGGATATTGCCTAACGATGGCTATGGTTGCGGCTACAGCAATTTGCCCGAGGTAGTCGCTGGGCTGAAGAAGCATGGCTTCCGCACCGGCCTGTGGACAGAAAACGGTGTCGATAAAATCGCATGGGAAGTCGGCACCGCAGGCACGCGCGCGCAAAAGCTCGACGTCGCCTGGACAGGTAAGGGCTATCAGTTCTCGCTCGATGCCAACATGGCTGCAGCACAAGGCATACTAGCCAATTCCAATGCCCGCCCATTCGTCTGGACCGTCATGGGGTGGGCAGGCACGCAACGCTATGCCGTCACCTGGACGGGTGACCAGTCCGGCAGCTGGGACTATATACGCTGGCACATCCCCACACTGATAGGCTCAGGTTTATCAGGGCAGGCCTATGCCACCGGCGATGTCGATGGCATCTTTGGCGGCAGCCCCGAGACCTTCACGCGTGACCTGCAATGGAAGACTTTTACGCCCGTACTCATGGGCATGTCCGGCTGGTCAAAGTCAGAACGCAAACACCCCTGGTGGTTTGATGAACCCTACCGCAGCATCAACCGCGATTACCTCAAACTCAAGATGCGCCTCATGCCCTACATGTATACCTATGCGCATGAAGCAGAGCAAAGCGGCGCACCCATCGTGCGCGGCCTTATGTGGGATTATCCGCAAGACCCCAATGCCAATAACGAGAACTACAAATACCAGTTCATGCTCGGCAAAGACTTTCTGGTGGCACCCGTTTACCGCAGCCAGGCCGCCAGCAAGGGCTGGCGCAAAGGCATCTATTTGCCGCAAGGCCAGTGGATAGATTACTGGGATGGCCGCGTCGTCGCAGCAGACGCCAAAGGCAAAGTCATCGACCAGCAAGTCACGCTGGACAAACTGCCCGTCATGGTACGCGCCGGCGCGATTTTGCCCATGTACCCCGTCGCTTTGTACGACGGTCAGGTGCCCAAAGATGTGCTGACACTGGACATCTACCCGCACGGCAAATCCAGCTTCACCCTGTACGAAGACGATGGCGAAAGCCGCCAGTACCAGAGCGGCAAATCAAGCCTGCAAACCTTCACTGTCGATGCACCAGAAAACCGCGCAGGCGATATCAGCATCAACATCAGCGCTGTCAACGGCAGCTATGAAGGCATGGAACAACAACGCGGCCTGCAACTGCAAATCCACACCCGCGTGCAGCCAGATTCTGTGCACTTTGGCAAACAAAACCTGCAGGCACACAGCAGCCGCGCGGATTACGACAAAGCCAGCAGCGGCTGGTATTTTGACGCTGCAGAAAAATACGGCACCGTCCACATCAATACCGGCAAACTGCCAGTCAACCAGGCTCACCAGTTCCGCCTGGCCGTTGCCGCGAACAAGCAGCTCGCGACAACAGCAAACTACCCGCCAGCGCCAGACCTGGGCAACAGCATCGCCCCAGACAGCCTCATCGTGCTAAGCCGCCCGGCAGAAGAACCCGGCCACCCGCTGGAAAACGCCTTCGACGGCAAACCTGGCACCTGGTTCCGCACCGTGCGTGACCAGTCGCAAAAGACAGGCGCGCATGAATTCAGCCTCGCCCTTGGCGAGCGCCGCATGGTCAACGGTTTTGAAATCGCCCCACGCAATGACAAGAACTGGCAATACGGCCAGGTCAAAGACTTTGAGATCTACCTGGCCGACACCAATGGCGAATGGGGCAAACCCATCTACACCGGCCAGCTCAAAAAGCAGGAAGGCAAACAAAAAGTAGAATTCGCCGCCAAAGCAGGCCGCCTGTTCCGCTTCCGCGTACTCAGCACCCACGACCAGAACGACGACGGCGACGCACAAGACCCCATGGTATTGACCAGCACAGGCGAAGCCAAAGCAGCCAAAGCCTTTAACGCCTTCAACCCGGTAGTCGTCAGCCCGGTCACGATTTCAGAATTCAGCATCCTCGAAAAACCAACGCCAGACAAAGCCAAGCTGCAAACCTATTTGTCTGATGCCGTTGCTACTAACATCGCAGGCAACAAAAGCAGCTACGCCAAAGACCATGCCTATAGCAACGCAAGTGCCAAGCCAATGAAAGCTGAAGTCAGAAAACAATCCGGCACGCAAAGCAGCATGCAAATGAATGGCCTGCGCTTCCACAAAGGCCTGGGCGTACCCGGCAACAGCGAAATCGAATACCAGCTTAAAGGCGACTGGCAAACCTTCCGCGCCGACGTCGGCATAGACGACAACTGCCGCAATAACGGCGGTCTGCAATTCCAGGTATGGGGCGACGATAAACTATTGTTCGATAGCGGCCTCATCATAGCGCCAGCAGTCGTCAAACCAGAACTCGACATACGTGGTATCAGCAAACTTAAATTGAAGACGACGGGTGTCAAAGCGATGGGCCGGGCAGAGGTTTGTGCCAACTGGGCGAATGCTTCGGTGATTGGGTTTGTGGGGGATGGGGTGGGGAAGTAGTGAAGAACTGATGAAGTGCTGGTAGTGTCCGATATTGCCAAAGTGTGATATCTCAAATTTTTTTACGTGACTGCATTGCTTGATAGAGATGCAGTCATTTTTTTTTGGAAATTACGTGTAAGTTTTTGTCACTTGGTAAATCAATCGATTCAAATGCTAAAAATGATGTCGCATAGCAATGATTGAAAATGATGAAAAATTTCTGTACCTCGTCACTAAGTCCCGATTGAAGGCAATAACATGCAAATACAACAGAAAAGTTTTAATTTTGTTAAATATCGAAAATACATTACTTATTGATAAGTATTGTTGAGCGTAATGCTTATACTAAAAAATAAGCTGATTCAAAAATTGAAATTGTAATTAAGAGGGGCGAAGCATGGCGAACACTAAGACTACGGGCACCAAAGCGGCGACATCTGCCTCCAAAACTCTACAGAGCAATGCAACAGGCGCAAATTCAAAAACTGCAGCTGCAAGTGCTTTGTCACAAACAAGTGCGCCAAAAAAACAAACTTCGCCTTCAGCGGCGAGTGCCGCTTCACAGGTATTGCGTGATGGACGGACGAGCACACAATCAAAGTCGGCAGCAGGTAGTGCGTTAGCACAGGCGAAAAATAAGAAGTGATTTTTGTTAAGCGACATTCATTAAAAAACATAAAATGGCTTTGCGTACGTATAAAAAATTAATTGAATAATGGTATTTAAATTGAGACCAACTTAACAGTTTTTTTTAGCTGATACGGATATTTTAATCATGAGAAGTTGGCTCAGAGTTGCATTATTTATTTCGTCACTTTCGCCCGCGTTGCTTGGTTTTGGATGGGGGCGTTACGTCATTAACGGATGGTCTGTTGAAGTTGCACAATTTATGATTATCAGCATCCTTGGGACACTGTTGCCAATATTAGTCATTCATTGGCTTGCCCAGCAAGGAGAGTCGATAACTATCAGCGTGAAAAAAGTAGAATCGAATGACTTTATTCTGATTGCGTTTTTAGTGAGTTACGTTCTCCCATTTTTTATTAATGGGTCACAAACTTAAAATTTCTATTAAATTGAGTGAATGTAATGACAGAAAATGAAGTAATTGAAGAATTCAAAAAAATAAAATCCGGGAAATATTCACCTGAAATTCTGAGGGCAAGAGTGGTCGATGAATTGCGGAAGATGAAGTCTTTGGGGCAAACACCTTCTGCAATGTTGAAGCATCTTAAAAATGAATGCGCCATCATCTCCTGGATCGACATTTTCAGATATTTCAGACTTGCATTTGATTTGTCTTTAAAAGAAGTGTCGCCTATTCAGGGTTGGTTGTCCGGTGAAATTTCGGATGAACGAATCGATAAATACATATCCGATGAATGGTAATTTGCAAGATATTGATTAACAACTTTTCTCATCAAGCACGATAAAAATATCGCCAGATTTTTGTGAATTGTATATTTGATAGCGTCATGAATTTAGCGCTCACCGGTGCGTTGCAACGCGCCCTACAAATTTTCTTCAGACAGCTTCCTTTTCTTTTTTGAGCGCAATGGCCAAGTCCAGAATTTCTGATTGATAAACATAATCTCGCATCCCGCGGCTCAGATAGACAACTACAAAAGCCAGCAGGGTCAGCAGGAATGCCGCACCGAATAAAAATTCATAAAGAGGGGCGGAGAGTAAAGAAATTTCGGGAAATTTCACAGGAAGATTTTTAGACGAGAACTCTTTTAGCAAGGTCCATCCAATTGCTGCCAGTGAGAGGAGTGCTATCTTGTCTGGGGAGCCGATAACGAGGCTGATTTTGTTTTTGATGCGGGCGATTTTTAACTGGATGATCCTTTGCGCGAACTCAAGATCTTTTTTTGAGTATGAATCCAACTCGCTCACATGTTTTTGATCGGTTTCGATGTCAAGTATGAAGTTATCCAGCGACTTCTTTTTCAGATTTTTGATAGTCACGATGGTTGAATAAATCATGATAAGAAAGGCGCAGGTTGGAAGGCCTATCGCGGCAACACCCAGAGCAAGGGCGAGCATCACAGCATACTCATTCAAAGGGCTGATGAAGTGCCACAATGCGAAGATGATGATCAGTGCCAATAATACGAACCCGGCTTTCGTTAACATTTCTGGGACTTTTTCATGCCAATGCTCTTCCCTGGATGCGGGTTCTGATCCTTCGCTATTACGCATGCCATGTAATTTTCTGATGATGTCCAGAGTTTGCGGGTTTTGTATCTTGACTGCTTGATGTTTGAATGAGCGTGGCATAAGTGGGACGATAATTACAGTTAAAAAATAGATAACTATAATTGTATTTTTAACTACTTGCCAGCGAAATCGCTTTATGACGTGTATGCTGATTGTGCAGCTACTGTCCTTGCTTTAATGTGCCAACAGGTAGCCTCAGTGCGGTGCCAATCAGATGCGCGCTGAATATAATCGGTAAACAGTGGTAGGTGGTGCAAGGCAATTTGAGGATGGTTGCGGAATCGTCCCGATGCTGTTGAGGAGATGGTACGACAGCATTTTGTGAAGGTGGATGTCGGGCTTCGCAAGTTCAGCACCAAGCTACGGGCTTGATGCTGAAACATATCTTATTCGATTAGAGTGTGCAGTGTGAGCAAAACCTTACTGCGGTGGCTTAACCGGCACAACCAGTTCACGTGAGATGCCGCCACTTTGTTCGCTGCCGGATTGGGTTCCGGCTCCGCGCATGCGTTGCAGGCAGTATTCGCGGTCTGCTGGCGGGTGGGAGTCGCAGCGGCGTTCGCGGTTGCGCTGGAGTTGTTCTTCACTCGCTGTGGTGAGGCTGTCTGATTTGGCTTGCTGTCTGGCTGCGCCTGCCTCGCGCAGGCAGGTTTCTTTTGATTGATTGGACTGGCCGTTGAGGCAGATGCTCTTCTCTTGTTCGTAACGTGCGCGGGCGCTAGCGCTGGCATCTTGGCGATCTGCTGCCATGCACATATTGACAAAGAGGAAGGAAGAAATGATGCCAGCAATCAAGCCCACTGCTTTTTTGACGGCTGGCATGCGTGACTCTCTATGAATAAATTGGATAATGCTGTCTTTTGTTTGATCGTGTTTCATGGCATGGCCTCATTGAAATGGTAAAGATTCTGTACATGCGGGCAGGGAGCAAGTGTCAATGCATTGACTTCCATGCCCGCAATTTATCTCATTACTTGCTTGAGTGTAGTCGCCAGCGGGGTATTCTTCTGGGCGCTAGCGTACATTGCCAAAAAATCTTTATCGTCCATGGGGATGTCAATGACATGGCAAACGATGACATCAAGTATGATATCCACAATCATATCCACGCTGCGTATGCCAAGCTTGCTGAGCTGCGTTAGCATCACATGTATCCACAGTATTAGAAAGATCAAAAGTCCATGAAGCTTGCCACATCTATCCAATTTTGCGCCCTGTTACTTGCCGTGGTGCTGCACAACAGCAGCCAGGCACAACAAAACGCACCTTTTGGCAAAAAAATGCCAGCTACCGCACCGGCGCTGCGTGATTTTGTGCCACCTGGCTGGGCTGTGGAAAACCAGGTCAGCGGTGACCTCAATGGCGACGGCTTGGCAGATATTGCCGCTGTAGTGGTGGAAGGCAAGGGTAGTGCTGATGACAGGCAACGTGGCTTGATCGTGTTGCTGGCGAGCGCTGGCAAGGGATACAGTTTATTGGGCAGCAATGGCAAGCTTTTGCAATGCCAGGGTTGCGGTGGTGTCAAGGATGGTGTCAACGTCGCTGTCAAAAACGGCGTGCTGGTCGTTAGCCAGTACAGCGGTTCGCGTGAATACTCCGTCTACACCTGGCGCTTTCGCCTGGACGCAGCCAGCCAGCGTCTGCAAATGATAGGGATAGATGAAGAAGATGCGGATGGTATGGTGGGCAAGGGTTCCACCGTCAGCACCAACTTGCTGACCGGCCAGCAAATCAGTGAAAGCTATCAATATGACGAGAAACGCGATCGTAAAGTCATACTCAGTTCAAAGAAAAGCAAGGTCGCTAAAAGCATGACTTTGTTGGAAGATGCGGTTGGGAGTCAATGAGGGCAGGTATGTTCGATTAGTGGATAGTAACCTCAAATTTCATAAGCTCACAACAGGAGAATCGTCATGATGAATTCATCGGAAATTTCTGTATGCGGAAAATGCAGTAGTCCGGTCGAAGTGCGGCGTGAAGGTAGCTCACAGGGTTTATTTTGCATGAAGTGTGATTGGGCGGTTGTGACAACTTACATATCAGAAATTTTGCGCGACGGAACTTCGTACGAGGTGAGTATCACTTCGGGTGAGGACAAGAACGATCTGCACATTAGAACGATCGCAAAATTGACCGGAGTGAATTTCCTTGCTGCTCGAAAATTATTGCAGACGGACGTCAATTTTGTGTTGCTCACGGGCGTGGCATCACAGATTATTGAAACCAGAGAAGCATTACGGCTAGTGGGGCTATCATATGAAATTAAACCGTCGTTTCCGTATTGAAAAACAGTGATATAACGGCATTACGCGGAAGCGTCGCCCCTGGCTTTAAGTGTAAGTCATGCACGTAGTGACAAGGGGGCGCTTGCATTGCACCATCGATATTCAACAACGGTGATGAGTTATCAAATCCCCAATTTCTCGTGCCTCCTCATCTTCAAACGTCCAAACTCCGCAATCCCCAGCGCCACAACCAGCATTACCCCTGCCACGATAAACGTCATTTGCATGCCAGTTGCAATCGCTGCTGGCGCGGCGGTCCTGATGTCGCTGCTTGCTGATGCCCAGGCAAATACTGCACCCATTAAAGTTGCACCTGTGATGAGGCCGAGGTTGCGAGAGAGGTTGAGCATGCCGGAGGTAAGGCCGCGCTGGTTGGGTGCTATGTCTTGCATGACGGCGGTATTGTTGGCGGCCTGGAACAGTTGGTAGCCGGGGGTGAGGATGGCGATGGCGATGATGTAGCCGGTGATTCCTAGTATAGCGGGTAGCAAGGCCAGGGCGAATGCGCCAACTGTCATGGCGATGAGCCCGGCGGTGACGGTGGCAGGTGCGCCCATGCGGTCTACGATGCGGCCTGCAATGACACCGCTGCAGGCAGAGATGCCGGGGCCTATGGACATGACGAGGCCGACCATGGCGTCGCTAAGTGTCAGTGCGCGTGACAGGTAGAAGGGGCCGACCACCAGCGTGGCCATCATGACGGTGGCGACCAGGGTGTTCATGATCAGGCTGGTGCTGAGGGTAATGTCGCGGAATAGGGCGGGGCGTAGCAGCGGTGATGCGACTTTGCTCTCTGCCAGCATGAAAAGGGCAGCGCCGAGGATGGCGGCCAGCAACAGTGCCAGGTTGAGCGCTCCAAAATGGCCGCGTCCCAGAGTCATGGAGAGGGCGTAGGCGGCCAGGGTCAGCGCCAGCAGGAGTGTGCCTGTGTGGTCAAAGCGCGGGCTGGCTTTATTATTGGCTTTGTTGCTGGCTTGCTGGTCTTGTGGCAGATGGCGGTGGGCAAGGATAAAACTCAGGATGCCCAACGGGACATTGATAAAGAAGATGGCTCGCCAGTTGATGCCTGCAATTAATATGCCGCCCAGTGAAGGGCCGAGGGCAGTGCCCACGGCTGACATGGTGCCCAGCAAACCCATGGCGCTACCGGTTTTCTCTTTGCTGACGGTTTCACCGACAAAGGCCATGGTTAGCGCCATCATGATGGCGGCTCCCAGACCTTGCACGGCACGGGCGGTGATCAGCATATTCAGTGTGGGGGCTGCACCGCACAAGCATGACGCTATCGTGAAAAGGGCTATGCCTGCCAGCAACAGGCGTTTGCGGCCCATCAGGTCACCCAGGCGGCCTACGCTGACGATGAGGGTGGTGATTGCGAGCAGATAGGCGACGACTACCCATTGAACTTGCTGGAATGAGGCATGGAATACATGAGTCAGGGTTGGTAATCCCACATTGGCGATGCTGGTGCCGAGTGAAGACAGCAGCATGGACAGGGACAGGCTGGCGAGTATCCATCGGATGGAGGACGGCATTTGCTGGCTTTCTGCACTGCTGCTTGCATTCGTTGGGATGGATTCTGGCACAGCTTTCATTTTTGGCTAACGTGGGTGGCGATACACCATCATAGGCGTCTGCAATATATGGCGGAAGGCGCACGGTTTGCACTTTATTCATGCGCCTGACGCTATGTCATAAGCCATGTCATGTAAAAGCACGTTAGAATAAATGCATGTCTATCCCTGATCTTAACTTGCTGATTACGCTTGATGCAGTGCTTGCCGAAGGCAGCGTGGCGCGCGCGGCTGCGAGGCTGAGGCTCAGCCCATCGGCCATGAGCCGGGCGCTGGCACGCTTGCGTGAGACCACGGGCGACCCTTTGCTGGTCAGGGCGGGACGTGGCCTGGTGCCTACACCCCGGGCGCTGGAATTGCGTGAGCAGGTGAGTCAACTGGTGCAGGATGCACAGGTGGTATTGCGCCCGGCAGCGCAGCTCAATCTTGCGCAGTTGGCGCAGACTTTTACCTTGCGTACCAGTGATGGCTTTGTCGAGAACTTCGGGCCTGCGCTGATTGCCCGCGTCAGTGCAGAAGCACCGGGTGTACGCCTGACTTTCATGCCCAAATTGAACAAGGACAGCGCGCTCTTGCGTGATGGCAGCGTAGATTTGGAAACTGGCGTCGTTGGTGATTCCATCAGCCCTGAGGTGCGTACCCGTGCCTTGTTCCGCGACCGATTCATAGGCGTGATGCGCATGGGGCATCCCTTGAGTCAGTTTGCTATGACGCCAGCCGTGTATGCGTCCGGCCAGCATGTCCTGGTGGCACGCCGTACCCAGAGCAAGGGGCCGATGGCGGATGTATTGAAACCTTATGGGCTGGAGCGGGATGTGCTTACTACCGTGGGTGGTTTTTCTGCGGCGCTGGCACTGGCGCGGGCATCAGATTTGATTGCTACTGTGCCCGAGCGTCACACTGGTAATTTGCGTACTGACATGCATAGTTTTGATCTGCCATTTTCTACGCTGGAGATTACGGTGTCCATGCTATGGCATCCGCGTATGGATGCTGATCCTGGGCATCGGTGGTTGCGGCAATGTTTGTGGGAAGTATGTGCCGGGCAGGCTGAGGGTCTTGGGCCAGGAATGGGCCTATTCATAAAAGGCGGAGCTTAACGGTTTCCAGCGGTATTGCTCGTGCTTTGCGAGTGTGAGTGTAGAGGTGATTTTGTCAGCCTCGCTTCAACGTACATCACGGCTTAACGACACTGGATGCCAGATTGAGTCTGGCTTGACGGTTGGGGGCTGGTTTTGGTAAGGGGCATTGCCGGGCATTGAATAGCACTGCAGAAGCTAATTTTCCTGGTGTGACTAAAGCTATTCTTGCTGCCGCTTCTAATTTTATATAAAAACCAAAGTAAAATATATTCTGTTGTAGAATAGGTATTGTTGATGCTTTTCCCCCTTGCCTCATACTTCAAGAAGTGGATGCCTATGAATAACTACTTTTCCGACAGTTTTCGTTTGTTGAGCAGTCTTATCGTTGGGGCGGCCTTGCTGCCTGCTGTTGCCAGCGCGCAAGTGGCGACCAAATCCGCGACCTATATCACCGAAGCCAGCCTGCATTGTGAAGAGCTTGATGTCAGCGTCGAGACTTATTGCGAAGCTAATGAACGTCTTGACGGCGCATGCTTCCTGCAAAAAGTGAAGCTGCGGCAGACTGGAACAGACAAGTTTTCTGAAAAACTTTATCTCTACGAAGAATATCTGAAAGACCGTTCACTGATTACGCAACTGGCTTGCGTCAAAGGTAAAGGGGACAAGGGGCGTAGCAAGATCGTACTGAGTTCAACCAACCTGGGTAACTGCAAATCTTGCGAGTGGGACGATTATTTTTCTGAGACAGGTGCTTTCCTCGGTTCTACCCGTGAAAAATTTGGGGCAACGAATTTCAAGCCCAAGGTCTTGCCCGGCAATTTTCTTCAAAAGCATGATTTTGCACTGGATGACACTGGGCGTTTCACTGAAATTGAAAAAGTATCAGTAAAGCGCACACAGCGCGAGGGGAAATAACATGACTGGTGGTAAACACAAAACCAAGAACTATAGCCATAACGGCGATCCATTGACACCAGACTCTCAGGGCGACAGCCGCACCTGGGGTGATGCCAATGACCACGTGAAGTTTGAAGTGCAGAAAGAAATCGTGCTGCAGGCGGGTAAGGCCAAACTGTCGCAAAAGGACACTGCCAACCTGCTCGCGCTAGCTGAGGTAGAGTCGGGCTTCAATCCCGATGCAGCGACGACTTCGCGCAAGTCTTCTGCGTCCGGCGTGTTTGCCATTACTGACAGCACGGCCAAAGATGCGTCTGAAAGACTGAGCGGCAGCAAGCGCATAGGCGGCTATGAGGTGGCAGACAAGTACGACAGGTTTAACACGGCATCCAATGTGTCTTATGGCATTGCCGTTTATATGGATAAGAAGAAGGTCGCCGGTTCTGATGATGTGGGCGATATCTACAAGGCATGGAATACCAATCCCGCCGAATACAATAAATTGCTGACGCGCCTGGACAAGCATGCGACGCAGTATGACAAAGACCTGACCAATAAAGTGTGGGATGGCCCAGGCCCGGCAGCCCCGGCCAAGCCTGCAGTGCCAGCCAAGCCCGGTGAAACTGCAGAGCCAGCCAAATCCACCAAGCCAACTAAGGAAGAATCAGAAGCACCAAAAAAATCTGGCGATGTGCTGTCATCCATCCCGCTGTTGAACAAGGCGGGGCAGGATGCCGACAAAAACTGGAACATGTTGATGGGTACCGATTCACCTTCCAGTCGCATGATGATGCGGGTGCCTGAGCCGGTGAAAAAAGAGACAGTCAAGCCGCAATAATATGCAAACTTATGCCGGGCGATAGAGATTTGCCCGGTATATCTCTCGCTACAATATCACTACGTGCGCTGCATCTGTATATTGCATGTCGGCGTAGCGCCGTAGACCATGTTGTAAGGATCTATGCTTTTCTCAGTTGATCCCATGTTGTTCCGAACGCCCACTTGACACTCTGTATGCCACGTTGCATGGCATTGCCCAACATCAGAACTTGTTCGTCTTCCACGTTCGTGCCACGCAAAGTCGGGTTGAGAATTTCAAACGCACGACCAGCCTGGGCGGGACGATAGGGAAATGCCAGTTTCAGCTGCAACGGTGATTTGCCGTAAGTATACAGAATGACGATCACCGCATCAAAACGACCATCTTCAAGATCGGCGAAACCATCGTAAGCAAGCACTTGCCAGCTTGTGCCGTGCGGGTTTTTCTCCAGGCAGTCAACACCATACTGCAGCGCTTCTTCAGGATTTTCACCCGGCAGGCCAGACATGAGTGCGCGCCAGGACATAGGCTCGGTTGACCGCAGCATCAAGGGCAGCACAGCGCCGCCATCAGCCGCTATCATCATTTGCCACGAGGCAGTTCGCCCCAGGGCTTGCATGCCTGTCCACCAAACAACGGGGCCGTTACGCTCAAGTTGCTGTATCAGGCTGGTGACATAATCTGCAGCTCTGGATTGCTGGTCGTCACCGAATATCTCTGCCTCTATCCAATCCAGCGGCATGAATGCAACGCCCTGATCAGGCGCAAGGGCAATCAGCCGTGCGAACGCTTCGTTGGGCAATTGCACACCAGCCGGTAATGCCTCAGTGGCGGATGCCCTGTCATGCCAATCGATATGTGCACCGCTACGGCGACGCACGACTTCGATCACATGATAGGCGATCAGGGCGCAAAAGTTGCGACCTTGCACCGACCCTTGCATGTCCTCGCGAGATGGCTTTACACGTTCCCGCATGGCTGCAAACAATTGGTCCAGCCGGTGTAAACCCTTGTCCGAATAATCGAGCTGAGCTTGCTGCAAGGCTTTGGCAAATTTCCAGCCACCTTCTATTTCGCCACCGCTGGCATAGGCATCCAAAAAGCTTTTGGCTATTTCATTCATGTAGCAATCTTTCGGTGTGTTACTGCAGCGTTCAAGGTAAAAGTATCTACTGCCTTTAGTCTTGGGAACGCCATTTTTTAGATAGATTGTAACGCATCGGTAAAACAGCAAAGATGTTGCCACCCACATTGACAGGATAATACGAACTGATCAAAGCTTAAAAGAATTGATCTGACCGATGCCTCCACATTTATAATGTGGGCTATGACAATATCCGCAAAAAAATTGAAAAAAAATACACCACAGGCTCCAACCATCTGGCGTGTACTTGAGCAGGGCGGATTTGTCCTGACCTTAGTCGTGTTTTTCTGGGCGGGGAAAAATACCGGTGTGCGTGTAATGGGCTTCTCGATGCTGGTATTTGCATGCCATTGCTTGTTCGTGCGGCGTATTCCTTATGGCGTGGAAGGACAGGAACCTATCGGATATCTGACAGGCATCCTCGCGATTTTTTGCGGCCTTATTGCTCTTGGTATCGCGATTTTCATGATTCTCAAGCCGGCACTGGTGCTGGATATTTTTCACTGAACACATTTATCATTCAAGAATCTTTGCTGGTGACGCTTGACTTTATTGGTAGGTATTTGCCTGCATTTAAAAATTTTCAGACGTGATTAATCACGGCGGTTTTGTGTACGTTCTGGATATTGCCTTGTTGACCATAAACCTTAGTCATCGTATGCTGCCATGTGATCATCAATTTTTGAGGGGCGACCATTTTCCATGCCAGTTACTCCATTTCATTTCGGTCTTGGCGCTGCTCTCAAGGCGGCAGCGCCTGCCCGTTTCAGTTTCTTGTCATTCGCGGCTGTGAATGTATTCATTGATGTGGAGTCGTTCTATAACCTGATGAATGCGCGCTTCCCTGTGCATGCTTTCTTTCATACCTATCTTGGCGCGCCTTTGATGGCGGGTTTTACGATCTTGTTATTCTTGCTGGCGCGCTGGTGTGCCAGGCGCTTTTATTTGCCCAACTTTTATCGATGGCAACAGTTGACCTTGCTACAGGTCAGCCTTGGCGCAATACTTGGTGCCTGGTCACATGTGGTGTTCGACAGCATCATGCATGCTGACATACGGCCTTTACGCCCTTACAGTGATGAGAATGTATTGTATGAAATTATTCCTTTGATGTATTTGCATTTGCTCTGTGTGTTTTTGGGTGTGGTCGGATTGATAGGAGTGTATGTGCGGCGGGCGGATGAGCTTTAAGAATTCGTCATTGTCAACTGCAGAGATTTTTCTAATGGGGGAGGCGCTTGCCTTCCAATTCATATTTCAATAGTAAGGATATTTTATGGGTGCCTGGGCTGCTGATTCTTTTGGAAACGATACTGCCTGTGACTGGGCTTATGCTATCGAAGATTGTAATGACCTGTCGCTGGTAGAAGAGACGCTGGACAAGGTATTGCAGGAAGGGGATGGCTATATTGACGCTTCTGATGCAGAGGAAGCCATTGCCGCTATCGAAGTGATTGCGAGGTTGCAGGGCAACTGGGGCATGCGCAACGCCTATAGCGAGAGTGTCGATAAATGGGTCAAGAAATCAAAACTGGTGCCGGATAAGGAACTGGTAGAAAAAGCCCATCAGGTGATCGCAAGAATCCTGGGGGATGAATCTGAACTCAAAGAGCTTTGGGAGGATTCAAACCTGTCTAACGAATGGGCCGTATCGGTGCAGGAGTTGGCGGGTCGTGTGAAGGTATCGCAGGTTTGATTTTATTAAGGACAAGAAAAATGCGGCCCGGGAATATGACAGAGTTGGTCAATCCATCATGAGCAGCCATCCGATTTTATTCGCGGTATTGATGTTTGCATCGCTCTGCGCCACCATCAAAATTTGGAGCATGGTCTTGCGCAGAGCAGGTCATCCCTGGGGCAAGTGTTTGCTCATGTTTATTTCTGTGATTCCTTTTTTTGGTCCTGTCTTCTTTGTGTTTATTGACGCGCCTCCTGTCTTGCCTTTAGCTGAACAGGAAAAACCATTTCCTAAAGGGACAGAAATCTATCCTGATTTTTACCCTCTGATAAACAGCATCAGGAAAATTTTTGGTCAATCCAAAGTTGATTGAACTCTTTCAAGCCTTGTTTGAATTTCGCCATCCACTCCGGGTAGATAGAGGGCCGTGCGCACTGTTCGGAACGACACCTTGCTTGCGATATGAGGTGCCGCGAAACGGTGCGTATGACACGGTCTACAGCTTGAGGCATATCCTCTGCGGCCTGTCGAGCATCAATCTGCAAACATGGCGTCAGCCTTACCCTGAGGCGAAATAGCGACGGCTTTGACCGGGCTATCTTTGACGCCACGTAGTATCAATTGTGACGCGCACAGCTCAACAAAAATAAGTTACGAAAACGACCGGAATTTTGTTGATGCACTTGATGTCTCCAGATGCTTCTGTTCCGTTCAGACGAATTGTAAAGTGTGTAATTGAACGTGTGCAAAACACAGCCATATCCGCAAGAATATTTCCGTAGTCAATACAGTATTGTTGGGTGCTGGCATAGCGCAGCATTGTCACAGCTCATTTGACCCATACAGCCAGCTAGATGTTGCATTTACTTACAGGCCCAGCCTAGCTGCAATTCTCTGCTACAAAACATTACATCACCCGGTCAGCAAGACTTTACCATTGAAATTATGGCAAGCATGCTTAAGGCTGTCCAGCCGTAGCGGGCTTAAGCAACTGATGGCGAGTTCTTTGGACACCCCGTGTCCGCTAGTGTCTCGTCAGCACCCTGCACGTACACAGATTAACCAGACCAACAGATGGAAAAAAGGAGGCCGCCAGCCGACGTGCGAACCGTTGATTTATATTCACTGACCAACAAGAAATCTACATCAACATCATCCAATGACAAGCAAATCCGAATGGATATCTAAAATGAAAAGCAAATCCAGATCGACATCAAAAATGAAAAACTATCAAGCAATATTGGGCGCACTGTTCTTCGCGCTCTTGCAAGGTTGCGGGGGGAGCGACAACACATCCGCTGCGGTGGACGGTGCGAGCCAGTCCAGGATAGCCGCTGCACCTCCACTTAACAAAACCGGGAAAGACGACAGCGTCGGCGCCCCGGCACTGGGTTCCAACTTAATCCGCACCCGCCATGCTGGTGGCGCAGGCATGAACCTGGCAGGGTTCATTGATTATAGTGCGGATGCCGCCACAATTGATTTGGCCAAACGCATGCGGCCCTGGATTACCTCTGACAGTAACGGCACTTGGGACACCGGAGAAGAAGCCAGGCTGGACCTTGATGAAAATGGCTGGGTAAAGAGCCTGCCGCCGCCACTCAAAACCAACAGCGACCTGAAATACAATGCGGTAACGACGGTTCTTGATGACAGCAAAACAGGCCTGGCTATGCCCGCCGGGGATTACCATGTTTTCTACGATGGTGATGGCGACCTTTATTTCGCTGGGGATGTCACGTTCAAAAAGGTTGAGGAGGGTCACATCATCGTGACACGCGTGCCAAAAACTGGCGATACCTTCTGGATGCGCATCACACGCATCAATCAGGACAATTATCTGCGCAATATCCGTGTGATCATGCCAGGCGGCATTTGTACTGGCAAGCCCCTGGAGTGGGTTGTCGGCCCGGATGCGTGCCCTGCCGGTGGCTACACCTCATTGGTGGAATTATCCAAGAATCAGATCTGGCATCCCAACTTTCTAGCCGACCTCAATGGTGTACGGACTCTGCGTTTCATGGATTGGTTCAGGATCAATAGTTCCACCATGTCCACCTGGTCGCAGCGTCCAGCCAAGAGCGATGCGACCTGGGCCACACCCAATGGTGTGCCTGTTGGTGTTGCTGTCAATCTGGCCAACACACTTTTGGCCGATGCCTGGCTGAACGTTCCCTACCGCGCTGACAACGACTACGTGCAACGCATGGCGCAGTTGGTCAAGACCAGTCTGAATCCGGCTGCCAAATTCATTGTCGAGTACGGCAACGAACCCTGGAATTGGGCTCCTCCCTTCTATGCAAACTTCTTGTGGCTGGCGGATCAGGGTTTGACCAGATTTCACCGGAACGACCAGGCGGATGCCCCTCAGTATGAGCGTGCCATAAACTATTACTCACTGCGCTCGAATGAAATCTGCCAGATCGTCAAAAAGGAATTTGGTGACCAGTCCTCGCACGTGCAATGTGTGCTGAACACCCAGTTTGGCGGGCCTGAACAAGCGAACATGGCACTCGCCTGCAGTCTGGCCGTAAAGACGGGCACAATCACCAAAGACTGTTCTGGCCCGATTGATGCGGTGGCTGTCGGCACGTACGTGGGCGGCTACCTGGGGGATGTTGGGAACGTAGAGAGGGTGGCCAGTTGGGGCACGGGGAGTGCGGGAGTAGACAAGGTCTTCGAGGAGTTGCTTGGCAAGGACGTCAACGGCAAGGATGTCAAAACCCCATTGCAGGTATCCTACGCCCTTAAAGGCGCTGTTGCCCATGCCGGTGACCTTATCCGTGAGTACAAAACCAACATGGCCAACGGACCCTACAAGAAGCCGCTGTTCGCCTACGAGGGAGGACAGCACCTGGTTGTAACGACCGCCAATCCTTATCCAGACGCTACCAGCTTGTTCAGCACTGCTAATCGTGACAAGCGCATGGGGGATGTCTACAACGGACTGTTGGCGGAATGGAGAAAGGGCGAGGGCATAGGCCCTGGCCAGGTTTTCATGCACTTCAACAACGTCAGCCAGTACACCAAAGACGGAGCATGGGGACTGCGCGAAGCGGCATTCGCCAACGGGGCGGACAGCCCCAAGTGGATGGCTTTCAAGCCTTACCGCGACACTATAGGATGCTGGTGGGACAAGTGCAGCCAGTAAGACCTAAAAGTAACAGCGCGGCATAAAGAGAGTGGCCTGCTCCTGGCGACAAAGCGCCCGGACAGGCCTCTTTCCAGGCTAGCACTGCAGTCTGGCCCAGCACACTGGCAGATTTGCCGCGAATCCACCTGCGCACCACTCATAGCGAGCAGGTGGGGCAGGTGGCCTCGTGCGTGGCATCCGGGCTATCTGCACTCCAGCCTCCTGTATATCATGCTGCACCACTTGACTGGACGTACTTTGTACGCCAACGCACAGATGTTTCGGCAGCATGCGCCTATCTTGTTTGTAAGCATTCTCATTGGCTCATGCCAATGCAGGGTTCTGCAACCAGGATGGAGATGACCATGACTCATATTATTGCCGGGCGACTGCAGCAGCAGGAACAGGTACAGCAGGCTATCTATCAACTGATGGTACTGGGCTTTGCGCCGGGACAAATCAGCTCTTTTTATCTTAATCCTCCGGGGCAACATGATATGTATCCTGTCGGCGGTGACCGCGATGAATCACCAGGGGCAACCAAGGCTGGTAGTGGTGCAGTCAATGGCGCTGCTGCTGGTGGCGCGGTTGGTGCTGCCGTGGGTTTGATCGGTGCGCCTGTGACTGGCCCGGTGAGTACGGCATTGGGTGCGCTGGTTGGTGCACACGTGGGAGCGCTGATAGGTAGTTTGTCGCAGATGAAGGACAAAGGTGAGGTGACAGAAGACGACGCTGAAAATGCTGCCGCCGTGCGACGGTCTGGCATGATGGTGGCCGTCAGTGTCAGTAAGCCTGAGAGTGAGCAGCATGTCATTACCGTGTTGAAAAATCTGGGCGCAGACCAGATTGAGCTGAGCGAAGGTACGATCAGCAAAGGTGACTGGACAGATTTTGATCCGCGCGTGCCGCCTAATTTAATCCCTGCCAATTTGCCATCGGCTGCGAGTAATGGTGCAGCTACTCCCCCCACTGTTGAACAGCAGGCTGCGGAGCAGGGAGTGACTGGCCGTGAGCTATAAACAAGCAGGCGTCAAGAGCAAAACACAAAAACTGCGACGAGTGCCGGAAACAGATATCACCTCACCAGAGAGTGATGTCAAGTTGCCGCATGAGCGTGATGAAACGACCGATAGCCGGACAAAGCCACGCAAAGTCATGAAGCAGGCTTTGCGCGATTTGCAGGCTGGCATGCTAGATACTGACTTACATGGTGAGCGTGGAGTTGAGGTTGTCTTCAAGCCCAAGGCAAAGAGTATCCGCAAGCATTAATACTTCTGGACAGGTAGCAAAGGCAGGTAGAGGGCTGCTGTGCGAAATCCTGCTGAAATACCTTATATCAACTTGCGGGCTTTCTTGCAGGCAGGGTTTATTGTTGATGCGCCTGTTCCGCACGTTTCTTCATCAGTCCCAGTATGGATTGATGAAAGTCGTTCAGTACCATTTTTCCCCACAGATCACCATAGGTCTTGAGTTGTGACTTATTGATGAAACGGGTGCTCAGGCGCAATTCTGTGCCGCCATCTTTTGCTTTCAGGTCATAGCCACCATCGAGCACATCGAAGTATTCGCCACCCATTTCCACATGCCTGTCAAGCGCGTCTCTGGGGATGCCTCCAACTGGAATGTGAAAACGGTAATGCATGGCGTAAGGCTTTTGCCAGGTAGTGATGATTTCTTCAAAACTGACATTCTTTTCCCAGCGCGAGGTCCTGACTGCACCTACGCCATTACCGTTCATATTCGCTGCCAACGGCTTGGGCAGGCCGATCAGATGTACGAATGAAAAGCCGAGCTCATCAGCTTTGATATTTTGCACAGAAGCCAATTGATCAAACACTTCTTCGGGGTTGGCCTGTATCTGTATGACGGAACTGACAAGCTGCTCACTTTGTGCAGGTGGCAGGTTTGCTTCTATCGGGCCAAGCAAGAGCGGCAACAGGGCGAAAGAAGACAAACTGACTTTGGATGCGTGGAAGTGATTGTGTATCACGCCTGCAATCAGACCACCCAGCAAGGCAGCGACCATGAAGACCGGGGCGACCAGCACCAGGCAAATCATGCCTTCCAGCAGGCAAACAAACATGGCAAGCAGGAACATCGCCATCGACAGGCAGGACACCATGGCTTGCCTGCCCAGGCTAATGCGAGATTTGCCAGCCGCCAGCAGCACTGCGATTGCACCGATGCTGAAAGGGGCAACAATCAGGAAGGTGGTAGACACGATTTGCAGCCATGCATGCAGGGACTTATTTTCAAAACTGATGCGCAACAGCAGGCCATACACTACACCCACAATCAGTGCACCTATCATGCGCAGTTTAAAATGTGGGCTATCCGTAGCCGGATTTTGCGTGCTGCCTGACGTACTGTTTGGGCTGTTGTTTTCAGACATGCTGCCTACCTGAGTAAATGGGCTAGTGACTTAAAACCTGCTTACGATCTTACTGCGCGTGCGTGATCTGGGCTCATGCGCTGCTCAAAATGCTCACGTACATAGAGTACATTCCGCTTTTTTCGCTGCGTTTTCGTTACCCTGACCCCGCTGCCGCATGCTCGCTACAGATCGTAAACAGGTTCTTAGAAAATTTATTTGTAGACCAGCTTCATCACCAAGATGAAAAGCGCCAGCATCAGCGTGATCATATTGGCGATAATGATGGGCAAGGCGCTGAGCATGAGGCCATACACCAGCCACAGCATGATGCCGACGACGAGGATGATGTACATGCCTAGGGACACGCCTTCGGCCCGCTTGCGACGCCAGGTCAGCCAGGCTTGCGGGACAAAAGCAGTGGTCGTCAGACAGGCGGCGATGTAGCCGACCAGGTCGACAGGCAAAATAGAGGGCATGGGCAGGTTTATTCTTTGTTGGGGGGCAGGAACTGGCCAGAGTGGAACACCAGCGGTGCCTGTTTGGTGAATTCGCAATGCTCAACCTCGCCAACGAAGATGACATGGTCGCCCTCAGGATAACGGCTGCGGTTGTGGCATTCAAACCAGGCCGATGCGCCTGTCAGTATGGGGTGGCCAGTGCGCGAGAGGGTGTAATCAACACCGGCAAAGCGGTCAGTCTTACGGCTGGCAAATTGCGCGGCCAGCCAGGCTTGTTCACTCGATAGTATATTCACCACATAGTGAGAATTGCCGCTGAACACGGGCAGGCTATTGGCTGCGGTGCCCAGGCTCCAGAGTATCAGTGGCGGGTCGAGTGAGACAGAATTGAAGGAAGATGCCGTCAAGCCCAAAAACTGCCCATCCGCCAAACGTGTGGTGATGACAGTAACGCCGGTGGCAAATTGCGACAGGGCGTCCCGGAAATGGCGGGTATCAAATTCACGCTTTTCAGAGCGGGGTGAGCGGGTGTGCATGAGGTTCCATGGTTCTTTTTTTACCATTATCACAGATTTTCAGGCATTTTGGCTCATTGCGGCTTCATGGCCTGCTATGCTGCAATAGGAAGTGTGGCGCTGATTGTGTTAAACTTGCAGGCTTGCCGGTTTCCCCAGGTTTTAAGCTAAGTAGTTGATTTGCTTGAACTAAATTTCCCACTAAGAGGTGCTGAGGTATGCCTATGCTGCTGATTTTACGCCGTGTAATGATGATGTCTGTGTTAGCCCTGCTAACGATGACGAGTTTGCAAGGTTTTGCACAAATACCGGAGGAACGCAATTTCCCGGAAAATACCAGGCGCGGTGTCTTGAATATGTCGCAATATCCCAATGTCCTGATTGATGGCAAAGCCAAGAATACAGCGCCGGGTTTGCGTATCTATGATGATCAGAACCTGTTCATCTCGCCTACGCAAATTACCGGTAACTACGTCATCGTTAATTATCTTGAGGATAATTTTGGTGATGTCTCAAAAATCTGGGTATTGACCGAGATTGAACGTAAAAGGGTATTGCCAGTCGCCAAGGAATGGGTGCCACAGATTTTCCAGAACAAAAATTTTTGAGATCTGCTCAGGGATTACAGCCACGCCTGGCGCAGTGATGTAATCCCGAAAATAAGTAAAGTAAGTAAAGTAAGTTGAGTAAGTAAAAAATCATGCAAAAAAAAGTATTTATCAAAACCTTCGGTTGCCAGATGAACGAGTACGACTCGGACAAGATGGCAGATATCCTCAATGCCAATGATGGCATGGTGCAGACCGATAATCCCGACGATGCCGACGTTATCTTGCTGAATACCTGCAGCGTGCGCGAAAAAGCATCTGAAAAAGTATTTTCTGACCTCGGTCGCCTGCGTGAACTCAAGCGCAAAAAACCTGAGCTGCTGATTGGTGTTGGCGGTTGTGTGGCGTCGCAAGAAGGCGATGCCATCATCAAACGCGCCCCTTATGTAGACGTGGTATTTGGCCCGCAAACCCTGCACCGCTTGCCGCAATTGATAGATGCGCGCCGTACTTCTGGTCGCTCGCAGGTCGATATCAGTTTCCCTGAAATTGAAAAGTTTGACCATATGCCACCAGCCCGTGTTGAGGGCGCAAGCGCCTATGTGTCCATCATGGAAGGTTGCAGCAAGTATTGCAGTTACTGCGTTGTGCCTTATACCCGCGGTGAAGAAGTCTCGCGCCCTTTTGATGATGTGCTGGCAGAAGTGGCTGGCCTGGCTGAGCAGGGCGTCAAGGAAATCTCATTGCTGGGGCAAAACGTGAATGCCTACCGTGGCGTCATGGAAGATGGCGAGATCGCCGACTTTGCGCTGTTGATTGAATACATCGCCGAGTTTCCGCAGATAGAACGCATACGCTTTGTTACCAGCCATCCCAAAGAATTCACCCAGCGCCTGATTGACTGTTATGCCAAGGTGCCCAAGCTGGTCAATCACTTGTACCTGCCTGCCCAGCATGGCTCTGACCGTATCTTGTCGGCGATGAAGCGCGGCTATACTGCCATAGAATACAAATCCGTCTTGCGCCGTTTGAGGCAGGTGCGCCCCGATATTTCTGTGTCGTCTGATTTTATCGTCGGCTTCCCTGGTGAGACCGATGAAGATTTTGATGCGCTGATGAAGCTCATCAATGACATTGGTTTTGATAACAGCTTCAGCTTTATCTTCAGCCCGCGCCCTGGTACGCCAGCGGCTAACCTGACTGACGATACTCCGGCAGAATTGAAGTTGCGCCGCCTGCAGCATTTGCAGTCTGTGATTGATGCCAATACCAAGAAATACAGCAATGCCATGATAGGTACGGTACAGCGTATTCTGGTAGAAGGCCCGTCGGTCAAGGACCCTAATGAATTGCAGGGCCGCACCGAAAATAACCGCGTCGTCAATTTCGCGGGTTCCAAAGACCTGGTCGGTACGCTGGTGAATACCCGCATCACCGAATCCTATAATTATTCCTTACGCGGCGAATTAGTCGAAGAGGCTGTGACAGCATAATGGCAAAAACACCCGTGCCGGTGGCACATTTCATCCCTCAACCTCTGGACAACACCCGTCTGGCGCATCTGTGCGGGCCATTGGATGAGAACTTGCGGCAGATATCATCCGCACTGGATGTGACGATATTTCGCCGTGGTGAAAAATTTATCGTCAGCGGCCACAATGCCGAAAAAGCGATAGAGATACTTGAGCATTTCTATGGACTGGCGAAAAAAATCATCACCATCGATGAAGTGCAACTGGCCCTGGTAGAGCAACGCGCCAGCAAGAGCCTGAAAAAAGGCAAGGCAGGTAAGGACAATGAGGAAGATATCATTCCGGCGGATGCCGTCGCGGTTGATGCCCCACTGCCGGAAGATGCCGACATCGAAAGCCCGATGCTGAAAACCCGCCGCAGCGATTTGCGCGGGCGCACGCCGCATCAGAATCATTACATCAAGGCCATACTTGAACACGACATCAGCTTTGGCATAGGCCCGGCTGGTACAGGTAAAACTTACCTCGCCGTTGCTTGCGCCGTGGATGCGCTGGAGCGTGATGCCGTCAAACGCATAGTGCTGACCCGCCCTGCAGTGGAAGCAGGCGAGCGCCTGGGTTTCTTGCCGGGTGACCTGGCGCAAAAGGTGGACCCTTATCTGCGCCCGTTGTATGACGCCCTGTATGATTTACTGGGCTTTGACCGCACGCAAAAGATGTTTGAAAAACAGGTCATTGAAATCGCCCCGCTGGCTTACATGCGTGGCCGCACCCTGAACCATGCTTTCGTCATTCTCGATGAGGCGCAAAACACCACCGCTGAACAGATGAAGATGTTCCTCACGCGCATAGGCTTTGGCAGCAAGGCCGTGATCACCGGTGACGTGACCCAGATCGATTTGCAGCGCGGCCAAAAGAGCGGCTTGATTGACGCTTGCCAGGTGCTCGATGGCGTGCGTGGCATTGCCTTTACCCAGTTTGCTAGCGTGGACGTGGTACGTCACCCGCTGGTGGCCCGCATCGTCGATGCCTATGAAAGCGCAAGTGCCAATGCCACCGCCAACAGCGCCGCCATCGGCCTCCTGAAACCCGCAACCCCCTTAAGCTCTGCCCACCATGGTCGCAAAAAGTAAAACTGCATCTAAAGCTGAACCTAAAGCTGAATCTAAAGCTGAACCTAAAGCTGTCACCAAACACAAGCTGACATTGTCGGTGCAATATGCCGACAAACGCCTGCAAGATATCCTGACCCGCCCGCTGATACGCAAGACTGTGCAGGCGGCGCTGTTCTTCCCGGCAGAAATCACTTTGCGTTTTGTCGATGCCGAAGAAGGCAAGCTACTCAACCATGATTATCGCGGCAAAGACTATGCCACCAATGTCTTGACCTTTGCCTATACAGAAGATGAAGATGCCGAGGTGACCCAGGCTGACATTATCCTGTGTACCGATGTGCTGGAGAAGGAAGCTGCCGAGCAAAAGAAAACTGTGCTCGAACATGCCCAGCATCTGATCGTCCACGGCGTCTTGCATGCCCAGGGTTATGATCATGAAGAGGATGATGAGGCTGAGGAAATGGAGGCGCTGGAGATAGAAATACTGGCGGGGATCGGGTTGGGGAATCCGTATCAGTAGTTGGTACTCTGTGGGTCATCTAAGAATGTCTGTATGTAAGTCGGATTATTTTGATGCTAATCCGAGATACATTGCCGCAGTGATCAACAAACGCCACTAGGCTCCTGCCTGCGCAGGAGCGACGGAGTTGAGGATAGTCATATTGCGGATTCATTCAGCGTTTGTCTAATAAAAGCTTAATCCCTCAACCGTAGAGCATGCTCTATGGTGTTTTCCTGAGACTCTAAAACCCGTCGCTCCTGCGTAGGCAGGAGACCACCGGGCTGGCGCACCAGTGGCGTTCGCTGAGTAACAATAGTTCGTCGCAACGATTGCGGACATCATGAACAATAGCAGACAATACCGGACTATGGAAACCTCATAAAAAATATCCAGCATGAACTCCTCCCGGTTCTTCAAGGATAAAAAATTTCAAGCGAAAGCCCCCAACATGACCCAAGATAAACCACATGGCCGACGCATCAGCATGGGTGGCCGTTCCGTCGTTGCCTATGGTTTGCGCACCCAGTTCTGGCAAGACATTTATTACTATGCGATGACGTCCAGCTGGCCCGTGTTTTTTGCGGGCGTGGGCTTGGTGTTCCTGGTCTTGAACATGTGCTTTGCCTCGCTGTTCATGCTGGGTGATAACCCGATAGGAAACCTGCATCCGAATGGTTTTCTGGGTGCGTTTTTCTTTAGTGTGGAGACACTGGCGACGGTGGGCTATGGCGACATGCACCCGCAAACCGTGTATGGGCATAGCATCGCCACGCTCGAGATTTTTATCGGCATGGCCAGCGTGGCCCTGATTACTGGCGTCATGTTTGCGCGCTTTTCACGTCCGCGTTCCAGCATTATTTTTGCCAACCACCCTGTCAGTCACCTGATGGATGGCAAGCAGGTCTTGCTGATACGCCTGGCCAATGCGCGCATGAATATCATCAGTGAGGCAACCGCCAAACTACGCCTGATGCGGGATGAAAACACCGCCAACATGGGCAGTTTTCGCAAGATCACAGACATGAAGCTGGAGCGTGAACAGCATCCCATTTTTATACTCGGCTGGACTGTCATTCACGTGATTGATGAAAGCAGCCCGCTGTTTGGCCTGGATGCAGAAGCCCTGCACGCGTGCAGGGCTTCGCTGATACTGAGTATAGAAGGGGTGGATGACACTACCAACCAGCCGCAAAGGGCGCGTCACTATTACCCTTGCAGCCAGATACACTGGAACCATCGTTATGTCGATGTGTTTGAAAACAACCTGGATGCAGATAATGTCCAGCACATCCATTATTCACGCTTCCATGAGTCAGAAGAGATCGTCGATGTGCCGGAAAATTGATTTAAAAGTGCAGTAATACTAAAGCCAGCAAAGCCGGTACTGCTTGTATGTAGAGAATACGGCGGCTGACTGAATATGCGCCATAGGCCCCGGCAATGATGACGCATGTAAGGAAGAAAATCTTCACATGAAATCCTTCATGGCCACCCATCAGCAAACCCCAGACCAGGCCTGCCGCCAGGAAGCCATTGTATAAACCCTGGTTTGCTGCCAGCACCTTGGTGGTCTCGGCTTTCTCTGGTGTATTGCGGAAGGTGCGCAAGCCCATGGGTTTGTCCCACAGGAACATTTCCAGTATCAGGAAGTAGATATGCAGGGCGGCGACGATGCCGGTCAGTATGTTGGCGATGAGGTACACGGTTTCTCCTTGTTGGATTTCTATGTGCTGATACTAGTTGATCCCCGGCCATTTAAACAGTGTTGAAAGTGACAGTCTTGGCGGTTTATGTGCGTGCCCGCATAATAAACTGCGCATAGTCTTGCCAGGCAGTCTCCATGCCATACAGGCAGCCCCTGATCTGGTTCAGCAATGCCGTGGCATGCAGTTGCCGTTGCTGTTTTTGCCTTTCCTGAAAATTTGCCTTCGCCAGTGGCGTGCCCAAGTCAGCTGCGCACAGTGCTTCAGACAATCCGCAGGACAAACCTTGCGAAGAAAGGATGTCACGAGCCAGGGCAGCATCGCCGATCAGCACGCTACGCTCAGACGTGGCCCATTGTAGCGAAACCGGATGGCCCATGCCGCCTTGGAACTCCGCCAGATCTGACAAACCCTGCAGCACCCAGCCAGCCCCGGCGCTTTGTAATAATTGCTGTAATTCTCCTGCACTACCTTTGACTGCATTGCCACGCCCGACAAAAACGACATTCTGTACCTGGGATGTCGCCAGGCTGTAGACGTAGCCCTGGGGCAGTGCAGCCAATTTAAAGTGTGGCTGGAAATTTCCTGGTTGCCGGGTTTGGCGGGCCAGCGTGAACAGGCGGGCCACCCAGGGTTGTTGCGATTTGTCTATGCTGCTGGCAGTCCTGGCGGCGCGGCCACTGGCGTCGATCAGCAGGTCGGCGTGCCAGTCGTCGCTATTGCCACTATCAGCGCCATTGGCACCGGCGTCATGCAATTGCAGGCTTTGTTCGCCAAGGCGCAGGTGGATACGCGGTTCCTGCAAAAGCTTTTGCCACAGGGCCTGCTCCAGCGCGGGGCGGTGGATGTGTACGGTCTTGGGTGTAGGCAGAGACAGGCTGGTCTTGCTGTCCCACTGTATCTGCCTGAGATCATGCGCTTGGTCAGCTCCGATCAGGTGGGGATGGATGCCATATTCCAGCAGTAATGCCAGCAGGCTGACGGGGACAGCCTCGATGCGGTAGCCGCTCCCGTCAGCATCAACACTGGCAGGCGGGTCTGCGGCTAGTAATAACACAGGGCCGCGGCCTTGCCTGGCTGCATGCAAGGCCGCCAGTATGCCAACCGGGCCATTGCCAAGCACCGCAACACGATAATGATTCATAAGCCCGGCGGCGGGGCGACAGGGGTAAAACGGGCATCACTGATGGTATCGAAAGACAGCAGGAAACCCGCATGGATCACGGCTCTGGCAGCGCTGCCAAAACCGTTGGCGGCAACCATGTCGCCACGCGCCGAGTTAATATCCACCGCCCCCTGGGGCATGCCCGCCTGGTAACCGGCATACAGTTTTTCCAGCAAGTTGCGGTAAGCTTTTTGCAGAGCCTTGTAGGTGCTGTTGCTGGCAGGTGCCTGTACCAGGGGCTGGTGCAGATACTGGCTGGGCTGGAAGCCTTGCAGCCATACCTGCATGTTCTCAAAGGTTTCAAAGTGATCCTGACCCTCTGCCATGATGTAGCGTATGCCCTGGCAGTCTGCATCGCTACCAAAACCTGGCTGGCGCAGGGTAGCGTAGATACGTGCATATAAATCGTCGGCACCTCTGTTGGCCTGTTCCAGGGCCAGGAAATCTTGCAGGGATTGCGGGTCGAGTATCCTCGCACGTACCGGGCGCTGATTGCCAGCGGCATCAGGAATCGTTTTGGCTACTTGCAAAGCCGGTGTATAGGCAGGGCCATTAAGGGAAAGCAGCACATTATTGACAACCCGCAGGTGGCGCATTTCTCCATAGGCGATGCGCATGAGTTCAGCAAAGCTGACCGTGACATTGTTGCGCAGATCACCCGCTGCCAGCGTCGCCGGGCTCAGCAGCGAATAGGCTGCCGACAGGTATTCCTGGATGGCAGCTAGTTCCAGACCGGCTGCATAACGCAGGTATAACTGTAATTCTTCTCTGGATGCCAGTGGGAGTGCAGTGAACTTGCCTGGCTTATAGGGGCGTATGGTTTCGCGGCCTTCCAGCACGAAGTTCAGGGTTTGCCACTGGTGGTTGATGGCGTAATGGCCCAGTTCTACTGGCTCATTAATGTCGGCGGGTGCAGGCGGTGTGTTGCCTATGCGTCTGTCCAGTCTTTCCCATGGCACTGCGGCCAGCCAGGGCACGCCAGGTTCGCTGGCATCGGGTGTCGGTGGCTGGGCAATGTCAGGATGATTGCTGGCCCAGTAAAAGCAACCACAATCGCGGAAATCATGGGTCCAGGGGCTGCACAGGGATTGTGTGAGTTCGCCGGGTTCAAACATGGCGGCCAGGCTGCCAGTGCTGCTCAAATAGGGTGAACGCTTTCCTTGCAGTGAAATGCTGCCGGTACTGGTCTGTATTGTCAGGGTAAGGGGTGTGTTTTCTGGCAGCAGGCGTATCGCAGTCCAGGCATCCGGGGGCGAGGTGCTGATATCCGTATTGCCTGGTGGGCTTAATGTGGCAATGCTCAAATCCTGATTGCCGAAGGGACCAAAGTTGCCGTTGATCCCGGTGATCGTGCAGGGTCGGTTCTGGCTGATGTCACGCGCCAGATTGCGATATTTCTTTGCTGCGGCTGCGCTCATTGGCGTGTTTGCCGTACCCGGTGTGGTGGTGGCTGCGTCAATGCCGCTACTGTTGACAGCCACGATACGGATCTCAGTATCGTCGATGTCTACTTCAAGGAAAGGGAAAAAACGTCTTTCCAGATTACGCAAATCGGCTTCCAGGCCCGGATAACAATTACCGACGCCAGACTCCAGACGGGTAGAGACAGGATTGCCAGCAACAGGTGTAATGGCGCTGTCAGCAGTTTGTGCGCGACGCAGGGCGGCAGCATTGCGGGGGATCAGTTTGATGATGTCGGGAAGGCTCATTTTATATTCCTTATATTCCTTATGTTCCTTATGTTCCAGCTTATGCTGGCGTGCTGGCACGTGGTGATGGCAGACAATGGGTAAAATAATCCGGCCTGGCCTGGCTCAGTTCGCAATAAGACTGCAGACAAAAAGTCAGCCAGCGCCGGATGTAGTTGCAGGAAGCCACACTGCGGCTGGCTTTTTCCTGGTGGCAGCCGCCTGAACACAGGTAACGCGCCCAGCAAGTCTGGCAATCGGTCTGGGCATGTACATGGCGCTCTTGCAAAAACTGCAGACGTTTGGGCGCATCCAGCGCATGCCGGTCACCCAGCTTGTAGGTTTCTTCACCGATGGCACGGTGGCAGGCATACCAGTCGCCATTGCTGGCAACAGAAAAATAACCTCCACCTGCGCCACAGGGGTAAGGGCTGCTGGCACCAACATGCAATTGCTTCAGGGCAGTGGCGAAATTGCTCAAGCGTATCTGCTGCCCCTGCAAGGCGCGCTGCAGTTCCCGGCTGGCCAGGCTGACCATGGCTAGTTCATAGACTGGCCAGTCTTGATCCTGCAATGCCAATGCTGAACCGCTGCGCAAGGGCGAGAAGCCTATGTCCTGGAAGCCCAGCGCGGCGATGGCGTCAAACTGCTGGTCCAGGTCAAGCGAGAGGCTGTTGGCCGTGGCACGGGCCGCCAGTTTGCACATCCCGGGTGTGTCCAGCAAAGGCTGGCAGTGCTCAATGACTGCAGCAAAGGAATCACGTTTACCATTGAGCATGGGGCGCTGGCGGTTCTGGACGACGCTGCCGCCATCAATGCTGACGGTGACTGCAAAGCGATGCTGTCGTAGCAGTTCGTGATCTTCTGGACGCAGCAAGGTGCCATTGGTGGTGACGGAATAGCGCAAGTCCAGGTGCTGCTCGCGGGCCAGCGCAGCACTGTAGTGCACGCACTGGTGTATCAGGGCGCGATTGACAAAGGGTTCGCCGCCGATAAACCCCAGGGTCAGCGGTGCTTGTGGATTGGCTTCTGCCAGCAAACGGTCTATGCTGCTGCGCGCCTGCTCCCAGTCCATCCCTTTGCTTTGTTTGCCCTCAAAATTACCCTGGCTGGCATAGCAATAGCTGCAGCCCAGATTGCAACTGGAACTGACATTCAGCGACAGGCTTTGTACTGTCGGCAGGCTCAGAGAGTCGAGACTGGCTTCATTGTGTAGAGTATGTGCCAGCATCTGGCTGAGGACATGATCGAGGCTGGCATCAGTGTCAGCATCAGCATCAGCATCGGTTTCTTGTTCTGGCAGGTCATAAATCTGGCTGTGCGGTACCACCAGTAAATGCTGACCCAGGCTGGACCTGAAACGGTAACTGCCCGGTGCATGCACAGCAGAGGGGAGTGGCAGCAGACTCATGTCTGGCCACCAGCAGGATTTGTGCTGGTGCCCATGCCTGCCAGGATTTCATCCCGCCGTTCATTGGCGCGATTGGCGACAATGGCTGAACGCCCCAGTGGTGAAGCCACGGGCGTCTGGATGATATCGTCAACCCAGCTCATCAGCAGATCATATTGCCATGTGCTGAGCGTCAGTGGCAGTGCATTCGAGTTGCGCATCAGCGGTGGCATCTGCATGCTGGTGGCATCGGCAGTTTCAGATGACCTCAGATGAAAACTCTGGCGTATCAGTTCCTTAAGCCGAGTGGGACGTAATTGCACAAAATCGTGCAGGGCCTGCAAATCAGACAGATAGCGGTGGCGTGAACGTGCATGTGTGGTCAGTGGCAAGGGATCGGCAGCATTGGCATTGGGAATCGTGAAATCTGGATTGCGCAAGAGGTCACGCCCGCCAAATGCCCGTAGTGGTTCAAGCATGCCATCACCGGTAATTTTTCTGGGCAGCCGCGCATTGGCGGGCAAGTCCATGGAGCGCCGGTCGCGGTAGTGATCGACGTTGAACAGGCTCAGGGTTTCATAGACGCGCTCAAACAAGTCTTCTACCCAGCGTTCGCGCTCGGCTGTGGTCATGGCGGCGTTGCGTCTGGCCATGTCGCCACTGCGGTCATTGATCTCGTCAGCCATGGACAGGAAAGGCCGGCGGTCCGGGGCAAAATCGGGTGGGGCAACAAAGACATTGGCCGACGTGTTGAGAGTTCGTCCTGTCGCGCCGAGGAAACGCAACGTGACTTTAATCCTGGCTTCGCAGGTATCGTCGACAACACCCAGCGACAACTCATCATTGGCGTCGTTGTCATTACCATCATCCGCGCCATCATAGGTATCCCAGGGGCTGACGATCGATGCCTGGGTGCCGGTGGTACCACGCCAGCCTGCGTCTGGATTGAGGAAGTTAAAAGGTTCCAGTACCGGGGGTGCTGGGGAACCCACTGGTGGCGGATGGTTCTGGCTGGTATCTGGCGGACCATACACGCGCCCACGCGCGGGGGTAAAGCGAAAGCGCAGTACTTCGACATTGACTTCTGCCAGCCAGGGTTGACCATTGACTGGCTGGGGTTTGCTGAGTAAGAATTGTATGCTGCCAAGTGGAATATTGCGTCCAGTCGGTATCATGGGTGCGGTAGCGGCGGGTGGGCTGACACCCAACAGAGGGGTGTTCGCATGATTGTCAGCCGCCACTACAACAGGGGGAGTGGTGCCAAAACGCAAAAGCGGGTTGGCGGCACGCCGGGCTGCCTTGTGGTTTTGCGCGTTCACTTCCAGCGACAGATTGGCAATCGGGATCTTGAAACGCTTCAACAATGCCGGGGTCAGCGGTGTATCAATCCAGCTGCTTTCTGCCGAGCCGGGCTCTCCCATTTTTGCCCAGATTTCAAAGAAGGGGGCTACAGGCCGTATCAGCTCGCCATCGCGCAGGCTGATTTCTGTTGGCATATAAGGCTCAACTGAACTGTCAGGCAAGATACGTAGCGACCAGTCAGGTGCAATCACCGTTTCTGCATTGGCGCGCGGTGTTGGATTTTGTATCCACTGGAAAGCCTCCTGCGGCGTACTACTGCCACCCAGACGGGCAATTGCTATAGGTGGGTTGATAAAGATGGCCTGGATGATTGCTGACATGGATGAATCTCCATTTGTAAAGTTGCCGCTGCTGCTACTTCTTCTACTGCTACTTCAATGTCAGTGCTAGAGTCGACAGGAGGAACGTATTCCTGACGCCAGATGGCAGTTTGGGATGTTCCTCCACCAGCATAAGTTGTCGAAAAATTAAAGGCAATTGTTTTGTTAATCTTTTATTTCATAAAAATTAATTGACGTTTTTATACCACTATCCCCACTTGTTGGTGATGCCAGGAGAGGAAATTGGACAGGCAAGCCAGGCAAGGATGGAATGCGAATTACCTGGTTTGATTTATGACAGACGAATGACAAATGGTGCTTTTCGCTGGTTTTGACGCGCTGTTGAACATGTTTTGCGATAGTTTTTGTATCTGTTCATGTCAAAATTTGGGAAACCGCTGCCATTTGTTGTATTCTGTAGGATTGAAACAACGGCGTTACGCCTATTATGCAAGAGCATTCTAGTAAGGTCAGACCATCTGACCTTAAACCACATAGGTCATTGTTTGAACGATTGACCGCCCTGATTTCTCCTGAACCTGAAAACCGCGCCGAACTGCTGGAAGTTTTGCACGACGCGCAAGAACGCAACCTCATCGATGCCGATGCACTGGCTATGATAGAAGGCGTGTTCCAGGTATCTGACCTGTGCGCACGCGATATCATGGTGCCGCGCGCGCAAATGGATGTCATCGATATTTCCAATCCCATACAAGAATGGATGCCAGAAGTGCTGGAGACAGCGCATTCCCGTTTCCCTGCTGTCGATGGTGATCGCGACAAGGTCGTTGGCATTTTGCTGGCCAAGGATTTGCTGCGCTATTACGCCTCTGACGCATTTGATGTGCGTGACATGCTGCGTCCGGTCATCTATATCCCTGAATCCAAACGCCTGAACATCTTGCTACGCGACTTCCGCGCCAACCGCAATCATATTGCCATGGTGGTGGATGAATACGGCGGTGTCTCTGGCCTGATCACCATTGAAGATGTGCTGGAACAAATCGTCGGCGATATCGAAGATGAATACGATTTCGAGGAAGAAGAAGACAATATCCTGGCGCTGGAAAGCAAGGGCAACGGCAAACGCTGGCGCATCAAGGGTCTGACTGATCTTGAACAATTCAATAACACCCTGGGTACGACGCTGGGGTCTGAGCATGCCGAAACCATCGGTGCCTATGTGGCCGACTATATGGGCCAGGTGCCGCATATGGGTGATGAATTCTCGATAGGCAATCTGTACTTCGAAGTCTTGCGTGCCGATGCGCGTGAAGTGCAAATGCTGATGGTGGAACAAAGACCAACTGTGCGGTCTGATGATTAAGGCTGCAATGTCTTTGCGGTCTTTGTTGTCCTCCTTGTCTGCACGTTCATCCTTTCTGCTTGTGCTGGTGGCAGGGGGGCTGAATGTGCTGTCGTTCGCCCCTTTCCATTTCTGGCCTGCGCAAATCCTGAGTCTGGCCTTGTTGTTCAGCCAGGTTTTGCGTGAGGGCGACAGCGCCATCAGCCGCAAACGGGCAGGCTGGCTGGCCTGGGCTTATGGTCTGGGGTGGCTGACGGCCAGCACCAGCTGGCTGGTGTATGCCATGACCGTGTTCGGCGGTTTGCCCGGCGTACTTTCTTTGCTGGCCCTGATGTTTTTGACAGGCGCATTGTCTGTCTATGTGGCTGCTGCTGCCTGGGGCACGCGCTGGCTGCAGCAGCGCTGGAAAATCTCGTCTACCATCGCAGGCCTGCTGGTCTTGCCCGGTTTGTTTACCGTGGCTGAATGGCTGCGCATTTGTTTTTTAACCGGCTTTCCCTGGACTATCTCCGGTTATTCCCATACCCATAGCCCACTGGCTGGTTTTGCACCTGTCATTGGTGTACTTGGCCTGTGCTGGCTGAATGCCTTGCTGGCTGCGGCACTGGCCTTGTTGCTGTTGACGGATGCTAGCCGCAAGCAAAAACTGTCTCTACCTGCTCTGGCCCTTGTCGTATTTGTCGCAGGCTATGGCTTGCAGCAAATCAGCTGGACCAAGCCGCAAGGCCAGGCCATACAGGTGCGGCTGTTGCAGGGCAATGTTGCGCAAGACATGAAGTTCAGCCAGGAACACCTGAATGACTCGCTGACTCTGTACCACGACATGATCACGCAAACCCCGGCTGACCTCATCGTCACGCCTGAGACTGCACTGCCCATGCTGACATCGCAATTGCCGCCAGATTATCTGCCGCTGCTCAACAGCTTTGCACAAGACAGCGCCAGTACCGTCATCCTTGGTGTGGGCGTGCATGATGGAGCTGACAAGTATTCCAACAGCGTGCTCGGCATGTCGCGCCAGTATGCCCAGCCTTACCGCTACGACAAACATCATCTCGTGCCTTTTGGCGAATTCATTCCGCCGGGCTTTCGCTGGTTTGTGAACATGATGTCCATTCCCATGGGCGAGTTTTCAACCTCTGGCCCGATACAGCCAGCCATGAAAGTTGCAGGCCAGTGGGTGATGCCGAATATCTGTTATGAAGATTTGTTCGGCGAAGAAATTGCTGCGCAACTCTCTGCACAGCACGCTGCAGGCCAACCCGTTGCCAGCATCTTGCTGAATGCATCCAACTTGGCCTGGTATGGCAATTCATTCGCCATCCCTCAGCATTTGCAGATATCGCAAATGCGGGTTCTGGAAACTGGTAGACCCATGCTGCGTGCAACTAACACAGGAGCCACTGCAGTCATCGTGCCGGGTGGTGTGGTTGAGCAGTTATTGCCTGAGAATACCCGGGCAGTGCTGGCTGCGAATGTGCAGGGTTATACGGGCATGACGCCCTACATCCTCATTGGCAACCTCGGTGCATTGGGATTGTCTGTGCTAGGAGTGTTGCTGGCTTTTTTGCTGGGGCGCAGAGCAAAAAAATAGACAGCTTGCAGGTAGGAGCGGCTTCAGCCGCGAACAATGAACACTATCCGTCATTTGTTCGCGGCTGAAGCCGCTCCAACAGAGAATGCTAACTATTGGCAGGTACAATCAGCGCACTGTACATCTCCCGTTCTACGTAAATCATTGCAGGAAACAATATGACAGAAGACCTCTCCGTCCTGACCCGCAAGGGTAATCCACCTGACCACAGCCTGATTTATGGCAGTCATGCAGACCAGGTAGCCGATATACGGTTTGGCAGTGACGGTGCACGACGTCCACTACTGATGCTGATACATGGCGGTTTCTGGAAACCAGAATATGACAGGCAGCACACCGAGGCGATGTCCAGCGCACTGGCTACTGAAGGCTGGACGGTAGTCACACCAGAATATCGCCGCATTCCCAGTAATCCTGACGCCAGCCTGGAAGACATCGCCAGCGCGATAGAAATGCTGCCACACCAAGTGGCGCGACACAACGGCAAGATAGTATTGATTGGACATTCTGCTGGTGGCCATCTCGTGCTGTGGGCCGCAGTCAAATGTGCAACGCCCGCGCTCGCCGGTGTACTTGCCCTGGCACCCGCCGCCGACCTGCGCATGGCCCATGATTTGAAACTGGGTGATGGTGCAGTGTTGAAGTTTCTAGGCAAGAATCCGGCTGAACGCCCGGACGCCGATCCCATGCAATTACCTGCTCCTGCAGTGCCAGTGACGGTGCTACAAGGCAGCCTTGATAAAGTTGTGCCACCGGTTGTGCCTGAAGCTTATTGCAAGGCTTTCCCAAAAACGCAATTGGTATTGTTGCCAGAAGCTGGGCATTTTGCGGTGATTGATCCGCAAAGTAATGCATGGCCTGCAGTGTCATTGGCTTTGCGTGGTTTGTCGGGGGCGTGAATCAATGTGCACACCATGTTGAAATAATCCAGATGCGCATTTTGTTGAATAAACCTATCGAAGGGCGCAACACTAGCTCATGTAGACACGATTAGCTCAGCGCAATCGCACGCATGTTAGCCGCCATTTTCTATATCTTTCCGGTGGTTCCCTGCAAGAAAATGATATTCCGAAATACAATTTGATGAGGGATGAATCCAGAAAATTAATCGCAAATGAAAATTGGCAGTTCTCTAAATCATTATTTGCCATTCGATATGTACGCTTTTTGCACCTGTCATTTCTACGTAAGCTGTCATGAATAAGTCGATCCCTCATATAGGTGCAGTACTAGGAATTAGTCTGTACGTTTCAAGTTTTTTCTTTCCAGTGTTCAGTTGCATTGATGGCCCGCGTCATATGGGATACAACGTCGCTTGGGCAGGATGGATGGCAATCTTTGCCCTGGACCCAAGGTGGTTCGCAAATCCTCTCGCTCTGCTGATCGTTGCCGCAGTTGCAAGAGGGAAGGCGCTCCCGCTAGTGTCCTTGTATTCAATCCTCGTCTTGGCAGTGGCGATTTCTTGCCTTTATGTTCCCGCAATGGCGTGTGGTTCGAGTGCAGGAGGGGCGGAACCTTCACAGGGACTAAGATTTGGCGGCTACCTTTGGATTGCTGCACTCTCTGTTTTGTCGCTTACAGGCTTCGCGTGGCAAATTACCAAACCCACGAATGACGGCTAGACCTTCTATCGAGGCGTCGTCACCCTGATTTCCTGGCACTGCTCTTTCCTGACTCTGAAAAAGCGAGTAGGGACATAGGTGTTATACAAGCGCAGCGTAATCGTACGCATGTCTGTTTACCCCCGGTCTGCAATCGAATGTTACGTGTGAAGATATTTGAAAAACAGATTCGTAAAACAATACGAACCTGAATTTAAATCAGATCACGCCTTGGAGCGCCTGCCCGTTGAACTCTTGTCAAAAACACGCAGGAATAACGTAATGTTCATCACTGCTTATCAAATGGCGAATTTAGTAAGTCCGGTGAAAAACGTAATACGTAAACTCACATCCGGGCAGCCAAGCTTAGACCAACGCCCCGTCGCCGGGGACCTATTTACTTATTCCCTTGCACCATCTGCGCATCAATATCCGCCAGACATTCAATACCACGCTGGGTAATCGTCATCTTGCCAGTCTCGGCATTGACTTCTACATGGGCTTTCTTGCCCAGGAAGGTAGCTACCGGGCCGGGGAGGGGCGTGTCAGGGTCATTCGCAATCGCGCGCAAGCCATCTATGCATTGCTTGATGAACAGGGTTTGCCTGCCTGCATCGGTCAGTTCCAGCGTGCCGTCTTTGCGGTGGGTCATGAACTTGATGCCGCACAGGCGCTTGGCATTGCGGCTGATGCAGGCATTCGGTTTGGTATTGCGCGGCAGCTTGCTTAATTGCTCCAGTGCGTCGTATTCATCTATGCTGAGTTTCTGATTCATTGCTACTTTCTAAAATGGAAAACGAGAAATCAAAATTTAATAACCATAATCTATTGGTTTTCTTCTGATCTTCTCTGTGCCTCTGTGCCTCTGTGGTGAGAGGTCTTGATCTTGAAAATTTACTTATATACTTTGCCATTCTTCATGACGAAAGCTACCTTGGTCAAGCTAGTCACGTCTACCAGCGGATCGGTATCGACGGCAATGATGTCCGCGAACTTGCCAATCTTGATGCTGCCGACCTTGTCTTTCAAGCCCAGTAAATCTGCCGCATTGATGGTGGCTGCCTGTATGGCTTGCATGGGGGTCATGCCATACTTGACCATGTAATAAAACTGCTTGCCATTGTCACCATGCGGGTAGACGCCAGCGTCTGAGCCAAATGCCATGCGGGCACCGCCTTGCAGGGCAGCACGGAAGTTGTCGCGTTGTTTTTGGCCTATCTCTTTTTCCTTGGCCAGCGATTCAGGCAAGAAACCCGCTTTTTCGCCTTCGCCAAGGATATAGTCGTCATTATAGATGTCCATGACCAGCCATGTGCCATGTTGTTTGGCCAATTTGATGCCTTCGTTGTCAATCAGGCTGCTGTGCTCGACTGAATCTACACCGGCGCGTATGGCATCACTGATGCCACTGGCACCGTGGGCATGGGCGGCAACCTTGCGGCCCAGCTTGTGGGCTTCCTGCACGATGGCCTGCATTTCTTCGAGGGTATATTGCTGGGCACCTGCGGCATCGCCTTTGGACAATACACCGCCAGTGGCGCAAATCTTGATGACATCTGCACCATACTTGGCCATTTCACGCACTTTGCTGCGGGCTGCCCATGGGCCATCGGCCACACCTTTGCCTACGTCATTGTATTCAGGTGGCAGCAGGTTATTGTCGCAATGACCACCCTTGATGCCTAAGGCATAGCCTGCGGCGAGTATGCGCGGGCCGGGGAAGTCGCCATCATTGATGGCATCGCGCAGGGCAACATCAGAAAAACCTTCAGAACCAACATCACGCACGGTGGTGAAACCTGCATTCAAAGTATCGCGAGCAGCCCTGACACCGTAGAGCGCACCGCGTACCGTGGATGTACCCAGAGAGCTATAGCCATGCTGGTGTGGATTGCTGGTCAGGTGCGTATGCGCATCAATCAGGCCAGGCAATACGGTGGATTTGGACAGGTCTATGACCCTGGCCGCTGCCGGGATGGGCGTGCCAGCTATTGGCGTTATCGTAATAATATGCTCACCTTCAATGACGATAAGCTGGTCGCGCAAGATTTTGCCGCTTTCGACATCCAGCAGGCGACCAGCCTTGATGGCGATGGTTTCTTTGGTGGGGGCTTTATCTTCAGCCTGGGTCGGGCTGGCTGCCAACATCAGGCTGCATAGCATGCTGCTCAATAATACGGGTGCCAGGTTTTTATTCATTGTTGTTCTCTAGGATGTTTTTATATGGAATTTTCATCTTGCCGGTATGGTGGCAAGCTGATTGCCAGCGAATATAACATGGGGAAGTTTCACGCAGCGCATCTCACATGGCAATGCTTAAGGCGCATGACTAATCCACAATAAACAACTTCGCCCCGGTCGTTGTTGATGAGCGGTGCGCTTCAGCTCCGTCAGCAACCTGGTAGCTCATGCCAGCCTTCAAAGTCAGCACGCGGCCATCATCAAGTTCGGTCAGCATTTCACCTTCCATGCACAGCAGGATATGTCCCTTGCTGCACCAGTGATCGGCCAGATAGCCGGGTGTGTATTCGACCATGCGCACGCGGATGTCGCCAAACTTGCAGGTGCGCCAGAAGGCCTTGCCGGTAATGCCGGGATGTTCGGTTTTTTCAACAGTGGACCAGTCGGTAGTGCCAAAGGGGATATCTGAAATTTTCATGTGAAGGTTTTATAGAATTGAAGTGAATAATCTTTCGATACATGGAGACCAGGCTGCTGTTGCTGTCTCTTTGATGCGATGTCTTGAGCTTGATTATTCTGCCAAAGCAATCGCCTTCAAAGCCCCAATATCCCCTGCGGTAATGACACTGATATGGCGGCTGATTTTTTCTGCCGGCCAATCCCACCAGGCGATTTGTTCCAGGGTATCGATAACATCGTCCGTAAAACGCCATCGTATCGGTTTGGCTGGATTGCCGCCGACGATGGTATAAGCAGGCACATCGCCGACGACCACAGAGCGTGATGAGATGATGGCACCGTTGCCTATCTTCACACCCGGCATGATCAGTGCCTCGTAGCCTATCCAGACATCGTTGCCGATGATAGTGTCACCCTTGTAGGGCAGGGCTTCAAGGTCCATCGGCGTTTTCTCCCAGCCATTGCCAAAGATCTGGAAAGGGTAGGTCGAGATACCCGCCATATTGTGGTTTGCCCCATTCATGATGAACTTGACACCACGCGCCAGCGCGCAGAACTTGCCTATGATGAGCTTGTCGCCGATGAAGGGGAAATGGTAGAGCACATTGCGCTCGAAATCTTCGGCACCATCCGGGTCATCATAATAGGTGTAGTCACCGATAAGGATATTCGGGTTGCTGACCGTATTCTTGATATAGCAAACCTGAGGGAAGCCCTGCATGGGGTGGGCGTTTTTTGGGTCTGGTCCGTGCATAAAATTTTAATGTTGTATGTCGTCAAGCAACTGATGCAAGGCCTTGGTCATGGCCTTGATCGAGCCCTGCATATCCCATTCATCATTATCGACATTGACGAAATTCGATATGGCGCGCAATTCCAGGAAAGGCTGGTCTTCCTGCAGGCAGGTATAGAAGAAGGCCGCACCTTCCATGTTTTCCAGGTCAACGAATTCAGTATTGACGTAGTGCGCCATGGCGGCATTCAGTGACATGCTGCGGGCTCTCGGGAATTCTGTACCTGCGGGGATGAAGGGGCAGCTAAGCGTATGGCGGCGTTCAAATTCCATGTCGATGGGCAGGTGCGCCAGGTGGGTGAAGCCCTCGGGCGTGAAAAAGCCCAGGTCACCTTCAACCTCGCTTTCAACCAGCGCCACGTCACCTACCTTGAAACTGGAATGCGGATAAGCCCCGGCTATGCCCGCCATGATGAGCATGTCTGGCTCATATTCGTAAATAGCCCTGAGGGTCGCATGGGCGGTCGCGGTAAGCCCGACACCAGAGACGATGGTGATAATGCCTTCGCGCTGGAACAGGCTGGCTTCAGTCTGTGTAGGGAAGAGGACGGCTATTTTCATGATGTAGTGCTTTCTGCAGCTTGGCCAAGGCTATGAGCGGATGATTGTATTTTATCAATGATTAGGGCTCAGCCAAATTGAATTGACTGGTTTTTTAGCTGCTGTTGTATGAATTGTGCCGAAATTTTTTGGCATATACTGCATAAATAGGGGATTTTGCGCCTGGATTCGATCTGGCAATGACCCTGAGTTTATTCTATCTACAGGATGGGACACTGAAACTTTGAGAAAGTTTGCCGTTAAGTAGGCATGCTTGCTGTTTCCGATATGAACATTTGCTGCAATAAGTGCAGGTGCAACGATGGCCAAAACCAATAAAGAATTTGTCACAGGCTTGTTCCAGATACTCTGGGACAAACAACCCGACCAGCAGACGGTGGATTTATATGCCTCCCGCCTGGATTCTGGCTTGCTCACGCGTGCCGGGGTTGAATACAGCTTTTTGATTGCGCCAGAGTATAGCCCGGTTGCCGAACAAGTCGTGCGCCTGTACCTGGCAGCCTTCAACCGTATTCCTGACACCGATGGCTTCACCTTCTGGATGGGCGTGCACAGGAATGGCGGTAGTAATAGCCAGATCGCCCAGGTGTTTGCCCAGTCAGAAGAGTTTGTCAGCAAATATGGTGGCAGTTTGTCGAATAGCCAGTTCCTCGACCTGATTTATCAAAATGTGCTCGGCCGTACCGCCGATACAGCAGGCCGTGATTATTGGGTAGGGCAAATGACGAACGGCATGGCGCGTGGCGAGATCGTCAACCAGTTTGCGCAGTCACAAGAATTCAAGATAGCCGCTTCAACCAAGGTGTATGCCAGTGTGGTCTACACAACCTTGATAGGCCGCATGCCAACTGCGGCTGAAGCGGCTGCTGCACCCACCAATGTCGAACAACTCGTCTTGAAAGTGGCGCAGGCATCGGAAGTGACGCCGACCATAGGCAGCATCTCTTATTCAGCACCTGCATTTGTCGAGCAGCAACTCAATGATGGCAGCATGACCAGCAGTATTGTTTTAACACTGACTGGCGACACCTTCAAGGGTAATGTCGGCGCTGCACTGGGCAAGTTGACTAATGTACCCACCGGCCTGACTGGCACCCTGGTCAAGACCACAGACACCACCGCCACCCTGACCCTGAGTGGCAAGGCCACGGCCAATGCCAGTATCAATAACATCACTAACCTGACTGTGACGCTGGATAACACCTCCTTCACGGGTGGCAAGGTTGTGAATATCCTTAATGCAGTCAAGTCTGATCTGCAAATCAATTACATTGATATCCCGCTCAACGAAACCAATCATTTACTGAGCGGCAAAGGCGCGCTGACCACGGCTCTGGTGATTGACTTGAATCTGGATGTGCTGACACTGGACAGCAAGCCCCTGGCTTTGCTGAGTGGCGACATCAAACAGGTGGATTACGTTGACCTGAGTTCGATTGCCGCAGCCACCACTACAGGAACAAGCACAAGTACTTCCGGCACCAAGGTGACTGTAACCACCACCATCAAGGGTGATGAAGCAAATAATTTGCTGATAGGCTCGAATTATCCGAATTTTTTCACAGGCGGTGGCGGGCACGACACCATGCAGGGTGGTGTTGGCGTGGACACCTATACATTCGGCATCACCCCGGTTGCCAATGGCGTTGACACCATCACCAATTTCACGATAGGCAAGGGTGGTGATGTATTGAATTTCTCCGCCTTCCTGAACAAGACTGGCACCACCAAAATCGCCGCCGTCAACGCCGCAGCCACCACACCCAAAGCCTGGGCCAATGGCGACGTTTTAGCGGTACAGGGTAACGCCCTCGACACCACAAAAATTGCCGCCCTGTTCGGCACAGGCAAAGCCTTCACCGGCCCCACCGTCGCCAGCAAAATGGTCATCATCACTGCAGACATCATCGGCGATGCCAGCGTCTGGTATGTGATTAACCAGTTGGATGTCAACAACATCACGCCGGATGAAATTGTGCTGGTGGGCGTGTTGAAGAACGTGAATAACCTGAGTTTGGTTGGGTTTGATGTGACGAATTTTTTGTGACGTAGATATGTGATTTGAAGATTACTGTATATAGGATGTAGGAATATGGGGAGGGGCCGCGGTGACGTTGCTTTTGACTTTTGCCGTTCCCATGTGTCGGCGCCGTTTGTGCAGTACAGAAAATGGATTAAGAAGAGCCGCTGTTTGAGCCGAAGGCGAGTTTCGGATCTTCCCATTTTTTGTACTGCACAAACGGGAACCCCGCAGGGGCGACGACGCCTGGGTCGCCTTTCTTTGAATACGTTCTTTGGCGACGCAAAGAAAGTATTTCGGCCGCCGGGCCGAGACCCGGCTTGTATCTACGAAGGGCAATCGTTTTAGTCAGAGTACGACATCAACAAAAGACACGGTATTCCACGAACGCCACTGGAGCGCCAGCCCGGTAGATTCCTGCCAAAAGCACGCAGGAATAACGTTAAAAGGGGAAGCATTAATCGTGAGACCGTAAAGCTGGTAGGCAAAACTGTATTTCAGAATGAGATCTCGGCACAGTCTCAATATCTGAAAACCCTACTCCTTCACCACCTTAGTCCCCGCCACCATATCCCCCAACCGCAATTGCTTGCGCCCCAGCGCAAACACCCAGTCCACTACCGTCAACACAAGCACATTACGCAAAAAGGATTGTGTCAGATTGCAGGGATGTTCAGTATCATGATGAACCACGCGGATATGCATGATGCGCTTGCCCAAGCTTTGGCCGTCAAAACCATCCTTGAACAATTGATACAGCAGCCACAAAATCAACGCTACCCGGTTGGTTTGCTTGAACAGGTTAGGCATGGTGACGGTGATCAGCAAACCCAGCAAGGCTAACAACAATGCGACACCAACAGTGTCAATGACCTGGGCAATGAAGCGTTTTGACAGGCCAGCGAGTTTTCCATCGTCAGCATTTTGCTGGTCAGCAATCTTTAGGTGTTGCTGACGTTGCTCCCTGACTGCGTTGATATCAACGCCGCGCACAGAGAGTATTGATTCAACTGCGGCATATTCATGTTCAGCCAGATCAGGCTTGATGCCCAGGGCGAGCAAATCCCCCGTCTCTTTTGACGCATAACTGTCTTGCAATGGTCTTTGTAAAGCATTTAATGCATTCATTTTTGCAATTCAAAGTCAAAGATAGAGAAGTGCTTGATTCAGCATAGCGTATTAATCAGGCAATTTTTGGCGAAATTGTTGCAACATATTACAGAGATGGAAGATCAGACCTGATCCAGTATCAGCAACATGTGTCGGTGGTATCACCGGGCATTGGACTGACAACTGCACGCTTGTTGGTGCTGTATCTCAGTCTCTGATCGTTTTTATATCCGGTAAAAATTGGTCAAACACGGTCAAACACTGCGTCAACGTAGCCAGCGAGGAATTGAAGATACCAGCAGAATGGCAGGAAATCAAAACTGCAGACAGGCTTGCAATTAGTTGTGCGATGCTAATAATGTTATTTGTTGCATTGCGGCAGCAATTGCGGCCATTAAAAATTTCTCCTTGCATAGTGAAAAACTGGATGGCGGGGGCGCGCATCAATGTCATTGCGGCCAATGATATTGGTCTGCAGCAACGTCGCCAAATTGCAACTGAAATCGACAACATTATGATCTCCAGGGTATTGTTTTTGGGTTTTACCTAGCAATATATCAAACTGAATCAAGAAAAGTTACTTCTGGCTAACTCAGTACTTCTTCTGATTTGTTAAATTATCAAGTGACAAAATCAGTGCTATCCTGAAAGAGCTGTTGCTACAGAATATTCCGTCCGACTTTTGTATTGGAGAACCGGTATGTTTTTTTCGTCGCTGCGCAGAAAGCTCATCAGCATTTGTGTCTCCATCGTTGTGATCGCCATGCTGGCCATGGTGGTGGCAAATTTCTTTACCACGCGCTCGCGTACCATGGATGCACTCAACAGCCAGTTATTACAACTGTCTGAAAGCCATGCAACAGCCATTACCGAGTGGGTCAAATCCAAGCAGGCTGCGGTTGCTTCTTTAAAGCTGGCGGCAGAATTGCCCGAACCGCTGGGTGCACTCAAAGCCGCTGAACAAGCCGGTGTGTTTGACATGTCCTATATTGGTTTTGCCGACAAGCATGCGGTGTTTTCGCAAGACCGCAAACGCGCTGCCGATTATGACCCTACCGCAAGACCCTGGTATATCAAGGCCAGCGAAGTTGGCGGGCCGATTATCACGGCACCTTACATCGGCGCCAGCACAGGCAAACTGGTGGTCACCTTTGCCGACCCCATAGGCAGCAAAGGCAGTGTCACAGCAGTGGCGGCGGCTGATGTCATGCTGGATGTGGTGAGCAGCAATGTCGCGTCGATCAAGCCTACGCCAGCCAGCTTTGCTTTCTTGCTCGATGGCAGTGGCAAGATCATTGCCCATCCGAATGAAAAACTGACCCTGAAGCCGCTCAGTGAGCTCGATGCCAGCCTGACGACACAGGTTTTGAATGCCACCGAAGCTTCCAAGACCAGCAGCACCATCCATTTGAATGGGCGCGAGGGCATGTTGTTTGTCACCAAAATTGTCGGTACTGACTGGCTGCTGGCTACTGTGCTTGATAAAGCCGAAGCGACCCAGGCATTGACTGCCATGCTGACCGCATCCGCAGTGACTGCCATCATCGTGGTAGCACTGGCCGCCCTGATACTGACAGCACTGGTAGCACAAGCCCTCAAGAAGCTGGAACTGGTGCGCGATGCCATGGCTGATATCGCCACCGGCGAAGGTGACCTGACACGCCGCCTGGCTGCCGATGGCACAGATGAACTGGCACAAATCAGCGGGGCCTTTAACCGCTTTGTCGACAAGATCGCTGCGGTGTTGATAGATATTCGCGCCACCAGTGGCTCGGTCAGGCTGGCATCAGGCGAGATTGCGGCGGGCAATGCCGACTTGTCAGCCCGCACCGAAAGCCAGGCCAGCTCGCTGGAAGAAACCGCTTCGTCGATGGAAGAGCTGACTTCCACCGTCAGGCAAAATGCTGACAATGCGCGCCAAGCCAATCAGCTCGCAGCCTCTGCCGCCAATGTGGCAGGCAAGGGTGGTGAGGTGGTCTCGCAAGTCGTGACCACCATGGTGTCGATCAAGGACAGCTCACGCAAGATAGTCGACATCATCAGCGTGATTGATGGCATCGCCTTCCAGACCAATATCCTGGCATTGAATGCTGCGGTAGAAGCGGCCCGTGCGGGTGAGCAAGGCCGTGGTTTTGCCGTGGTGGCATCCGAGGTGCGTAACCTTGCGCAACGCTCAGCCACCGCTGCCAAAGAAATCAAGCACCTCATTGATGATTCGGTAGGCAAGGTCGATTCAGGCGCACGCCTGGTCGATGAAGCTGGTCACACAATGGGCGAGATTGTCACCTCGGTCAAGCAGGTGGCTGACATCATGAGTGAGATCACCGCAGCCAGCCAGGAACAAAGCTCTGGCATAGAAGAAGTCAACCGCGCCGTCACACAGATGGATGAAATGACGCAGCAAAATGCCGCATTGGTGGAAGAGGCGGCGGCTGCTGCTGAAAGCCTGCAAGAACAGGCCGAGCATCTTTCGCAGATCATCAGCATGTTCAAACTTGATGAGGGCAAGCAGGGCGTGGCAGCAGTTGCCAATGCCAGTGTACCCAATAAGATCGCTGTCCGGGCAAAACCGGCAACGACCAGAATCGCACCTGCGGCCAGGATAGCCAAGGCCAGCCCTTCTGCGGGCAAGGGGAATGCGGCCAAAAAGGATGATGAGGAGTGGAATGAGTTTTAAGCAAAGGCAGCCAAGGCAGTGAAAGTGTCAGAGGATGACAAAGCAGGATGGCAAAGCTATCTTCATCCTCACAGTGACTGTTTATCTGCAGGTGTAGCACATAGTTCGCGGCGTATCAGAATAGCTTGCGCACCCCAACCCATGCCCGTGCCGCGATTATGGGTATTCAAATTTTGCATGCTGCTACAGTCAGACCATTCTTCAACATCGATGATATTTTCATGCAATTTATCGGTGTCGATTTCAAAACTGATAAAAGTCTCGTCCTGTGACAGCAACAAGCCGTACAGGCGCGGCATGCCAGGAAAATCTCTGACCAGATCAAGAATGATACTGTTGTCCCAATCTACGCCGCGAGCAAGGCCTTCATCACGCAATGCCTTGGGCAGTGCATGTTCGCGCCAGTAAATTGCTTCCGTTCTGAGACCATATTCGACTAAGCTGTTTTGTTCCTGTACATTGCGCTGTCTTTTCTTCCTTAGCCGCTCAATGTCAGGGCGTGTTTCCATGTTTTTCATGACTGATCTGGCTTAATTCTTTTCAAATTCTTCCAGCTCTTCTATACGCCTTTTTGCGCGTGCCTGCATGCAACTGATGTGCATCACAGTGCGTATGGTACCGCCTATATTCTTTTGATAGACGGCATCACAATCCGCCTCACGGAACTTGATCCAGGCACGCTGGGCATTGACGAAAGATTTTTTCATGTCTGCGAAATTGCCGTCAGACGCATAGTCTTTTTCCATGCCTTTGAGTACGCGCTGATACACCTGGTTCAATTTCGCTTCCACTTTTTGCTGCTCTATGGAAGCGCATTCATTGATTTCCATGGTGTTGGATGCTTTATTGCAATCAAGGGCATGAGCAAAGCTGCTGGCGCAGGCCAGGGTGATGAAACTTAGGAATAGGCGCATGATGTTTGATATTAAATAGTTTGTTGATGATTGAGAAAGTGGAACTCCAGGCGGATTTTTTGATCACTATGAATAGCCGCCAAATGCTTTTTTCGTTCTGGATATATTGCCAAGTGTAGAAATTTAATTACTTCTTCGTCTCGCGCTAAGAACTAAAAGTGTCCAGTATAAAAAAACCATGAATATTGAAATAAAGACATATTGCCAAGCTTGCTCACCTTGAATTTCACAACTTACTTTCTCACAGATGAAATTTAAAGAAAGCGGGTATACATATACGCCGAAGAAAATAGCAGGCATTAATCCAGAAAATCTCATGAAGAGTGAGGTGCTGCCATTTTCATTTCGAAAATATCTTCCCAAAATCCAAAATATCGTGCCAGTGGCGCTGAGGTAGAGCATTGAAATAATTATCGCTAAATTTTCTTTCACTCAAATGCCATTTCAGTTTTTTGGGGGAAATGATTTCGTTCTCAACTTTTAGAAAAAAATAGAAAGCCAGTAAGCAGGATAAGCACTACATTATCAGTTTTTGTTATTTTAATCGTTATTCTGGCTACAATCGTAAACGGTATTATTCAGAAATCTCACTCAACACTGCCTCATACACCGCCAGATCCGCATCCGAAAAACAGCAAAAAATCACTTCTTCAATGGAACCCGACTCTGAGCCAAATGCCCTGACCGTGTTGACTGCCACGCGTGCTGCCAGTTCTATGGGATAACCATAAATCCCCGTGCTGATGCTGGGGAAAGCAATGCTGTGTAATTGTTTTGCTGCAGCCAGTTCCAGGCTGTTGCGGTAGCAGGACGCCAGCAAGTCTGGTTCGCCTTGCTTGCCACCGCGCCAGACCGGGCCTACGGTGTGGATGATGTGAGCGGCTGGCAGGCGATAACCCTTGGTGATCTTGGCCTGGCCAGTCTTGCAACCGCCCAGCAGCCTGCATTCATGAACCAGGTCTGGTCCTGCAGCCCTGTGTATTGCACCATCCACGCCACCACCGCCGAGCAGGGAAGAGTTGGCGGCATTGACGATGACATCAACTTGCAGCTTGGTGATATCGGCACGAATGATCAGGATTTGTGTCATGGATGTTGTGGATGAAAAAAGAGTAGTGTAAAAATTGCATGCCAATATTTGGCTGGTACCAATCTCTTCCCTCTATGTGAGTGGATAGAGCAATACCATTTTAATGGTATTTTGCAATCGTTGACTTGCAAAATAGCAATTGCCTAATATGCTTGAAAGAAGTAAAACAATAAAGTCTTGCTTTTCCGGATATGACATTCTTGGGAAATAAGCAAGTAAGGGCAGGTGCCAGGTAATGCATAGGCGCAAACTCCGGCTCTGCAATGCCTTACTATAAAAAATATCCAGGAGACAGGCAATGAAAATTCAAAATCTGAATATAGGGATACGTCTCGCCATGGGCTTTGGTCTGGTCATGCTGCTGGCGACGATTTCTTCCGGGATAGGTTTATGGCGCTTGAATGAGGTTGCTGACAGCACCCGTTCCATGATGCAGGAACCATTGAAAAAAGAACGCATGACCGAAGAGTGGTACCGGATTACCGTAGCCGGGCTGAAACGCACGCTGGCAATAGTCAAAAGCAGTGATGAGTCACTCGCAGAATATTTTGCCAGCGACGCCAAGGCATCAACTGCACGGAATAATGAAATTCAAAAATATATGGAAGAGCATATCAGCTCCCCTGAAGAGAAAAAGCTGCTCGATAATATCATTGCTGTGCGCAAGCAGTACATTGCATTGCGAGACCAGATTAGTAAGTTGAAAAAAGAAGGTCAGGCAGATGAGGCAGCAAAGTTGTTTGAAAAATTCATGCCTGTATCGGATGCATATCAAAAGAGTGAACTTGATTTCCTTGAGTTTCAAAAAAAGGATGTGGATGATCTCAGCCAGGAAGTCGATACTATCGCCAAGAACAGCTTCGTGCTGATCAGTGCCTTGATCGTGCTATTTATTATTCTTGGTAGTGCCTGCGCCTGGTTTTTGACCATAGGTATCACCCGGCCCATGCGCAATGCCTTGTCACTGGCACGCAGTGTTGCCGACGGTGACCTGACGACCAATATCGATGTGAAATCGACAGATGAAACCGGCCAGCTCATGCAGGCATTGAAAGACATGAATAGTGGACTGGTGAATATCGTCAGTGAAGTGCGCACCAGTACCGATACCATCGTTGGCGCATCAACTGATATTGCCACTGGCAATATGGATTTATCTGCCCGCACCGAGAGCCAGGCAGGTTCACTGGAAGAAACCGCTTCTTCCATGGAAGAACTGACCAGTACCATGAAGCAGAATTCACAAAATGCCCGCGACGCCAATCAATTGGCGCATGCTGCATCTGATTCTGCCGTCAAAGGTGGGACTGTGGTGTCGCAGGTGGTGATTACCATGGGGGCTATCAGTGATTCATCAAAGAAAATCGTCGATATCATTGCCGTCATTGACGGCATTGCGTTTCAAACCAATATCCTGGCCTTGAATGCAGCGGTGGAAGCTGCGCGGGCAGGCGAACAGGGCAGGGGTTTTGCTGTTGTTGCTTCAGAAGTGCGCAACCTGGCGCAAAGATCTGCCAGTGCAGCGAAGGAAATCAAGGCCCTGATTTCTGACTCGGTAGAAAAAGTGGGGGAAGGTGCGCGACTGGTCGATCAGGCAGGTGTGACCATGTCTGAGATAGTCGATAGTGTGGCAAAAGTGACGACGATCATGAATGAAATCAATGATGCCAGCAAAGAACAGTCTGCCGGCATAGACCAGATCAACAATGCCATCATACAAATGGATGGTGTCACGCAGCAAAATGCAGCCTTGGTGGAAGAGGCAGCAGCAGCTGCAAAAAGCCTGCAGGATCAGGCCAGCAATTTATCGAATGTGGTCAGTATTTTCAAGGTGCAACAGCAGTTCACTCCTGCGACTCCTGGCAGTCACGCACCGAAGCCTGGCAAGATAAGAAAAACAGACAAGAGGCTCGCACACAGGTCATGAACAGGCCATGAACAGGCTCGTGAACAGATACGTGAAATTCCGCAATCTCCGGGTGTTGCTGCAAGTTGTAGTGGTATCGATATTGATGACACTCACGCTGCCCGCATTCGCAGGCGCAGAGATACATACTGCCGCCCAGGAAGCATCTGAACCCAAGTACATTGCCATCGTCAATCCGCAAGGTAAGGCAGCGGTAGGTGGGATGTGCGTGGATATCATGCGCGCCATGGAAAAAGCGGACCCTGAACTGCAATTTGTTGGTGATCAGGTGTGGCAGCCTCGTGCCCGTATTGATGCTGGCCTCAAGGCTGGCAATATCGATGTCATCTGCGGCGTGCAGCGTATAGCCCGTAATACCTCACAATATCAGTTTGCTGCAACACTGCTGTTTTCTGTCAACTACCTGCTGGCTGTGCGGGCCGATGATCCCATTGCGATTGAGGATTGGGACGACATCCGCAAGCTGGGCAATAACGGCATCATACTGGCACTGCGCGGCTTTGGCATTGTCGATATCCTGACGAAAATGGGTGGTCTGAAGATTGATGACACCGCTACATCTTCCGTCTCCAATCTGAAAAAACTGCTGGCAGGGCGTGGGCGTTTCTACTGCCATCGTTCACCCGGTATAGGTCTGGCGATACAGCAGGCAGGCCTGGAAGACAAGATCAGGCTATTAAGCAAACCGCAATTGACAGAGAAATTCTATATGGGCATGGCAAAAACCATGCATCCTGAGCTGGTCAGGAAGATAGGCGCGGCTCTGGTTTTGCTGGAGAAAAACGGAGAATTAAAAAGAATATTTGAGCGCTATCAAGAGTAGAACTCATTCCTATTTATGAAATGAGTTCTAGTGTTCGCCTGCTCCTTAAACTGGGAAATGCGTAATTTATTCTGTGGTTCCAGTTCTTAATTTGAATGCCTCGACGATATCCAGCAGGGCCCTATCATTCTGGTCACCAAGATAAGGGGTAATCGCCACATGGTTTTTTGGCTGCCTGGCGATTTTTTCTGGTGAATCATCCACAATGGTAATCTGGTCCAGCGTATATCCCTGACCCTGAATTTTTCTCAGATCCTTGATGTAGACATAGCTGTTGCTTTTGATGTCCACCCGCTGCACACAACGCTCAACCGACCAGGCAAACTTGACAGGGTAGCGATCGCCAAAGACTTGCGCGACCACTGCATCCACATATTCCCTTGATGACGAGGACCACACTGCCAGGTCAAAATTTGCCGCCAGTTCTTCCAGTATTTCTGCCACAAAGGGACGCTGATACACAAAGTAGGGTGGAAATGCAAATGCGGCGGGATGGCCTAAATCTGCCATGCTTGCATGGACTAATGTTTCATCGAGATCGAAAACGATAAGCTGGCGTTGTTTGTCCGGTTTCATGCCTGCCTCACGCAGCTTTCGGTAAATGCTGCGACCAGCCGTTTGCCATGGCCAGTGCCACAGCATGATAGTCGGTGGTTTTGCTTTGGTCATTCCTGCCTGCACAAAATTGTGGGTCCATGTTAAAAATAGAGCTAGCTAACCCACGTCCGGCCATGGTGATGCCCGTGGTCTTGGCAAAGCGCAGTGCTGTGAACTGGCTGAAAGTCTGTTCCAGGTCGCCATCATGTTTTGCCAGGCTCTCTGCCAGATGCCAGGCGTCTTCCAGGGCCTGGCAGGCACCTTGTCCTGAGGTCGGCAGGGATGCGTGGGCGGCGTCGCCTATCATCAGTACATTTTGTCTGTGCCAGGTTGTCGTTGGGTGATGGTCGTGCACAAAAATCTTGTTGATGCGTGAGTCTGGTGTGGCACGGATAATGGTGCTGACGACCTGTGGCCAGTCTTGCATGAAAGATGCCAAATCAGCTGAGTGAGCTACTGAATGAGCTGCATGGCGATCCTGGCTTATGCTGGCAGAGGCGCGGCCTGCGGCCCAGTAAGCCAGGTGCTGGTTTACTGGTACGATGCCAAAGCGCTCGCCGACACCCCAGTAATCAGCTATCGTCACGGGATCAAATTGCAGGTCCATGTTTTCGCAAACCCCCACCCAGTTAATGAAACCTTGATACACCGGGGTATTGTCGCCACACACAAAGCGGCGGGCGCAAGACGCCATGCGGCCATCGGCACCGATGATGATGCCGGCATCTATCTGGCGGCCATCAAGAAATTGCACGACTGCCTTGCCGTCATCCGTCGTGCTGATGGATGATGCTGCATGATGGTAGTGGATGGGAATGTCCAGTGCAGTCATACGATCCATCATGATGTTCTGGAAATCGCTCCTGAGTATCGCCAGACTGGCATAGCCGATCTCTTGATTGATTGTCTGTATATTGATTGCCCCCAGGTCTTCACCTGTTTGCGACCAGCGCTGCATCTTCTGCGGCTGGCCGGACGCAGCCTGCATTGCTGGCAAAATCCCCATCTGATCAAGTACCCAGGCAGCATTGGGCCAGATGACTATACCCGCACCGATATTGGTGACTGCTGTACGGCGTTCATAGACATGGACATCCATGCCTCTTTGCTTGAGTAAAATGGCGGTGCTGACACCTGCTACACCTGCGCCTAGTATCACTATTTTCATCTTCAGGTTTTCTTTCATCACGCCAGACGTATATCCAGCCAGCACTTGCAGTTCCTGGAATTTGTCTCGCCACCCAGTGAACGGGGACAACTCACGGCACATCCATAGTACCGTATTTGCGACGATGGCTCATGAAGCAATGTTGTCGCTGTTCTGCTGCCAGCTCATTGGTGAAATGAGGTCCGGTAAAAAAATATGATAAATTGCGCTGCAACTAATTAAAGAAGGTGAATATTTCTTTTGAATAGCAAATCTCAAATTCGTTTTTGTCATAGCCGGGACGGTACGGCAATTGCTTTTTCTGTGACAGGAACAGGGCCACCATTGCTGTGGCTGACGCTTCACTATACCGACAATGATTTGATTTCTCCCGGCCCGGCCAGCAAACACTGGATGGATACGCTGCCAAAATTTTTCACCATCATCACGTTCGATATGCGTGGATGCGGGCTTTCAGAACGTCAACCCGGTAGCATGACTTTAGATGATTGGGTGGCCGATATTGAAACCGTGGTGGATGCCGCCGGGCTGGAACAGTTTGCCTTGATGACGGTGTGTACCGGCTCTTATGCTGCCATTGAATATGCTGCACGCCATTCTGAGCGACTGACGCATCTGGTGATTTATGGTGGTTCGGTGCGCGGGCGTTTGCGGCGTGAATTGAGTATGGCTCAGCGTGAAGATGCACTGTCAGCCTTGCAGGTGTATGAATCTGGCCTGGATGGGCGCAGTGAATTTGCAGCGACTTTTCGCCAGGTTTTTACTGTCCAGTTCCTACCTGATGCGACGCCAGAAAAATTGGCGGCAATTGATGCCATTCTCAATGAGCGCATGACTGGTGCCATTGGGGCACAAAGCGTGAGGGAATTTTATAATCTGGATTTAAGTGAACGGGCGCAATCAATTCGTGTGCCGACTCTGGTTTTGCATGCGCTGCATGACATACTGTATCCGCTATCAGAGGGGCAGAGGCTGGCTGCGCTCATACCTGCAGCGCGATTTTTGCCAGTTACCTCGAATAATAATATGCTGTTGGAAGACGAGCCTGCATGGCCGCTGGTGCGTGAAACGGTGTTGACATTTCTCGATGCCGATTTGGGGAAGAATTTACGCAATGAGGCTAGCACCTTGACGGTACGGCAATGTGAAGTACTGCGTCATGTCGCCAATGGAAAAGCTGATAAGGAGATAGCACGAGTATTGTCACTCAGCCCGCGCACCATAGAAATGCATGTGGCAGGTGCCTTGAAAGCGATGGGCTGCAAGACGCGCGCTGAAGCAGTTCATCATGCAGTGCAGCGAGGGTTGCTCTCACCTGAATGAGTTCATTGATTACGGTAATAGCTACCGTAATTCCGGACATTGAATACCGTAATAGGCACACTATGCATGGGCTGATGTCAGCCCTACAGTGGTGGTCGGTTTTTGCGACGCTATCATTACATGAGAGCGAAAATCAATCCTTCAGAACTTACGCAAAACCGCCCCAGCTGCGTTGCAGCTCCTAGTCGTACTAAAGTACTGTCGTCGTCGCTGACGCCTTGCCGGGGCAATTTTGCGTAAATCCTATCTTTTTGTGTTCATGTCTTTATTCGGATTCATTGATGAAAAATTATCCAGAAAATTACCCCGAAAATTATCCATTACATAGTAGCGAAAGAGAGCGCCATCGCTTAAAAATGCAGGCGCAAGCGCTGATTCCTTTAAGCGAAAGAATGTTGAGCGGGGCTGGTATTGCACATGGTGCGCAAGTTCTCGAACTGGGTTGTGGCAGTGGCGAAATGACTTTGTTGCTGGCCGCTGCCGTTGGCCCCACTGGCAGGGTGGTAGCGATGGATAGCGACCCGGCACAAATTGAGGCGGCGACAGCAAAGATTGCTGATGCAGGCTTTTCCAATGTCAGCTTTGTCTTGGCTGACATGAACAATTTTGTGTCTGAACAGATATTTGATGCCATCGTTGGCCGCTACTTCCTGCTGTATATCGCTGACCCTGAAGCTGCGCTGGCGCGCATGGTCAGGTGGATAAAACCGGGTGGTGCATTGGCTTTCCTGGAAATGGATTTTTACCGGGGTGTGCGCAGCAGTATCTGGCCCCCGGTTGCTGCCGAGACGAATAGCGCCATTGAATTTATCGCCGATGTCATGCTGGATGCAGGTATCAATCCCCACATGGCAGTGAGGTTGCCGAGCATGCTGGCGCATTATGGGACAGTGCATGCTGAAACTGCTGCACCGCTTCAGTTTGGTGCCAGCTCGATTGAACTTCCCTTGGAAGCAGTCAGGTCAGTCATCCCTATGGCCAGGAAACTGGGGCGTAGTGATGCCTACCGGTATGACGTTGATGCCCTGATCGCTGCTGAACTGCAGGGACGGGATCACCGCACTGTCACCATGCCGCCGCTGTCTGTTGCTGCCTGGGTGCATACCAATTGATAGGACTTACGTAAAACCGCCCCAGCTGCGTTGCAACTCCTGGCCGTACTATTCGTACTGTCTTCGTCGCTACGGTGCAACCGGGGTTTCGGACAACATGTTGTCCGCCGATGAAACGAAGCTCTCTTGCAAGGGAGCTTTCCCAGGCAAGGCCTTGCTGGGACAATTTTGCGTAAGTCCTGGTTAACTGAAGCAGTTTTTAAATACAGGTGAGAGAAATGAATAAAGCATCAAAATTGGATATGCGCATTGAATACCTGGCTGACCATGCCGCATTGATTCCTGTGATCGCCATGTGGCAGCAAGCTGAGTTTGGATATCTGACACCGTCTGTCACGATAGAGCAAAGAGTAGCTCGCTTGCAGCAATCATTACAAAAAGGGACATTGCCTACGACTTTGCTGGCCTTGTCTTCAGAAGATGAGATTGTTGGCGTTGCCAGTATTGTTGCCACTACCCTCACGCACAAGCATCTGTCACCCTGGCTGTCTGCCGTGTTTGTTCCGGCTGAATTGCGGGGTAAAGGTATCGCTTCGGCACTGTCGCTGCGCGCTGTGGAGGAGGTGCGAGCTATGGGCTTTGATCAATTGCATTTGTTCACACCGCGCAATGAATCGCTCTATGCACGCCTTGGTTGGCAGACCATTGAGAATGCCAAGATTGACAATACGCCCGTCACGATCATGAGCAGAGCCACAAATCTTGCCTGACTATCCGGAGCGCAGATTACTCAGTTTTATTTTCTTTTTTAGAATATAAGTAATTATCTCTACAAAATTTGTAATAACTAATATTATTGTGTAGAATGTGTTTCATGAAAACACAAACTATCACTACTGATCTTGCTGCACGCTGGCTATTGCTGGTACTGAGTCTGCCCACGAATAGCGCAACTGGGCGTATGCGTATCTGGCGCAATCTCAAGGCCCTGGGTTGCGGCTCCCTGCGCGACGGGGCTTATCTCTTGCCCTTTGGCGACTTGCAGCAGCAAGCGCTACAGGATTTGTCGGAAGAAAGCTTGCGTGAAGGTGGTAGTGCCTGGTTATTGCATGTGTGGGCGCAAACTGCGGATGAAAACCTGGCCTTTCGGGCCCTGTTTGACCGCAGTGGCGAATATGCTGCCTGGCTGCAAGCCCTGGCGGATGCGCGTCCCGGCTTAAGCAATTTAAAACCGCAAGAAATCACCAAGCTCTTGCGCAAGATGCGGCGCGAATATGAGGCTTTCAAAAGCATAGATTACTTCCCTGGCGATGGCGGCAACACGGTCGAAGCTGCCTGGATGGATTTCATGCACGCGGCAGAGAGCCTGGTGTCAGTAGGTGAGCCGCAGGCAGTGCAGGCGGCTATCAAGACATTGGCAATCGATGATTATCAGGGTCGTACTTGGGCTACCCGCCAACACCTGTGGGTGGACAGGGTGGCCTGCGCCTGGTTGATACGCCGCTTTATCGACAAGCAGGCGCGATTTGCCTGGCTGGAGTCAGTCAGTGATTGTCCGCCAGACGCTCTGGGTTTTGATTTTGATGGCGCAGCGTTTACCCACATCGGCGAGCGTGTCAGTTTCGAAGTCTTGCTGGCCAGTTTTGATCTGGAAGGCGACCGTGGCTTGCAACGCCTGGGTGCCATGGTGCATGTGCTGGATGTGGGCAATGGCTTTGTGCCAGAAGCCAGCGGCTTTGAAGCCATGATGACCGGTGCCAGACAAAATGCCCGTGACGATGATGACTTGCTGGACAAAATGAGCGTGGTGCTGGACGCACTGTACCAGCATTTTTCTGTCGTGCAGCCAGTGTCAACTTAAAGGATATCAGCGATGAGCCAGAGCCTGCCTGAATCAAATCAAACCATACCAGATACTGCCCCCGGCTATACGCTGTGGCAAATGGTGCTCTATATGCTGCGCCTCGGTGCGCTGGGTTTTGGTGGCCCGGTGGCGCTGGTCGGTTATATGCAACGTGACCTGGTTGAGCAGCGTGGCTGGATTTCGCCAGCAGACTACAAGGAAGGACTGGCGCTGGCGCAACTGGCACCCGGCCCGCTGGCGGCGCAGCTAGGTATCTATATGGGCTATGTGCATTACCGCATCTGGGGCGCGACGCTGGCCGGCATTGCCTTTGTACTGCCTTCATTCATTATGGTGGTGTTATTGGGCTGGGCTTATGTCAGCTATGGCGGCCTGGCCTGGATGCAGGCAGTGTTTTATGGTGTCGGTGCAGCCGTGGTTGGCATCATCGTCATGAGCACCAAAAAACTCACGCAGAAAAGCATAGGCAAGGACAAGTTGTTGTGGGCTATCTATCTCTTGCTGGCAGCACTGACCTTTATTACCGAGACAGAAATTGCCTGGTTATTTATCGCCTCTGGCGTGCTGGTCTGGCTGTTGCGTGCGCCACCAGCATGGCTGGGTGGTGGCAAACTGCATAGCCTGACGCTGCTGCAGTTGCCCGTCATAGGCAGCATGCTGACGACGCAGGACGCATCGCTGTTGACACAGATCGCCATCTTCTTTGCCAAGGCTGGTGCTTTTGTATTTGGCTCTGGCCTGGCGATCGTGCCTTTCCTGTACGGCGGAGTAGTAACCGAACATCATTGGCTGACAGACAAGCAGTTTGTTGATGCTGTCGCGGTTGCCATGATCACGCCAGGGCCGGTGGTGATTACAGTGGGTTTTATCGGCTATCTGGTAGCAGGCCTGCCGGGCGCAACGGTGGCTGCGCTGGCGACCTTCTTGCCCTGCTATTTGTTCACTGTCATCCCGGCACCCTACTTTAAAAAATATGGCAAATTGCCTGGAGTGATTGCTTTTGTCGATGGCATTACAGCAGCAGCGATAGGTGCGATTGCTGGTTCTGTACTGGTGATTGCCAGACGTTCGATACTGGATGTGCCGACGGCAGCAATTGCCCTGGTCAGTATCATCTTGTTGTGGAAATTCAAGAAACTGCAGGAACCTGTCATCGTTGCGGCCGCAGCGGTTTTGGGCTTGGTCATTTACCCCTTGCTTCACTCTTAAAGGAGTCAAAAATGGAACAGATGGAACAAATAGAACAAATGGAACAAACAAAGCAAACCGTCAGCGTAGCCGAATTCATGCGCGAGCTAAGCAGCGCCAATCCACCAGCGGTCATCGATGTACGCAAACGCCCGGCCTTTGAAGCCGACACCCTGCAAGTTGTGGGCGCAGTCTGGCTTGATCCTGAAAAGGTGACTAGTTGGGCACCGGCTCTGACACAACAGCAAAATGTCATCGTGTATTGCATCAAGGGACATGAAGTTGGCATCAACTGTGCCAGCGCATTGAATGAGGCGGGTATCGCTGCACGATATCTGGAAGGCGGGCTGGAAGCCTACAAGCAAGCTGGCGGCATGCTGGCCAGACGTGTTGTATAGAGGTAGTTTTGATATGGAGGGAGAACAATCATGCAATGGATCACCCGTGAACGACCCAAGATAGACCGTATTGCCTGCCCCTGGCTGATCATGAATTTCATCGACAGGGATGCAGAATTTTTATATGTGCCGAATGACCATGTCTTGCGTATCGCTACAGAAACCGGTGCCATACCGTATGACATTCCGGGCGTGGAGTTAAGCCATGTCGGCGACTTGTGCAGCTTTGATGCCTTCCTGAAGAAATATGCGCTGGCTGAGCCTGCCCTGCAAACCCTGGCGACTATCGTCCGTGGGGCAGACACAGGCAAGCTGGATTTGACAGCGCAATCGGCGGGACTGTATGCCTTGTCGCTGGGCTTGTCAAAAACCTTTGTAGATGATCACGTCATGCTCGGCCACGGCATGGTGATGTATGACGCGTTGTATGCGTGGTGCCAGCATTGTCAGGCCGAAGCACATCAATGGCCACCGGTGATGAATTGAAGCAGGAGTTAGCTGCGGCGTCCTTTGCAGGTGATCACTTCACCTGGCTGGACGCCGGGCTTTTTTCGAACTGGGCGTTGCCCACATACTTGAGATACTTGACGTTGCCCTTGGCGTCTGCCATCTGGTAATACTCACCTACATGCAGAGTGGGTAATTCATCATTCAGTGCCAGCATTTTTTCTGTCGTCACGTAATGCACGCTGCCACTCTTGACATCGAGCCGGTAAACCTTGCCATCTGGCGTTGTCAGCAGTTGGTAGCGTGAGCTTGACCAGCCGCCATCGCAGGCTGACAGGGTAAGCAAAATCATGATGACGGAGAGAATGCGGGTCTGCTTCATGCGTACTCCTGAATTATTTTGTCATGGGTGGTGGTCTTTGATTTTGCAGCTCGGTAAGTGATCGAAATTGCAATAATAGAATATAAATCAACATTATCGAATTGGCAATTTATTTTTGTAAATTATTGCAGCTCCAAAGAGGCAACTATGTTGCCGACAGAAAACAGCTATTGAACTGCTATTGGCCTCACGATGTGTCCGGTTTAGCGATACAAACGAAGCATTTGTGCAGCGATGTTGGGCAGCTGTTTAAATTGCCAGACTAAAAATAAGCCTGTAGCATTCGGCGGCAATAATGCTGATGCACATGACAATTGATCTGGCAACAGTGCCGCAGGCATAGCGCATCACAGCTTCTCACTCCTTTTATCGAATGTATTTACATGGCAAATATCACCATCAAGCTCTCTCAAAATGTTGTCACCACTATTTCTCAGTTGCTTATAAAATCGCCTCCCACGAATGGCACATTGGGCAGCGTGTTTGACGGCTTCGCTAAACTGGGTGCCATCTGGTCCAGGGATCATTCGGTTTATTCCTCTTTTGATTACACTGGCAGCAGGGTGCAATTTGGTTTTCCTGATGGGGCGACTTCGACATTCAATGGCGTGGTCCGCGCCAATCCAGATGCCTTGCAGGGTACGGCTATTGCATCAAGCTCGCAGATGTATAAGTCCGGGCTGATGAATATCATCGAAAACGGTCAGTTTTATTTTGATTATTCGGTCAGTGCCAGCGGCGTACTGACCATCACCAGTACCGGGGTACTGGCAAGTAGCCTGTCCGTCTCTACCTTGGCGTCTCCAGGCAGCTCATATTATGATGCTGACTATGGCAATGTTGCCATCCAGGTTCAGGGCTCCATCAAAGGAGATGTCAACGGCAATAACAACGGCACGATTAGCCGCATCTCATCAAGTGCAGACAAATTCATTAGCTCAACTGCTGTCGATGGCAACTTCACGTTATCCAGCAATACCAGCCAGGTTGCGCAGGGTATGAGCAAGTCTGTTGTTGCAGGTACCATGACTTCATCAGTCACTGAGTATCGCGACGGCAGCTATGCACGTATCAATGGTGTTTCTGCCCCCATTTCTGCCAACCAGCAGATCGATGAAAAACTGCTGGCTGACGAATCCCTGTTTGGCGGTGCAGATGTCATCAGCGTTGATTTGCCTGCCACCATGTATTCTGATTACCTGATCGCCTCAGGCGCAGGTGCTGACCTGATCACCGTCAATGGCGGTGGTGGCCGTTTGCACGTCAATGCTGGCAGTGGCAATGACGCCATCAATGTAGGCACTGGCAACCATAATATCGATGGCGGCACTGGCATGGACACGGTCATCATGGCTGGAAATGCCAGCAATTTTACGATTACCCCTGTTGGCGCGGCTTTCCAGTTACGCGTCAAATCCAATGGTGATATCGATAGCCTGTTCAATGTCGAACGCCTGCAATTTTCTGACAAGAGCATCGCGCTGGACATCAGTGGCACAGCAGGGCAGGCATACCGCTTGTACCAGGCTGCATTTGGTCGCAAGCCTGATCTGGAAGGCTTGGGTTACTGGATCAAGGATATGGATAAAGGGTCCAGCTTGACGACCGTGGCGGCAGGTTTCTTCCAGTCTGCTGAATTTCAAAAGTTGTATGGTGCCAATCCATCGACTTCAACGCTGATCACCAACTTTTATCAGAACGTCCTGCATCGCGCTCCTGACCAGGCTGGTTTTGATTACTGGAATAATCAGTTAAGCAAAGGCCAGATTACAGCAGCTGGTGCACTCGCCAGCTTTTGTGAAAGTGCCGAGAACCAGGCGCAAGTCATAGGCACGATACAAAACGGCATAGAGTTCAAGCTGTGGCTGGGTTGAGTTTGTTACGGTCTTAAAAGTTTGAGGTGCCGGTCTGTATTGCGCTCACAGCTGGGTGAAATACAGACCAGGAAAACTTTAAACTTGCTTTGCTATAGCCGCATGTCGCCTTTGCCATTCATCAGCCACATCGCCCATGGTCTTGTGATCGCCGTTGATGATCCAGGCCATGAAGTCACGGTCAAGCTTGCATTCGCTACCGCATTCAGCGCTTAAGAAACGCCTGACGTTTTGCGTGTTTTTGTAGTCTTTGTCGACGACGGTAGTGCGTGATAGTTCAAGGCTGTGCCAATCTGTTTTCATGGATAGTTGCTCGTTATGTAGCATTCAATTCCTCTTGAATTTTACTGATTCCATTCCTCATTTTCTCCCAGTCGGTGTGGAACTGCTTCTTTTTCTGCACGTTCGAGAAACTGCGTGTGACCTGCAGCGTTACGCGACTTGATCCATAAATGAAAGAAAATACCGGCAAGTGAAAAAATGATGCCGCATAGATAGTAGAGTGCGAGCATATATCCAAAACCACCGTCAAACTGCAATGCTGGAAAAACCAGTGGCAATAAAAAGCAGCATAGGGCGAAAACATACAGCGCTATTGCCGTCAGGGAGACTGATGGTTTTTTCAATGAATTAGGCATAAGCAAAGTCTTGGACATTCATTATATGGTCGCTCACAAACTCACGACTAAATCCGGATCAAATTTCTCATTCTCCATCCTGCCATTATGTAAGGGATAACCGCAAGGGTTGCAGATGACGCGGCACTTGCCTAGCTGGTAGTCAAAGCTGTCATGCATGTGGCCGTGTATCCACAAGTCGGCTTTATGCGCCAGTTCATCGAGTTCAGAAGCAAAGGCGGCGGATAGCAAGTCGTCGGCATATCGCGGTGATACCGACTGTATTGATGGTGCCATGTGGCTGACGACGACAGTGCGGCCATGGAAGGGCGTATCCAGCCGTTTGTTGAGCCAGGTTTTTTGCCGGGCATGAATGAGGGCCGTATCATCAGCGGCGAGTTTGCGATAGCCTTGCTCTGCCAGGGTGATGCGCTGATAGTCGGGCATCAGGTCTGCTGCTTCTGTCATGGCGAAGTAGCGTTGCTCTTCGCCAAACAAGCAGAAATCCGTCCACAGGGTGGCACCCAAAAAGCGTATGTCCCCTAGCTGGTATTCACGGGCATTGAGGAAATGTACATTGTCCGTAGCCTCGCAGGCAATGGCAACATCGGCCTGCATGTCTTCCAGGTTTTTGCCATAGGCTTCATGATTGCCATGCACATACAGCACCGGGATGCCAGCAAACTGTTGCGCGGCCCAAGTGACAGCCTTGCTGCCTGTATGGATGTCGCCAGCGAGTACAACCACATCAGGCTGGCTAATGGCTGGATTACTCTGCGGTGCAGTATCACCCCAGGCTTCAAGGTGCAAGTCGGACAGGATTTGTATGCGCATGGTGTACTGGTTCGTAACCGGATTTGTATTATAGCGGCAGTATCTGCATGGATGTATTGCTGACGCTATGAACAACAAATACTGAACACTTGCAATAAAACTCATTTCATCCCTATTGATGAAATGAGTTCTGGTTACGGCGCATGTGAAAGGCGTTCTTGTAACTACTATTTCTATTTTGCAATCATAAAACATGGTATAAATGTCAATGCGTCGTGACATGAAAAATACTCGTGCGCACACCAACGTTACATATGCATGTTGTCTTGGTTTATGCGCAAACCTCATGCCATTCATCGCATTTGCAGTATTTGCATTTTTTTGTCGGGCGAGTGCATTCATGTTTTGCTTACCCAGTCGCAGAATTGCGTTTTTTTCATTTGATCATTTATCGGAGGGTATATATGGGACTCAAGAGACGTAAAAACATCCTGGCAAGCTGCGCAACATATCTGCTGGCGAGTGTCGCTTTGCTGGCCTCCACGTCGGCAAGCGCAGACACCTATGTCGGGGGACAAATCGTATTTGAAGGAGCCAATGTCTATGGTGCGAGCATACTTGTCGATGGCAAGTACAAAATGTGGCATAGCGCCTGGCAAGATGGTTCGACAATAGAGGATACGATTTATTATCGCGAATCGACAGATAACGTCAATTGGAGCGCGGCACGCATAGTGCTGACACCAAATGCATTGGCGATGGCGCTTCATCCTGGCCCTAACACATTTTCCGGTCAGTTTATACAAGGGCAGCGATATACGATAATGACACCAGGTAGCGGGGCTTCTTCTTTTGTGTACCTCGGGGCACCCGATAATAATGCTGGAACCAGTTTTATTGCAAATCAGAGTGGTTTTACCACTGACGGTAATGCGTTCAGGAACGTGTATATTAATCACGTAACTGATCCTTCTGTTACAAGACACGTAAATGCGGTGAATGGTCAGGTTCAGTACACCATGTTTTTTACGGTCTGTGTACCGAATACCTGTCACGTACAAACCGGTAACGAAATATGGTCTGCAGTATCGAACAACGGGATAGACTGGCTTTATCCCAAACCTGTCATTTCTGGCCCTGTCGTTGCTGCTTCCGAACCTTCAGCAATCATTGACCCGCAACCAGACGGCACTTTTTGGAAAGTCTATTTCGATGACAGGAATGATCCGGAGAAAGGTAAGGTCAAGCTGGTGACAGTCAATGGGAACCGCGACGCGACAGCAACGGATTACCAGACAGTTTTTAATTTCCCCGGCGCTACTGTTGCCAATCCCGAGGTGCGCTATTTCAACAATCAGTGGCATTTGTTTGCCAATGTTTATGGCTCTGCACTTGACAGCAGTGGCAATGCGTACACGACAACTGCGAACATCTACAAAGTCACCTCGTCAAATAATATGTCCTTTCCAAAGACCAATCCGCAGCTCATTGTCATGAACGCTGGCGTGCCTTACTGTGGCTCTGTCGCGCCAGGTGTGCAGGCAGCAGGGGGGAACCAGTATGATATCTATTTTGGCTTGATACCAAATAGCGCGGCCGGTCAGGCCTGCAACATGGCAGCGAACCGATATATGGTGAGATACCGATTTGCTGAATAAGCTGTCAAACGCACATGAGAGGCGCTGTTGATGTCACTCATGTGCATTTAAACGTAAGCAGAGATTGGTCGCCAGATGCTGATTGTATTGCATAAGGAAATCACAAAGCTCTTGGCAAAGGCAGAATAACTGGATCAGTACTGACACTTGCTATGCGATCTTGAGGTGTCATTCATATTATGATGTTACGCTATTCAATTTTATCCTGTGCCGCGTGATTGTTTAAAACGCGGCTTGCCACCCATGTCCGAACTCGTCATCCTCACCACCTACTTCAACCCCTGTCGCTATGCCTCACGCAGGCGTAATTATGATGTCTTCATGCAGGGCATTAGGGCTGCTGGCGTGACTTGTATTACAGTGGAGTGTGCCTTTGGCGATGCTGAATTTGAATTGCCAGCGGCTGTGGATGTCTTGCAACTGCGCTCCGCCACTTTGCTTTGGCAAAAGGAAAGGCTGCTGAACCTGGCGGCTTCATGGCTGCCAGCCAGTTGCCGCTATGTGGCCTGGCTGGATTGCGACATTGTGTTTGAGAACAAGCACTGGGCCAAAGAACTGGTGATGGTGTTGCAGCACCACCCGGTGGCGCAAGTGTGGGAAAGTTGTTTGCGTCTGCAGCAGGATGGCAGTGCTGGAGTGACGCCTGACCGGATTAACTCTTTCGCTGCTGTCATGCAGGCACAGCCAGCGACCCTGCATGCCGGGCGTTATGATACGCACGGGCATACTGGCTATGGCTGGGCCATGCGGCGCAAGCTGTTTGACAGCGTTGGGTTATACGAGGCGGCAATATCGGGTAGCGCTGACCATTTCATGGCACATGCAATTTATGGCGACTATAATTTTTGCATACAAAATGCCCTGAAACATGATCATGCCCAGATCGCCCATCTGCAAGCCTGGGGCCAGCGCTTTTATGAGCAGGTGCAAGGTGGGCTGGGCGTGGTGCGTGGTGAAATACGTCACCTGTGGCATGGCGAAGCACAGCACCGGCGCTATTTTTTGCGCATGCATGAAATCACCGATCTTGGTTTTGATCCCTGGACCGATTTGAGTGTGCGTGCCGGTCAGCCGCTGGAGTGGCATGCAGATATGCGCAAACCCGGTTTGCGCCAGTATTTTGTCGATTATTTTCAATCCCGCCGCGAAGACGGCGAAGTCCATCATGAGGTAGCCCATGCCTGACACGAACATCAGCAATTCCATGACCATAGACCCGGCACTGCCTGACATGCAACTGGCCTTGCAAGGCTTGCAGAATTCCCTGCACGCCATGCAGACCGAGATTGCACGACAAACCATTGCGCTAGAACAGTTGCAAGCAAGCAGGCGGCAATTGCTGGAAAGCCAGGTAGCGCGCTTGTTGCCAGATTTTTCTGGCGATACCCTGGATGCCCTGGTGCTGGCTTGCCCTGGTTTTGTGGATGACATGGTACGCGCCACGTTCAGGGAAAACCGCAAGATAGTCGGCCTGTTTGCCCGCCCTGGCGCAGCGACTGCACTGACGACCTTGAAAATACGCCTGGCCTTTTTCCTGGATACGCAGAAGGGTACAGATCTGCGCAATGTGGATGACGAGATTGCCAGCGCCAATGAAGAGAGGCACCAGTTGGAAAAGCTGCGCTATGAAACCCAGGCAGCCATCAAAACGCTGGAGAAATACCAGGCCAGCGGGCAGGCTGTTCCGGCTGAGGTACAAGCCTATATCCACCAACTGGCAGAACGGGCACGACAGATTGCAGCAAGGCAGGTGGGTGGGCCGGCTGACAATAGCAGTACCGAATACGATAACAGCAGCTATGATAGTTATAACAGCAATGCGGCTTTTCCCTGGCTGTACTTCAGTCAGGACATCAGTCACAATTTCAACCATGAACCGGCAAGCAGCCCGCAGGTTCATGAAGAAGCCCGGCACCAGCATGACGCGTCCCCAGCTCCAGCTAATTGTGCAGTGGATACGCCAAATACCTCTAATTCTGCAGACCCGCTGGCCTGTCGTACCGACGATAGCCTGGGGGCCTATTCCTGAATTGTAGAATTTAGTAAAAACAGACCTCGAATGCGTTCTGTGCAGGTCTGGAATACCACGTTTTGCCGAAATTATGATTGTCATCAATGACGCGAATGCTAATATTGTCTTTGGGATTCATTCATTATTTCGAAAGATATGTCGCCCTCCCGACTATTTCGTTTTCGTAATATCACCCTGAAAACCCGTCTGACGGTGGCGGTGGCGATTTTCTTTGTCTTGTCCCTGGTTTTGTTGTATGTGCTGGCTTCATCAGTTTTTGAAAGCGCACTGGAAAAACTCATCGTGGCAAGACAGTCCAGCTTGATAGCCAATGTCGCCAATGAAATTGACCAGAAAGTCGAGCTCAGGAAAAATGCCCTGATACGTCTGGCCAGCGACCTGGGATCTGACGATATCGCCCCTGAAAAAATCCAGAATTTTCTGGAACGCTATCATAGTCTGGATGGTTTATTTGATAACCTGGCTGTATTTGATTTGCGGGGTGACTTGCTCGCCAATCTGGATAATCCTGAAACACGGGGACAGCTCAATGTCAGCAGCCGCGACTATTTTCAAAGAGCGCTTGAGAAAAAAAGAATCACTATTTCCGCCCCTTTAAAAAGCGGTATATCCGGGCGACCCCTGGTGGTGATTTGTGTGCCAGTCTTCGACCCTGGTGGTCATATGTTATTGGTGCTGATGGGTACCATAGAACTGACGCAAGACAGCTTCCTGGCTGATCTGGCGACTGCCAAAATAGGTGATCAGGGTTATTTCTATGTCCTGACCACGGAAGGTACGTTTGTCACGCATCCTGATCACAGGCGTATTTTGAAAAATAGCCGTGACTTGCCAGACAAGAATCAGATACCTGTCAGTGCCTTTGCTGCACTGGAAGGTAACCTGACCACCAATGACGATAGCAAAGACGAAGCCATACTGTGTTACCGCCGCCTGAAGTCGGTTGACTGGTTGATTGCCGGGGTGTATCCCACCAGCGAAGCGTTCAGCGTCATTACAAAAGTCAGAAGAGAAGCCGCCATGCTTGGTTTGGCCCTGCTATTGATTTTGCTGCTACTGGTCTGGTGGTTCATGTACTGGCAACTCGCACCGCTGCAAAAATTGCGCGACAAGGTCAATAATGCTGATGTCAATATGCTGGTGGTACAAGCGGATAAAAAATACCCCAGGGACGAGATTGGTGACATGGCCAAGGCATTTGATGACGCCATGATCAAGCGCAGGGATGCCGAGGCTGCCCTGACTGCCAGTGAAAAGAAATTGCGCCTGATTGCTGACAATATGTCAGCCTTTATCGCCTATGTCGATTACCAGGAAAAATACACCTTCGTCAATAAACGCATAGAACATTTGTTTGGTTTGACAGCGCAGCAGGCTATAGGCAAGACCATCAAGCAAATTTCTACACCTGAGTTTTATCGCCACACCAAACCTTATGTGGCCCAGGTATTGAATGGTGAATGGACTTGCTTTGAACGACGTGCAGAGCGCTATGGTTATTGGGAATGGGACAGGGTGACGTATGTACCTGACTTTAATAAATCCGGCCAGGTCGATGGGTTCTTTGTACTGGTGGAAGATGTTACCGAATTCAAACGTGTGCAAGATGATTTGATGCGCAGTGAAAAACGTGTACGCACCATTACCGACAATGTGCCTGCGATGATAGCCTATGTCGATGCCAACGAGCGCTACCAATTCTGTAACCGCAATTATGGTTTGATCCCCGGTCTTGAACCTACGCATCTATTGGGAAAAACGGTGAGCGAGGTATTTGGCGAGCAATCCTATCTGGAATTGAAAGGCAACATGGAGCGGGCCCTGCATGGTGAAAAAGTATCCTTTGAACGCTACGCACCCGAGCGTGATATCAAGCGATATTTACAGTACGAGTATGTACCCGATATCAATGCGGAAGGCGCAACCATGGGCTATTATTCCATGGTCATCGATATCACGGCACGCAAGGAAGCGGAGTTGAAACTGGCAGCCAGCGAAGGCTTGTTACGCACCATCGCCGATAATATCCCGGCCTTCGTCAGCCTTATCGATAGTGAAAACCGCTATCAATTTGTGAACCGTCCTTATGAAGCCTGGTTCGATCTGCCCTTGTCAGAGATACGTTGCCAACCCGTGTTATCGCTCTTGTCCGGTGCCATGCGGCAGGAGCATCACGTTCATTACAAACTGGCCATGGCCGGTGAAAAAACTGAATTTGAAACCGAGATCACCGTGGCAGGCAAGACTGGCCATTATCATGCCACCTATGTCCCGCAATATGATGACAGCGGCAAAGTAGTAGGTGTGAATACCCTGGTCAACGATATCAGTGATGCCAAGGCCGTGGAAAGACAACTGCTGGCCCTGGCCAGGTTTGACACCCTGACCGGCCTGCCCAACCGCAACCAGATCAATGAAAGAATGGAACAGGCCAGCGCCCGCTCACAACGCACAGGCCGCTTGATGGCGATGATGTTTCTTGATGTTGACAAGTTCAAGAGCATCAACGACAGCCTGGGCCACCATGCCGGTGACCTGGTCTTGCAAGAATTTGCAAGCCGCCTCAAGCATTGCATACGCCAGACCGACCTCGCAGGCCGCCTGGCGGGCGATGAATTCGTCATCGTGCTGGAAGGCCTGAACATGCATAGCGAAGCCGATATGGTGGCCAGCAAAATCGTCCAAGCCATGACCACGCCATTTGATATAGAGGGAAAACCGCTAATGGTGACGACCAGCATCGGTGTAGCAATTTCCTCAGAACATAACTCCAGCGCAGGCGAGATGCTCAAGAAGGCGGATGAGGCCTTGTACCTGGCCAAGAAGGCGGGGCGGAATAATTTCAAAGTACTGCAATTGGAGTGAGTGCTTTATAAATGAGGGGCAGATTTCGCTTGAATATTCACACATTCAAATGCTGACTAAACCTGTCCCCATCACTTTTTACTCCTTGCTCTTCAGCAGCTCAAGTATGCTGGAAAAATCCTTGCCACCGGCACCTGCCTTGCTGTGGATGCCATACAGGTTGCGCACGGCTTCACCCAGTGGGATACTTGCATTCGTACCCAGCGCCGCCTCGGTTGCCAGCCCAAGATCCTTGAGCATCAGGTCTACCCCAAAGCCACCGGTGTAGCCGCGTGATGCGGGGGTGTTTTCCATGACGCCGGGGTAGGGGTTGTAGAGTTCCAGCGCCCAGTTGCGGCCTGAGCTTTTGTTCATGATGTCGGACAGGACTTTGGGATCAAGTCCGTTCGCCACGCCCAATGCCAGCGCTTCTGCCGTGCCTGCCATGAGTATGCCTAGCAACATGTTATTGCAAATTTTGGCGGTTTGTCCGGCACCATGTTCGCCTGCGTAGAAGATGTTCTTGCCCATGGCATTCAGGACAGGGCGCGCACGTTCCAGATCTGTCGTGCTGCCACCAACGATGAAGGTCAGCGTGCCTGCGGCTGCACCTGCCGTGCCGCCTGAGACCGGGACATCTATCATTGCCAGCCCTCGTGCCGCTGCAGCTTGTGCAACCTTCTTGGCAGATTGCGGGGCGATGGTGCTGCAGTCTATGATCAGTGCGCCGCTGGCGATGTGGGTGAGTATGCCGTCATCGCCGAGGTAGAGGCTTTCTACATGGCGGCTGGCGGGCAGCATGCTGATGACGATGTCTGCACCTTCTATGGCTTGCCTGGCGTTGCTGGCGGCCAGTGCACCGGCGTCACTCAGTGTTTTGAGGGCAGTGGGAGAGAGGTCAAAGACGGTGAGCGGGTAGCCTGCCTTGAGCAGGTTAAGGGCCATGGGCGCGCCCATGTTGCCGAGGCCTATGAAGGCGATTTTGGATTGGTTTGACATGGTGATTATCTCCTTGTTTTTGGCTCCCTCCCCTTGAATGGGAGAGGATTTAAAAATTTCGTAGGTTGGGCTACGCTTCATCAGCCCAACACTCGGCCTTGAAATTACGTACGTCGCGTTTCAAACGCACAGTGTTGGGCTGGTAAACCGTAGCCCAACCTACGAATTGCAGCTTCACTCCATACTTACGCGGCTCTTTTTTGCATATTTTCACTCGCACCCAAATCCCGCAAAGGATGCTGCTCTGCCGCCCAAAGACGCGCAAAATATCGCTCACTATCTTGCGGCTGCAATGCATCCAGACTACCCGGCAACCATTGCGGTTTCTGATCCTTATCTACAATCAGCGCCCGTATCCCTTCCGCAAAATCATGGCCCTGTGCGCAGGCGAGTGCCGCTATCAATTCCATGCGAAAGATTTCTGCCAATGACAAATGCTTGCTTCTTTCTTGCAAAGCATGCGCCAGCCATGCGGAAGTCGGGCTGCCTTTTTGCAGGCTGCTGATGGCTTTTTGCAGCCAGGGATGTTCCTCCTGCTGTGCCGCATCGACTGCAAGTATTTGTGCGACGATGGCTGGCAAGTCAGCGGCGCTGCACAGGCGATTGATGAGGTCGAAATTGGCACGCAAGGGGCCTGCGGTGTCGCTGGATTGCGCCGGGAAATCATGCAAGACCCGGCTGAGATGCTGATGATTCTGGTGGACTTGATTGCTCCACACTGCAGACTGCAAAGCCGCCAACACATCAGCCTTGCTGGCATGCGGCAGGGCTACGTCGGCCAGCTTCACAAACAGCGCATCACTGGCATTGATACTAGCACCCGTCAATGCCAGGAACAAACCCAGCTTGCCCGGCATGCGGTTCAAAAACCAAGTGCCGCCTACATCGGGGAACAGGCCTATGGCTATCTCAGGCATGGCGAGGCGGGATTTTTCTGTGACGACGCGGTGGCTGGCACCGGCCATCAAGCCTATGCCTCCACCCATGACGATGCCGTGGCCCCAGCATAATATGGGTTTGCGGTAGGTATGGATCTGGTAGTCGAGGCGGTATTCCTGCTCAAAAAAATCCAGGGCATAGGCATTGCCCAGCAAGTCATCTTTTTTATCCGATGCATGATGCTCGCGCATGCTGGTGTACAGGTTTTGCAAGTCACCGCCTGCACAAAATGCCTTCTCGCCAGCGGCCTGCAAGACTACCATGGCAATGCTGCTGTCTTCATCCCAGGCTTGCAATTGCTTGCCTAGTAATTGCACCATTTCCTTGGACAGGGCATTCAGGGTTTTTTCTGAATTCAGGGTGGCCACACCTAGCTGCATGCCGTTGGTAGCAGGCAGGATGTGGAACAGGACAGGGGAGTCGCTCATGCATTCCTCCACACTGGTGGGCGTTTTTCCAGAAAGGCAGTAACGCCTTCCTTCTGATCGGCGGTATCAAACAGGGCCAGGAAGGCTTCGCGTTCTTGTGGCAGCACGGTGTTCATGGGTTGCTGGCGTGCGCCCTGTATCAGTTGTTTGCATGCCTTGACGCTGCTGGGGCTTTGCTTGCCTGCCTGTTTGGCCAGCGCCAGCGCATGTTCGAGTGCGCCACCGGTGGCGACCACTTCTTCTACCAGGCCTATGCGCAAGGCGGTCGCTGCATCGACACGTTCACCGCACAAGATCAGGCGCTTGGCCCAGCCTTCACCGACCAGCCAGGCAAGGTTTTGTGTGCCGCCAGCGCAAGGCAGCAAGCCGACTGCGGCTTCTGGCAGGGCCATTTGCGCCTGGGTTTCGGCGATGCGCAAATCACAGGCCAGCGCGCATTCCAGGCCACCGCCCATGGCATAGCCATTGATGGCGGCGATGGATACGCCACGGAAGCGGCTCAGGGTTTCAAATGCTTCACCAAAGCGGCGTGCCATGTCGAGTGCCACGGCCTTGTCGCCATCGGCAAACAATTTCAAATCTGCTCCGGCAGAAAAGAATTTTTGGCCTGAGCCGGTGATGACGAGGCTATAGATACCTGCATCCGCATTGAGGTCATTGACAAGTTGCGTCAATGCCTGCAAACCCGCTGCCGTCCAGGTATTGGCGGGCGGGTTGGCCAGGGTCACCAGGGCAGTGTGGCCTATGATTTCGCATTGCAGATTGGTGTAGTTGCTGTATTTGCTCATAAAAATTCCTCGCTTGCGGGTTGGTTTAGCATGTGGCGGGCGACGATGACGCGCATGATTTCATTCGTGCCTTCGAGTATCTGGTGCACCCTGACGTCACGCAGGAAACGCTCCAACGGGTATTCGCGTATATAGCCGTAACCGCCGTGGATTTGCAGCGCTTCATTGCAGACGGCAAAGCCGGTGTCGGTTGCCAGGCGCTTGGCCATGGCGCAATACACTGAGACATTGTCGGCCTTGCTGTCGAGCTTGCTGGCAGCCAGCCTGACCATCTGGCGGGCAGCTACCAGCTCGGTTTGCATGTCGGCCAGTTTGAATTGCAGTACCTGGAAGTCAGACAGTTTTTTCTGGAACTGTATGCGCTCATTCATATACGCTTGCGCGCTATTGAGCGCCGATTGCGCCGCACCGATGGAACAGGTGGCGATGTTGATGCGGCCACCATCCAAGCCACGCATGGCAATCCGAAAGCCTTCGCCTTCTTCACCCAGCAAGTGGCTGCACGGTATGCGTACCTGGTCGAAATTGACAGTGCGGGTGGGTTGGCTGTTCCAGCCCATCTTGTCTTCTTTCTTGCCATAGCTGATGCCGGGCAAATCTGCCGGTACTGCAAAGGCAGATATACCGCCAGCACCATCGCCACCCGTGCGCGCCATGACGACCAGCATATTGGTGGCACCTGCGCCTGAGATAAAGGCCTTGCTGCCATTGAGGATATAGCTGTCGCCATCCAGGCGGGCGCTGGTGCGCAGTGATGCTGCGTCAGAGCCTGAGCCAGCCTCGGTCAGGCAATATGAAGCCAGTTTCTTGCCTGCGGCCAGCCTGGGTACCCATTCCTGCTGTACGTCTGGCGTGCCCCAGTTGGCGATCATCCAGCTTGCCATATTGTGAATCGTGATATAAGCCGTGGTCGAAGGGCAGGCGCGTGCCAGCTCTTCAAAAATGATGGCTGCATCCAGCCGCGTCAGACCCAGCCCGCCCAGCTCTTCTGGCACATACAACCCGCAAAATCCCAGCTCCCCGGCATGGGCGATAACGTCCAGCGGAAAGTGGGAAGTGGCGTCCCAATGCGCGGCTTGCGCCGCCATTTCATGGGCGGCGAAGCTGCGGGCAGATTGCTGGTAGGCGCGCTGGTCTTCGTTCAATTCGAAGTCCATGGCCATCCCCCTATTTTAAAGAGATGGTGGTATTCACCTTGCCAGCGCTGACACTGTCATCAAACCAGCGTGCCGTGATGGTCTTGGTCTGGGTATAGAACTGTATGACCTGCTTGCCATATGGCCCCAGGTCACCGAGCTTGGATGCGCGTGAACCTGTAAATGAAAACAGCGGTACAGGTACAGGGATGGGCACGTTGATGCCGATCTGGCCTACATCGATATCTTCTTCAAATGTACGTGCGGCAGCGCCAGACTGGGTGAACAGTGCCGTGCCATTGCCGTTAGGATTGGCATTGATGATGGCGATAGCGTCAGCCAAAGTATCAGCCTGCATGATGCACAATACCGGGCCAAAGATTTCTTCTTCATACACGCGCATGCCGGGCTTGACGCCGGTGAAGACTGTAGGGCCAACGAAGTTGCCATGCTCATAGCCTGGAACTTGCGGTGCGCGGCCATCCAGCACCAGCGTGGCACCTTCCGCAATACCTTGGGCGATCAGGCTTTCTACGCGTTCTTTTGCGGTGCAGGAAATGACCGGGCCTATGTCCGTGTTTGCTTCTGCACCTGCATTGATCTTGAGGCTGCGTGCTCGGTCCAGCAAGTCTGGCACCCATTGATTGGCTTCACCAACCAGGATGACCACAGACAGCGCCATGCAACGCTGGCCAGCCGCACCAAAGGCGGCACCGGCGAGGTTGTTCAGGGTTTGCTCTTTATTCGCATCTGGCAGGACGATGGCGTGGTTCTTGGCACCCATCATGCACTGTGCCCGCTTGCCCGCCAGTGTCGCGCGGTTATACACATGTGTGCCTACGCGGGTAGAGCCAACAAAGGACACCGCCTTGATATCAGGGTGATCGCAAATCGCGTTAACAATATCTTCACCACCATGCACCACATTCAGCACGCCAGGTGGCACGCCAGCCTGCATGGCCAGTTCAGCCAGGCGCATGGTGACCATGGGGTCTTGCTCGGATGGTTTCAGGATGAAGGTATTGCCGCAGGCAATCGCCATAGGGAACATCCACAGCGGTATCATTGCCGGGAAGTTGAAAGGGGTAATGCCAGCGCACACGCCCAGCGGCTGGTTCAAAGTATAGGTATCAACACCACTGGCAACGTTATTGGCGATTTCGCCCATTTGCAGGTTGCCGATATTGGCGGCATGTTCGACCACTTCCAGGCCACGGAAGATATCGCCTTCCGCATCGGCCAGGGTCTTGCCCTGTTCGGCTGTCAGCAGCGCTGCCAGCTCGGCCATGTTTTCACGTATCAGTTGCTGGTATTTGAGGAAGATGCGGGCGCGTGTGCCTATCGCTGTCTTGCGCCAGGTCTTGAAAGCGGCCTTGGCAGCATCGACTGCGGCCTGCATTTCATCTGGCGTGGCAAACGGTACATGGGCCAGCACCTGTTGCGTGGCCGGGTTGATCACATTGCGCCATTGCGTGGATTTGGAGTCTATCAGTTCGCCGTTGATGAGCAGTTTGACGTTGGGAGCCTGGGTAAGAGTAGCCATGATGCTTTCCTGAACCTTCCTGATTGCGCACGGACAGACGGCGGGATTGACCCGCAACAACAGCCGCACTGATGCCTGAAAACAGGATGACTACCGCTAGCAGAAACCTGCCGCAGCAACGATCCTGACCATGAGCATGCGCCGTGTGGACGCACACCCGCCACGCACCTTCCGTACGTGACCAGACCTTGGGAAAAACAGTAAGAAGCAATGTTGAAGACAAGCACCCGCCCGCCAAGAGGCGTGCCATGCAATATCCCAAACACCGCCTTCCGCAATGTTTTTCTCAGCGATCAACAGGCCGGTATCCGGGCTTGCAAGTCTTGTTACATCGCCTTCCCAGTCATGCATGACCAGTGGCGTGGATGATGTAACCGCACTTGCCTACCGTTGCGGAGGCAGCAGGGGCTTGAAACCTGCTTACGATCTTACTGCGCGAGCGTGATCGGAGCTCATGCGCTGCTCAAAAATGCTCATGTACTTAAGTACATTCCGCTTTTTGCGCTGCTCTTCACTCCGCTGACGCCCGCTCGCTACAGATCGTAAACACGTTTTTAGGTCTTGATAGCAACCGTCACTTGCTAGTGACATCGACCAGGACGACCACTTTCCCGTTTAACACAGCCCAAGAGATTGGGCCGTGCACCTGTTATTTTTAGAATAGCACAAGAATTGACGTTAACGTAAACGTTAATTGGTGAAAAAAATTCAAGATGAAGATAAAATTGGTTTTGCTATTTTGATATTAATTATTTGGAGACCTGAATGAAACTACTTTTTACTTGCGCCTTGCTGTCATGGTGCCTCGTGTTTGAAGCCTGGGCTGCTTCAGACGAAACAGTGACTGAAAATGCTTCAGAAAGCGATCTCATCTTTGTTGGTCAAATAAATGGAAAGTCCGTTGATGATTTTCTTGAGAAGAATAAAGATAGCCATGCGAAAAGCATGATCATTTTTTCGACTGGTGGTGAAGTTCTTCCTGCTTTGAAACTGGGGCACTGGGTTCGCGACCATGGCATGGATTTAAGAGTCCGGACCCTGTGCATGTCTGCATGTGCAAACTATGTTTTTCCCGCTGCAAACAGAAAAATTATCGAGCGAGGTGCACTGGTAATCTGGCATGGAGGCATAGAGCAAAAAGATGTTCGCGAAGGAATCGCTTATTTCGATGCTCTACTTGCCAAGACAAAGACTGGCGACAATGCCTTGACTTCAAGCGAAAAGGAATTTCTTGAAAAAAATACTGTCAAATATGAAAGCGCAAAGAAAATAAGGCTTATGCAAGCTGAATTATTTTCTCAATTAGGAATAGATGAATATATAACCCGGCTAGGCCAGGAACCGATTTGGTATAAGGTCGATGGCTGGACTGCGACGATAGAGTTGATGAATAAAATGGGTATAAAGAATGTAGAAGCGAGCCCCAACTATGCATCGGCAAATTATATGAAGAGAAATCTGATTGCGACCATACAGTCTGGTGGAGAACCTGTTGTATTTGGCCTGGATAGTGCAGGAAAAATTGTCACCTTGAACCAGATTCCTCCTGAACCTCAATAAAGCTTTTACTTCCAGCCAAGTTGGTGCGCTTAAACGAGAATTTTTAATGAGACTGAGAAATACAGTAACTCTTTTTACGCTCGAGGTCAGTGATGATCATGAACAAATTATTACTGAGCTTGGCCAGATATTGAAGTTGCTCTCGCTGGCACATAAGAAAATAGCACAAACAAATTTGCTCCTGCGCTACTTTGAAAGAACAGAAGGAGGCGATGGGAAAATCGTCGTTATTAGAGAAGAAATAATTGGTGTCATTTGGTTCGGACATGCAAAACGAAGCCAAGAAATCGGACTAGTTGGCGCGGTGCATCAAGCGTCGCGATAAACTGTTTGCAATAGTTTGCTATACATCGCCGAGCAAAAATTTCATTCTAAAAATTCCAAAATCTATTTACTGGCCAAGCCCTTAACACTTACCGCCGTCACCTTATATTCCGGCGCATGGACCAGGTTGTCGCAGTAGGGCGAGGTCAAAGCATTGACGTTCAGGTCTGCTCTGTGAAAACTGCAAAACAACTGGCCGACTTGCATCTTGTCTGTGACATGTACAGGCAATATGGCTGTGCCATAGCGGCTGCTGATCTGGGTTTGCTGGCCCTCTGCAAGACCGAAAAGCTGGGCGTCGGTGGGTGAGATGTCGAGGGTGTCGGAGGGTTTGAGTTGCGCATTAGGGCTGCGGTAAGTCATGGTGCCTGCGTTGAAGTGATACAGTTCTCGCCCGGTTGTCAGTAGCAGGGGGTAGTCACCGTCGCAGATTTCTGCCGTTGGCTGATAGCGTATGCAGGCCAGGCTTGCCCTGGGGGCTGAACCAAAGCCTTGCTGGTGCAGGATGGCGGTGCCGGGATGATTGTAATCTGCAGTCGCGGGGCAGGGCCATTGCAGGCTTTCGTTTTGCAGGCGCTGGTAGCTGAGGCCTGCACCGGCGGGCCAGACGCTGCGTATTTCATCCCAGATGGCTTGCGCGTCATCGAATACGAAGCCCTGTTCGTGGCCCATGTGCCTGGCCAGTTCTGCAATGATCTGCCAGTCTGGTTTTGCCTCGCCAGGGCTGTTGACGACTTGCCTGACTCTTTGTACGCGGCGGTCGGCATTCATGAAGCTGCCGTCTTTTTCAAAGACACTGGCGGCAGGGAAGAAGACATGGCCTGCTGCCTTGGCAGTTTCGTTGAGAAAAAGGTCTTGCACGATGACGAGTTCCAGTTTCGCCAGGGCTGCCAGGGTGTGATTGGCATTGGGCATGGACATGGCGATGTCATAGCCCATGATCCACATGGCCTTGAACTTACTCGCGCTGGCGGCTGCCAGCATGGCAGGTAAATCCAGCCCTGCGCTTGCTGGCAGCTTGGTGGCCCAAGTGTGTTCAAAGCTGGCGCGGACTTTGGCATCGGCCAGGTTTTGCGCGCCCGTCAGCGAGGCGGGCTCGCATCCCATCTGGGCTGAGCCCTGGACATTGTTTTGACCACGCAAGGGGTTGATACCGCTGCCGCGCTTGCCCAGGTTGCCGGTCAGCAGCGCGAGGTTGATCAGGCTCATGACGCCTTGCGTGCCTTGCAGGTGTTCTGTCATGCCCAGGCCATGAAAACACATGGCGGGTTTGGCTAGTGCATACATGCGGGCAGCGCGGCGTATGTCGTCTGCCTTGACACCGCACTGGCTGGCGACCTGTTCAGGTGCATAGGCTGTGATGAAATTGCGGAAATCTGCCATGCCATCAACGCGCCTGGCGATGTAGTCATCATCCTGCAAACCCTCTTGTAGCATGGTGGCGGCCATGGCATTGAACAGCAGTACGTTGGTGCCAGGGCGCAAGGCCAGATGTATATCGGCACAGGCTGCCAGCTCGGTATGACGTGGGTCAATAACGATGAGGCCAGCCCCCGCGCGCACGGACTGCCTGATGCGGGCGCCGACGATGGGGTGGTTTTCTGTCGGGTTGCAACCGCATAGCATGAACAGGCTGGTGTGTTCTATGTCGTCAAAGGAATTGGTCGCCGCACCCGTGCCCAGCATGGTCTTGAGGGCCTTGGCGGATGGCTGATGGCAAACCCGGGCACAACAATCGACATTATTGGTGCCCAGTACCACGCGGGCGAATTTTTGTGCGAGATAGTTTTCTTCGTTGGTGGCGCGGGCTGAGCCTAATACGCCCAGGCTGTCTGCGCCATACTTGTTGCGCAGTTCTTGCAGACGGCTGGCGGTGAAGGCCAGGGCTTCTTCCCATGAAACCACATACCAGTCACGGCCCCTGCGCAGCATGGGTTGGGTGATGCGGTCTGGTGAATGGGTAAAGTCGTAGGCATAGCGGCCCTTGACGCACAGGTGGCCATGATTGACAGGGCTGCTTGCCGGTTTGATGGCGACGACTTTATTGTCGTTGCTGGCGACTTCCATCTGGCAACCGACACCGCAATAGACGCAGGTGGTTTTGGTCCATTGATCAAAGGACCCTGTGCTGCGCTTGTCATAAATTGCGCCGGTGGGGCAGGTGTCGGCGCAGGCACCGCAAGAGACGCAGCCGCTGCTGAGCAGACTCTTGCCATCTGCCGGGGCGATGTGGGTTTGCTCGCCCTTGCCCCAGACTTTCCAGACAAATTGCCCCTGTACTTCATCGCAGATGCGTACACAGCGCTGGCAGTGTATGCACCTGCCCATGTCTATGCCGAGATAAGGGTGGCTGTCGTCCTTGAAAATGGGTGCTTGGTGATTGCTGCCAGCGCTTACGCCATTTTGTTTCAGCAATTGATGGAAGGGGTGCTCAGCCTGCTCACTCATTGCCGTGGCAGGATAGCTATCCGCCAGTAACGACAGGTTGGTATGCAGCAGCGATTGCAGGCGTGGTGTAGCAGTATGCACGGCCATGCCATCGGTGACTGCGGTGGCGCAACTGGGTACGGGGCGGGCTTGCCCTTCGACTTCCACCAGGCACAGTCTGCATGCGCCTATGGGTTTGAGTCTGTCGTCATGGCAGGAGTGAGGTGGCTGGCAACCATGATCGCGCAAGGCTTGCAAGAGGCTGCTGCCTTCTGCCACTGTGCATGCCTGGCCATTTATGCTGATGTGAAGCATGTCTGCAACTCCGCATGGTAGTGGCGTTGAATTGACTGTGCGAACTCTGCCAGCCCGCGCCCGTGGCCGCACAGGCTGGCATCAGCCAATGCTGTTACCAGGGCTTGCCAGCGACTTGCATTCCAGTGCCCGCCTTGAAGGATGTCGTCAAAGTGGCGGGCTATTTCGGCTGCGCCGCGATGGCAGGGCGTGCATTTGCCGCAGGACTCAAAGGCACCAAAGCGAAATACCTGCGCCACCAATTCGGCAATGCTGCAACTGTCATCAAAAGCGATGACTCCACCATGACCAACAGCGCCGCCAATTTGCTGCAGGCTTTGATAGGCGAGCGGTGTATCGAGCAATTGCGGCGGTATCAAACCCGCCAGCGGGCCGCCTATCATCAGGCCCTTGAGTTGGCCTTGCTTCAGACCCAGGCCCAGCTTATCGACGATGTCATGCAGGCTGATGCCAAATTCGACTTCATACAGTCCTGGCCGCCTGAAGACAGAATTGAGCGACAAGAGCTTGGTGCCAGGACTTTCTGGCGTACCCAAAGCTGCATATGCGGCAGCGCCATGGGTGATGATCCAGGGTATGGCACACAGGGTTTCGACATTATTGACCAGCGTGGGTTTGTTGTATAAACCCAGTTCGGTGATTTGTGGTGGGCGCAGTCTGGCTTCTGGCCGCCTGTCTTCGATGGCATTGAGCATGGCGGTTTCTTCACCGCACAGATAACTACCTTTGCCTATGACGAGGGTGATGTCAAAGGCATGTGCACTGCCGAGTACATGCTGGCCCAGCCAGCCTGCCGCCCGCACCTGTGCTATTGCCGCCTGCAATATGCGCGCTGTTTGTTCATATTCACGACGCAGGTAGATGTAGCCTTGTCTGGCGCCGACAGTAATGCCTGCGATGAGCATGGCTTCTATCAGAAGGTAGGGGTCTCTTTCCATCAGCAGGCGGTCGCTAAAGCTGCCTGGGTCGCCTTCATCGGCATTGGCGACGAGGTATTTGCAGTCTGCTTCTTGCGCGGCCAGTAATTGCCATTTCAGACCCGTAGGGAAGGCGGCACCGCCCCGGCCACGCAAGCCTGAAGCGCTGATCTGTTCTATCACTGCGGCGCTGTCCATGTGCAAGACCTGTTGCAATGCCTGTCCACCACCGGTACTGCAATATTCGTCCAGATCAAGCACCGCTGCCCGGGCGACATTACCCAGCAAGACTGATATGCGGGCATGGCTGGCAATATGGGGAAGTGCATCTTCACCTTGCCGTGCCGGGCCACGATAGCACTGGCCCAGGCAATACACAGTGGGGCTGCTATGGCTTGCCTGCTCCCAGCCGGCCGGGTCTTGCTGCTTCGCGGAAAAGCAGGCCAGCCCCTGACAGCGACTGCCCGTCAGGGACGCATGGGACAAGTGATAAAAGCTGTCGCTGGCGAGCCGTGCAAGGATGTGGTCCATATGATCCCTATGACATACGCTGTACGGGGGCATAGAACCTATGCCAGCTTTCAATATGGCATAGTTGTCAGCATTGTCAATTGAGGTGCATCAAGAAATGCCAGCCTTAGCATGGCTGGCACTGATTTAGCAACAATCTTGGTGCACTTCGCTTGCCGCTGGTCCGCCACAAAAATCTGGCCTGGAATGCTATTTACAGTCAGATGCTAGTGAGTGTGTGGTGAATACTTTATAGCTGTAAAGTGATAAATTAAAAATATCACTTTGAAGTAATATATTGATATTATACTTTTTAAGTGATAAATTGAAGACTTATCTAAAACAATCTTTGGCTTCCTTTTGCAATAAATGTCGCTGGTACTTGAGGGCATGAATATTATGGATTACCGAATTAGTCTGGCAACACAGCTAAGCAGTCATCTCAAGTCCTTGCGTCGTCAACGGGGCTTGTCGCAGGCCGCCTTGGGAAAACTGCTGGGTGTAGGGCAGGTCAGGATAGCAAATATAGAAAATAATCCCGGTGCAGTGAGCGTGGATCAGATGCTGAGCATCCTGCATTTGCTTGGCTGTGGTTTGTCTATCTACAAGCGTGATGAAGTTAATACTGCGTCAGGAAAAACCGACAACGACACCAAACCGGATTGGTAATTATGAACAAGGCTCGTATTCATCGCTCACTTAATGTCTGGATGAACGGTTTGTTGGTTGGTGTGTGGAGCTGGGATCGTGCCGATGCACATCAATTTGAGTATGCAGAAAGCTGGATCAGATCGGCGGCGGCTCGTTCACTGTCACTCTCTTTGCCTATTACTGCAGGCAAGAGCGTCTTGCGTGGCCCGGCTGTAAAAAACTACTTTGACAATCTTCTACCTGACAATAAAAAAATCAGGCAACGCATAAGCCACCGTTATCAACTCCCTTCCACAAATGTGCCGGACTTGCTCGAAGCACTAGGGCGCGACTGCGCAGGTGCTGTACAAATTCTACCGCCCGACCTTGAGCCTGAGGGCTTTGACAAAATTACCGCAACCAGACTGACGGACAGTGAAGTTGAAAAGCTGTTGCTGAATGTGACCAGTGATGAAGACATTGGTGAAATCATCGACGATTTCCGCATTTCACTGGCGGGGGCGCAAGAAAAAACAGCCTTGCTCTGGCATCTGGGGCAATGGCACCTACCCCATGGCGCTACACCGACAACACATATCCTGAAACTGTCTTTGGGCTTGATTGGCGGCATGCGTGCCGATATGTCTGGCTCAATAGAAAATGAATGGCTGTGCATGCGTATCATGGCTGCACTTGGGTTTGAAGCGGCCAAGGCCGAGATCGCACAATTTGGCACGCAAAAAGTGCTCGTGGTGGAACGCTTTGACAGAAAATGGATAGGGCAAGAATGGATAGCCAGATTGCCGCAAGAAGATTTTTGCCAGGCCAGTGGCGTTGCGCCAGACAATAAATATGAAACCGACGGAGGACCTGGCATGGCGCAGTGTCTGCATATACTGGAGGGTAGTGCCAGCGCTGCCAAAGACAAGCTGAATTTTGCATTGATGAACCTGGTGTTCTGGTTGCTGGCAGCGACAGATGGCCACGCCAAGAATTTCTCAATTTCTCTGCTCGCCGGTGGTGATTACCACCTGACACCTATGTACGATATTCTGTCAGCCTGGCCTGTGATAGGGCGTGGTGCGAATCAATTGCAGGAAAAGAAAATCAAGATGGCGATGGCCTTGAGGTCAAAGAATGCACACTTCAAAATGAGTGAGATGCAGGTGAGGCATTGGCAGGGGTTCGCAGCAAAGACTGGTGTTGTTGATTGTTTTGTGCAGATGGAGCGCCTGGTTCAAAATGTGCCTAATGCGTTGGCGCTGGTTGAGCACGAATTGCCAGCAAATTTTCCTGAGCATATCTGGAGCTGTATCAGGGATGGAATGCTCAGGCAGCAATTGCGGTTTTTGTCGGAAAATGTAGATAGTTGAGCATAAGATTCGCACGGAAGAGTGCACATTGTTGGTCGAGTATGATTACCCGCCACTTGCAACTTGGATACCACGGTATCTTTAGAGGGATAGTTGTCATATGCCTTAAAATGATTTGACGAAATCTATAAATTGACCTTGCCGTCGAACTTCTATCAGATCAAATAAAATGAAAAAACTCCACGATCAGTCCTGTCGCTTATTAATCGGTTGCCTGTTTTCTGGGATCAGTCTTTTTGCAAATGGGACTGAAGCTCATGCAGAAAATCAGTCTGAGAGCCTGTCTTTAATCAATTTGATCGCAACACCTGAGCGTTATGACGGACACCTTGTGTTGGTGACCGGACATGTTACAGTTGGCCTGGAAAATATGTCTATCTGCTTTATGAAAGTGAACTATTCCAGTAAAGACTGCATTTGGCTGAATATTGATTCAGGGCCGTATGAAACAGAAGATGATAGAAAACGAATTGAAAAGAAGATGAAATTACTCAATAAATTCAACGGCAATGTGGCGACGATAGAGGCAAGATTCGATCAGAATAACAAGGGGCATTTTGGTATGTGGTCAGGTGCTTTGAAAGATCTTGTCCGTATCTATGGCAAAAATAACTATCATACGTTTGAAGATAAGGCTGCGCAGAAGTAGATGGAGGCGATTGATGTCTGACATGTATTTAAAAAATAGTTCGTAGATTCGCCTTAGCCTAATTTATCCGCATCACGATCCGCTATGAACGCCGCTGGATTCCAGCCAAAAGCACGCTGGAGCGCCAGCCCGGTGGAATGACGTTAATAAAGTATGTGATGTGAACCAATGATTGCTTAGCCAGATGTGTGTATCAGGAATCAAATCCGGCATTGAAATTGAGTTGGTCAAATTTGCTGGAAGACTTGTTCCTTCCCTCTAGCATTGCCATTCAAGAATCATATGTACGTAACGCAAGACACAAGGCGAAAAGCGCAAAGGCCCCTTGTTCACAACAAAGCGAACAAGGGCCTGTCCATCAAATTAAATTAGCCAAGGAAAAAAGATCAACAACAACCCTGATGCTCCTCATCATCCGCTGTCACAGTCGCTCTCAACAACTTGGCCGCCTGCACCATGTTTTCCAGCGCAGCTATTGTCTCTGGCCAGTCGCGGGTTTTCAGGCCGCAATCGGGGTTGACCCAGAGGCGGGCGTCGGGGAGGACGCTGCGGGCTTTTTGTAGCAGTCTTTGCATTTCGCTGACCTTGGGCACGCGTGGCGAGTGGATGTCGTAGACGCCGGGGCCGATGTCGTTGGGGTAGGCGAATTCGCCGAAGCCGTCCAGCAATTCCATGTCTGAGCGTGAGGTCTCTATGGTGATGACGTCGGCATCCATGGCGGCGATCCAGGGCAGGATGTCGTTGAATTCTGAATAGCACATGTGGGTATGAATTTGCGTATCATCCCTGACGACGGCTGAGCTGAGTTTGAAGGCGCGTACTGCCCAGTCGAGATAGGCGGACCAGTCTTGCTGTTTTAGTGGCAGGCCTTCGCGGAAGGCGGGCTCGTCTATCTGTATCATGCCTATGCCAGCTTTTTCGAGGTCGGCAACTTCATCACGCAAGGCCAGGGCTATTTGCAGGGCGGTGGTGGAGCGTGGCTGGTCGTCGCGGACGAAAGACCATTGCAGCATGGTGACGGGGCCGGTGAGCATGCCTTTCATGGGTTTGCTGGTCAGGCTCTGGGCGTATTCGCTCCAACTGACTGTCATGGCTTCTGGCCTGTACACGTCGCCATAAATGAAGGGCGGCTTGACGCAGCGTGAGCCATAGCTTTGTACCCAGCCATTCAGAGTGAAGTCATAGCCCCAGAGTTGTTCGCCGAAATATTCGACCATATCATTGCGTTCTGGCTCGCCGTGAACCAGTACGTCGATATCGAGTTTTTCTTGTTGCTCAACGACGAGGCGGATTTCTGCGCGCATGGCTTCTAGGTATTCCAGGTGGGACAAGTCACCACGTTTATAGGTAGCGCGGGCCTGGCGTATGGTCTTGGTTTGCGGGAAGGAACCTATGCTGGTTGTGGGGAACAATGGCAGGGCGAAGCGTTGATGTTGCTGGCCTATGCGCTGCTTGAATGCATTGTGGCGGGTGACATCCTGTTCTGTGATGGCAGCCAGACGCTTTTGTACGATGGGGTTGTGGATGCGTACTGATGTGCGGCGGCTGGCGATGGCCCGGTCGGCGGCTTTGAATTGATGAGTAACTTTATCCGCATTGCCGTTCAGGGCTTGTTTCAGGGCGACGACTTCATCGAGTTTTTGTGTGGCAAAGGCCAGCCAAGTCAGGGTTTCTGCGTCAAGTTTGGTTTCTGATGCGAGATCGACAGGCACGTGCAGCAAGGAGCAGCTTGGGGCTAGCCACAAGTTGTCGCCGAGTTGTGCATGGGCAGCTTGCAGACTGGCGAGCAAGGCGGTCAGGTCGGCACGCCAGATATTGCGGCCATCAATCACACCGGCAGACAAGACCCGGCCTTGTGGCCAGTTGACCAGCAGGGTAGCCAGTTGTTGTGGTGCGCGTACCAGATCCAGGTGCAGGCCAGCGATGGGCAGGGCGTGCAGCAAAGTGGCGCGGTCTTGTACTGATTCAAAATAAGTGGACAACAAAACCTTGGGTGTATTTTGTGCCAGGGCGTTGTAGGACAGAATAAAGGCATCCAGCCAGGTGCTGTCGAGATCTAAAGCCAGAATAGGCTCATCTATCTGTACCCATTCCACACCTTGTTCTTGCAGGCGTGCCAGCAGGCGCTGGTAGGCAGGAATGATTTTTGGCAGCAAATCCAGCTTATGTGTCAGGCCACTTTTGATTTTGCCGAGGTAGAGCAAGGTCAGAGGGCCGATCAGGGTGGCTTTGGCCGCATGGCCCAGGGACTGGGCTTGTGCCAGTTCTTCAAACAGCCAGTCTGTGCCGCCATCAAAGCTGGTATCTGCCGTCCATTCTGGCACGAGGTAGTGGTAATTGGTGTCAAACCACTTGGTCATTTTCATCGCAAAATGCTGGGGGTTGCCACGGGCGGCGACGTAGTAGTCTGCCAGCGTCAGTTGCCTGGCATCAAAGCCAAAACGAGTGGGCAGGGCACCCAGCAGTGCCAGGGTGTTCAAGACCTGGTCATACCAGGCAAAATCGCCGACGCTGACAAAATCCAGGCCAGCCTGCTTTTGCAAACCCCAGTGACGGGCGCGGAGGTCGCTGCCGGTTTCGCGTAAGGTGGCTTCGGTGATGTCGCCGCGCCAGAAGGATTCTTGTGCGAATTTCAATTCTCTTTGTGCGCCGATGCGGGGGAAGCCTAAGCTGTGAGCAGTCATTTCTATTCTCCAATCATATTTATCTCATGATGGGTTAGAATTGATTATGATTCAAACGACATATTTTAAGAATTAACTTGAATTTCATTCATAATGCAATCGATACTAGAGCTACGCCACCTGAAAACCCTGCATGCACTGCGTGAATCCGGCAATTTATTACGGGCGGCGGTCTTGCTGAATGTCACTCAGTCTGCCCTGTCGCACCAGATTAAGTTGCTGGAAGAACATCATGGCGCGCCGCTGTTCGAGCGTAAGACCACGCCTATACGCTTCACGCCTTCCGGGGAGCGACTGCTGCAACTGGCTGACAGCGTCTTGCCGCAAGTCGCCAATTGTGAGCGCGACCTGGCACGCCTGGCACAGGGCGTGGCCGGGCAATTGCGCATCGCGGTGGAATGCCATACCTGCTTTGACTGGCTCATGCCCGCGATGGATTTGTTCCGCCGGCGCTGGCCCGAGGTGGAGCTGGATATCGTTTCCGGCTTCCAGGCTGACCCTGTGGGTCTGTTGTATAGCCACAAGGCGGATGTTGCCATCGTGTCGGAAATGGATGCGGATGAAAGCGTCGCCTACCATCCCTTGTTCCGTTTCGAGATTGTTGCTTTGATCGCCAAAGACCATGCACTGGCCAAGCGTGATTATCTGGTGGCGCAAGACTTTGCGACTGATACCCTGATTACCTATCCTGTACCAGACGACATGCTGGACGTGGTGCGCCAGGTCTTGAAGCCAGCAGGCGTGGATACTGCCAGACGCACTACCGAACTGACAGTCGCCATGCTGCAACTGGTCGCCAGCAAGCGCGGCATTGCTACCTTGCCGGTGTGGGCCGCACAAAATTATGTGAACCGCGATTATGTACTGCCCAAGCGTATTACAGCGGATGGTTTGACTGGCAGGCTATATGCAGCTTGTTTGCCAGATTTGTCTGCCAAGGCTTATCTCAGCGATTTTGTGACGACAATACGGGAGAGTAGTTATTTGAATTTGCAGAGTATAGAGTTGATTTGAGATTGTATTGTCAATTTGCAAGGTTTGCGTTGTGGTTCGGAAATTCGCAAATCGACTATAATGAAACTTATCCTTTCAGGAGTTTTATTATGACTACCAAATCCTCTGGTCGCTTTACATCGCGGACCCGCTTGACCAGCACGACCGTGGTAATGGGGGCTACTGCAAAACAATGGGACGAGGCCTTGACTGGCGACATGGTAAATACACTTAAAATCGTCAAAGAAAAAGTGCAAGCCGCTAAGAAGGCTGGTGCTGTGGCACAGGTCGATGTGAGGCAAATTCCCTCTGGTGATCTGGCCAGTGCAATCAAGCATCGTAAAATGTCGACTGCTGGTTGAATAAGCAACATCAAATAAAACGATAAACAAACGCGGCTTGCCGCGTTTTTTAATGATGACTACTCATAATCGACCGCCCCAAGATTCACCCTATGTCATGGTGTTTGCTGGCCCGAATGGAAGTGGAAAAACTTCGCTCATAGATGAAGTTAAAAAGACGGGATTAGCCGCACTTGGTGGAATTTTTCCTGTCCCGACTTACTTTATCAATCCAGACCAGTTTGCCAAAGACCTGGTGGGTGATTACGCCACCCAGGATGAGCGTGACCGTGCCGCATTTAATGCAGCTGTCGCCATGCGAATAAAAGCAATAGAAAACCGTGAGACATTTGCATTTGAAACAGTAATGTCGCACCCATCCCGAATAAACGAATTAGTCAAACTGAAAAAGCAGGGCTATCAGGTTTTACTGGTTTTTATCACTACCGATGATCCGGAAAAAAATGTGGAACGGGTAACAGATCGATTTAATTCCAAAACCACGACAGGTCATTACGTCGCACCGGAGAAAGTGCGCGAACGCTATAGCAGAACACTGGCACTATTGCCAAAAGCTGTTGAAATCGCCGATGCTGCATTTATTTACGATAATTCTATCAATGATATCCCTCCCAGTTTGCAAGCCTTGACTGATCTGGAGACATTATCAGTCGATGATCATGCTAAAGCATGGGTAAGTCAAAAATTGGTTGCCAGGCTTGATTCGAGAGGGGATCAGCAGTTTGAAATTGGATTTGGAGGAATGGGGCAGATATCATCGGTCGATGCAGATGTGTTGAACGGCCAGTATTCGGGAAGCATTGTAAAAATCACCGAAGATTATATTGTTCAGTTGGATAACACATCAGGACTTATGATTATCCATGACCGCCTGATGCTTGATACTTCAGGAAATACACCTCGCGACTATAGTATCGCTGATGAATTGCGTATTATTTATACCGTCGAAAATGCACCAGAAATTTTCACGCTTAACCATTAAACGCTATTGATTTTCAGCTCACATTCTTCAATGTGGCTTACTGTCATCAAAGCCTGTTGCCATTGCAAGAGAACGGGTAATCGTTTTGTCTTGCAATGCGTTAAAGTCAACAGGCCACGGACGATTTTCCTCAGCATCTTTAATGCATAAAAAATGAGGCCGTCAGGAAAAGTGATGCAATCGTAATTCATCCCATTCTGCGGTTTTTGCATTCCATCCAGTGATAAGCGCATCCTGTCCATTTCTTCTTGTTCAGGCATCCGGCACCCTTTACATTCATGGGATTTATTCGACCGGAGGTAAGACATGGGACTATGGGTAAAACGGATTCTGTTTGCAAGTGTAGCGATGCCGGTTCTGGCGCAGGCACAGCTTGATCTGACGAAGCTAGATCGCGATATGGCCGGGCCTCGTGCCCAGGTGCTGGTGTTGGGGACTGTGCATTTGAGAAGCATGCCAGCCAGCTTCAATCCTGCATCGCTGGACGGTATGCTTGATAAGCTGGCGAAATTCAAGCCAGAGATTATTACGATAGAAACTGAGTCTGGTGAAGAGTGTGATATGGCTGCCCGTCATGTGGCCAGGTATGGTGCCGACTATTGTGCATCGGTCGAAGCAGCCAGGCTGGCTACTGGACTGGATGCGCCCGCCGCAATGGCCGAAGCAGACAAGATGCTGAAAGCCTGGCCGCAACAATCAACGGCAACGGCAACGCAGCGTCGTCGTCTGGCTGCCTTGTACATGGCATCTTACGATACAACGTCTGCCTATGTGCAATGGCTGCAATTGCCGGAGGCCGAGCGCCGCGCAGGCGATGGCTTGAACGATGTGCTGATTGCTCAACTCACCAAGGCCGCAAAGCGCAATAACGAAAGCTACCTGATCGCTGCTCGCCTGGCCGCACGTTTGGGTTTGCAGCGTGTCCATGCAGTGGACAACCATACTGGTGATCGTATCGATGTAGCTGACATCAAAGCCTTTGTTCACTCGATAGAGTCTGCATGGGCAGCAGGTAATACAGACTTGAATGTGCGAAAGAAACGTGAAGATGAGCTGATGCTTGCCACTGACTTTTTGCCCTTGTACCGATACATCAATGAGCCTGAAGGTTTGCGCATATATGCAGAAGCCAACATTATTCCATCGATGCGCGCAAAGTCGGCAGATGGATATCCACAGATATGGGTAGCAGGCTGGGAGATCCGCAATATGCGCATGGTCGCCAATATTCGTGAAACCTTTCGCGAACGCCCTGGCGCCCGTGTTTTGTCTGTCGTAGGTGTCTCTCATAAGCCCTGGTTTGATAGCTGGCTGGGACAGTTGCAGGGGGTAGAGATTGTCGATGTCGCAGATGTGCTTAAGTGAGGTGCTTACTGTTGGTGGTGTGACTGTTCATAGGAGGGGCTTTTGCCGCGAACATTTTGCTGCATGTGCTGTTTGCGGCTGAAACCGCTCCTATGGGGGAATTACGCTTGTTTTATTGACTGGCCATTTCTGAATTTGGGGCTTCATCTTCCGAGAATTTTTCCAGCCCACGCGCCAGCGATGAGACGCTGGGGTTTTCTACGAAGACGCAGCGTTTGCCTGTGCGTTTGCAGAAATCCTTGACGCGCCAGTAGGCGGTGTGGCTGATGCAGCCGGTCTGGCAAATGACGAGGTCGGCTGCGGCCAGGCTGGCGTCCAGCAGGCTTTGATTGTCTTCGAGGCCGCCATCATGGTGGGCGAAGCGGCCGCCTATGCGTTCTATGAGGTCGCGGTAGGTGGGGACATTGCCACTGCGGCCACCTACGCACAGCACAGTCTTTTGCTTCAGGTGCAGGGTGATGGGGTAGACTTTTTCTTCTGGCTGTTGCCTGCTTTGTTCTGTTGCTTGTTCCTGTATGTCGGCGGCTGCTTTGCTGGCTTCTGCCAGTTTCTGTTTCAACTCGCGTACCTGGTTTTCTATTTCGGTTTGGCGCTCAGCCATTTGCTCGATCTTCTTGAGCAAGCGCTGGCGGGTTTCTAGCTCCGGGATTTCTGCCTTGAGAGCGGCGATGTCGCAACTGAGGAAATGGATGCTGCTGTCCTTGCCTATGTTTTCTGCACGCAGTTGTATCAACTGGGTGTTTTGTTTTTCTATTTCGCGGGTTTTCTCAGCCAGGGCGCGGTTATGTCTTTCCTGCACGCGGCCAAGCTCGCGGGTCAGCAATTTGTTTTGTTCAAGCAGGGCATTGAAGCGGGCGATATCTATGCGCACGCTGGCACCGGCCTGGTGCTGCAGCATGTGCATGTCGCGACATAAGCCATCTTGCAAATCGGCGTCGCAACGGGGGTGGGTCAGTGCGGCCCAAAAAGCACCGGCTACATCGCCTTTGTCGATTGCGGCTAGCCACAGACGGGTGACGGTTTCTACTGTTTTTGCTGCGCGGAATTCTTGTATGGTACGGGCATAGCGCTGCTCCAGCTCTTGTTGTATGGCTTCTGACAGGCGGTTGCGGCGGCCACATTCGGCAATCGCGCCGACATGGATTTCATAGTCTTCGGCAATAGCCTGGCCGTTCATGGCTTTGTTGACGATGCGTCGCAAGGTCGTCAGTGGGATGCAGACACCAACAACGGGGCAATGGCATTCATGCGTCAAATCCCAGATGCGGCGACGGCGTGAGCCTGCCGGTGTGGTATCTGGCGTTAATGCAATGCTGTGTTTGTCATGTTCACACATACGGTACTCCTGTTAGTGAGGACTTATGCAAAACAGCCCAAATGATATTGCAGACATTTCGTTGCGAACTGTGCGCGCTGATGAACGCTCATTGTCGCCATGCTGCAAGGATTTTGCATAAATCGGGTTAATGCATTTTTTTACCCGGTGCTATTTCAAAACCGGTGACGTGAGGCGCTTCCGGGGTTTTTGGCAGGCGCGCATCATAGCTTTCTATGTTTAACTGGGCTTCTGCCAGCATATAGGCGAGGACGCGGAAAGCCTCGACATCAAAGCGCAGGGACACATGGTTCAAAGACAGGTGGACTACCCCACATTCAGGGCAGATCATGACTTCGCCGACTTTACTTGAAGCCAGACCCAGGTGCTGGCAAGCGTTGGCTGATGGCTGATGTTTCATGTGTTCCTCTGCGTTAGGCTTAAGTTGGGTTCTAAGCTGGATGTTTAGGTGCTGGAATGCTCAGGCATGGATCGGGACGGGTATGCGTCTTGATGACATGGCTGACGTCATAGATGGACGCAGTGGACGCAATGGACGCGCTTCCTGATTTGCTGTCATCTGCTTCTACATAACCATGGATTTGCAGGCTGGTTTGCTGACTGGCAGGCAGCCATACCGGCACTCCGAGGTCGCGCCTGACGTGGCCATTACCGGCTAGCAGGACTACACCAAGGTCGGCGTTTTCAGTAACGACTTTGGCCATCCAGACATCACGCGCGACTTGTGCCCTGACCATGCTGGGGACGATATTGTCTGGCATCTTGCCGCAATGGCCGCTTTCCATGGCAGCGCGCTGGCCATCGACAACTACGATGGGCAAGGGCTGGTCAAGCTTGTAGCTGGTGATGGTGTTCTTGTCGAGCACGGCAGCATAGCCTTCACGCATGACGCGGGCTGCGTTGCTGCGAGACAGGTTGGCGGCCAGCAGCGACAATTTGTAGTCAATGGCGAGCTGGATGACGGGGCGATAATACGACCATTCCCAGCGCTTGTTGCCAAGCTTGCTGATGATGCAGTCTGCATCTGTGCAAGTTGCCTGTGCCTGGCTGAGTTCGGCCTGATTTTCACGATCGAATTGTTCCATGGCGATGGCGGGACGCCAGCCTGCGATGACCAGTTTTTGCAGGTCGGCATAGCGTTGCGCATGTCCTTCCGGGTTGTCATGGACTTCGCCCATGAGCAGAATCTTGCTGCCGCTGACTGGTTTTTCAGCCTGGGTCGCGCATGCGGATAGCAGGCAGGCTAATGCCACTGAGGTCGATAAATTTGGTCTATGCATCGCCAGCTTCATCCATATCTGCACCGATGAACCACAGGACGCCACTAGGGTCTGTGAGAGTGAAGTCGCGCATGCCATAAGGCTGTTCGACGACTGAGGTCAGACGTACCTGGTATTTTTCTGCAATACCGGATGAGACAATGAACTGGTGCCAGACTGCAGCATCGTCGACCAGGATATGCATCATGAAATTATTGGTGTGGTCAGCGACGTAGAACTCTTGGAGCATGAAGCTGCAATGTTCATATTTGAGATGGGCATAGCCGTCATTGCTGAAGACAAGTTCAAATCCCAGATCCTGATAAAAGGCCAATGAAATTTCAAAATTTTTGGCCGGCACAAAGGCCTTGATTTCTTGCATCTTCAGTTTTTGCATGATCTCTCTCATTCAAATATGTTGTGAATTGCTATGCGCTTTTCCTGGCGCGTGACGATGCGCGCAAGGGGGTGACCAGTAAATCACCTTCTTCATTATGCATGCAAGTCAGGGCAATATCATACAAGTCTTCCAGCGCCGGTACTGCTGCGCGGTTGCTGGCGATATCGGCGACGAGCTGGCCATTTTTTACCAGCAGCAGACGACCGAATGCCTGCAACGCATGGTTGATGTCATGCAGGATGGCGACGATGGCATGCTGGCGTTCTGTCGCATATTCTTCCAGGCTGGCGAGCAAGTCAAATTGCAGGCCGGGGTCAAGTGCAGCCAGCGGTTCATCGACGAGTATCAGGCCATCGCGCTGGTCCCATAGCTGGGCAAAGATGCGCGCCAGTTGTATGCGTGCCTGTTCACCGCCAGAGAGACTGTCAAAGCGGCGGCCCAGCAAATGGGCTGCATGCGCCATGGCCGCTGCTTGCCTGACTATGTTTGTCAGCTCAGGATCATGGGCACGGCTGACACGACCCAGACTGATGACCAGATCAGTCTCCAGGCCAAAGGCCACATCACTGTTTTGCGGCAAGACGGCGCGCAGGCGGCTGAGTTCCATCAATGACCAGCTTGCCAGCGGGCGTGACTGGAAAGCGATGTCGCCACTGCTGGTATTCAATTCACGGGACAGCAGTTTCAGCAGCGTGGATTTGCCTGCGCCACTGGGACCGAGTATGGCGATTTTTTCTGCCTTACCTATGCTCAGGTTGAAGGGCCCAAAGTCTTTCTTGCCCAGCCTTGCGCAGACGGCGTCAAGCTGGAGCAAATCCAGTTGTGTGGTGGTTTTCATTAACATGATATGTAGACTATTCAGGCCAAACGACCACGTGCATTACGCAGCAGGATCAGGAAGAAAGGGCTGCCCAGCAGGGCGGTGAAGATGCCCACTGGTACTTCAGCCGGGATGGCGATACAGCGTGCCACGGTGTCAGCCAGCAGCAAGAGCAAACCACCCATGAGCATGGAGCGTGGTATCACCTGTCGTTGATCTGGCCCACCCATGGTGCGCACCAGATGCGGTGCGACCAGGCTGATGAAGCTGATCATGCCACACCAGGCTACCGCAAACCCGGTCAGCACTGCGACCAGCACAATGACTTGGCTGCGCAGACGGCGTACATCGATGCCGACGTGGGCCGCTGCTGCCTCGCCCAAGGCCAGCGCATTCATGGCACTGATTATGCGCCTGACCCACCACCAGGCTGGCAACAGCAGCATCAACAGCAAGCCAGCAGCCAGCCAGCTTGCGCCTGCCAATGAACCCAGGGTCCAGAAACTCAGGTTACGTAATTGCTCGTCTGTCGCCAGGTAAGTACACAGACCAAGCACGGCAGCACTTAGGGCATTCAATGCAATGCCAGTCAACAGCAGGCCGACGATGGAACCGGGTGAAATCCAGCGCGCCACGCGATCAAGTGCAAAACAAATCAGCAGCGCACCGCTGAACGCAGTGACAGGCAAGATCCACATGCGCCAGGACATGGGGATAGGCAAATGCATGCCTGACAAGACAACGATACTCAAACCCGCAGCCGCAGCCGCACCGGCAGTAATGCCCAGCAAATTGGGATCTGCCAGCGGGTTGCGGAACAGGCCTTGAGTGAGTGCGCCTGACATGCCGAGCGCAGCACCGACCAGCACGGCAAACAGGGCGCGTGGCAGGCGGATATTCCACAAGACATAACTGCTGCCAGTCAGCGTCTGGTCGTTGCTGAAATCGAGCAGGGTCAGCCAGTCTTGTAATTTGACGGGCACGGCACCGAATTGCACGCTCAGCAGCAAAGCTACAATCAGGGCGATACCCAGCACCAGCAGCAGGCCAGACCTGCTGCCTTGCAAAAGCTTAGCGTGCAAACCTTGGTGTAAACCTTTTCGCAATTCACCAGACACGGCTACTGAGGCTTTCATGCCTGCATGGCCTTGATGGCACTGTCAAGCTGGCTGATCGCCGATGGCAGACGTGGTCCAAAGCCCAGCATGAGCATGGCTTCTTGTGACAGTACACGGCGCTTGCGGCCTGCCGGTGTTTGTTCCACTCCCGGCAGTTTCAACACAGACTCTATACCGCCGGAAGCTTTCAGGCCCTGGTCAGTCACGAGGATGATGTCAGGTTGGGCAGCGATCATGGCTTCGGGTGTCAACGGTTTGTAGCCGCTGAAACTATTGCCGCCATTAGCCGCGGCCAGTGCATTGCTGGCACCTGCATATTCGAGCACGGCATGGGCTGCGGTTTCACGACCTGCCACCATGATCTGGTTAGGTGCATGGGCGAGGATGAATACAACTTTTGCTGCCTTGCCCTTGCGCTGCTCAATAGCTGTGCGGACCTTGGTCCATTCCTGCTGCAGGCTTTGCATCAGAGTAGCGGCCTGGGCTTGTGTACCAGTCAGTTCACCAATCTGCTTGATGCGGTCGAGCACGCCTTCAAACTTGTGATGCGCAGGCAAGACCGCCAGTGGTATGCCGGAGGATGTCAACTGGCGTATCACGGCAGGCGGGCCTGCATCTTCGCTGGCGATGATCTGGGTAGGGGCGAGGGCGAGTACGCCTTCTGCCGAAAGGGCGCGGGCATAACCGACGTTAGGCAGTTTCTGCACGCCCTCAGGAAAGTTGGAGGTGGTATCGACGGCGACCAGGTCATTGCTGGCATTCAGGGCGAAGATGATCTCGGTGATTGCTCCGCCTACACTGATGATGCGCTGCTTGCCTTTGCCGGTTGCGGCTTGAGCAAAGGATAGCAACAGGCTGGAGGAAGCCAAACCTGCTAAACCCGCCAGTTGCATCAAAGCCTGCCTGCGCAGGCGATTGTGCTGGGTTTGTGGGCTTATGCTGCGCATGTCTGGCTTTCTGACAGGAGATTGTCGATCAGTGCACGCCATTCGCACAGTTCTGGCTTACCGGGTTTGCGTTCACCAAAGAACATGGCGATGGTTTCGCCATCGGCATCAAACAATTCCAGTGAGGTGACCAGGCCATCCGTGGTTGGCTTTTTGACGACCCATGCACTGGCGATATGGTCTTCGCGCAGATGCAGGTTGAAGCGTGGGTCGAGTACATTTACCCATGGCCCCATTTTGGCAATCTTGCTGACCTGGCCGGAATGGATTTGTATCATGCCGGCATTGCCGGTAAATACCATGATAGGCACGGCTTCGGCAGCGGCTGCCTGCAGCAGATCCTGGCAGCTGCTGACATCAATTTGCTGCACAAACTGGGCATCCGCCAGGCGCAATGCCTGGGTGCGTGTCACGGCAAATTTTTTCATGAGACCGAAGAACTCATGGGTGTCACGCAATGAAGCCCAGGCTTGGCGGAAGCCGGTGACATCAATATCCTTGTCAGCCAGTTCCAGCAGTTTTTCTGTGGCGTCTTTTGTTTGTATGCCAGCTTGCTGTTCAACAGCGGCAAAGCTGGCGACCAGGGCTTCATAAGCTTCTACATTGCTTTGTGGCTTGATGAAGATCTTGTGGATGGCAGTGCCGGTCGCATCATAGAATTGCAGGCTTTTTTGTTCGCCGCGCTCTTCACCACTTCCTGTTTGCTCGGTGACTGCAAAGCCAAACGCCCATTGCTGATAAAAAATCCGCAAGTCGATTTCACCTGCCAGCACCAGGCCGACATGGTGGTTGTGGCTGATTTTACTGTAGGTGCCCGTTTTTTCATGGACGCAGGAAGGATTGCGTGTCAGGGCCATGACTTCGCCCAGGCTTTCTACCGCGGCGATAATTTCTGGCCACTCTGAGCGCAGGCAGGTGGCACGCAGCAGGCAGTTGCTCTCTATTGCTGCTGTGCCTGCGTGGGCGGCGATCAGCTCGCCTTCACTGATCTCCAGGGTTTCGGCAATGTCACGATGTCTGGCTTTTTTCTCGCGGCGCATGCTGGCGAATTGTTCACGTACATGAGCATTTTTCTGCGGGTTCAAATGTTGGGCTGGCATGACGGTTCCTTTAATAAAAAATTCGTTAAAAGTCGTAACGAACTGATACCTGGGCATTCCGGCCAGGGGCGGTGTAAGCATCTTTGACGTTGGTATTGTCAGCCAGGCCGCGTGCATCAGACCAGGCCCAGTATTTGGTATCAAATACATTGTTGAGGTTGGCGTTGATGGTCAGGTTTTGCATGGGCTTCCAGTACACACCGAGGTCAACGACGTGGTAAGAACCTGGTGCAAACTGTGTTGTCGCTGCTGGTGCGATCCTGGCTAGCTGTTTGCCTTGATGATGCTGGAATTGCGCACGCGCACCCCAGGCTGCGGTGTCATAGCGCACGCCTGCCAGGAATTTCATCGGGTTGATGGTGTCTAGCGGTGTTTTTACACCAGCAACTTCGCTGTCGCCCTTGGTGTAGGAGACACCGGCAGTAACTTGCCAGTTGCTGTCGATTTGCAATTCTGCACGTGCTTCTGCACCACGGATCTGCGCCTTGGCCAGATTGATGTACTGGAATACCAGTGGGTCGACTGCAGTGCCTGAGCCGCGTACTACTTGCTGGCTGATGAAGTCTTTGTAGCTATTGTCAAATGCGGCGAAGGAATAACGCAAATCCTGTACCTTGCCACGGAAACCAATCTCAAAGCTGTCAGCACGTTCTGCTTTCAGTTGTGAATTGCCTATGCTGGTGTAGCCGGATGCCAGATTGGTAAAGCCATTGTTGACCTGGTCTGGTGTCGGTGCGCGAAAGCCCTTGGCGAATTGTGCATAAGGTGCAAAGGCAGCGTCGAGTTGCCATACCAGGCCCAAGCGTGGTGTGACTGCGCTGTCAGACAAGGTACTGACTGCACCGCCCGTGTAGCCTGCACTGGATGGAGCAAGCTTGTAGTGATCAAAACGCAGGCTGGGGATGATGCTCAGCTTTCCTGCTTCGATTTCATCCTGGATGAAGGCGCCTGTGACAGTGTAAGTCGTATCAGGGAAAGGCTTGGCTGGGAACGTTTCGCCAAACGGCGCTACCGTGCCATCGCGCAGGCCGGTGACTTCAGTACGGTTCCAGTCAAAACCATAGCTGAGTTTTTGTTCTACAGCACCGGAGAAATTACTTTCCATGATGTTGGATAAGCCGATGATCCTGGTGTTGTAGTGATTGTCGCGAGTACGGTCAGCGGCAGTGTTCCTGTCTTCAGCAGAGTATTGGCTGACCTTGGCATCTTGCCAGTACAGGCGGGTCTCGGCATTGTGCAGCCAGCTGGAATTCAGGTTTTTATAACGGTGCGCCAGGCTGAGTTTATTGCGTTCTACCTTGTCGCGGGTATCGAGGTCCAGGGTGCTGGTGGACGCCAGTGGCGGAACGGCGCGGGCAGAATAGACTTCAGTATCCTGCGTGCGTTTTTGTGCTTCTACGCTGGCTTCGATTTGCTGGTTGCCATCGATTTTGAAGATTGCTTTACCCAGCAGGTATTGGGCATTGAAATCTACTGGATTTGGTTTTGTGCGGTTGACGTTTTTTGCGTCATTGTCGGCACGGTTTTCTATTTCATGGCCACGACGGTCGCTGACCAGCAGCAATCCTTGCCAGCTGCCATTGTCGCCAGCGATGGCGGCAGTATTGCGCCATGAGCGGTCTACTGTGGCATAGCCAGAACGCACGAAACCGCCAAAAGACTGGCCTTTTTTGAGCAAGTCAGATGGGTCCAGGGTGCGGAAGCTGACTGTACCTGCCAGACCATCGCTACCGAACTGTGTGGAAGTAGGGCCACGCAAAATTTCTACTGCCTTGATGCCATCGAGTTCAAGAAAATCACCACGGCCTGTCGCAAATGCGCCAAACGAAAAACTACCCGGTACACGCGTACCATCCACCAGCATCAAGACCTGGTTACCTTCCAGACCGCGAATATTGATACCTTCATTGCCAGCGCGGCCAGTAGAGCTGCCAGCCGCTGTAAAGCGGGTAGGGGCAACGCGTACGCTGATATCGAGTTCATTGCGGAACAGGTCCTTGATGTCACGACCACCTTCTTGCTCTATCCTGGCAGCAGGGATGACGGTGACGGTATTGGGTACGCTATCGACTGTCCTGGCGGTGCGCGTAGAAGTGACAGTAATATCTTTGAGGGTAGTTGCTTCTGTCGGTGGGACCGGGCCGGGAGTTTGTGCAAAAATAGTTGCCGGAGCCATGCCCCATGCCATACCCAGCGCCAGGGCGATTTGCGTCTTGCTTAGCATCGTGTTTCCTAATTTAAAAAATTTGGACACTGGCTAGCGGCGACTGGCTGGTGTGTATCGTGTACAACTCCCTGGCCAGAACGGATGTTGCACCGTGCTTGAGGCTGGGAGCATCGTAAAAAG
>JACQDX010000049.1 GCA_016200895.1 Burkholderiales bacterium
ACTGGCATGCAGATACGTCAGGAACTGGCAGCTATCCAGATGTCGCCATGTGCGAACGGCCAAATGATCATAGACAGCACATTCCTGAGCGCACTTCGGACATACAAACCGATACCCTTTGGCATGTTCGACAAATACATCTACATGCTGCTTTGCCATATCCAGTTCAACTCTTTCTACCATCCAGGGCTCATTGAGCCCCAGTAAGTGCCTATACAGATCCTTGCTTTCCATCGCCTCTCTCCTTGGCTCCGCATGCGCCATAGCGTACTCTTAACCCACAGAAAAGTCCGAAGAACCAAATTTATAAGCTCATAAGCAAAAATTATTTGCAGTCCAGACAAGTGATCAGCACATAATGCCAGTGAATGCTAAGCTCCAAGTCTGTGCGCTATCAAACTGTGCTTACAAGTAAGTAAGCTAATAATGCAATTTATGAATAAAAAAAATCTACTCATCTCTTCCATCGCCGCATTGTTTTTGACAACGGCCAATGTCGGTTTGGCTGCCAATTTAAAAATTGGCCTAGCGGCGGATGTGAATTCTTTGGACCCGCATTATTTCAATAGCGGCCCGAATAACGCCATGGCGTCACATTTATTTGAAGCACTGGTCAGCGTTGACTCTGACGGGCGCATTGCACCGGGTCTGGCCCTGTCATGGAAGGCTATCAATCCCACTACCTGGGAATTCAAATTGCGCCATGGAGTGAAGTTTCATGATGGCAGCGAGATGACAGCTGAAGATGTGGTGTTTTCCCTGGACAGGCCAGCACTGATCAAGAACAGCGCAGGTCCTTACACCAGTTTCACCAAACAGATCGTCGGTAAACAAATTGTTGACCCCTATACCCTGCGCCTGAAAACAGCAACGGCATATGGCCCGCTGCCGTTGGACATGAGTTCTGTATTCATTGTTTCAAAAAAAACTGCTCTGCAAGCAAGTACAGACGATTTCAACAGCGGCAAAGCAGCAATTGGTACCGGCCCTTATAAATTTACCAGTTTCAAACGTGGTGATGCAGTTGAGCTGACAAAAAACGATGCTTACTGGGGCGAGAAATCAGCCTGGGACAAAGTCACCTTCCGCATCATCACTGCAGGCGCGCCACGTATGGCTGCCCTGCTGTCCGGTGATGTCGATGCCATAGAAAGCATACCTCCGGCAGATTTAAGCAAGCTCAAAAGCAATGCCAAATTCAAACTGGAACAAAAGATTTCCTGGCGTACCCTGTTCTGGCAACTTGATCATCAGGCCAGGGTTTCACCTTATATCACTGACAAGTCTGGCAAGCCGCTGGCGACAAATCCACTGAAGGACATACGCGTGCGCAAAGCCATCGCCAAGGCCATTAATCGCAAGGCATTGACTGATCGCATACTGGAAGGCTTGGCAGTGCCTGCATCCAACCTGGTCGCGCCTGGCGTGTTTGGCTATAACGACAGCTTGCAGGTTGAAGTTTATGATCCCGAAGGTGCAAAAAAATTGCTTGCCGAGGCAGGTTATCCCAATGGTTTTGCCATTACCTTGCACGGCCCGAATAATCGCTATATCAATGATGAGCAGATCGTCCAGACAGTGGCGCAATTCCTCAGCAAGGTGGGTATACAGGCCAAGGTGGAAACGCAACCACTGGCGGTGTACTTCCCTAGAGCGGCAAAGGGCGATTACAGCATGGCCTTGCTCGGCTGGGGTTCACTGGCAGGCGACTTTGCATTGCGCACGACGCTAGGCACTGTCAATGCTGAGAATGGCTGGGGTAGCTGGAACTGGGGCAAATACAGCAACCATGCACTGGATGAGGCGATAGAATCATCCCTGGCATCCGTTGAAACCGACAAGCGCGAAGGCTTCGCCAAGAAGGCGATGGCAACTGCCGTGCAAGATTATGCTGTCATCCCCCTGCACCATCAATATGCCAGTTGGGCTTTGCGTAAAGGTTTGCACTACAAGGCCAGGACAGATGAATTTACCTTTGCCCATCAGTTCAAGCCAGACTGAGCAGCATTCGAAAGTAACAAAGCAAATAAAAATCCCGCGACTTTGCAATTGCGGGATTTTTTTTATGCTGATTTACTTATACTGATTCTGATCTGATCAGGACTTATTCAACACACCCTGGCAAACTGCTTTTTGCGGATCGCTCGCAGGCAACTTGCCGCAAATACCATCCAGTTGAGTGCGCGCTTTTTTATAAGCGACCTGATGCTTGCCCTCCTTATTCCAGTCCGTGAGTTTTTTACCCATTTTCTCCAGATAGGCACGGTTGCGTTCATAGAAAGCATTGTCGATTTTTGCCGCTTCACCAAAGACGTTTTGCACGGCTTTTTCTATACGTGCATCATCACTCGGTGCCAGATCAACCAGATTACTGACATAGTTGGAACCCCATTGCAAACGGGTGGCCGGACCCTTGGCAGCGTTATAAGCCTGCTCATACCAGTTTGCTGCAGCCACCTTATCACCACGTTTCTTGGCATTAGAACCCAGGGTGGACATGAAATAGTACGGCGAATGCGAACGCTTGAGTTCGGCCTTGAGCAAGGTATCTGAATCATCCAGCAAGCCCGCATCACCCAGCGCATGCGCAGCAGCGTTGACGACAGACTGACGCTCATAAGCATCGGTAGTTGCCTGCTCTATCGAGCCTACACGTTTTTGCACATCCTTTTGCAAAGCCGCTTCTGGCTTGGCATTATCCAAGCTGGCCAAGGCTACCTGGGCACCAACTGCACCCAGTCTGTCGGTCTTGGAAATCGTCGCATCATCAGCCAGCTTGACCAGGGCAATGTTCCAGGCACGTACCAGCTTGTTGCGCGATTCTGATTTGGCCGTGGTCAGGAACTCTGTGATTTCACCAGCTGCGTTGCTCAATAAATCCATATTGGCGCGCGCTGTTTTTGCGTCAGCAACGGCTTTCAAGACCTTCTCTGTTGCCTGTGCCTTGTCTATGGTTGGCAAGGTCTGGCCAGGCTTGGTCGTAGCTGCAGCATAAATGCCGCGCAGGTACAAACGTGTTGCATGCAAACCAGCAGGGCTCAGCTCAGATAATTTCAACAAGGTAGCAACCAACTCTTTAGCGGGTACCAGTTTTTGCTCAGGATCATCCCATGAATAATCTGCCAGCAAGCTCCAGTCTTCATCCTTCAGGTTTTTGTTGCCAGCCAGCGCCAGTTTCATCGTTTCTTGCACCGACAGTGAAGTATTCAGGGCCTGGGTCAGCACTTGCAGATAGCGCTCAGAATCAACTTCGCCTGGCAAGCGGGTGATCTCTGTGCCGTCAGGCTTGAACAAGATCATGGTTGGATAGCCGCGCACCTTGAATTGCGAAGCAAATTTCTGTGCGCCTGGAGTATCGCCATCCAGGTAGACGGGGATGAAATGACGTGATTTATCGATGAATTCCTGACGGTTGAAAATCGTCGCCTTTACCTGGTTACATGGCGGGCACCAGATTGCGCCCCAATACAAAAACAGCGGCTTGTTGCTGGCCTTCGCCTGGGCAAAAGCTGCATCCACATTATTGTCTTTGCGCCAGTCTATACCTGCTTGTGCAGCGTGCGCAGAGGCGCTGGCCGCTTTGCTATCAGCAGCATAAGCTGACAATGATGCAATACTTGCAGCCATACTTGTAGCCAATAAGGCCACCATCAGGGAGGGAATTATCTTCATGGATTTGGACCCGGATAAATATATCAGGCGCTCAGTGTAACAAAATTAATGCGCTTGCTGTGCGGCGAACATGAGCCGATATCAGACTAATTTTGAGCATGTATATTTGTTTTTCTCCGGCAAGGAACACATAGCCCACTTATGTCATTTCTATCTAAGCAGGTAAAAATATCGTCGTTCACAAGTCAGAAATTATTACGCATGATGGCTGATCTGAAACTGGAAAGTAAACAATGAGCAAAATCGCCCATATAAAACAATTAATCAAAACCCGCCACCGGCATTTTGAATCCTAAGCAGGCGTAAAAAAGACACTTTGATGATGGTGGTGAGTTTGACCGGATTTATCAGACCAAAAAATAAATAGCGAAGTCCTGATTAATTCTGCTCATGAGGTTACTCCTTGACGCTTACGCGCTGGCTTAATAAAGATTCAAATCTCTATGTTCCCAGCAAAGATAGGTGTTTTCTGTTGTGATAAGTCAGCGACAAAAGAATGCAGTGCTTCACTTCATCAACTGGGATTTCATCATCCTGATGAAAAATAATAGCTCTGTTACCTTCGAATTTTAGCTTATCGCTGTAAAGCTCTCTGAATGTATCAACCAGCCTGGTCTGGCAATGAAAATACATGGCGTATTGTTCCGGTGCCGAACTTTTCCAATCTATTCTGATGGTGCTGCCAGTCTTCGCGAGATAGCTTGGCTCCCCCCATTTCAGGGTTTCTTCCAACGTGTCAGCTGCCTTACATTCTGATGCAGTATCCAGGACCAATTGGCGCAAGTACATCAGTTTTTGCCGTATATGCGGTGGGTAATTGTTGAATACTTTTGCGACCTGGGGATTTTGAATTTTATCCATTTCTGCCCTCCTCTTCGCTGACACACCTTGCGGAATGCTTATTGTCGAAATAAGCTGAAGAGAAAAGCATACCGCAAAAACAAAAAAAGCCTTGATTTCTCAAGGCTTTTTTCTTTCTCTTAACGAGAACTTACTGGCGTCCCCAAGGGGATTCGAACCCCTGTACTCACCGTGAAAGGGTGATGTCCTAGGCCTCTAGACGATGGGGACATATTCTGTCCGTGTTACTGACCTATATTGCTAACACCTTGTTGTCCACAATAACTTATGAAGTTGATTGGCGTCCCCAAGGGGATTCGAACCCCTGTACTCACCGTGAAAGGGTGATGTCCTAGGCCTCTAGACGATGGGGACAACAAGTATGTTTATCTGCTCTGCCACATTTTTTGGTGGAGGTAAGCGGGATCGAACCGCTGACCTCTTGCATGCCATGCAAGCGCTCTCCCAGCTGAGCTATACCCCCGACGCTGCAGAACAGAAACGAGATTATAGGGGATGCTTACCCGGATGTAAAGCCCCCTACCGCTTTCTAAGCAGCAATAACGCCCAAACGCTGCAAAACCACTTCACGGCCAAACAACTCGATCACAGCATCGATAGATGGTGTTTGCAATTGGCCTGTGAGCAGCAGGCGCAAAGGCATGGCCAGTTGCGGCATCTTCAGCGAGAAGTCGGCCAGGGTTTGTTTCATGGCGGCAGACAGGGCTGCCTTGTTCCATTCCACGGTTTTGCACAGTTCAGCGTATTGGCGCAAGGCTGGCAATACGGCCTCAGTTACGTGCTGGGTCATCAATGCGGGGTCTGCGGCTGGCTGGCGATAAAACAGCATGGCAGCCTGCCCCAGTTCCACTGTGGTATTGGCACGTTCTTTCAACAGCGCGATCACTGCCGTCAATGGCGGTGCGTTGTCGAACTGCGCGCCTTCGCTCAGCATTTGCGGTGCGATCAAATCAGCCAGGCGCTGATTGTCGGCTGCCTTGATGTAGTGGTTATTGATCCATGCCAGTTTTTCAGGATTGAACTGGGCAGCAGAACCTGACAAATGGCTTAAATCAAACCAGCTGCACATTTGTTCCATGGAGAATATCTCATCGTCACCATGGCTCCAGCCCAGACGTGCAAGGTAGTTGAGCATGGCTTCAGGCAGATAGCCCTGCAATGGATAGTCCATCACACTGACGGCACCATGACGTTTGGACAGCTTTTGCCCATCCGCACCCAGGATCATAGGCAAATGACCATAATGTGGCAGCGTTGCACCCAGTGCATTCAAGATATTGATCTGGCGCGGTGTATTATTGACATGGTCATCACCACGAATAACGTGGGTGATTTGCATATCCCAGTCATCGACGGCGACGCAGAAGTTATAAGTGGGCGTGCCATCAGGGCGGGCGATGACGAGGTCATCCAGCTCACGGTTACCGATCGTGATTTGTCCTTTGACGACATCCAGCCAGCTGACTTCGCCATCCAGAGGATTTTTGAAGCGTATTACCGGTTTGCGGTCAGCCGGAATAGCTGGCAAAGCCTTGCCAGCTTCAGGACGCCAGGTGCCGTCATAGCGCGGTTTTTCACCTGCTGCACGCTGGCGCTCACGCATGGCTTCAACTTCATCCGGTGAGGAATAGCAGTGATAGGCAGTACCTTTTACCAGCATGTCGGCCAGCACTTCGCTATAGCGCTCCATGCGCTTCATCTGATAAAACGGGCCTTCATCGTGCTGCAAACCCAGCCAGTTCATACCTTCCAATATCGCTTGCACAGCTTCAGGCGTAGAGCGTTCAAGATCGGTATCTTCAATGCGCAGGACGAAAGTGCCACCAAAATGACGGGCAAACGCCCAACTGAACAAGGCAGTGCGTGCACCACCAACATGGAGATAGCCGGTAGGGCTGGGAGCAAAACGGGTACGTACAGTCATGAGATCACAAGCCTGCGCCTTGCTGTCGATGAAGCTGACATACAAGAACGCGATAATGGTTAAAACCAGCATTTTACCGTTTTAACATCCCGGGCGGATAGTTTCATGATGTCAGGCAGCCCAACGAACTTCAGGCCCATGTGTGCGTGATAGTATGACGGCGCAAACAGACACCCAGATAAACGAACAAATATGCAAGTCCAGTCTCCTCAGCCTCTGCCATTACCTGTACGCGATGGCATCGCCCCCAGCTACATCTGGATACCAGAAGGTCATTGGGACAATGTCTTCAGTTTTTTGCAAGATCACTTCCCTGATGTGGGTGCCAGCACCTGGCAAGCCCGGCTGGACAAGCAGGAGGTGGTCGATCAACAGGGTAAAGTCCTGCTTGCAGATAGCATGGTCAGGCGCGGCATGTGCATTTACTACTACCGCGAAATAGAGAATGAAACGCCCATCCCGTTTCATGAAGAAATCCTGTTTCAGGATGAACACTTGCTGGTAGTAGATAAACCGCACTTCTTACCTGTCACTCCATCGGGGCGGTTTCTGCGAGAAACACTGCTGGTCAGGCTGAAGAAAGATACTGGCTTGACAGACCTGACTCCCATACACAGGCTGGACAGGGAGACTGCAGGCGTCATGCTGTTTTCACACAATCCAGCCACCCGCGGGCAGTACCAATCCATGTTTCAGCGTAAAAGCATGGCAAAGACGTATCACGCAATTGCGAAGCATTTGCCGGAACTGGCTTTCCCGCTGCGCCATTACAGTCGCATGGAAGAAGCAGAAAAGTTCTTTGTCATGTGTGAAGTGGCTGGCATAGCAAATTCAGAAACCCTGGTCAATATCAAAGAAAGACGTGGTGAACATAGCCTGTACCAATTGCAGCCAGTGACCGGTAGAAAACATCAATTGCGCCTGCATATGAGCAGCCTGGGTGCCCCTATTTTGAATGATGCATTTTATCCTGCCGCCCTCCCCTGCAAGGCGGATGACTTTTCTGCACCTTTGCAGTTACTGGCAAAATCCATCTGCTTTGATGATCCGATTACTGGACAGCAACGCTATTTTGAAAGTAAAAAATCATTATGAACGCCTCTCATAGAGAGCTGCGCTGGCAAACGAGTTGACAGCAAGCCTCTAAAGCAGTAATATTGCGGTCTTCGGAGTGTAGCGCAGCCCGGTAGCGCACCTGCTTTGGGAGCAGGGGGTCCAAGGTTCGAATCCTTGTACTCCGACCAGATTCTAGGGATCGTCACAGACGGTCCCTTTTATTTCAGTAGAATCAGATCTTGCTTGTTTCAAGCTGGTTCGACTGAAATAATAAATGTTAGTCTAGACAGACCAGTTTTTCGGAGTGTAGCGCAGCCCGGTAGCGCACCTGCTTTGGGAGCAGGGGGTCCAAGGTTCGAATCCTTGTACTCCGACCAGTTAAAAAAGGATCGTTGATTATTCAACGATCCTTTTTTCTTTTCCGGTTCAGCTTTTCAAATCACTCAGATTTTTTGAATCGGGCAAGCACTCGCAAATCTTCCCCAATCTGGCTGACCTCATGAAATTGCAAGACCCTGGCTTGATCCACATGGGTCAATTCAGGCAAATTAAATAAACCTGCCCCACTGCCCAAAAGCTTGGGCGCCATGTACAGCAATAATTCATTGACGCAATCTTGCCTGATCAATGCGCCATTCAGGGTCGCCCCCGCCTCCACATGCAGTTCATTGATTTGTCTGCGCCCTAGCTCCTGCATCAGAGCGGGCAAATCCACTTGCTGATTCGCACCTGGCAAGTAAATCACTTCTGCACCCGCTTGCTCCAGCTGAGTCTGCTTTTCAGTATCTGATACAGCACATACGATCAATGCACCACCTTGTAAAAGCCTGGCATGTGGCGAGATACGCAGATATGAATCGACGATGACTTTTTGTGGCTGACGTGGCGTATCTACTCCCCGCACATTCAGCATGGGGTCATCTGCCAGAACGGTGCCTATGCCAGTCAAAATTGCATCTGCACGTGCGCGCCAGTGATGACCGTCCTGTCTTGCCGCTGGCCCGGTGATCCACTGACTTTGGCCATTGTTTAAAGCCGTGATGCCATCCAGGCTGCCAGCAACTTTCATCCTGACCCAGGGCTTACCCGTTTCCATGCGCTGGAAAAAACCTATGTTCAGTTCCCGCGCCTGCAAGGCCAGGTCAGGAAAACTACCACATTCAACTTCGATACCTGCTTCCCGCAAGATGCTTAAACCACGACCTGCTACTTGCGGGTTGGCATCCTGCATCGCCGCAACCACGCGTGCGATACCAGCATCACGCAAACCATTGGCGCAAGGTGGTGTGCGGCCAAAATGGCTGCAGGGCTCCAGCGTGACATAGGCAGTAGCACCGCGTACATCATGGCCTTTTGCTGCGGCATCACGCAAAGCCTGCACCTCTGCATGCGCCTGCCCTACTGGCTGGGTCCAGCCCTGTCCCAGCACCTGACCATCCCGAACTATCACGCAACCCACTTTGGGGTTGGGTGAAGTTTCTTTGGTGGCGCGGCCAGCCAGCTCCAGCGCTTGCTGCATGTAAGCATAGTCAGCCTGCTGATCCATACTCGCCTGCACCTCAGGTATTTTGTATGGTGATGGTGGGGAACTTGCTTGTCATGTCCTTGGCTTTTTCAGCAACCTTGATGGCGACTTTGCGGGCGATGTCTTTGTACAAGCTAGCAATTTTCCCGTCAGGCTCGGCAACCACTGTTGGCGTGCCAGAATCAGCTTGCTGGCGTATCGCCATCGTCAAAGGCAGGCCACCGAGGAAATCAACGCCAAAGTCCGCACACATTTTCTGGCCACCACCCTCACCAAAAATATGCTCGGCATGACCGCAGTTGGAGCAGATATGGATGCTCATGTTCTCGACGATGCCCAGAATAGGAATGCCAACTTTTTCAAACATTTTCAAACCCTTGCGCGCATCCAGCAAGGCGATGTCTTGCGGTGTGGTTACGATGACAGCACCAGTGACCGGCACTTTTTGCGACAGCGTCAGTTGCACATCGCCAGTACCTGGCGGCATATCGACGATCAGATAATCCAGATCACGCCAGTTGGTTTGCCCCAGCAACTGTTGCAGGGCCTGGGTAACGAGAGGGCCACGCCAGACCATGGGCTCGTCAGGGTCTATCATAAAACCGATGGAAGATACTTGCAGGCCATGATTTTCGAGTGGCTCCATGGTTTTGCCATCCACCGTTTCCGGGCGGCCTGAGATACCCATGATCATCGGTTGCGAAGGGCCATAGATGTCGGCATCCAGGATACCAACAGCCGCACCTTCTGCTGCCAGGGCCAGGGCCAGATTGGCGGCAGTAGTCGATTTGCCGACCCCACCCTTGCCCGAGGCAACCGCAATAATATTCTTCACATTAGGCATGAGCTTGATGCCAGGTTGCACAGCATGGGCAATGATTTTTGAAGTCACATTGACCGTGACCTTGCCTGCGCCTGGCAAGGCTGTAATGGTTGCCGCAACGGCAGCGCGTATCAATTCAAACTGGCTTTTGGCCGGGTAACCCAACTCCACATCCAGGCTGACATCGGCACCGTCTATCTTGATGTTCTTTGCAGATTTGGTCGCAATCAGGTCCTTGTTCGTGTTCGGGTCTATCACTTTTGCCAATGCGGCTTTGATGTCGTCAACTGTAATACTCATGCGATTCTCCATAGATATGCCGCAAGTCTAGCGCAATTTGTGCGCTGGGGTTGCATCCCCCCTTGTTGTTAAGCTTGTTGTTAAGTTTGTTTATCGCTTTGTTGTAAGCGAGCATATTGAAGAGACGCAAACTTCCCTGTCAAATGAAGTTCAAGCATAATGGCCCTGCGCCCATTTGTTTTTTACAAGAAAATCAGGAGAAATTGATGCAAGTCAAAGCCAAACTGCAGTCCCGCAACAAATTCTGCCTGTCATTGTCCATGTTGGGATTGCTCAGTTATTCCCTGACCGCCCATGCTGGCTTGCTGGTGGGACATTTAACCGATAAGAATGGCCAGTCGGTCAGCAATGCCGTTCTGTTTGCGACACCGCTGGACACACCTTCACCTGTAAAAAAACCTGGTGAAACCAGCATCGTGGCGCAGGAGAATTATGCTTTCAGCCCCTTCCTGACCGTCATACGCAGTGGCACACTGGTACGCTTTCCCAACAAGGATAATCACGAGCATCACCTGAAATCATTTTCGCAGGCCAAAACTTTCGAGTTGCGCGTAAATAGCAAGAAAGAAGAACCTGCACCCATCCTGTTTGATAAAGCGGGTGAAGTTGCCCTGGTCTGCCACTTCCACGACTGGATGCGCGGCTTTATCTATGTGGTTGATACACCCTACTTTGCCAAGACAGATGCATCGGGCAGTGCAGCGCTCAATAATCTGCCCGGTGGCAAATATGAAGTCAAAGCCTGGGCACCGAATATGTTTGGCGAACCGCTGGCACAAACTGTGCAAGTGGCAAACGAAGGCCCCAGCAATGTCAAATTCCAGTTCAATTTCGTACCCAAAGCACCACCAGCACCTCGCAATTTGAGCAAGGGCACGGCGACATTTGGTTATGACTGAGAAGACTGTCTGCGCGCGCTGATTTAGCTGTGCAATAAAGAACCATTCCGCCTGGCAGAACCTTTGCACGACGGCAGCGAACTCTGCTTTGGCCCAGCCGTATCGGCCCTGATGCAGTGCATGTCCAATGCATCAAAGCCTGTCGCGGCTTACAACACCTTGTTTGCGTGGCAGGAATTAAATAAAAGTTTGGCAGCATATTACATGCTGCCACTTTCTAAAAAGACGATCCCGGTTCAGATAAAAATTTCACTTCTTCTGCTGTCGAAGCCCGCCCCAAAATCGCATTCCTGTGCGGGAAACGACCAAAGCGTTGGATGACTGCGCGATGTTTTAGGGCAAACTGATAAAAACCCTCAAAAGGCTGGCGCCGAGCTTCCGGCACTTCCTGACGCAAGGCATCAAATAAAGCTACTGCCCTGTCCTGGTCTGCCAGTGATTCTGAATGTTCCAGTGGCAGGTAAAAGAAAACTCTTTGTATGTGGCGCAACTGGCGGTCTGCCTGTGCCTGCAAACCTGCTTCACAATAAGCCCTGGCTTGTGCATCATAGGCGAAGGACTCTGGCGTGTTCCTGTACATATTCCTGGGGAACTGATCGCACAGGATGATCAAAGCCAGCCTGCCTTCCGCCGTGTTTTCCCAGCCAGTTAATTCTTTTTGCATGGCCTGTTCAGTCAGGTTGGCGAAGCCATCCCTGATCGCGGCGTCAAGATCATCGTTCTTGGACCACCATAGCTTGGCCTGGGATTGTGCGGTCTTGACATCGTCGGCATCCAATCCAAACCAGAAATTTAATACCGCGTGCAAATCATCCATCTATGCCTCTCTTAGATTTAAGTCTCATTATGAGCAATTTTATCTTTTGATTAAGGAAATTGATAATTCTTTTATTTCTGTCTTGACTGAAATAAGGGAATTAACTACAATGTGCTCATGGAACTTACACCCGTCAAACAAAAATTTATCCTGCACTGGGGCGAAATGGGCACCTTATGGGGTGTTAACCGTACCGTGAGCCAGATTCATGCCCTGTTGTATATCGTGGGTTGCCCCATGCAGGCAGAAGAAATTGCAGACACATTGGGTGTAGCAAGGTCGAATGTATCGAATTCGTTGAAAGAGCTGCAAAACTGGAAGCTGGTGAAACTGGCGCACGTCATGGGTGACCGCAGGGCACATTATGAAACTTCGCTGGATGTCTGGGAATTGTTTCGCACAGTAGTGCGTGAGCGCAAAGAAAGGGAATTCAATCCCACCATCGCCACCTTGCAGCAATGTCTGGATAGCCCGGACCTGGATCAGGAAGACAAGGCCACGCAATTACGTATTGCCGAGACCCTGGCGCTGATGAAGACCGTCACCACCTGGACCGATGAAATGCTACGACTGGAACCGAATACCCTGATGAAGCTCTTGAAGATGGGTGCGGCGGTACAAAAATTTGTGCGCGGGGAAGACAAGCAATAGCGTTGCAATCCATCGCCGCACAAGAAAAAATGCTCAGGCATTTTTTTTGAAGATATATTTCTGTTTAGACAGAAATGTCAGAAATAAAAGTTAAAAGTACGAAAGACCAAAATGAGCGACTATCCACTGACCCTGCTGTACGATGCCTCCTGCCCTGTCTGCAAGCTGGAAATGGACAATTTACGTGAACGAGATCAATTGAATAAATTGAATTTCGTCGATGCCTCGGCATCTGGTTTTGATGCTGGCAAATATGGCGTGAACCTGACAGAAGTGATGCGTGTCATTCATGGCATCAAACCTGATGGCACAGTCGTCACTGGCGTAGAAACCATCCACCTTGCTTATCGCGCTGCCGGTATGGGCTGGCTGACTGCAGCCAGCAATTTACCGATACTCAAACCCATCTGCAACTGGGCTTATGAGCAGCTCGCCAAAAATCGCCACTGGGTTTCTGAAGTATTTGCAGATGTCATCATACGCATTGCCGCCCGACGCGCTGAAAAACGCAGCCGTGCCTGCAAAGAAGGCAAATGCACCATTAAATAAGTTTTATCATGAAAATTCTTATCTGCGGCGCACAAGGTTTTTTAGGCCGCCATATCAGCCAGGTTTTGCAAGACGCGGGGCATGAGGTTTGTCACGGCGTGCGCAAACCCAAACTGCCAGAACGCCTGATAGATCCTGAAGAAATAGCAATAGATTATGTGCAGGATACAGAGCCTGCCATCTGGGAAAAACGTCTGCGTAGACTCGGGCAAATTGATGTCATCGTCAATACAGTCGGCATACTCAATGAAACAACAGAATTAAGTTTTGATGCCATCCATCGCGATGCACCTGCGGCCTTGTTTTATGCGGCAGCCAGATGTGGCGTTAAATCCATCGTTCAAATATCTGCCTTGGGTGGTGCGAACGAGGCTGAACATCCTGAAGCCATGACAGGCTATATGCAAAGCAAGCGCGCTGCTGACAAGGCACTGATTGAGCTCGCTCCTGGCGGCCTCAGCTACCTGATCCTGCGCCCTTCTTTGGTCGTTGGTCTTGATGGTAGCAGTAGCCAGTTATTCCGCAGTATGGCCAGCTTGCCTTTGCTTGGTTTGCCGGGTCGTGGCGAACAACAATTACAACCCATCCATGTAGATGATCTGTGTGCAGCAATCGCCATCTGGCTCGCTGATGAAAACCGTCATAGTCTCGTATTGAATGCAGTAGGCCCGCAAGCGATGTCTTACCGGCGCATGCTCGAAATCTATCGGTTAGCCATGGGCATGCCTGCACAATGCTTGTTCTCTATTCCCATGCCTGTGATGCGCATGGCTGCAAGCGCAGCAAGATTGTTACCGCAAAATGTGCTGACACCAGACAGCTTGCGCATGCTGGAGCAAGACAATGTTGCCGACGCTACAGGCCTTGCTGCACATCTGGGCAGGCTAGCAAAATCGCATAAGGACTGGTTCACTGGCATCCCTGCCAATATGCTCGCCAGCAGCGCAATTGCAGGCTGGAGCCTGCCACTGTTTCGCTATGTGCTGGCCCTGGTCTGGTTTGTCACTGCAGCAGTGTCGTTTGGTCTTTACCCCGTCTCCGGCAGCCTGGCTTTATTGCAGCCTTTAGGACTCAGCGGTGCACCTGCGATGTTCATGCTGATGGCCGCATCGACTCTGGACCTATGCCTGGGTCTGGCGACTCTGCTCTGGCCAAGGCGCATTTTATGGTTGATGCAAATTGCCCTGATTGTTGGCTATAGCTGTGTCATTGCAATTTATTCGCCTGAATATTATTTACACCCTTTTGGCCCGGTCTTGAAAAACCTGCCCATACTGGCTTTACTCGCTTATTTATTCGCTCATCAAAGAGACACACTAAGAGACACAAAATGAACACCTATCTCTTGCTTAAAACCCTGCACGTCCTGTCTTCTGTCTTACTGGTTGGCACCGGTTTTGGTTCGGCGTTTTATATGTTCTTTACCAACCGCAGCAAACAATTCAAGGCGCAAGTCGTGGTAGCCCGCCTGGTAGTATTGGCTGACTGGTGCTTTACGACACCTGCCGTCATTATCCAGCCCCTGACTGGCTTTGCCATGGTGCACATGGCAGGCTGGCCCTTGAGCACACCCTGGATCATGTGGTCTTTTGTCTTGTATCTATTTGCCGGTGCCTGCTGGCTGCCGGTGGTGTGGCTGCAAATACGCATGAAAGCCATGCTGGAAGTTGCTGATGCAAACAACACTACTGTGTTGCCAGAGCAGTACTGGCGCTATGCAAAGATATGGGAATGGCTGGGCTATCCAGCATTCATCGCCATGATAGGCGTATACTTTTTGATGGTGAACAAGCCCAGTTTTTAATAACTAAGTACAACTAAATACAGCGAAATACAGCTAATCTGCTTGCAACAACAGACTAGCTTCCCTGGTTATTTAATGCAGCGCCTCATAGAATTCTGCCTCAATAATCGACAGAGCTCCTTTGGCAATGACTTTGGCACCGGTATCCGTATTCTTTTGATTGGCGACCTCTTGCATGGCAAATGCCTTGTCGCTGTCGGTTGCCATACCGGTCAATTCAACTTTGACGACACTGCCTTGCACAGCTTTCAAAGGCAGGCTGACATAACCCAGACTCTTGGGTGTCAATCCTTCATACACCAGCTTGCCATCGACGCTGATGCGTATAGGGTAACTACGCTCACGCCAGCCAGTGAATTTGAAAACAGCTTCGGTCAGCGTAACTGGACGTACCAGTTCATAGGCTATCCATGCTTCACCTGGCACGCTGCTGCTATGCCAGGCGGTGGTTTCATCGTCATCATAAGACTTGACTGCAGCGTCGGCATTGCTGCCCGCTGTGACCTTTGCAATATCCATCGCCAGACGCGATGCTTTGAATGAAGCCGTAGCCGGTGTCGGACCACGCCCCAGGTAGGAAGGTAATTGCGCACTGACCAGTTGCGTGCCCAGACCTGCATTCACTATGACCGGAGTTGAAGTCATTTCCAGGCTGGCTGATTTCAAGCCAGCGGCGGTGGCTGTCAAGCGTATTTTTCCTGCCTTGGTAGTGCTGCGCAACAACACGCGATTGACACCGCCCTCCACTGGCAGGCTGGAAGACAAGATGAAATTATTCTCACCTTGAGCAATACCGCCGCGCCATTCTGCCGGGCCATCCAGTTTAAAATCAATCAGATTCAATGCCACAGGATTGCGCTGGCCTTTTGCATCAACCACCTCGACTTCTACCAGTGCCAGGTCAGCGCCGTCAGCACGCAAGCCAGTTGGTGCCGACCTGACATTCAAACGCAAAGCAGCTGGCTCACCTGCTGTTTTCAATACGGTTTCACAAAGCTTCTTGCCATCTGTGGCGTAGCCGACAGCGCGCAACTCACCAGCTTGCCAGCTTACGTCATTGAAGCTGAACAGGAAGCGTGAACTCTGTTCACCCCTGCCTAGTGATTTACCATTCAAGAACAATTCCACAGCATCCGCACTGGATATTACGGTGATTGCTTTGGTCGTCGCTGGCATGTAATTCCAGTGGCCGATGATATGTATGCGTGGACGCTCAATATCCACCCAGCCATCCCAGATAACCTGATGCGCATAAAAGCCATCTTTGGGTATGCGCATGGCATCTACCTCACCACTGCGGCGATAATTTTCTGCGCCGCGATGATGGGTATTGGTGTCAGAAAACACGATATTGACACCGCCGCTGCTGACCCGTTTGCCGGTGCCTGGACGCTCACGCCAGTAGTCATACCAGCGCTGCACATCTTCTATGGCATGGGAATCCTGATTGCGATTGTAGATGCTGGCATCCTGCCCTTTATGCAGGGGGCCGTCACCATCTTTGTGATACGGCGCAGTATAGTTATCCCAGTATTTGCGCAGGCCCTCATCACGCGAATATTCCATGGCCCAGAATGGCAGCCTGGCGCTCTTGTTGATGTAGAGCATTTCGCCACCGTATTCTGCCACCTGGCTATCCAGCATTTCCCGGCTGCCAGCTGCGCGCCCACCATATGGATCATATTGGTCACGTATCGCTTTCATCTCACGCATATGGGCTTCACTGATGCCCTTGTTGCCGGATTCATAGAACAGGATGCTGGGATTATTGCGGTTATAAATGACTGCATCACGCATCAATGCCACCCTTTGTTCCCAGCGGCGACCATCAACATCTGCTTCAGAGTCACCTGCTGGCATGGCCTGTATCAGCCCTACCCGGTCGGCCGATTCCACATCCTGCTTCCATGGAGTCACATGCATCCAGCGCACCAGATTGCCATTGCTTGCTACCATCAACTGATTGCTATAATCGCTTAACCAGGGTGGCACTGACATGCCAACTGCTGGCCATTCATTCGAGGTACGTTGTGCATAGCCGTGCATTTGCAACACACGGTCATTCAGTTTGATCATGCCATTCGCGAATTCAGTCTTGCGAAAACCAGTGCGGGTATATACGGTGTCCACCGCGCGACCATTCACCTTCAGGGTCGTGCCGATATCATAGAGATAGCCATAACCCCAGCTCCAAAAATTCAATTTAGCTACGCGTGCTGCGGCTTTGACATTCACTGTCTGGCCAGCACCTATAGTTTGTGCCGGGCTGGCAAATGTGGCGACTTTTTTGCCTTCAATATCGGTGATGACAACTTCATAGACGACCTTGCTGGCTACCCCAGTTTCATTCCTGACCTGGGACTCTGCAGTGATCGTGGCAGCCTTGCCAGCCACATCAAAATCCTGCGCATAGACATAAGTACCAGTAGTACCCAAATTGGAATACAGTGGCAGTGTCTGATACAAACGATTACTCAGATGCAGGCGGATATTCTTGGGGATGCCGCCATAATTTGCATTGAAATTATTGCTGGCCCATTGATAACGCTGGTTGGTAGATTTTTCGCGATATTCCCAGGCATTGTCAGTGCGCACAGCGATCGTATTTTTACCTGCAGTCACGACCTCGCTGATATCCACGCCAAAGGCCATGACGCCATTTTCATGCAAGGCGACTGATTTGCCATTCACAAAAACTTCTGCCGCCTGGCGCACGCCTTCAAATTCGAGGAAGACCTTGCCCGCCAAAACACCGGCAGGCAAACTGAAGCTCTTGCGATACCAGGTGATGCCGGTCGATAAATCAGCGATATCTTTTTTAAAAGCCTCATCTTCGTTCCATGCACGAGGCAGAGTAACAGGCTTCCAGCTGGCATCATCGAATGCAGGGCTGGCGGCTCCCGGTGCATCGCCGACAAATAATTTCCAGCCGGGGTTAAAGTCATAGGTGCTGCGAGCCGGAATAGCTGGACTAGTCTGCGCTGCTTGCAGCACATCCGCAGACAAACCTATAAGCAGGAATAAGAAGCCACCGAAAAGTGGCTGTAGTAATCGTAGTGTTCGCATGGAATAGATACCGATAAATAGTTAAAGTCCGCACAATTCAGTGCAGGACATGGATCAGGAAAATGTCTTATCTCAGCATGCAAGGTTTTTTACGGTCAAACTTCCAGCCAGGTATCAGATATTGCATGGCCACCGCATCATCCCGCGCACCCAAACCCATGCTGCGATACAGGCGGTGTGCGCGATCTACTTCAACCATGTCCAGCTCCACACCCAGTCCGGGCGTTTGCGGCACCTGCACCATGCCATCAATGATTTGCAAAGGCAGCTTGCCTAGCCGCTGACCATCCTGCCAGATCCAGTGAGTATCGATTGGCGTGATGTCGCCAGGTGCCGCAGCGGCTACATGGGTGAACATGGCAAGTGAGATATCAAAATGATTATTGGAGTGCGAGCCCCAGGTCAGCCCCCATTGCTGACATAACTGCGCGACCCTGACGGCCCCGCGCATAGTCCAGAAATGTGGGTCAGCCAGCGGGATATCCACTGCCTGCAGACGTACCGCATGATCCAGTTCACGCCAGTCAGTGGCGATCATATTGGTGGCAGTTGGCAAACCCGTCGCACGTTTGAACTCGGCCATGACTTCACGGCCTGAAAAACTTCCTTCTTCGCCACAAGGATCTTCTGCATAAGCAAGTACATCTTTCTTGTCACGACACAGGCGTATGGCATCTTTGAGTAACCAGCCACCATTAGGATCAATGGTGATGCGCGCCTGTGGGAAGCGTTCTGCCAATGCAGTGACAGCCTCCATTTCATCTTCACCACGCAAGGCACCGCCCTTGAGCTTGAAGTCATTAAATCCGTAGCGCTTATAAGCAGCTTCGGCCAGCTTCACAATCGCCTGCGGCGTCATCGCTTCTTCATGTCGCAAGCGCAGCCAGTCGTCGTCGGCATCGCGGTTGCTGATGTAGGGAAGTTCAGTCCGCCTGCGGTCACCAACAAAAAACAGGTAGCCCAGCATTTTTACAGCCGTACGTTGTTGCCCTTCGCCCAGCAGGGCCGCCACTGGCACTTCCAGGAATTTTCCCAGCAGATCCAGCAAGGCAGATTCCAGTGCTGTGACAGCATGCACGGCAATGCGCAAATCGAAAGTCTGCTTACCACGCCCGCCACTATCCCTGTGTACAAAAGCATCACGCACTCGGTTCAGTATGCCTTGATAATCACCTATGCTTTTACCCATCAGCAAATCACGGGCATCAAGTATGGTCTGTCGAATTGCTTCGCCACCCGGCACTTCACCAACACCAGTATTACCAAGACTGTCGCTGAGTATCACGATATTGCGGGTAAAAAATGGCCCATGTGCACCACTGAGATTGAGCAGCATACTGTCATGACCGGCAACCGGGATGACTTGTAAATTGACGAGGACTGGCGTACTAGAAGAAGTGGGCATGGTACTTTTCATCAGAAAATAATGACAAGGCAGGATTAAGTATTCACGCAGAAATGGTAGCGCTATCAATAAAACACGTCAAGCTTAAGTGCTATCTATGCAGTCCCCGTGGAAAACAGGATTTTCTACGAATCTCTGCTATGAAACTGATTCAGCTACTGCATAATTTCGACATCAATCAAGCTCATGATTATTTTTGCAAGCATGGCGAAATTTTGCAGATAATTGCTTTTTAACTAAAATTCAAGAGAGGGAATGGTAGCGCAGTAAGTAGCATCATTCAGTTACCGGAACGCGTACTTGGAGAGGAGTAAATTCGTGCAAGCTGCTAGCGCGCATGAACAAGACCATACAAAGGGAATATGGAAAGGCAGGCGAAATCAGTGATTGAACCCAAGCTTCAATCAGCAATCCCTGCAAGCCAACACCGAACTTGCAGGGCAATAAAACTAAACACCTTTCACTTGACGCGCTGCCTGCACCAGCTCATGCACATCATTCGTCATGACTGCCAGAAAACCCAGCAAGATCAGATAATAAGCCGCATAGGTAACGCGTACCTCGCCAGACATATTGTAGTAAGCCTTGTTCTCTTCTGCCTCAGGATCATACTTCCAGGCGCGCCACAGTTGCGGCCATGCCAGAAGGCCGATAATGATGAGCATCGGACTTGGACGGTAATAAAACAAAGCCAGCAAGACCGGCACGCCGACAAACCAGATACGCGGCGTCAGCACGGCCGTGATACGCCCACCATCAAAAGGCGACAGCGGTATCATATTGAACAGATTCAAGAAAAAGCCTGAATACGCTACCGCCATCAGTAAATCGCTATTGTAATTACGGGCCAGGAAATAACACAGGATAGCCCCAACAGTACCTGCCAATGGTCCACCAAGGCCAATATATGCCTCGGTTTCTGCATCGTGCGGCATGTCTTTCAATTCTATCCAGGCCCCCAGAAAAGGGATGAAGGTAGGCAAGCCCACGTCCAGCCCACGCTGGCGGGCAGCAATGAAATGTCCCATTTCATGCACGAACATGAGCAAGACAAATCCTACGGCATACCACCAGCCAAATATCCAGGCATAGACAGCGACTGAAATAATCATGGTGCCGCCCGACGCCAGCAACTTGCTAAATTTGACGCCAGAAAACAGCAGGAGCAGCAGCTTCATCATTTTTATTCATCCTATTTATTTTTACCTGGACTTCATTCTTCAAGCTTCATGTTTTATTGCGCCCAAACAGCTTGCCTATCAATGCGCCCAAGCCTACCACGGCAACCAGAGCCAGTTTGGCGAACTTGGCGAAGAAAGCGAAGATGAGGGCAAACAGCCCCAGTTTTTTGGCGGCGACACCAGCAACCAGTGCGGCCAGGCCATATTCAGCGACTTTATCGGTACTGATATTGAAATCGTTGTAACGCTTGCCATCTGTAAATTCCAGATGTCCCAGCAAATCCTTGGCGATGGATTTTTGTTGTGGCAGATCGTTCAATGCCGTCACCAGGTTCATGCTGATGTAGCCTTCGCGCCCCAGTGCATAGGTATTGTAATTCACGCCCTGCCTGTCGCTGCTACCCTGCTTGTCCTTGGTAATTGCTGACCACACCAGTCTATGCGTTGCGGCTTCGTAATTCGGTTTTTCTGCCCAGCCCACCAGCTGCATTTCAGGGATACCGCGCTGTACGCGTTCTTTATTTCCCTCTTCCGTGCCTTCCTTTAAACTTTTCAGCAAATCGTCTGCATTCCAGTCCTTGGCATCATCGTCCTTGATATAACCGGATTTTTGATAGCGTGCGACGATCATCCAATTTCCGTCTTCGGGAAAGATTGCGCCAAGCAAGTTGGGATCAGACGAATTGCCCATGGCACGCATGATGCGGCCTGCCTGAGGCATGGGTATAAATATTTGACCTGCAGGCACTTTCAATACCGCCTGATCTATCATTTTGATTTCTGCAGGGCCTGCCTGCATGACTTTTTTTGCTTCGTCGAATGCTGCTTTGACTTCTGCATCGGCCGCTGCATTTTGCGCATGGGCAAAATGGCTAAAGACTACGACAAAAAAAGCTATTACCCACTTTAAAAACTGCCTGGCGATCATATTCATTCCCTGTAAATTTATATTTTGATGAGCAATATGCCATTACGGCATTTGACTATCATTTATGAGTGCTACCGATTCACGGATTTTGTGTATTTATACACATTTAGTTTCCATAAAATTAAGCATAATGCCTTGAAAACTGGACTAAATCAAATCCATGCTTTCGCGATAGAAGTTAAAATAGCGGCCTCAGCTAAAGCTCTCACCACAAATAAGCTGCTTGCTTTATTGATATGGCAGGCGCAGGCAAAATCATGACCATCCCTAACGTTAATCCTGCTACAAAACCCGAAGAACCTATGGAGATATTGCCTGCGGCAACTGTCGCAATGGCTGCACAACATCTGGGTGATGTACTGCAACTGGCGTTTGAGCATACTGATCAGCATCAGGCTGTAGTGGTCTATGACAGACGCTGCCCTTTGGCGGTGGCACTGACCAGCGCCTATCGCGCTTGCTTGCCGAATGCACGCTTCATCGATTTTGATGCAGAGACACCCGAGCTCATTCTGGCAACCCTGAACGTCTTGCAGGCATCTGACCTGGCGGTGTTAATCCAGTCCACCAATTTTCGCCTCGAAGCCTACAGGCTGCGCGTGGAATTATTCAAGCGCGGCCTGAAAGTCATAGAACATCCTCATCTTGCCCGCATGGAAGGTGATGAAAACCTGTATTACATAGAGTCGCTGGCCTACGATGCCAACTACTATCGCGGCACCGGCAATGCGCTCAAACAGAAGATTGATGGCGCCAGCGGTGGCGTGGTTGATAGTGGCGGTGCTGAACTGATCTTCAGTGGTCGCTTTGAACCGGCCAAGCTCAATGTCGGCGACTATCGCCAGATGAATAATGTCGGTGGCCAATTCCCAATTGGTGAAGTGTTCACAGAATCGGTAGCGCTGGAAGACGTGCATGGTCAAATCCGAATCTTTGCCTTTGGCGATACTACGTTTTCTGTCAACCGCCCGGAACAGCCAATCACCCTGGTCGTGGAAAAAGGCCAGGTAGTAGATACCATTAATTCCACGCCTGAATTTGATCAGGTGCTGGCCAATATCCGCGCTGACGACAGCATAGTCTGGGTACGCGAGCTGGGGTTTGGAATGAACAAGGCCTTCTCGAAAGACAAGACCGTGCGAGATATCGGCACTTATGAGCGCATGTGCGGTGTCCATTTATCGCTGGGGGCCAAGCATGGCAGCTATGCCAAGCCGCATATCAAGCGTGGTGAAGGCCGCCATCATGTCGATGTCTTCGCTGTTACCGAAGCAGTAAAACTTGATGATGAAGTTGTCTACAAGAACGGTGCCTGGGTAGTTTGAGCGGCATCCATTAGCAAAACAACACAAAAGCTCAACTACTCTCACCCCGGATCAGGGCATAGCGGCTGCAATCTGTGCTTTCGCTGTTAGAATAATGGTCTTGTCCGTTCATAAAAAGTGCATCAACCATGACCCGTAAGCTGTTTGTTACCACTGCCCTGCCGTACGCTAATGCGCCCTTCCACCTTGGTCACATCATGGAATATATCCAGGCTGACATCTGGGTAAGGCATCAGCGAATGTCGGGTCACGAGGTACATTTCGTCGGCGCGGATGATGCTCATGGTGCACCTATCATGATAGCGGCTGAAAAAGCCGGTATCACACCACAGGCTTTTGTGGCGCAAATCGCTGCCGGACGCAAACAATACCTCGACGGCTTTCATATCCAGTTTGATAACTGGCATTCAACCGATGGCGAAGAAAACCATCAATTGTCGCAGGACATCTATCGCAAACTGAAATCTGCTGGCTTTATCACCAGCAAAACCATAGAACAGTTCTTTGACCCGGTCAAAAACATGTTCCTGCCTGACCGTTACATCAAGGGCGAATGCCCTAAATGTGGCGCCAAGGATCAGTATGGTGATTCCTGCGAAGTCTGCAGCGCCGTGTATGCGCCGACAGAATTGAAGAATCCCTACTCTGTCCTGACCGGTGCGACACCGATCATGAAATCGTCCGAGCATTTCTTCTTCAAACTATCTGATGAAAAATGCGTGGAGTTCTTGCGTGGCTGGGCTTTGAAAGACAACCGCCTGCAGTCTGAGGTCGCGAACAAATGCAAGGAATGGCTGGAAGGTGAAGGCGGCCTCGGTGACTGGGACATCAGCCGCGATGCGCCCTACTTTGGTATCGAAATTCCTGACCAACCGGGCAAGTATTTCTATGTCTGGCTGGATGCTCCCGTAGGCTACCTGGCTTCCTTGAAAAATTACTTCGATAAAATCGGCCGTGATTATGATGCTTTCATGGCTGACCCGACGACAGAGCAAATTCATTTCATCGGCAAGGACATCACTTATTTCCATACCCTGTTCTGGCCAGCAATGCTGAAGTTTTCTGGTTATAAAACACCAGACAATGTGTATGCGCATGGCTTTGTGACTGTTTCTGGCGAAAAAATGTCCAAATCACGCGGCACTGGCATTTCACCACTGCGCTATCTGGAAATTGGCATGAACCCTGAATGGCTGCGTTATTACTTCGCCGCCAAACTGAATGCCAAGGTGGAAGATCTGGATATGAACCCGGAAGATTTCGTTGCGCGTGTCAATTCTGACCTGATCGGCAAATACATCAACATCGCCAGCCGTGCTGCCGGATTCATCAGCAAGCGTTTTGATGGTGTGGTAGCGACTGACTGGGCCACGGCGGATGATGCCTTCCTGAATAATCTGCGCAATGTAGCGCCAGAAATCAAAGCCTTGTTTGAAGCCCGTGAATACGGCAAAGCCCTGCGCGCTGCGATGGAGCAGGCTGATCTGGTGAATGCCTATGTCGATTCCAACAAGCCTTGGGAACTGGCGAAAAAGCCAGAGAACGATGCCAAGCTGCAGGAAGTGTGCAGCCGCTTGCTGGAAGCTTTCCGCATACTGACTATCTTCCTGAAACCGGTCTTGCCACAACTGGCAGCCCAGGTGGAAGCACAATTGAATATCACCCCTCTGCAATGGGCAGATGTTGCTAACCCATTGCCGCATCAGCACAAAATCAATCCTTATACGCATTTGATGCAAAGGGTGGATTTGAAGATATTTGATGACTTGTTTGATGCGCCAGCACCGGTAGCTGCGCTTGATTCTGAAGCGACAGACGCTGCAGAAGTTGCAGCTTCTGGCATCGAGCCACTGGCCGAAGAAATCAAGATTGATGACTTCGCCAAGGTCGATCTGCGAATTGCAAAGATCGTTAATTGCGAACACGTAGAGGGTTCAGACAAGCTTTTGCGCCTGACCCTGGATGTGGGTGAAGGCCGTACCCGCAATGTGTTCTCAGGCATCAAGTCTGCTTACCAGCCAGAACAGCTGATCGGCAAATTCACTGTCATGGTGGCCAACCTGGCACCACGCAAGATGAAGTTTGGCATGTCAGAAGGCATGGTATTGGCGGCATCTGCAGCCGATGAAAAGGCTAACCCAGGTTTGTACATACTGGAAGCCTGGCCTGGTGCTCAACCTGGCATGCGTGTCCGCTAACATCTTGTGTGCGTAAATACAGTGCCAACGTATGAATATCGTTGTCCGTGAAGCTGCCATAGAAGACGCGCAACTCATCGCGCATCTGACCCGTACTTGCTGGAATGACAAGGTGGCCGCGACCTCCAGCGGCCATCATGAAAGCAGTGAGCGCGTCTGCAATGATTTGATGCAGGGTGGCGGCTTTGTCCTGTTGCTGGATGAAGAACCGGTAGGCTCGGTACGCTGGCTACCGCTGGATACAGAAAATAATTGCTGGGAAATGCTGCGCATGGGGGTCTTGCCCACTTTTCGGGGTTCTGCCCTGTCCCAGCATTTGCTGGAAGCCGTCATCCATGCTGCGCAGGCTTCTGGCATAGAAGAATTGCGCCTGGGTGTACGCAGTGACCAGCCCCGCTTGCTGGACTTGTATGCCGCATTTGAATTCGAGCTCGCGCCTGAGCTTGAGTATTCACACGCCAATCCAGATGAACCCGCCCCTCACGTTATGCGGCGTTTCCTGAAAAATTAAAGAAATCGGCATACTTGCTCATATCTAATATATTTTAGGTATACTCCTCTACAGTTTTGTTAATCCAGACGAGTGCTGACATTTAAGCAATACTGCCAAACTCGGCCTGCATTTACACCGTCTTCGTATTAAACTTACCCTCACTCCTGTCTATCCTGCTTTGGAAATCCATCCATGAACAGCCCTGTTAGCCCTTCCGCCATCACCTCCCCTATTCCTGCCCGCTTGGTGCAATTGCGTGCTGCCATGCAGGCACAGGGGCTGGATGCTTATATCGTTCCATCTTCCGATCCGCATCTGTCCGAATATTTGCCTGACCGCTGGCAGGGCCGCAGCTATTTCTCGGGCTTTACCGGCTCGGTAGGCACATTGATCGTTACGGCAGATTTCGCTGGCCTGTGGGTAGATAGCCGTTACTGGAGCTCAGCAGAGGTAGAACTGGCACCGACAGGTATCAAGATGATGAAAATCGCCTCAGCCGCAGCTACGCTCTACATAGACTGGCTGGCCAGCAATCTGCAGCCTGGGCAAACGGTGGGCGTAGATGGCGCAGTATTGGGGTTGGCAACTGCCAGGGCACTGGAACAGGCACTGCAAAGCAAGGGCATCACATTCAATACCAGCCACGATCTTTTGGATAAGGTGTGGAACGAACGCCCCAGCTTGCCGCAGGCCGCCATCTATGAACATGCGGCACCATATGCGGTAGTTGCCCGCGCCGACAAACTGGCGATGATACGTGAGCAGATGCGCAGCAAAAACGCTGACTGGCACTTTGTTTCTACTGTCGATGATCTGGCCTGGATTTTCAATTTGCGCGGCGCTGATGTCAGCTATAACCCAGTATTTGTCGGCCATGCCCTGATCAGCCAAACTGAAGCAAAGCTGTTTGTATCAAATGGCAAAGTGTCAGCAGAACTGGCAGCGGTATTGGCAAAAGATGGTGTCAGGCTGGCAGACTATAGCGAAGCTGCGTCCACACTGGCGACCCTGCCTGCCGATAGCAGCATCATGATAGACCCGCGCAGAATTACTTACGGCTTCCGTCAGAGCATACCCGCAACGGTTAAAGTTATCGAAGCCATCAACCCGTCTGTATTTGCCAAATCCCGCAAAACTGGAGAAGAAGCGCAATTCGTTCGTGAAGCCATGGAGCAGGATGGTGCAGCGCTGTGTGAATTCTTTAGCTGGCTGGAAGGCGCGCTTGGCAAGCAGCGCATCACCGAGCTGACCATTGACGAAGAAATCTGCGCTGCCCGTGCGCGCCAGCCTCAATTTGTTTCGCCCAGTTTTAATACCATCGCTGGTTTCAATGCCAACGGTGCCATGCCCCATTATCGTGCCACGCAGGAATCACATTCCGTCATTGAAGGTAATGGCCTGCTGCTCATCGACTCCGGTGGTCAATACCTGAATGGCACGACGGACATCACCCGCGTCGTTCCCATGGGCCAGGTATCAGAAGCGCAAAAGCGTGACTTCACCCTTGTCTTGAAGGGCATGATCAATCTCTCGCAAATGCGTTATCCGCGCGGCACCTTATCGCCTATGCTCGACACCGTGGCACGTGCCCCTATCTGGGCCGATGGTATCAACTACGGCCATGGCACTGGTCACGGCGTTGGCTATTTCCTGAATGTGCATGAAGGCCCGCAAAGTATCTCCAGCACGGTGGCAGAAGCCCACATGGCGATGGAACCCGGCATGATTACCTCTAACGAGCCAGGCATTTATCGTCCTGGCAAATGGGGCGTCAGGATAGAAAACCTGCTGCTGAACGTGCCAGCGATGCAAACCGAATTTGGCGAATATCTTGAATTTGAAACCCTGACACTCTGTCCTATAGACACACGCTGCATCACAGTAGATTTATTGCGTGAAGATGAAATCAAATGGCTCAATGATTATCATGCTATGGTCTTGCAACGTCTGTCGCCACGAGTCAGTGGTGCCGCGCTGGAATGGCTGAAGGAAAGAACCAAACCTCTGCTGCGCTCTGCCAGTTGATCAACTCATAGTCCTGCTAGCCTATCGTCTCAACGATGGGTGATTATCAATTTCAATGTGAAGAGGCAAGCAATGGAAGACAGCAAACTTTTGCAGGGCAGGAATTTTCATAATATGGATTTGACTGGCTCAAATTTCGGTGAAGTGCAACTGCGCGGCAGTAATTTCCGCAGTGTTGACATGGAAGCTTGCCGCTTCGCCGATGTTTCATTCAAGAACGTGCTTATAGAAAGCAGCGAGCTGAGCGGCATGAAGATCAATGGCATTCTGGTCTCTGAGCTGCTACATGTGTATCAGCAAAGTAAAAAATAACAAAAGCCGCTGATGCGGCTTTTGTTATTTTGCAGTGACGTTCTTTATACGCGCACTTTTATACGCTGACTGCTGAACCAGGAAACTGCACACAAAATTTACTGCCTACATCAGGAGTAGATTCAATCAGCAAATTAGCCTTGTGCCTGAGCAGCACATGCTTGACAATCGCCAGACCAAGGCCGGTACCCTGGGTTTCGCGTGAGCGGCTTTTATCGACGCGGTAAAAGCGTTCTGTCAGGCGCGAGATATGCTCAGCGCTGATGCCTATGCCATCATCCTGCACGGCAAATTTAGGGCCATTCGCAGTATCTATCCAGCTGATTTTGATGTGACCATTCTCAGGTGTGTAGCGGATCGCATTTGTGATCAGATTGGTGAGCGCACTGCGTATCTCATCATTACTGCCACGGATATCGGGGCCTGTGCATTCCAGCGTAATTTTGTGCTTGCCAGCAGACAGGGCATGTGCTTCTTGCAATATCTGCTCCAGCAGACCCAGCATACTGATACGCTCCGGGCGTGGTGGATAATCTACCGACTCCAGCCTGGTCAGGGTCAGCATGTCTTCCACCAGACGCTGCATGCGCTCACCCTGCTCTGTCATCAGTTTCAGGTGCATATTGCGGGTATGGTTATCCAAGTCTTCCTGCATGGAAGCGATTTCCAGAAAGCCATTGATAACGGTCAGTGGAGTGCGCAATTCATGCGAAGCGTTGGCGATAAAGTCGCGCCGCATCATGTCTATGCGTTCTGATTCAGTCACATCATGGGTGACCAGAATCTGGCGCCGGTTTTCAAACGGGATGATGTGGGCAATCAGCTTGCGGTCGCGAAAAGACAGCGTCAGCGGCGTCTCGTAGCGACCGAGGATGATGTAATCCATGAATTCAGGGCTACGTACCAGATTAGTCACGCGCATGCCCTTGTCCTGCGCATGGCTCAGGCCCAGATGGCTTTCTGCTGCCGGGTTGCACCACTCCAGAAACAATACGTCATCCATGATGACTACGCCATCCGGCAGCAGAGTCATGGCCTGGCGAAAACGCGCCAGCCACTCAGCCAGTTCGGCCTGGTTTTTTTCATCATCACGGCGCAATTTATACAGGCGTGAAAAAATATCGGTCCAGGCACCCCAGCCATCGGGCAAGCGTGAACTGTTAGGGTTATCCAGCCAGTCAGCCAGCCGCTGTAAATAAAATAGCTGTACGCAAAACAGGGTGACCATACCGATCAAGCCCAATACCAAACCAGTTATAGGGCCCCACAAATAGATAGCAGATGCGGCCCCCATGAGAACCAGGAAGATGCGTACAAATGCAGAAATCCAGAAAATAAGACGTGGAGACATGTTGGGTCCTGAATATTGCTTAGAATGTAATTCTATACGTTTTGCTGATGCCAGTGAGCAGTGTTGTGTAGCCATTTCCAAACAGGAATGGCTACACAACACTGCATAAAAGACTATGCAGTGAGTAGCATTACTGGAATTGTCGATTTATTTTTCAGACAGCATGTAGCCAACGCTACGCACGGTCTTGATCAGGGACTCAGCATTCTTCAAGACTTTGCGCAAACGCAGGACATGGACGTCTACCGTCCGCTCTTCGATGACGACATGGTCACCCCAGACTTTGTCGAGTAACTGGCTGCGTGAAAATACGCGCTCTGGATGTGCCATGAAGAATTTCAGCAGTTTGTATTCAGCATGGCCAATATCAACCTTGCTGTCTTCTATCTTGACCGTGCAACTGACAGGATCAAGTACGACCGGGCCTGCAGTCAGGGCAGTCTGTGCATGCTCAGGGCTCTTGCGGCGTAGCAGCGCCTTGATCCTGGCTGTCAGTTCGCGCGGGGAGAAAGGCTTGGTGACATAATCATCGGCACCATGGTCCAGGCCGGCGATCTTGTCTTCTTCCATGCTTTTTGCTGTCAGCATGATGACAGGGATTTCATTGAACTGGCGGTCTGAGCGTATCTTGGATAAAAGACGCAAACCACTCTGATCCGGCAACATCCAGTCCAGCAAAATCAATTGCGGCGTGCGGCGCTGCAAATACTCCCAAGCTTCAGCTGTCGTATTGACTGCAAAAGTGTTCCAGCCTGCGGCACGCAGGGAAAAACTGACCAGTTCTACGATTGCCGGTTCATCTTCTACGATGAGTATTGTTGTGTCTGTAGCCATCATTAATAATTAACTCTGTTGTTCCTGCTTGCTTGCTACATAGTCTGAATGACGGATATCCTTGCCTTCAACGATATAAATAGTATGTTCAGCAATATTTTTGGCATGGTCGCCAATACGCTCTATCGCCTTGGCTACCCACAGGGCATCCAGGGAAGATGATATCGTACTTGGGTCTTCCATCATGAAAGTAATCAGATTACGCATGATGGAACGAAAATCATTGTCGATCAGCGCATCCTGTGCAATCAACTGCACCGCTTTGTTACCATCAAGGCGGGCAAAGGCATCCAGCGACTGGTGCAACATATCTGCCACACTGCTGGCCAGTACGCGCACGGTTTCATAACCACTGAACATGGGCACGCCACGTTTATTGGTCGCTGCGTCCCTGGAGATACGGGCAATTTTAGTCGATTCATCACCGATGCGCTCAAGATCAGTGATGACCTTGCCTGTCGCCATGACAGTGCGCAAGTCGTTCGCTGCAGGCTGGCGCTTGACGATGAGGTGGCTGCACATATCGTCCAACGCCACTTCCAGACGGTTGACTTCGAGGTCAGACTGGATCACAGCTTCTGCCTGTACCGCATTACCGGTGCGGAAGCAAGACATGGCATCGTGAAAATGGCTTTCCACCAAGCCGCCCATCAACAAGACCTTGGAACGTATCGTCTCAAGATCCATATCATATTGTTTTGAAGAATGTACGCCTGTCACAGGTCTCTCCTGAATTCGCAATTGCAAAATGTAAACGTCGAAAGTATGTGCAGCAAGCCAGCCCATGCTTATATGGGCGGCCTGCACCAATACGCGCCGTTGTTAGCCGAAACGGCCAGTAATATAGTCTTGAGTTTCTTTCTTCACAGGGTTCATGAAGATATGGTCTGTCTCACCAAATTCGACCAACTCACCCAGGTACATATAGGCAGTATAGTCAGAGCAACGCGCTGCCTGCTGCATATTGTGGGTGACGATAGCAATGGTGTATTCCTCTTTCAACTCATTGATCAATTCTTCGATCTTGACTGTAGAGATAGGGTCGAGTGCTGAGGTTGGCTCGTCCAGCAACAAGACTTCCGGTTTCACGGAAACGCCACGGGCGATACACAGGCGTTGTTGCTGGCCACCAGACAAGCTCAGACCGCTCTTGTTGAGTTTGTCTTTTACTTCCGTCCAGATCGCAGCTTTTTTCAAGGCCCATTCAACACGCTCATCCATCTCGCCTTTGGACAGGTTTTCATACAAACGCACACCAAACGCTATATTGTCATACACCGACATAGGGAATGGTGTCGGCTTCTGGAACACCATGCCCACGCGGGCGCGTAACAGATTAATGTCCTGATCTGCATCCAGGATATTTTTACCGTTATAAATGATATTACCTTCAGCACGCTGACCGGGATACAGGTCATACATGCGGTTCAGGGTACGCAGCAAAGTCGATTTACCGCAACCGGATGGACCGATGAAGGCAGTGACTTTTTTGTCGTAAATATTCAGATTGATATCGCGCAGGCTGCGTGTTGCACCGTAAAAGAAATTCAGCCCGCTGATTTCGATTGCTTTTTTCTGTTGATTGTCTTGAGTAGTAGTCATATCGAGGCCAGTATTAATGCTGTGTTTTTTGGTTAAACAAAGTACGCGATAAAATATTCAAACCGAGGACGCTGAAGGTAATCAGCAAAGCGCCACCCCAGGCCAGTTCACGCCAGTTGTCGTACGGGCTCATGGCAAACTGGTAAATCACCATCGGCAAGTTGGCCATAGGCTTGTTCATGTCGGCACTGAAGAACGAATTGCTCAAAGCAGTGTGTAGCAAAGGTGCAGTCTCACCGGAGATACGTGCCACTGCCAGCAAAATTCCTGTCATGACACCTGCTTTGACGGCACGCAGGCGTATCAGCAAAGCTACTTTCCAGCGGGGTGCGCCAAGTGCAAATGCGGCTTCACGCAAACTGGTTGGAACAAGACCCAGCATATTATCGGTAGTACGCACAACCACAGGAATAGCGATCAGGGAAATCGCTATACTGCCAGCCCAACCAGAAAAATGCTTGACGTTGGCGACATAAATCGCATACACAAACAGGCCGATCACGATAGAAGGAGCAGACAACATGATGTCGGTCACAAAGCGAGTAACAAAACCAAACCAGCTTTTGTCACCATACTCAGCCAGATAAATACCTGCCAGAACACCTATAGGCGTGGAAATTACCGTGGCACTGACAACCATCACAAAGCTGCCAAAGATCGCGTTCATCAAACCACCACCATCGCTACCAGGCGCAGGCGTTGATTCTGTGAACATGGCGATATTAACGGCACTCAATCCTTTGGTGACCAGGGTAAACAATATCCACATCAGGAAGAATATGCCCAGCGCCATGGCAAATGACGACAAGCCTATTCCCAGTTTATGCGCCAGCAAACGACGGCGGTACACAGGATTGCTGGCAGATTGCATTGTTGAGCTTTCCATTATTTGGTTCCTTCTTTTCTGGACAAGCCCAGCAACATCAATTTGGCAGCAGACAGGACAATGAAAGTGATCAGAAACAAAATCAGGGCAAGATAAAATAAAGAAGATGTGTGAAGGACCGTTTCTGCCTCTGCAAACTCATTCGCCAGAATTGAAGCAATACTATTACCGGCAGCAAACAGCGACCATGACAAATGATGCGAATTACCGATCATGAAGGTAATGGCCATGGTTTCGCCAAGTGCGCGACCAAGACCCAGCATGACCCCACCCACTACACCTATTTTTGTATATGGCAGTACAATCTTGCGCACTACCTCCCACTTGGTGCAGCCCAGGCCATAAGCAGATTCTTTGAGTACCGGCGGTACGACTTCAAACACGTCGCGCATGACCGATGAAATGAAAGGGATGATCATGATCGCCAGAACCATACCGGCGGAAAGCATGCCTATGCCTATCATAGAGCCAGAAAACAGCACGCCTATCACAGGCATCTTGCCCAGCGTGGCGGCCAATGCTGGCTGTACATATTGCGAGAACAATGGTGCGAATACAAACAAGCCCCACATACCATAGATAATACTTGGCACACCGGCCAGCAATTCGATTGCCGTGCCTAATGGACGCTTGAGCCAGTTGGGGCAAATCTCGGTCAGGAACAGGGCTATGCCGAAACTGACAGGGAAGGCAATCAACAGGGCGATGAAGGAAGTCACCAGCGTGCCGACTATGGCGACCATGCCGCCAAATTTGTCATTGACCGGGTCCCATTCTATGGTCCAGATGAATGACAAACCAAATTCCTTGACTGCTGGAATCGCGCTCAGGAATAAAGAAATAATAATACCAACCAGCACCACCATCACAAGGGCGGCGAAAGTAAAGGTCAGTTTATGAAAAAAGAAATCTTGCCAACGCTGGCGGCGCATTACTGCAGCCATTTTCGCAAGGTCGATCTGACCGGCCTGCGGTAGTGCGTTATTAGCGGGTGGGATTGCAGTTGGTGCAGTCATGTTGACGGAGGACATTTGGGTAGTCATGGGTGTCTTTTCCACCGGAAGGTAATCCGGATAGTTCCGGATTACCTCGATCTGTTTAGTTCAATTTCTGAACAGGTTGAAACTTTTTATTACCAGAGTGCTTTACCGGAAGCATCTTTGACTTTTGCTTTCCAGTTGTCTTCAATCAGTTTGACAACCGGTGCTGGCAAGGAAACATATTCAAGTTCAGCAGCCATTGCGCCACCGTTTTTAAATGCCCAGTCAAAGAATTTCAATACTTCTTTGCCTTTTTCAGCATCAGCCTGTGCTTTGTGCAACAGGATGAAAGAAGCACCAGTGATAGGCCAGGTGATTTTGCCAGGCTGGTTAGTCAATACCAGGTACATGCCTGGTGCTTTGCTCCAGTCAGCGCCAGCAGCAGCGGATTTGAAGTTTTCGTCATCTGGTTCAGCGAACTGGCCATCAGCATTTTTCAACAAGGTGTATGTCATCTTGTTTTTCTTCACATATGCGTATTCAACATAGCCGATGGAATTTCTGATTTGCTTGACGCTGGAAGCCACGCCTTCATTACCCTTGCCACCTACACCGACTGGCCATTTGACTGCTGTGGAAGAACCAACAACCGTTTTAAATTCAGGACTGACTTTTGTCAGGTAATCTGTCCACAGGAAAGTAGTGCCAGAGCCATCGGAACGGTGAACAACAGTGATGTCTTCTGCAGGCAATTTCAAACCGGCGTTGATGGCTGCGATTTCTGGCGCATTCCATTTAGTGATCTTGCCCATGTAGATGGCTGCCAGTACTTCACCTGTCATCTTCATTTTGCCCGCTGCGATACCGTCCAGATTAACCACAGGAACCACACCACCGATGATGGCCGGGAATTGCACCAGACCTTCAGTTTCCAGTTCTTCTGCCTTCAAAGGCATGTCAGAGGCACCGAAGTCCACTGTTTTTGCCTTGATTTGCTTGATACCGCCACCGGAGCCAATGGATTGATAGTTCAGACCGTTGCCACTGGCTTTTTTATAAGCTTCTGCCCATTTTGCATAAATTGGATATGGGAAAGTCGCGCCAGCGCCTGTAATATCGGCAGCATGAGCAGCGCCAAATGTGACAGCTACGCCAATTGCAGCGATGAGAGTTTTGACAACACGTTTGATTTGCATGTTCACCTCAGAGTTAAATAACAGTATTCGGTACTACGAGGCGCACTGTACAAGCCAAATATGACAAGATTATGACTTGAAGCAAAGCCTGTGAAATAATTGTACTTGTTATCATTTTTATGTCATAAACTTGTCATTTAAGACGTCTAGAATGTTTGCGTATATATATGACGGCCTTTATGACATGCAAAAAACTATGCCAAATCAGGAAGCACCCTCTTCAACAACTGTGTCGGAAGAAATGAAACAAATTCCTAACACCGAAATCAAGACGGTTGCCAAGCAAGTCAAGCCAGCGGCACCGGAATTGTCACGTTCGGTAATTTTCCTGGACAGGGAAATGTCACAAATCGCCTTCAACTGGCGCGTACTGGCCCAGGCAGAAGACCGCAGTATCCCCTTGCTTGAACGGCTGAAATATTTATGCATCGTTGGCAGCAATCTTGACGAGTTCTTTGAGGTCAGGGTCGCCAGCCTGCTGGCGCAGAACACGATCGATGGTGAGCTGGTACAACATCCGACCTTTCAGGCCATGCTCAAGCGCGTCAGTGATGAGTGTCATCAGCTGGCGAAAAGGCAATATGAATTACTGAATCAGGAAATCCTGCCGCAGCTTTCCAAAAAAGGCATACACCTGTTACGCCATTCCGAGCGCAATGAAGCCCAGCGTGCCTGGGTGAAATCCTATTTTGAACGTGAAGTGCGCCCGCTGCTGACGCCGATAGGCCTGGACCCTGCCCATCCTTTCCCGCAGGTGGTCAACAAGAGTTTGAATTTCATTGTGTCGCTGGCGGGCAAGGATGCGTTTGGCCGTGGTACTGCCATCGCCATCGTCAAGGCACCGCGTGTTTTGCCGCGCATCATACGTCTGCCGGATGATCTGTCTAACGATGGCATGGCCTTTTGCCTGCTGTCTTCTGTCATTCACTCGCATATAGAAGATTTGTTCAATGGTCGTGAAGTCATCAACTATTCGCAGTTCCGCGTTACCCGTGACAGCGATTTGTGGGTCGATGAAGAAGAAGTCAAGAATCTGCGCCAGGCTCTGCAGGGTGAATTGCAAACCCGTCAGTTTGGTGCTGCTGTGCGCCTGGAAGTAGCAAAAAATTGTCCAGAGAATCTGTCACGCTTCCTGCTCGAACAATTCTCTCTCGATAGTGACCGCCTGTATCCAGTCGATGGTCCGGTAAATATGGTCAGGCTGGGAGAACTGGTCGACCATGTCAAACAGCCTAACCTGCGCTTCGCTCCCTTCTCTGCCAAGGCAGTTGGCAAGTATGCGCATGCTGACATTTTCACTTTACTGCGCAAGCAAGACATATTATTGCATCATCCTTTCCAGCCTTTCCAGACCGTCATCGATTTCGTACGATCTGCCTCACAAGACCCTAGCGTGGTCGCCATCAAGCAAACGATTTACCGTACTGGCATGAATTCAGATTTGATGGAATCCCTGATCACGGCTGCCAGACTGGGCAAGGAAGTTACAGTCATCGTCGAACTGATGGCTCGCTTTGATGAAGAAGCGAATATCAACTGGGCTGACAAATTGCAACGCGCCGGTGCACAGGTCGTGTATGGCGTGGTTGGCCTGAAGACCCATGCAAAACTAGCGCTGGTGATACGCCGCGAAGAAGGCGGTACTTTGCGTCACTACGCCCATCTGGGTACGGGTAATTACCACCCGTCTACCACGCGCTTTTATACTGATTTTGGATTACTGACTGCTCATCCGGGTATGGCGGCTGAAGTCAACGAAGTCTTCATTCATCTGACTGGTTTGACCAAGCCCAAGAAACTTGATTATTTGTGGCTGGCACCATTTGCACTGCAACCGCAAATCATCAAGGCCATACGCAATGAAGCACGCATAGCGCGTGAAGGCCGCCCTGCCCGCATTATCGCCAAGATGAACGCCCTGCTGGATGAATCTGTCATCCGCGCTCTGTATGCCGCATCGGCAGATGGTGTAAAAATTGACCTGATCATACGCGGTGCCTGCGCTTTGCGTCCTGGTGTACCTGGCTTGTCAGAAAACATCAAAGTGCGCTCCATCATAGGCCGCTTCCTGGAGCATAGCCGTATCTATTACTTCCGCAATGATCTGGCGCATGACGTATATCTGGCCAGTGCCGACTGGATGAACCGCAACCTTTTCCGTCGCATAGAAGTGGCTTTCCCGGTACTGGAAAAGTCATTGAAAAAACGCGTCATTTCTGAAGGCCTGGAACCCTATCTGAAAGACAATGTGAATGCCTGGACACTGGATTCGGATGGTCGTTACGAACGCAAAAAAACCCGTGCCAAGCAAGTGCGTTTCTGTGCCCAGCAGCATTTGATGCAAACCCTGGGCTCCTTATCTGAGGTGGAAGAGTAATAATGGACCTTATCCTCTGGCGTCATGCAGAAGCAGAACCGGCGACGGCTGAACTGTCTGATGAATTCAGAAAACTGACTGGCAAAGGAAATAAGCAAGCGAGCAAAATTGCTTTCTGGCTTGATAGCACGCTGCCTGAAACCTGCAGGATTCTGGCCAGCCCCACTATACGTACCAGGGACACGGCTGAAGCCCTGATCGCCTGCGGCAGGAAATACAAGGTCATGCCAGAACTTGGCCCGGCAGCTACCGTCAGCGATGTATTGACTGCGGCTAACTGGCCCAACAGCCGCGAACCAGTACTCATCATCGGGCACCAGCCCTACCTGGGTCAGGTGGCGGCTGAATTGCTGGGTCATCCCTTGCAAGAGTACAGCGTACGCAAAGGCAATGTCTGGTGGATCACACAAAAACAGCGTGAAAACGAGATCGTGCAAACCTATCTCAAGGCCATCATGTCGCCTGATCTGGTGGTTAAGTAAGCGTTCACCTGACAAATAAGCAGCTAAAAAATCCGTAGAAATACTGGGGCTCTGCAGCAAATCCCGCTTGCTGTTAGTATGTAAGGCCGTCTTTCCCCATAAAGCACGATGAAACCCTCGCACATCCTTGCCGCCTTGCTCGCAGTTATTACCTGGGGCATTAATTTCGTTGTCATCAAAATCGGTTTGCAAGGTTTGCCGCCTGTGCTGTTCACAGCATCGCGCTTTGTGTTTGCCGCTCTGCCCCTGATCTTTTTTGTGCCCTTCCCCAAGACATCCTGGAACTGGGTGATTGCGTATGGCATGTTCCAGTTTGCCTTCCAGTTCACGTTTCTGTTTTGCGGTATCAAGCTGGGCTTTCCTGCTGGGCTGGCGTCGCTGGTCATGCAGTTACAGGCCTTCATCACGATGGGTCTGGCTGTTGTGATCATGGGTGAAAAACCGCAACTCGTGCAAGTGCTGGGAGCCTTGATTGCCTTGTCTGGCATGGCACTGGTAGCCATTCATCTGGAAGCACAGGCAACCATCATAGGTTTTCTGCTGGTCGTCGCTGGTGCCATGTGCTGGAGTATCGCCAATATCGTCACCAAGAAGATAGGGGTCGTTAATCCATTGTCCATGGTGGTATGGGGCTCGGCCATTGCCAGCCCGCCATTGCTGCTGGCATCGTTCCTGATGGAAGGCATGGATGCCTGGCAAGCTGCTTATGCGCAACTGAACTGGACTTCGATAGGTGCCATCGCTTATCAGTCCTACCCCAATACCATAGTCGGCTTCGGCATCTGGTCGTGGCTGATGCGCAAATATCCTGCTGCCACCATAGCCCCTTTCACCCTGCTGGTACCGGTCGTTGGTATGGTCGCAGCTTCTATCGTGTTGAACGAGACTTTATTCTGGTGGAAAATTTGCGCAGGCCTGCTGGTATTGGGTGGTTTGGCATGCAACCAGTTTGGTTTGCGTATCTGGTACTGGTTCAAACCAGCTGCAACTATCTGATCAGGTACTGACTGTTTCCAGCTCAAGCCCATGTTCCACATGCGCGTCTGCCACTTGTTCCGGGTGGCAGATGTCATGCCAGGTAACCAGCCTGAGCTCACCCTTGGCATCTTCCACCAGGGCTGACAAGCTCTCTACCCAGTCACCATCATTGCAATACAGGATACCGCCTATGTCGCGGATTTCTGGCTTGTGGATATGACCGCAGATAATCCCGTCCAGACCTTTGCGACGCGCTTCATCTGCCAGTGCATCTTCAAATTGCGTGATATAGCTGACAGCGTTTTTTACCTTTTGCTTCAGGTATTGTGACAGCGACCAGTAAGGCATGCCAGCGCGGGCACGCCAGTTATTGAAGATCTGATTGAATTTCAGAATCATGGTGTACAGACTGTCGCCGACATAGGCCAGCCATTTTGCGCAGGCGATGACGCCATCAAACCTATCGCCATGCAAGACCAGCATGCGCTTGCCTGCAGCAGTAGTGTGTACCAGCTCATCCCTGATCTTGATGCCGCCAAAATCGAGGTCAATGAATTGGCGTACAGATTCATCATGATTGCCAGGCACGAAGATGACATTCGTGCCTTTCTTGGCTTTTTTCAAGACGGTTTGCACTACATTATTATGGGTCTGGTCCCAATACCAGCGGCGCTTGAGTTGCCAGCCGTCGATGATGTCACCGACCAGGTACAAGGTATCGGAATCAGTGGCACGCAAGAATTCCAGCAACTTGGCCGCCTGGCAGCCGCTCGTTCCCAGATGCAAATCTGAAATCCAGATAGTGCGGAAACGCTGGGTTTCTTTCTTACCGGTTTTATACAATTTGCTATTCAAGAACTGATCGGCTGGTTTCATGTTTATTGCTCCCCAGTGCCGTAATGGCGTGCGTAACGGTCATCCAGATTCGCCAGTGGCAACATGACGAATAAATCAGCGCTATGGAAATCAGGGTCCCATGCAGGATCACCACATACCCAGGCACCGGCACGCAGATAACCTTTCAACAGTGGCGGAATACGTGCCTCCGCCGAACTGCTGTCGATTTCATCCAGCGGGAAAGGCGTGTGTGGCGTGACACGGTATTCCAGCGGCGCAAAATCTGCTGCAGACAAGCCACGATAAATCGCGGCGGCATTCTGGCCACCATCAGTAAGACTGATACTGGCGCAACCTATCAGGTGTGAACAGCGCTCACGGCGCATATAGGCAGCCAGGCCAGCCCACAGCAACATGATGACGGCACCACTGCGGTAATCAGGGTGGATGCAGGCACGGCCAGCTTCTGCCACACTATTGCGTATATGCTGCAGGCGCGACAGGTCAAATTCTGTTTCAGAATAATAGCGGCCCAGCTGGCGGGCAGCATTTGGCCCCAGTATGCGGTAGGTGCCAACCACTTTCAGGGACTTGGAATCACGTACGATCAAATGATCGCAATGCTCGTCAAATTCATCTTTATCCAGGCCATCTGGATTGGATAAAGCAGACAAGCCCATGGTTTCTATAAAGACCTTATAGCGCAGGCGCTGCACTTCTTTCACTTCTTTTGCCGTTGTTGCAAGGCTCAGATTTAGCTTGGAAAAACTGGGATTAGCATCGGCGGGTATCGTGAGTAATCGCATTCATCGTCCTTGTCATGTTGTTCGTTGATCCGACGAACGAAGAATAATCAAGGATTACTTCAGCAAGATGACAGTACGATGTCGGTTTTATGACAAGTCAAAAAAACAACAATCCCCGCTTGGCATAAACCAGACGGGGATTGCGGTGGTGAAATCAAATAAATGCGAGACAAAAGCAATGACAAGGCTCTTTTCAGAGCGCCATCCTCCCGCACTCATTGCATCTAAGAAAAACTGAATTATTTCTCTTTCTTTGGCCTGCCCGCTTTTAGCGGTGCCAGAGCAGCAATCAATTTTTTCAGGGCAGGCACATCGGTCTTGCCCAACAAGGCAACACCAATACGCAACAACTGGCTTTTCTTGACTTCAACGCCAGCTTTCAGGCAAGCTTTTTTGACCGCACCGAGGGCCGCATATTCACTTTCCGGCATGGTGAAGCTATCGCGCACCAGCTTGGCCTTTTTGACCTTTTCTACGGTGACTTCGACCAGAGGCTTGACTTCAACAGCCTTGGCAGCACGTTTGGCTCGCGCCGGATCTTTTACGGGCGCTTTAACAGGAATTTTTTCAACTGTTTTGGCTTCCACGGCAGGTTTGATGACTGCTTTTTTCTTTGCGGCCACAACAGGGGGCTTAACAGGAGATTTTTTAAGGGCCACGACATTTTTTTCTGCGCCTGCTACTACAGTACTTACTTTTTTCGTTGCTGCGGTTACCATTCCAGCCTCCAAATTAGAAAACATGTAAACAATATAAACAATTTATTGTTGATATGCAAGGAAGAAGCATAGCCATTAGAAATGACAGGCTCATTACTGAAATTACGGAAACATGCCTTACAGGAGAAATTTCTGGTGTCATGAGTTAACCCGAGCCAATCCGCTTCCAGATTCCCCGCTTTCCAGCTTTAATTTTGCAGTTTTAATTCTTATTATGATTACACGAAACTCTTTACCCTTCCCCATAGCTTTACTCATTTTTTCGCTTACCTCTCTCGCTGCACATGCCGAAATTCAGGGCTCAGGCTCTTCGGCTGCAGGCATCAAAAAGATAAAAGAAAACAGCGTAGAATTTGGTGCCAGCGATGTTGCACTTAGCCAGGCAGATCTTTAAAAAGATATGTTAATACAGTTTCCTTCTGCTATTTCTGGCGTCGTGCCTGTCATCAACTTGCCTGGCATCAAGACCTCTGAATTGCGTCTGACTGGCGAAATCCTCGCAGGTATTTTCTCTGGTGATATGACACTCTGGAATGACGCGGCTATCGCAGCACTCAATCCTGGCATACGTTTGCCGAATAAAAATATCGAAGTCATCGTGCGCCAGGATGGTTCGGGCACGACCTACAATTTTTTTGACTACCGTACCTGAGCAAAGTCAGTAAAAACTGGCAATCGAAGTATGGCAGAAACTTTATCATTCCATGGAATGACCATAGCCATTTAATCCAGGTCAAAGGCAGCGGCAACATTGCTGGCACACTCAAGAAAACACCGTATGCCATCAGTTATATCGACTTTAACTATGTAAGCCAGGAAAAACTTGACTACGCCCTTTTGCAAAATCGGGATGGCAAATTCACTGCACCTTCAGCCGAAGCATTTTCTTCTACACTCTCGAACAGCGGTTGGAAAACCGACGCCAATTTTGAAAAAATGCTGACGGACAAGGCAGGTCAAAAGACCTGGCCCATCACCATGGCTACTTTTGTTGTCATGCAACAGCGTGCCAAGGATGTACAACAAACTACCGCCACCATGAAATTTTACACCTGGGCTTTTATGCGTGGAGACCGCTATGTCAATAGCGTAGATTTTGTGCGTCTGCCAGACAGCCTGCAAGCCAGAATATTCAAGGAAATGACGACAGTCACAGATAAAAAAGGGGAAGTCCTGAACTGGAATTTGAATCCCATGTAAAGATCAGTCTTGCGCCGTGGGTGCAGTCCTGGCCCTGGCAATGAGTAAAGCCGCAATGGTCAGCAACACGGCAAAGCAGCTGGTTGAACACAGGGCCAGGCGAAAGACGAAAGCTTCTTTCGCCAAACTGCCAGTCACCATACTGGACATGCCAAAGGCAAGTGGCAAGGCCAGCAAGAGCGCAGTCAATGCCGTACTGGCAAATAAAATATAACGCCACTGGTCATTTTCTTTGGGTTCCAGGATGACGATATGCGGTAATTTTTTTAGCCAGCGCACATAGTAATAAGTCAGTCCTGCCACACCCAATAAACTACTCAGATGTTGCAGCACATGGAAAACACTGGTATGAATACCTGCTACCTCTACCGGTAAGCGCAACACATCGAAATAAGCGACAGCAAAACCGCTTGCATGGGTAAATGCATCCCAGACTATATGGGTCATCGCACCCAGTATCAGCGCCAGCGAAATCCAGATGAATTGCGCGCCCGACAAACTTTGGGGCAACGAAACATGTGCTTGCAATGCCTGCCTTTGTATTTGCGGCAGCAGGTAGATGAAGTGTGCCTGCATCAGGCGCAAAAACATGAATACTGCCCAGCCCAAAGGCAAACATACCAGCAGCAAACCCGGCCAGTGATGGGCCAGTGTGGCCAGATCAAAGGCAAAAACATAATAGCCAAGATCAGGGGCAATACTGCCTATAACCAAAGCCATGAGGTTGAAACGCTGTGGTGCAAGACGACGCAGGGGAAGTATGGCGAGCGGATGGGCAAAGGTCCAGGGCATGATCAGGTAAAGTCAGGTCGTCAGGTATTAAGCCGAATTCTTTTTACAGGGCAAATCAAAATCAACATGATAATGCTCATCATGCCTGATCCAGGCGCTTCCCTTCATAAATTTCAAATGTGCTTGCAAATATGGCCCGCGCGCCGTGGCAAATAATTTTGCCAGATAAGGTGGGTCAATAATCACCAGCGCCAGCCCCCTGCCTTTGGCTTTTGCGGCAAGGTCAAGCTGATATAAATGCTCAGCCAAAGCAGAAAAATCTATGCGATAGTCGCCAAAGCGGCCCTGCGCATCAAAATCAATATCATAGCCATATTTGTTATCCGTATTTCCTGGCAAAGGTCGGGAAACACCCTTGGCATCGATCACTGGCACCATGAAATCGACGGACAAACCATTTTTATGCGTACGGTGAGGCCGCATGCGCCCACCTTTTTTCCAGCCGGTCTCGCCATACACAAAGACTTTATCATTGGCAGTTTGCTCTAGCTGTTGATAGGCTTGCGTAATAATATCTGCAACAGCGGAATGCACATAAATTCTTCCCAGACTCACGCCCAATGCGCTATAAGCAGAAAAATTGGGCCCGGATGCAGGCAGGCTGACGCCATCCTCCAGTCGTCCATTGGACACCGTTCCATAGCAGGTGCTCTCTTTGGCTTGTGCAGGGCAAGCCAATGCCGCAACTACACAGAGTAGCGATAGGCAGGTCAAACTGAGCATGTTCAAGACAATACCCGCAATCCTAGTGGCGTCATGATGTGGGCAATTAATTGCGGTGGCTGCCCTGCTGAAAGCGACTTAACCTTGATGTCGCCTTGCATGTTCAAGTCCTGCATCAGTTGAGAAATTCTGGCTGCGTCAGGATGCAGCAATTCCAGTTCAAGCAGGCTCACACCCATATCCAACATGCCTGCCGCTGGGTGAGCCACTGTATGCCATTCGATCAAGGCGGGGGCAATGCCATCCAAAGGCAAAGAGCCATCTTGCGGTATGGTGATCAACCAATGATTGCTACCACGACTCATAGGTTCTATGCTACCGAGGTCCTCCTGTGTCTGACTTAACGCAGTATGTATATCCGTTGTCCGGGCTACCCAGTTTGACAAGCGAGGCTTACTATCTGGCGTCAAAGTATCAAGGTCAAACCAGCGTGGCCGCTCAGGCCTGGCTACATCAGAGTTGACCGCAATAATTTCCAGAAATAATGCTGGCCCCAAACGCACAAACATATTGTGCGTGCCCATACGCACATGCTCGCCACCAGGCTGGGGGGCTACGCCCAATAGCGCTTTGACATAAGATGCACCTGATACAAGATCAGGCGCAGTTACCGTGATGTGGTCGAGATCGCAATGTAACAAGTTAGATTCCTCATTTTTCCAGGACGATCAGATCAGTTCTTATTTGGCTTCACCTGGCTTGGCTGGTGGTGTGTTTGCAATTGGCGCGGCACTCACTACAGGCAGGGCATTTCTCCAATTTTCGGGTGTGCACATTTCCCATTTTGTATTCGGCACATAAAACAGCGCAGCCTGTTTATGGGACAGAAAATGGAAAGATGGCTGTTGTATCGCCTTCACCGAACCGTCAGCAATAAAATATTCAACAGAAAAACGCGGATACGCCATAACCAAACCACCAACTGCAAATGAAACGTCTTCTGGCTTGATGATCTCGGCCACCCTGTCTTCGCTGGTGCCGGTGGTGACATCCAACAGACGCAATCTGGTTTTTTCAAACAGCTCGCGCTCAGCCATGGATTCACGTGCGTTATTGAGTTTGCGCAAAATGCCGAATGGATTTGTGCCTATATCTACCAACGAACCGATTTGAGACAAGGAAGGATTATTAACGACTTCAACGATACTGCGCCAGGTCGATTTTCCAGAGAATTGCAGGTTGACTGCCGAACTCGGTTGGCTGACAGCCAACAAACTTTCTACCCAGGCATTGGCATCCTTGGCCCAATGATATTTGGTGGCCGAAGTATAGCCACGGCAACTATAAAATGCCAAAGCGTCTTGCTTGGAAACTGTACCTGTGAGTTTATTATCGACAAACACCAGGCCACCAACATCACCATCAGTCATGGCCACATAAGCAATATTGCGCCCTTGCGCATCTTTCATCTCAAAGCGTTCCATGGCTGACTCTGGGGGCACCGTGGTTATCACATATCGAGCATCCGACTTCTGGTCAACTGCCAGGCTCTTGATAGGGCCGGTAGTTTTGCTGGGCTGGTCTACATTATTGGCTGCAAGTGCGGGATAAGAAAAGCTCAGCACAAGTGCTGGCAGTAAAATGAGAGTAGTCGATCGCATATGATGAAAAAAATTTATAAAGTAGCAATCTTAACTGAAATTGCTGCTTCATAGCATTTTTTCATAGGCTAGCCAGTACTGCGTCTTAGCTTGAAGAGAGACTAGACTTACGAACATCTGGGAGAGGTCTGACGGATTTTACTCCTCCGCACAGGCATGTCGGGATCCGGCTTTAAGCTGGTGCTCTTGGCTTCGACATTCAGATATGGCATGAACACCGGGGATGATGTCATACCTGCCGTAAAGTGGCTGTTGCACCCAGCGCCGGAAAATCTTTTCTTGGCAAACTGTTTTTGTTGCCATCTGCAAATTCGTGGTGGTGTCACTTCCAGTGCGACATGTGGCATGGACAGGGGTGTCGGATAACACCATTCCTGTCGCTGCCGAACCAGATAATGCAAGTCCTTTCACTGACCTCACTACATCAGCGTTCACACTAGTGCTCGTGCCACCACCACACGCCGCCAACATAACTGTTAGGACCTACGAAAAAACGCCCCAGCTGCGTTGCAGCTCCTAGCCGTACTATACGTACTGTCTTCGTCGCTGACGGTGTAGTCGGGATTTCAGGCAACATGTTGCCTGCCGACGTAACAAACATCCCCTGCAAGGGATGTTCCATAAAAGCGATAGTCTTGCTGGGACAATTTTGCGTAAGTCCCAACTGAAGAAAACAGACAATCAGTGCGGCAACAGATTTCAAGCTACCTGTAAATAATTTCTATTAGCGCTAGTGTAAAAGCTGATGATGCACAAGAATGTTTAAAAATGTATGTGAATTGTCATCGAATTGTAATCTGCCGACTTATTCCATGGCCGCAGTACGGTAGCGATTGACTTCTGCCGAGGTCAGCGTGTCTGCTTTATTGCCCCAGGCATTGCGGATATAGCTGAGTACCAGGGCGACTTCGCTATCATTGAGGGTATGCGCAAAAGGTGGCATGCCATAGGGACGCGGATTATCTTTGGTGACCGGCGGGAAACCGCCAGACAAGACCATACGCACGGGGTTAGACAAGGCTTGGCTGAGCAAGCCCGGATTAGCCTTCAATGCCGGATATATATTTGCTACACCCTCGCCTTGCGCTCCGTGGCAATCCATGCAATGGGTTTTATACAACGCTCCCCCTTGTTTCATGACTGCATCCATGCGTTCTGCGCTCAATTCCGGGCCTGCCATGACTTTGTCCAACATGTCTTTTTCTGCTGCTTGCACGGTAGGTATGGCCTGTAGATAGCTGACCATGGATTTGATATCGGCATCTGACAAATGCTGGGTGCTGCCCGCCACTACTTCCGCCATGGGGCCGGATACGGCGGTATGTTGATTCACGCCCGATTTCAATAAAGCCGTTAATTCTTGCGGCGACCACTTCGCCAGGCTGACTTCTTTGCTATTCGTCAGCGCCGGCGCATACCAGCTTGTCAGCTCACCACCAGATAAATCATTCACTCCAGCATTTGCTCCCAGGCTATTGCGGCTACTGTGACAGGCGCTACAATGTCCCAGACCATTGACCAGATAGACACCGCGATTCCATTCTGCAGATTTGCCAGCATCAGCCTGGTAGCTGGCAGGGCGGAAATAAGCAGCACGCCAAAATGCCAGTAAAGCGCGGCTATCATAGGGAAAGCGCAGTTCATGTGCCTGATTTTGCTTTTCCACCTTGGGTAAAGACATCAGGTAGGCATACATGGCATCGGCATCAACACGCGACACCTGGGTGTAATTGGTGTACGGAAAAGATGGGTACAGCAAACTGCCATCTTTGGATTTACCATTATGCAGGGCTTGCCAGAAATCTTCAGCGGTCCAACTACCGATACCTGTTTTTACATCAGGCGTGATATTCGGTGTTTTGAAATTGCCAAAATCGGTTTGTAATAAGCGACCTCCGGAAAATGCAGCTTCACCGCGTGCTGTATGGCAGCCCATACAATTGCCAGCTTTGACCAGATACTCGCCTTTGACTATTTGATCTGCTACTGACAAACTGCCAGTGTGGGTAGTTGTAGCGCTTTTATCATCGACCAGATAATAGCCAAAGCCTGCTACGGCGGCGCTGCATGCCAGCAAAAGCAGCAAAGCGGACAATAGGATTTTTTTCATAGACTTGTTAAAAAAATTATTCAGGCAGACTGCCGCACTTCATTGGCAATAGCCGGTACTCTGTTACCGTCAATATTGGCGCGATGCTATCGCTGGGCACAGTCTGGGCAGCCAGCCAGCTTGACACTGCCGCGAGATCTGCAGGCTTGAGCTTATTGGCAATCTGCTGCATGCAGTCAGGTGCATGCGCCTTGCGGCTACCAGTTTGCCAGGCACCCAGTTGCGCGACCAGATAATCACGTGGCAAGCCCACCAGTCCCGGCACGAAGGGGGCCAGGCCCGTCATGTTCTTGCCATGGCAAGAGACACAGGCGGGTAAATTGCGAGATTTGTCACCTTGCACAACCAGTTGTCTGCCTTGCTCCAGCAAAGTAGCATTCGCTTCACTGGCTTGTGGTGCAGAATAAGGCGGGTGCAGGCTGGAAAAATAGTCGGCAATTTCTTTCAGATAATCATCAGACATATGCGCGACCATATAGCGCATGGCATGATAAGCACGTTTGCCTTCCCTGAAATTCAGTAACTGGTTATACAGATAACCGGCTGGCTTACCGGCAATACGCGGGTAAAAACCGTTAGTCCCGGCCCGGCCTTCGGCACCATGGCAGGCGGTACAGGCTTTTAACCTTTGTTCCAGGGTATCAGGCACTTTTTGTGCTGGCTGCGCAACGGCGATTAGAGGCAAGCCAAATAAGGCATAGAGCAGGCCGGACTTCAAACGGGAAGTAAAGTACATGGTGATAAAACAAATAATGGCACAAAGACGCTAGCTTAACAGTTTGTCCGATTCCTTTAAGGCAAACAGCAAATCTTCTGATTTACATCAAACATTGCCAAGCAGTTCATTCCTTGAAGCGTCAAGCAAAAATGCCACAAAATCAGGCAAAGTTGATATATTTGCGTCGTATGGCAGTTTGTCTGAACGCAGGTTTCAATACCCATTCAGCAGCCAGATAAATTTTTCTGCAAAAGAAAGCAAAGTCTTGCTTGTCAAGAATGCCTAAGCCGGGGATAATTCTGCCCTTTCGTCTCTTTTGAGGCCCAGATTCAGCAAGATGACCTGGCCCGCTTTTACCAGCGGGCTTTTTTATCCGCGCCGCGCCTGCCGTTGATCCAGTAGATGATGATCGCCAGCAGCTTTTTCGCCCTTGCTATTGCCTAACACCATTGACAAGCATTTGTTGTCGTACTCGAATTTGTTACATGAAAAACAGCTTAACTGACTCAAACACTTCTCCTGCAACAAAAACAGGCTCAACGCTGACATTAGGTAAAAAACCGCAACTACAACTGAGCCGTCCGTCGCTGAGCATCGCGCGCACGGCCACAGTGCAAACCGTACAGGTGGTGGTTCCCGTATCGAACCCGATGGACTCGATCGAGGAAACGCCGACACTGGTCACAACGCCAGTGACGGTGATTACCAAGCGTCGTTCCAGATTGCAGTCTGCGATGGCCGATGGTAGCGATGCGCCTGAAGAAACTGCAAGCACGTCCATGGAAGTGGAATCAGTGGCAACAGATAGTGACGAAAGTTGCAGTGCTGAGATGTCTGCTGCTGTAACTGGCAATATGGCTGACGCTACTACGGACACCGCAGAAAGCGTCAACAGAACCGAAGCGGCCACCAGTGTCACTGATGCAGAAGTAGCCAAGCCGCGAGTCGTCGTCATACGCAAGAGTGGCCCCAAGCTGGCTAAAAAATTATTGCTGGCAGATCAGCCTGCGACTGCCGCGCCTGTTGTCATTAAACGCGAAGCGCGCATAGGTTCAGGCAAACTGGCACCGCCTGCACCGGTAGTCACGCTCAAGCCTGTGGCTGCGGTTGTGCAAGCCGTGGGCGGCACTTCTGCAACGCCTGCAGCGTTTATTGCATCAGTTGCACCCATTGTGTCAGCCACTTTCGCAGCATCAACTGCCACAACTGCCACAACTACATCTGCCGCCTCAACCGCTCCAGCAGCAGCCGCATCCAGCATCAAGGATATAGATACATCTGCCTATGTCTTGCCAGCGATGCGCGAGCCTGCCAAGCGTGGCCGCAAGTCTTCTGAATTTCATTTTGAAAATGATGAAATCCAGGCTTTGAATGCAGCAGAGTCCGCAGAAATGAAGCGCGCAGCGCGTGTCAAGGCCAAGAAGCCGACACCAGCCAATGCGGCAAGCCAGGAAGCACAACTGGAGCAATATCGCAAGCAACTGACCAAATTGATCAATCTGGGCAAGGACCGCAGTTACCTGACCCACGCAGAAATCAATGATCACTTGCCTGACGATGTTGCTGACGCTGAAATGATACAAGGCGTTATCAGCACTCTCAACGACATGGGTATTGCCGTCTATGACGCAGCACCTGATGCCGCGATGATGTTGTTGACCGATAACGTCGCCAACAATGTCACTGAAGACGAAGCAGAAGCTGCAGCGGCTGCCGCACTGGCGACTGTTGATTCAGACTTTGGCCGTACGACTGATCCGGTACGCATGTATATGCGAGAAATGGGCGGCGTGGAATTGTTGACACGTTCAGGCGAAATCGAAATCGCCAAACGTATTGAAGATGGCTTGAAAGACATGGTACAGGCGATTTCTGCCTGCCCTGGCACGATACAAGAAATGCTGGCGATTGCCGACAAAATCTCCAAAGATGAAATCCGCGTTGATGACATTATTGACGGTCTGCTGGACCCGGATGCAAGTGATGCACCAGCCATAGAACTCAGCGACAACGACGATCTTGACGATCTGGATGACGACGATGATGCAGTAGCGGAAAATGCCAGCGGCATTAGCGATGAGCAATTGCAACACATGAAGAACGTGGTCTTGCAAAAATTTGCGATCGTCGCCATGCGCTTTGAGCAAATGCAGGCAGCCCGCACTACGGATGGTTATAAATCGCCAGCGTATCAGCAAGCCCAGATTGCCATCACAAGTGAACTGCAAGGCATGCGTTTCAGCGTCAAGACGGCAGAAAAACTGTGCGACTCTTTACGCAAGCAAATGAAAACGCTGCGTCAGACTGAAAAACAGATGCTGGAATTGATGGTCAATAAATGCGGTATGCCACGTGCTTATTTTGTCGAACATTTCCGCCAGAATGCGACCAATCCAGAATGGTTGAACAAGGAAATGAATGGCACATCCAGCTATGCAGCCATTTTGGGCCGCAATATTCATGCTGCCCGCGAATTGCAGCAAAAGCTGATAGACCTGGAACACAATGTCTGCCTGCCTTTGTTTGATCTGCGTGAAATCAACAAGCAGATGGTGGCTGGTGAAAAGCGGTCCAGCGAAGCCAAGGCAGCCATGACTGAGGCCAATTTGCGCCTGGTCATCTCCATCGCCAAGAAATATGTTAACCGTGGCCTGCAATTCCTGGATTTGATCCAGGAAGGCAATATTGGTTTGCTCAAGGCCGTGGATAAATTTGAATACCGTCGCGGCTATAAATTCTCGACTTATGCAACCTGGTGGATCAGACAAGCAATTGCCCGCGCCATTGCCGATCAGGCACGCACTATCCGTGTGCCAGTGCACATGATAGAAACCATCAACAAGATGAACCGCGTGCGTCGCCAGCTCTTGCAAACCACAGGCCTGGAACCAGAGCCGGCAGCAATAGCTGAGAAGATGGGCCTGCCAGAAGGCAAGGTAAGGGAAATTCTGAAGATCGCCAAAGAACCGGTTTCTCTCGACGTGCCTATCGGTGACGACGGTGATTCACAACTGGGTGACTTTATCGAAGACAGCATGACATTGTCACCGATGGCTGCAGCAATGCAGGCATCAGTACAAGAGAAATTGAAAGAAGCACTGGATTCCTTGAGCCCACGCGAAGCCAAGGTCTTGCGCATGCGCTTTGGTCTGGAAACCAGTACCGAATTCACGCTGGAAGAAGTAGGTAAACAATTTGAAGTAACGCGTGAACGCATACGCCAGATTGAATCCAAAGCCATGAAAAAACTGCGCCACCCAGCCCGAGCTGATCATCTGAAGAGCCTGATGGAAAGCAATTAAGCCATCGTCGCTGTAAATTAAAAAGCACTGCAACCCAAGGTCGCAGTGCTTTTTTTACGGATTAGATTAGCTGAGCAGGAAAGACAAGGCGAACTGCACTTGTTCGAGTCTGGACTGGTTACTGCCCTCAACCAGCAAGAAAGGAATCTCCCTTTCTTCCAGCACATCCAATACCTCCTGATGTACACGGTCACGTACATAGGCAGATTCACGCTGTAAACCATCTGGTTGCCAGGGAAAGTCTGGCGCAGTGACTATGCAAAAATCATATTGATGCGACAGTTCCAGCTCAGCCAGTTCTGCATCTGGCTCACCAAAATAATGACGGCTGTAAATCGCCGTCATGATGGGGCCAGTATCGCAAAACAACCATTGCTTAGCCCGTATAGCCAGTTCAGTTTCCCGTTGCACCTGCGTCCTGGCAATGAGGATTTGCTCTTCTGCTTTGGGGACACGCTGATTCTGCTCAACAAATTCACGCAAATATTCTGGCACCCACAAGGTTTGGTAATGCTTGGCCAAAGCCTCTGCCAATATGGATTTACCAGAGGACTCGGCACCCAATATCACGACACGGTTTACTGAGGACATGTTTTACTCCAGGCACGCAGGCCCATGATGGCCATGATAACGAAAATTGCATACAGCAGTGCCGTCAACATCAAGCCCTTGTATATATACAGACCGACATACAATACGTCGACGACTATCCAGACATGCCAGTTTTCCAGTTTTTTACGACTCAGCAAAACCTGCCCCAGCAAACTGCCTGCGGTCAGAAAACCATCAGCATAAGGTACATCAGTATCGGTATAAGTCTTGAGAAACCAGGCCAGCAAAAAGAAAGCCAGCAAAGTCGCGCCTAAAACACTCCACCTGTCCTGTGTATTCAAACGTGTGACTTGCAATCGCTCATGCGCATCATCGCCACGCAGCCAGTTGAACCAGCCCCAGACAGAAACCAGGATAAAGACAAACTGCAAACCCATGTCTCCATACAGCCGTGCATCAAAAAACACGGCTGCATACAAGCCGGACGATACGATGGAAAACAGCCAGGCCCAGTGCAACTGGCGTATATTCAGCGCGACGGTGATGACAGACAAGGCAAAGGACGCCAGCTCCAGCAGGCTGGTTGTGAAACCGAATAAGGGAATAGGATCATTCATCATGCATAAGATTATTGGCAGGACTTATGCAAAACCGCCCCAGCTGCGTTGCAGCGCCTAGTCGTACTAAAGTACTGTCTTCGTCGCTGACGCCTTGCTGGGACAATTTTGCGTAAGCCCTAATTAGATTGTTCGCATTATCAACGATAGTGCTACTTGTGTCATAGCATATTGCGCAGCATGCCCCTGCCAGTCGGGCGGCAAGTACAATATCGTGATATTTAGATTGTGATAAGCAAGGCTTATCCGCTATATTCCTAAAAACTCACAAAATCAATAGAAAATCAGCTTTATGAAAAAATATTCGGGCTTTACGATACTGGAAATGATGGTCGTTGTAGGTATCATTGCCATATTGGCAGCCATGGCCGTTCCATCCTATATGTTCAAGATCGTCAGGGAGCAGCTGGAAGTTGGCATACAATTTGCCGATATTGCAAAAAAACCCGTGGCAGCCTCATGGCAGACAGAAAAGAAATTCCCTGTCGATAATCTCGCCGCAGGCTTGCCAGTAGCAGACAAAATCGTCAGCAACCTGATCAGCTCGGTGGAAGTGCAAGAAGGCGTGGTCAATATTACTTTTGGCAATAACGCCCATGGCGCAATAAAAGGCAAGGTATTGAGCTTGCGCCCCGCAGTCGTTGAAGATGCGCCCATCGTGCCAGTAGCCTGGGTGTGCGCAACAGGTACGCCGCCTGAGAAAATGACTGTCAAGGGGATAGACAAGACAACGGTACCAGCAGCTAATCTGCCTGCTTACTGCCGACCAAAGATAGAAAGCAAGAAGTAAGCAACTCTCAGCGTGATATTGGCGCACGTAACAAAGTACCGAATATCTGAAAACAAATAAGGGCACTTCAGGATTTGAAGTGCCCTTATTTTTTTAAAACTTGTTATTTCAAAGCGTATTAA
>JACQDX010000039.1 GCA_016200895.1 Burkholderiales bacterium
GAAAAATATTCTTTGCCAAATCTAATCCAATTACGGTAATCTTTTCCATGACGCTTCCCTTCTGTTTAGTAGTTTGTTGAAACTCTACTTTGGCACATCACGATGCCGTTTGGGAGGGGGGCGTCCATTTCATTACCCTACTACGGAAATCAGGCAATATCTCCCCACATGGCAACGTAGAGTTGTTTTAAATTTGCAGGCAATAACGGCCAGGCACGTTTTTTTTGTGCTGGAGTCATACCAAAAAACAATTCTTCTACGTAATAGACATCTATATATTCTCTGGTTTTTTCGTCTGCTGTTTTCAACAATTCAGACATAAACCTGAGGTGTGATTGTGCGACTGCTTGATTATCATCGCGCATCATCAGTGTCGTTAATCTGGCGAACTCTCCTACCATCTCTGTCGTGCAATTTGCGATGCTGCGATGCCTTTTTGCAACGAGCATCATGTGTTCAGCCACATCGGGAAATGACTTCATGATATTCAGTAAAAGTTTTTTAACGCTGGGATGGATTTGCATAAATGTTGGGAACGAACAGGACGCAATAGAAATGTCGATTTGTTTTTTTCGGGAAGAGTAATTGAATAATTCGCTTTAAGGGAAATAATCCTGGTTTTGATAGCCGATTATAATAGAACCCTTGTCCGCCCCATCCCACACAGGAGTTCCCCATGTTAGGCACGCAAGACCTCGTTCAGTTTATCATTGCCGGTATCTTACTCAACATCGCCCCCGGTCCCGATTCCATCCTGATCATGACGCGCAGCGCGACGCAGGGCTGGCGTGCGGGTTCGGCAGCAGCGCTGGGTATAGGTACGGGTACGCTGGTCCATATCATGGCGGCAGCACTGGGTTTGTCGGCTTTGCTGGCTACTTCTGCAACAGCCTTCACTGTTGTCAAACTGGCTGGTGCGGCTTATCTTTTGTACATTGGTGCAACCATGCTGTTAAGCAGGGCAAAATCTGCTGTAGCGAATAATGAGGCTAAGGCCAGCCTGCCTGTCCTCAGCCACCGCAAGATTTTCATGCAGGGCTTTCTGACGAATGTATTGAATCCGAAAGTGGCGATTTTCTTTTTGGCTTTTGTGCCGCAATTTATTGCCGCCGATGCCAGCAACAAGCCACTGGCGCTGATCGTCCTGGGTTGCATCTTCAATTTCAATGGCATGTTGTGGTGCCACTTCCTCGCGGTCTCGACGGCATTTGCCAGACAGCGCATGCGCGTCAATCAGGCGGTCACGCTGTGGCTGAACCGCTTCATCGGTCTGATGTTTGTTTCTTTTGGTATCAAGCTGGCACTGTCAGGCAAGCATTAAAAATCAGGCACGCAAATGAAAACATGCCGCATCCTTGAGAAATGCGGCATGAATGCCAGGCCCTGGATAGATCCCAAAGAGCCTGAAGAACACCAGTAATCAAATGCCTATTTAATTGGCAGGCAACTGGTATTTTTAACTTCTTCCATCACTGCATAAGTATGCGTTTCACGCACGCCGTTCAATTGCAGCAGGGATTTGCCAAGGAAGTCGCGGTAGGCATTCATGTCTTTGACACGCGCCTTGACCAGATAGTCAAAACCACCCGCCACCATATGGCATTCCAGCACTTCGGGGATGGCTTGTACGCCACGCCGGAAAGCGTCGAACACGTCTGGTGTCGTGCGGTCAAGCACAACTTCTATGAAAACCAGCAAGGCCACATCTAAAAGATGTGGATTGAGCTGGGCTGTGTATCCTAGTATGTAGCCGGACTCTTGCAGCTTGCGCACGCGTTCCAGGCAGGCAGCAGGGGAGAGGTTAACTCTTGTTGCCAGTTCTACATTACTGATACGGCCATCGTTTTGTAATTCGGCCAGAATTCTTTTACTGATTTTGTCGAGCATAAGAAGTCAAAAATCGTCAATGTGGTGGTTAATAATATTCGGCATAATTTTCTCACAAAATAGAAAATTTCGATATATGTTCTGATTTCCAGAATTAATCCTCGAAGAGCATCTATACAATGAAATCATATTTGTTTTGATTATTTTTATATGATTGTGATGACTGTGCCAACTAATAACCCGCCTTTTTCTGCCCTGCAAGCAGAGCTGCTCCCTCCTGCCAGCCCTCTCAGGACTGCCATAACAGAAGCATACCGCCGATCAGAGCCAGATGCTGTGCAATGGCTGCTCGGCAATGTAAATGCCCATGAGGACCAGCAAAAGAGTGTTGCAGAACTGGCACACCGACTGGTCAGCAATGTACGCCAGCAACGTACCCGCGCTTCTGGTGTCGATGCCTTGATGCATGAATTTTCATTATCGTCGGAAGAAGGCGTGGCCCTGATGTGCCTGGCCGAGGCCTTGTTACGTATCCCTGATCATCAAACCGCCGACCGCCTGATTGCCGACAAGATCAGCAAAGGTGACTGGCGCAAGCATCTGGGTGAATCACCTTCCTTGTTTGTGAATGCCGCCACCTGGGGCTTGCTGGTGACTGGCAAGCTGGTCAGTACGAATAGCGAACAAAGCCTGGGTTCTGCCCTGACACGCCTGATCGCCAAGGGTGGTGAGCCACTGATACGCAAAGGCGTTGATATGGCCATGCGCATGTTGGGCAACCAGTTCGTCACCGGCCAGACCATAGAAGAAGCCCTGAAAAACAGCCAGGACAATGAAAAGCGCGGTTATCGTTATTCTTATGACATGCTGGGTGAAGCAGCGCTGACAGCCAAGGATGCGGCCTTCTATTACAAGGCCTATGAAACAGCGATCCATGCGATAGGCAAGGCCTCGAATGGCCGCGGTATCAAGAATGGCCCCGGCATTTCCGTCAAACTGTCTGCCCTGCACCCGCGTTATTCCCGCGCCCAGCGTGAGCGCACGATGAATGAATTGCTGCCCCTGCTGAAAAAATTGCTGTTGCTGGCCAAGCAATACAACATAGGCCTGAACATTGATGCAGAAGAAACCGACAGACTGGAGTTGTCGCTGGACCTGATGGAAGCACTGGCCTTCGATGCCGACCTCAAAGGTTTTGAAGGCATAGGTTTCGTCGTGCAGGGCTACCAAAAACGCTGCCCCTTCGTCATCGATTACCTGGTTGACCTGGCGCGCCGCAGTGGCAGCAAGTTCATGGTGCGCCTGGTCAAGGGTGCATACTGGGATGCAGAAATCAAGCGGTCACAAGTCGATGGCATGAGCGGTTTCCCGGTCTACACCCGCAAGGTGTATACCGATTTGTCTTACCTGGCTTGCGCGCAGAAACTGCTGGCCGCCACTGATGTGATTTATCCACAGTTTGCCACGCATAATGCCCTGACTTTATCCACCATTTACACCTGGGCACAAAAAGCTGGCATCACTGATTATGAATTCCAGTGCCTGCATGGCATGGGTGAGACCTTGTATGACCAGGTGGTAGGTAAAGACAAGCTGGACAAACCTTGCCGTATTTATGCCCCGGTCGGCTCTCACCAGACCTTGCTGGCTTACCTGGTACGCCGCCTGCTGGAAAATGGCGCGAACTCTTCCTTCGTCAACCAGATCGTTGATGAAAATGTGTCTATAGAATCCATGCTGGCTGACCCTATCGCGGTCTCGCGTGAACTCGGTGGCGCACCGCATGCCGCCATCGCCTTGCCCAAGGATTTGTTTGGCAAGGAAAGAAAAAATTCGTCTGGCCTGGATTTTTCGAATGAGCTGGAACTGCAAAAAATCAGCGCACACTTTGCCGAAAGCAGCCAGCAATCCCTCATAGCTGCACCTATCCTGCATGGCCAGGTATCTGCGACGCAAGCGCGCCCTGTGAATAACCCTGCCAATCAGCTGGATGTCGTTGGTGAGGTCATCGAAGCCGATGCCCAAGATGTGCAAACTGCCCTGCATGCAGCAGAACAATATGCAATGGATTGGCAAACCACAGCGCCGGTAGAACGTGCCGCCACCCTTAAAAAAGCGGCAGATTTGCTGGAAGCGCAAACCCTGGATTTCATGGCACTCGCAATACGTGAAGCCGGTAAATCCCTGCCAAATGCTTTGGCAGAAGTGCGCGAAGCAGTAGACTTTTTGCGCTATTACGCAGCCCAGGTAGAAGGTTTGCCAAATACCCAGGCGCTGGGACCAGTCGTCTGTATCAGCCCATGGAATTTCCCGCTGGCGATCTTCATTGGTGAAGTCAGTGCCGCGCTGGCCGCTGGCAATGTGGTGCTGGCCAAACCGGCCGAGCAAACCCCGCTGATTGCTTATCGCGCCATACAACTGATGCATGAGGCTGGCGTGCCGCGTGGTGCACTGCAATTCTTGCCAGGTACGGGTGAAGTCGTCGGTGCGCAACTGGTGGCTGATCACCGCGTCAAGGGCGTGATTTTCACAGGTTCGACCGAAGTCGCACAAATCATCAACCGCACGCTGGCGAAACGCGCTGTGGCGGAAGGCATCGATATTCCACTGATTGCAGAAACTGGTGGCCAGAATGCCATGATCGTTGACAGCAGTGCCTTGCCTGAACAAGTCGTCAATGATGTCTTGTCTTCAGCTTTTGACAGTGCCGGCCAACGATGTTCTGCCCTGCGCGTACTGTGCCTGCAAGAAGATATCGCCGACAAGACCATAGAAATGCTGCATGGTGCCATGCAGGAATTGCGCATAGGTCAGCCCGACCGTCTGGCCATCGATATCGGCCCTGTCATCGATGCAGAAGCGCAAAACTACCTGATGAGCCATATCAATAGCATGCGTGGTAAGGCAAAGTCTTTCTACACGCTGGACCTGTCAGCCACTTGCCGCGCCGGTACTTTTGTCTCCCCGACCGTCATGGAAATTGCCAACCTGGCCGACCTGAAAAAAGAAGTCTTCGGTCCGGTGCTGCATGTTTTGCGCTACAAGCGCAATGACTTGCCTGCATTGATGGACCAGATCAATGGCACCGGTTTTGGTCTGACGCTGGGCATCCATACCCGCATTGATGAAACTATCGATTTCATCATCTCCCGCGCCCATGTCGGTAATATCTATGTGAACCGCAATATCGTCGGTGCGGTGGTAGGTGTACAGCCCTTTGGTGGTGAAGGCAAATCCGGTACCGGCCCCAAAGCCGGTGGCCCGCTCTACCTGAAGCGCCTGCAACGCACGCCTGTCACTGGCCTGGGTGGACATACCGTATATGAACGCCAGTCGCCCCCAGCCCTCGAAGCCTTGCTGGTCTGGGCGCAAAAACAGGGTCATCAAAAAATCGCCGAACTGGGTGAACACTATGCGCACAACAGCCCTTACAAAGTGACCCAGGTCTTGCCAGGCCCGACGGGCGAGCGCAATACCCTGTCATTTGCACCACGTGGCCGTATCTTTTGCGCAGCAACTACAGTCAATTGTGCCATCAACCAGCTGGCAGCAACACTGGCCACTGGCAACCTGCCTGTACTGCCTGCACAAACCCTGGCGATCTTGCCTGCAGGTCTGCCAGCCGAAGTCAGCAAGCTCATCATCGCTGCCGAAGCTGAACAATGCGGTGCGCAGCTGGCCCTGGTGGAAGGTGGCTTGCTGTCGCATTACAAGCTCTTGTTTGCCGGTCTGGATGAAGCCATCGTCTCTGTTGTCGAAACCCAGGACCATGCAGAAATACCTTTATGGCGTTTGATGGCTGAACGGGCACTCTGTGTGAATACTACCGCTGCGGGTGGCAATGCGAGTTTGATGACATTGGCGACCTGATCGCTTTTTGTACTATATCTGTAAGTGAAAAAAGCTCCTGATCTCAGGAGCTTTTTTCATGGCGGGAAGATATAGTGCGTATCATCCCAGGTACTAATTTGAATCTCATTTCTTGTTCCCATGAGCAAACCTCAAACTCCTCCTATTTCTTCAAGAAAGCGGCCCCAGCAAAGTCGCTCGGCAGACCTAGTGGCCACCATACTGGAAGCTGCCCTTCAGGTTTTACAGCGGGAAGGCGCGCAAAAATTTACCACGGCGCGGGTGGCTGAAAGAGCTGGCGTCAGCGTCGGCTCTGTGTACCAGTATTTCCCCAACAAGGCGGCCATCCTGTTCCGTTTGCAAAGTGATGAATGGCGACAGACCGGGGGAATATTGCGTGACATACTGCGGGATACCCAACAGGCACCACTGGACCGTTTGCGTACCCTTGTCCATGCCTTCTTGCGGTCAGAATGTGAAGAGGCTGAAATGCGTAATGCCCTCAGCGATATCGCGCCGCAGTATAACGATGACCCGGAAGCACAAGAAGCATGGCAATACTGGGACCATACCGTGCAGGTATTTATTGAAGAGTTGCTGCCCGAGGCGTCAGCAGCAACACGTTCCCTCGTTGAAGAACTGATTTCCACCACGCTGAGCAGTGCTGGCGAGCACGTATCGGCGAATGGCTATCCAGCCGACAGGATAGATGACTATGCGGATGCCATGGCCGATATGTTTTGTGTTTATCTGAGCAGCGTCAAAGGAAAAAATGAAATTGATCAGGCTTCATAAAGGCCTGATCAATTTATGTAGTACGGTTTTGTAGGGTGCACCATGCGCACCGTTTTTTATTTTTACAAATATCATGGATGGTGCGCACAGTATTCATCTCATTACCCTACAAAATTTAAACACCTTACGCACTTGCAGATGCTTTACCTAGCAAACGCACAGCTACCAGCAAAGACAAGCCAACTGCCACACCACCTGCGAGGAATACTGTGTGCACTCCCCACTGCCCGGCAATAAGGCCAGCCAGCGGGCTGGCAATACCCAGCGAGATATCAAGGAAAGCGACATAGGCACCCATGGCGACACTGCGGCTTTGCGGTGGTGCACGGCGTGCAGCTTCTACACCAAAACCCGGGAAGGCAAGCGAGTAACCAAATCCTGTGAGAGCAACACCAAGGTAAGCAATAGTTGTTATATCTGCCGACCAGATCAGCAGTAATCCTGCCGCTTCAATGACTACGCTAACGAGAGCAACCCTGGCACCACCCAGCTTGTCTGGCAGATGGCCGAATAATATTCGCGCGCCTATGAAAGCCACGCCAAAGGCCGTGAAGGCCAGGGAAGAATTACCCCAGTTTTTTGCTGCAAACAGCAAAGCAATGAAGGCAGTAATCACGCCAAAACCTATGCTGGCCAAGGCCAGACCAAGGCCTGGTACCAGCACCAAAGCCAGTACTTTATAAAAAGGAATACGAATGCTTGCTGTGGGTAATACTGCTGGCACAGTGGCGGCTATCAGCACTGCTACCAATGGGGTACATATAGTGCCAATAGAAATACCGGCAAAGCCCCAGTTCGCATTCACGACCACGCCTATCGGTGCGCCCAGCGCAAATGCCCCATAAATAGCGATACCCACCCAGGCCATCACCTTGCCAGCATTCTGTGGCCCCACCAAGCCTATACCCCACCCCATGGCCCCTGTGACGACCAGGCTTTCACCTATGGCAAGCAAGACTCGCCCGGCTAGCAATATCCAGACCGATACAGCAGGTGATGCTACAAAGGGTAAAGAAGCCAGATAAACGAAACCAGAACTGGCGACGATGAGCAAGCCGGTTACCACGGCACGCTTGGCACCGCGCATATCGGCGAAATTGCCAGCCCATGCGCGTGACAGCAGGGCGACGGTAAATTGTGCGCCGATGACCAGGCCTACCACCAGGGTACTCATGCCCAGGCGATTATGCAGGTACAGCGGCAATACATGTAACTGCATGCCCATGGTCAGGAAGCCTATAAAAACGGCCAGCGACAGGGGAAGCAGTTTAAGAAAAACATTGATGCCACTTGTCGTGCCTGCGGCAGACAATGGGGGTGAAGATTGAGAAGATAAAGACATAAGAAACTCCAGACATAATCATGTGATCGATGCTGGATATGATAAAAGTCTTCATCCATGCCGAATAGTCGCGTAATCCTGGCAACGTGGAGTCGCCTTGCAAGCCAGGCGGAGCGGGGCTTTGCAAGCTTTCCCAAGTGTTTATTTTTTTTCTGGGTACAAGAAGTATTCGCGTTTTAAATAAACATGCAGAGGCTTATTTATGTACTTGGAAATTAAATTTTCATCACTTATTCATCATCTGCAGATAAATAATTTCTATTTATTTCAAGTATGCTGTCTATGGCGTCCAGCTTGTCTTGTGCCAGTTTTTGCAAGTCTTCACGCTTGATCAGGTTTTCAAGCACTAGCTGAGATAGCAATACTGGCAATCGTGAATAACGATAGACATACTTGGCATCTATGCTTTTCCTTGCATTTTGAAGATAGAGTTCTATCTCCCACATATCACCAGGTGAGTTGGCGGCATTGGCAAGTTCTTTAAATCTTGCCATGATCGCTGCCAGTTCTTTTTGCAATGCAGTGTCATAAGCCGCCCTTGCAATTTTCTTTTCTGTATCTGACCACTTGAAATCGCGCATAAAAAAACCTATAGACGATAATAGGCTGTGGATAAGTTTGCTTATTTAAGTTTGACTATATTTGCAGTTGAAGTTGACTACTTGGTTTTTTTCAATTCTACCGCTTCAATCACATCACATAAAGAATCCGCATGACCAGATTTCTTGAATTTTTCAGCGACGAGTTCACAATTGGTTTTGATTGATGCTGAGCCCAGCAGTTGTGACAGACTACGCGCTAATTTGTTTGTCGTCAGGCGCGACATGCGCAGGTAGTCGCCAACACCCAATTTTTTCACACGTGCGGCATTATCGAACTGGTCAAAAGCCTGCGGGATCACCAGTTGCGGTATGCCTGCTCTTAGTGCTTCTGCAGTCGTGCCTATACCACCGTGGTGTATCAGGGCTGACACACGTGGCAAAATACTGCGCAGGGGCAAATAGCTTTGCCAGAGTATGTTCTCCGGCAAGTTTGCCACGATATGTTCACGGTGAGAACTCAGGAAAATCGCCCGCAAACCCAGTTTTTGCACGGCTTGCAGTGCGCATTGAAAATAATGGCTGGCCTGTATATTCCCTGAACCAGGAGTAAAAATCAGCGGTGCATCGCCTGCTGCAAGAAATTCTTGTAGCTCTGTGGATAAGTCTGCATCCGGGTTGCTGTCGTACAGCTGAAATTCCCCTATGACTATAGGATTTGGCCAGTCTGACTGTGGCGGAGCAAACCATGTTGGGAAAAAACTGATGCTCAGGTCTGGCACAGCATACATATACGGCGGCAGGCTCTTGATTGGCGGCAAGTTCCTGGCTAGTCTGGCTTGATTGACGATGGGGACAGCAACCGGGTCAACAAAATTCTTGTCCGCATAAGCCCACAGCCACCGGCGCATCCATATTGGCAACCAGGAAGGTATGAATAAGTCCCCCATGACAAGGGGATCATGCACAGTCCTTAAGTTGGAGGGTGCCATATAAGCCGCGATGACAGGAATATCAGGGCGAAAACTACGTACCAGATCTGCTATTGGCAATCCCAAAGGGTGGCTAATAAATACACAATCCTGATTGCCCGGCAAAGAAGCGAAGTAATCAGGTATTTCTGTAAATAAGCATTTGCATGACTCAAGTACTATACCCAGACCTTTGCGTACATCCCATATATCGGGATTACGAAAAGCGGCATCATACTCAGCCTGCGTACCCAAAATCTTGTAGGCAATGCCAGCCATTTTTGCATGCATGGCATGAACTGGTGCCAAAAGCATGGTAGCCATATGTCCACGTCTCTGAATTTCTACTGCCAGGCTCAAAAAAGGAAATATATCCCCCAGCGTGCCTACTCCAAGGAAGATGAAATGCCTGGATTTAGCCATTGTTTTTGTTTTCTTGGAAAGGCACTTCTTGTAGATAGATCGTCGAAAGTAGATGCCATCCATGCTCAACATATAGAGCTAAAGAAGACAAATTCTTCTATTTGTAGCGCATTTGTAGCTAAATTTAGCTGAAAGTCTACTTTTTCTGATCTAGTTCGCGTAATTCTTCAGTCATTTTTTTTGAAGCTTCAATTATTTTATCCATCATGGGTGTGATCATTTTTTGCATTGCTCCCAGACTTTGTTGAACGATAACCGGGATTTTGCCAACATAGGCCTTACCTGCCGGAGATCTGTAGAAAGTAGCAATGCCGTCAACTTCATCCTGGCTCAGGGAATTGGCATAAATTTCGATAAAAATTGGTTCCAGTTTTTCCCAGGTCATTTCTGCCTTGTGAATACCTATGACCTTATCCCGGAATTTATCGAGGATTTTTTGCTGGTCTTCACTGATAGCCTGGTCTTTCAAGGCTGTTTTCATCATGTTTTTCATGATGCCATCTACCTGTGTCTCAGTACTTTTCAATATTTGCTGACTATTCGTCAAGATCAGCAATTCTCTGACCGATGCGTCTGTAGGTTTTTCTGCATGTGCCGTACCGCAAGCCAGCAAGCTGATGAACAGCAGATTTGACCACAGCTTCATGGTGTTTTCCCAGGAGGATTGAATGAGTTACGGATTCTACGACAGTTTTTTGCTTTTGTTTTTTTGCTTTTTTTGAGCTGTGGATACCTTTAACTTGAATAACTTTATATATAAATAGTAGTAGTTGTTAACGCAGGCATGTTGCTGTGGATAAGTCAGTAAACATCCACAGGATCAAGAGTTTAGGCAAATGATAAGGCGGTGATAAAAGTCTGTATATCCACAGGACAAAATCTGAACAGTAAACTTGGAGATGAGTAAATTTAGAGTTACGCACAATGGATGCAGTGGATATCAGCAGACTTATCCACAAAGTTTTTTTGAAAAATGTTGTTTTTCGACGTGAATTTCCTGAAAAAGGCTGCTTTATGGCTTTGCAGATCAGGATTTTTAGGAAAAAGCGATATCGACGGGATTTTGCGAGGTCAGCTGATGCTTTTCTTGAGGCTATACGGTTTTCAAAAATTTGAATTTGCCTGCAATAAAGAAAATGTAGTGTTTATTTTTTTTGAAGTCGAAATTTTATGAAAGATGAAGAGCGTTTTCTAAATTCACTTTTTTGAAGTTTTGGATTTTCAAATAAATCGTTTTTATTTGAATCAAAACCATTTCTTTCAGGAAAAGCCTTCAGGTTTCCAAAAAGGGTTTAATTAGATAACTTAGTTTATATATACATAGTAATAGTAGTTAACGTCGCGATATTTTGTGGATAAGTCTTAATTTGTCCACAGAAACAAGTACTTAGTTCATGTATAGATGTGCTGATAAGTCCTGTATGAAAAAAGGATGGTTTTGGGATAAATAATCTCAAGCTACGGCTTTCACTGGTTTTGCACAGTTCATCCTGTGGATATGCATAGGCTTATCCACAGATAAAACAGGGGAAATTGTGCTGTCAGATATTAAATACCATCGGCTTTTTTCAGTATTGCTGGCGCAAAAGTAGTGAGTAAACGGCCAAATATCGCGGTACTTTGAACCGCAGTTGTGGATAAATGGCGATTATAGATGGAGGTATATTCAAGCTGTGGGATGCCACCGCGAGCGCGTTTGAACTGGCTGGCACCTGAGCTGTAGTGCAGTTTCAGTTTTTTATCTTTGGCTGTTTTAAGTAATAAAGCCATTAACCTTCTGTATAAACCCAGTTCTTTTGGCAGGCTGGTGTCATACCCTATCAGTGGAGTTGTCAGCCAGCCATGCTCTGGATGTGTATAAATACCTAGCACTCCAACCAGGCGACCTTGCCAGCGCAGGGCATGCATTTCAAGGAACTGGGTTTCCAGGCAAAGTTCAAAGAAGGCGGCGCTGAAGTCTGGATTAAGGTAAGAGTGTTTATCGATGAAGAGCTGGCGGTAGAGTTGCTGTAATACGGCGATGTCCTGCATTTGTAGATGTTCATGCGTCAGCACTTCCACTTCAGTATTGTCCAGCAAGCGGGCATCCTGTTTGACATGATTGTGTTTCCAGACGCTGGTCTGTTGCGGGTCGCACAAGTAAATCATGCGACTTGGGAATAATTGCCAGCCAGCGCTGAGCAGACTTTCAGTCAGTTCAGGGTTCACCTGTGGACAGATATTACGCATCATCAGCGGGCGTTGTGGATAAGTGTTTAACAGCTTATCGGTAGCTGCGCTGATCTCTGTTACTGACCAGTCAGAGTACAGATTGGTGGAGACCAGATGGTTGGCAATGATTGCTGCCTGGTCCAGTTTGCTGGCTTTGAACAGGGCAGAGAGCAGCCCGAAGATGGCGCAACTACCCAGCTTGATGGCCTGCGCCCATGCAGGATCGACTTGCCGCAGTATTTCCTGACGTGGATAACGCAACCAGGTAGAACGCGGGCTGGCGACATAGCTTTCTTGCCAGCTGCTTTTTTCCAGCAAAGTGACGGGTTGGCTTTGCCCGGCGATTTCTATGGCATCGATATCGCAAGTGGCATTATTGAGCCAGTGCTGGCCACCCCGTGAACGTGCAGTCAACAGCCACAGGGCATCTGCCACCACGCGTGGCGGTAATGATGTATGCAATTTAGTGATTACATCTTGGTGTATAGGTGCATGCCGCCATAGATGGCCGAACGGTCAGTAGCATACAGGGTACGATTATGGGCAACATCGGTATGCCAGGCTGCCAGTATTCCTGCTGGTAGCTTGGCTTCCAGCGGCGACTCGCTACCACCGGTGCGAAATACCACCCTGGCCCCAGGCGCTGCAGTGCGACTCACTTCTTGCCAGAGTTTTGTTAATTGTTGTTGATCCATCCAGTCCTGGGCATCAAGGAAGAGATAGGCATCCATGGAAGCCCGTGGCTGGCCCAGCAAAAAGTCTGTCAGGGTTTGATGATGGGGATGCAGCCTGTCTATATTGCGGCGCAGAGTGTGGAAATGTTCTTGCTGCAAATACATGGGCAGTGCAGCCTGCTTTTTTGTGTCATAACGGCGACCAAATGCCTGTTGGGCAAAACAGTTTTCTTCCAGCGGAAAATCGCAGGCCAGGTGACGCATTCTTTCCTTGAACAAGAGGTGCAGGCCATCTTTGGCTTCGTGTTTCAATTCAGCAAATTGCGAAGGTGGTATGCCGAGGCTATACAGCGCCAGGGGTTGGCTGGCGATCAGACGGAACAAGCGGGTCTCAAATACCGGGGCAACATATTGCTCAAATAATTGTGCCTGTTCCTGCAGGTTGTTAGCCTGCATGAGTTTGCTCATGTCGCCACCCATGAGGCGCACAAAGAAATGGGCAAAGCCGATGAAGTTACCCAACAAACCATGCCGATAAGCCTGATTCGTAAAATAATGATAGCGCGGTTGGCCGGACAAAGAGCGACTTTCCCAGAAGTTGCTGGCATCGTCTGACAAATGCGTGCGTATATGGCGCTTATAGCGCTTCAGGTTATCAGGTTTGTCGGCATTACCTAAAAAAGCCAGCACTGCATCATAGTCGGGCAAATGCCTGATCGCAGTTTGCTTGATATTCAGCATGGCCAGGTGAGCGGCATTCAAATCCACTGCATGGACTGCTGCCGGTTCTGCAGATAAGTAGGCCAGCGCATTACAACCACCAGAAGAAATGGTCAGGATATTCGCGCCTGGTTTGAGTTGCAGGGCATCCAGATCGGATTTAGGGTCTTCCCAGATCTGGGCATACACGAGGCGGCTGAACCAGTGGGCAAACAATTTGTCTGCCAGGCCCTTGCGGCCAGACGTGGTGGAATTGAAAACGGCGCTGTCTATCAGGGTTTTGGTGGACATGCTGGTCTCCGCTTATGTTTTGGATAAGGAAGACTTTAGGATGTCGAGGTGACAGGCCAGTGACAGTTTGATGAAGATTATATGAAAAACGGATAAGGACTTATAAAAACTCGCCCCAGCGGCGTTGCAGCTCCCTTAGTTTGCAAGTTCGGTACTAAAGTACTGTCTTCGTCGCCGCGCCTTGCTGGGACGATTTTGTATAAGCCCTTTTTTCTCGTTTTAAATCTATGAGTTCAACTCCCTCGCTCTGTGGATAAGCGGCGGCGTCTGGCTTTGATGAACATGAATAACTGATAAGCAAAATACAGGGAAGCCAGCACAGGCATGGAGGCGACCAGTATCCACAGGCCACCAGCCAGCGGAACCGGGCCTGACCATACCTGGATGGGTACATCAGGCTTATTGCTTTTCTCAGTGGCAATTTGTTTAGGCGCATCAATTTGTACACCAGAATTTTGCTTGGGCAAATCTTCTGGTGCCACCACGAACACTGCTTGCGTACCTGGGGCTGCTTTGGCTGGGGCAGATGTATTATTGGCTGCAGCAGCAAAAACGGGAGAAGTTGGGAATGCAGTCAGCATTTGCAAAGCCAGGATCAGGACATACTTGAGTTTCATTGATGCAATCGGGTAGAAGATGCGATGTAGTTTTGACTACAAGTGCAATTAATTTTTCTCGGCAAACTTTTTCAGGTTACTTAAGCCAGCCTCAAAATCGGGACCCACCATTTTATCCATAAATGGGGCAAATAGCTTCATCATGAAATTACCTTCGCTGCTGCCTTCCATCTTCCAGGTGACTTTGGTGCCGTCAGGCTGTGCTTCCAGCAAGAAACTACCTGTCGATGGTTTGCCCATACCTTCAAAGTGCAGCTCATAATCAATTTCACGGAAGGGACTGGCATGGCTGAGTTTCATGCCGCCATTGCCTTGGGATGCGCTTTTCCATTCCCAGGCGGCATTCGTACCTGATTCAGGGCCAGAAAATTCCATCTTCATATTTGGGTCACGCTGGTTCCAGACTGACCAGTTTTTCCATTCCTTGGGTGTGGCGATCAGAGGGAAGATCCTGGCTGGTGTAGTATGTATTTGTACACTGCGCACGACCTTGTATTCGTTAGGCAATGAGTAGGCTATTGCCAGTATCAGGGCGATCGCTATAATCAGTATGCCTGCAGACCATTTAATAATTTTCATTTTTATTCTCCTGTTAGTAATGTAAATGGTGGAAAGAATTGGTATTTGGCTGTGGATATCTCATGCCTGGATTATCTTACTTTTCCTATGGCGATTTCCCAGTTTTGCATCAGGCTGGCGGCTTCATCGCGGCTCATGGCAGGTGTAAATTGCGTCTCCATTTGCCACTGCGAAGCGCATTCTTCCATATTTTTGTACACACCGGTTCCCAATCCTGCCAGATAAGCTGCACCCAGTGCTGTAGTTTCTGTCACTTTAGGACGTATCACTGGTATGCCCAGCAAATCAGCCTGGAATTGCAGCAGCATATTGTTTGCTGCCGCACCGCCATCGACGCGCAATTCCTTGATGGGGAAGACTGCATCCCTGACCATGGCTTGCAATAAGGCAGTGCTTTGAAAGGCGATAGATTCCAGCGCAGCGCGGGCGATATGGGCCACCGTGCTGCCCCGGCTCAGGCCCAGGATGGCACCCTTGGCCGAAGGCACCCAGTAGGGGGCGCCAAGGCCAGTGAAAGAAGGCACAAAGACGACACCACCAGAATCCGGCACCGTTGCGGCCAGCTGCTCTACATCGGTGGAATGCTGTATGGCTTTCAAACCATCTCTTAGCCATTGCACGACTGCACCACCTATGAAGACACTGCCCTCCAGTGCATATTGGGCATGGCCATCGATCTGGCAGGCCGCTGTGCTGATCAGGCCATTTTGTGAACTTGGACATTGATCACCGGTATGCATGAGCATAAAGCAGCCCGTGCCATAAGTATTTTTTGCCATGCCTGGCGTAAAGCAGGCCTGGCCAAACAAGGCTGCTTGCTGGTCGCCGGCAATACCTGCGATGGGGATGGCTGTACCCAGCAGCTTGCTGTGTCCGAACTGGTGGCTGGACGGCAAGATTTCAGGCAGTAGCTTTTTGGGTATGTCAAACCAGGACAGTAATTCTTCATCCCATTGCTTATCGTGGATGTTGTACAGCATGGTGCGTGAGGCATTACTGACATCGGTGACATGCAAGCTGCCTTCACTGAGTTGCCAGGCCAACCAGCTGTCAATCGTACCGAAAGCCAGTTCACCTGCATTTGCACGGCGGCGCGCGTCTGGAATCTGGTCAAGCAGCCACTTGAGTTTGGTGGCAGAAAAATAAGGGTCAAGTATCAGGCCAGTCTTGGCTTGTATGCGCGATGCATACCCTTGCTGGCGCAATTCATCGCAATAAGCCTCGGTGCGGCTGTCTTGCCAGACGATGGCATGGTAGAGCGGCTGGCCAGTCTTCCTGTCCCATAACACGGTGGTTTCGCGCTGGTTGGTAATGCCTATGGCGGCGATGTCGCTGGCCTGCAAACCGGCTTTGACCATGACTCGCTGGCAGGTGGCAAACTGGCTTTGCCAGATTTCCTGGGCGTCGTGCTCTACCCAGCCAGGCTGCGGGAAAATCTGGCGGAATTCCTGCTGGGCAGTGGCAATCAGTTCCCCACGTTCATTGAAGATGATGCTGCGCGAACTGGAAGTGCCCTGGTCTAGTGCAAGCAGATATGTCATAAAAATTCCTGATGCATCTGAGCCTCATGGATGAAGATCAGAAAAATGCAGAATGAAAAATTTTCAGCCTGGTGCTGACGTTTGGTTACAATTTTAGCCATTCGTGCAATGGCAAACAGGATTGAATTTGATATAGTAGATTATTGATTTAATATTAAGTAAGAAAGGCAACACTGTGGCAGGTTTACTCAATTTTTCTTTGTCTTTACTGGTGCTGGTCTTATTTGCCTTTGGCACCATGCGTAAAAGCCGCCGTTTGATTAACTTGTCTTTTTTTGCCATGGTCGCCGCCAGCCTGCTGGGTTGGTATCAATATATTTTCCCTGCTGGCCTTAGCCCGCTGTTTTATGCCGGGACTATGGCGACGGTGCTGGCGATTTCCATCTTCTTTTTTGCCATCTATTCTTATGAATCGATCTGGACAGATGTCCAGGAAATCAAAGCCAAACAGTTAAGCTGAGGGCTTTGATCAGAGACATCTGGATTTATCTCACATCCAGTAATTCAATATCAAAAATCAGATAGGAGTTCGGCGGTATCATGCCATTGCCTGCGCCTGCCGCACCATAGCCCAGTTCTGGCGGGATGATCAGGGTGCGCTTGCCACCTACTTTCATTCCTGCAACACCTTGTTCCCAGCCCTTGATGACACGGCCCGAGCCGATGGAAAAAGAAAATGCCTGCTGGCCTACCGAGCTGTCAAACTTGGCACCGCGTTCGCGGTTGGCGAAAGGGTCGTGCAGCCAGCCTGTGTAATGCACATAGACGGTGTTGCCGACCATGGCTTCTTTGCCGGTACCAACTTTTTCATCGATTTTAGTCAACCTGCTGATGACCACACTATCAGGCGCTTGTGCCTGGGCATGGGCTGGTGAGGTGGACAAGATGCCAGTGAACAGCGTGCTGGCGAGCAGGGTGCTAAGACATTTGTATTTCATTCGGTTTTCCTTATTGATAGTACTTTTATTTTTAGTGCTTTTATTTTTGCTTGGCCGCCGCGAGTTTTTTCTCAAAGGCGATATCCAGTTTGCTGGCTTTTTTTGGCGCCAGTTTTTGCAAGTTATTCACATAGGCGACAAATTCGTCCATTTCCATGGCATCGCTGACGCTGGTTGGTAATTCATCTGGTTGTTCCAGATTGGCCAGGGTCAGGGAAAACCGCCCATCGGCCAGGCTGACCATGGAGTATGGTGCATTGCTACGCTCGCGCAGACGGTTGACAGCATAGGCGGCCTTGGTTGATCTGGCCATTATTTGAACCCGTATTTGCGCATGATTTTTTCCATAGTGCCGTCATTATCCAGCTCTTTATTAATTTTGTTATACAGCTCTATACGCTGCTTATCCATGCGGACATTGCATAGCATATTCAATTCTATGCTTTTCCATTTGATGGCACGCACAATATCATTTGCAAATCCTTGCTGCTGGGCAAGGTGCATGCCATGCGATTCCGAGACTATCCAGTAGTTCAGCCTGCCATTCACCAGCAGACGTGGATTGTCTTCGTCCTGACTGGCAAACTCTATTTTGTAGCCTTGCTCGCTAAGTTGCAAACCGGTGGCGGCATTTTTGTATGAGCCTATGGAATAAGCTTTGGCGTCTTCCACACTTTTCAAAATCCTGGTATCGGTTTTGCGGCCATACAAAACCCAGGTGTCTGTGACCAGAGGGCCTACCCATTTATACGAGCTTTCCCGGTCGGACGTACGGCGAAAACCAAACAAACAGGTGTTGTCATCATTCAGCGTGGAATTCAAACCGCGTGCGAGGGAGGTACTGCTGATGCTGTAGTTGTCACCCGCTCGCTTGAGAATTTCTGTTATCTTTTCAGTCAGCGCACCCTGGATTTCGCCAGTCTTGAGGTCGGTATGGGTGAAAGGTGCATATTCCTGGATAAGCAGTTTGATCGTTTCTGCATGGCAAAATGCAGGAACGGTAGCCAGGGATACCAGCAAACTGGATAGCAAGAATTTCACGAGCGTAGTTTCCAAAATAGAGAAGTGCTGGAAATATACCGCTGAATTTCCAATAAAGGCAGATATTTTCTTGTTTTGCGCGCTGATGTGCGGCTAAGGCGACAGTCTGCTGGAATGTGACTGTTCACTAAACCCAGATCGTTTTCAATAAGGCAAAACTGGCAGCTATCATGGCTTCATGCTGACGTTTTTCCTGGCAGATGAAGCTCAATTCTGTCGTGATACTGACCGCATCAGCAATCACCAGCCCATGTGCATGGGCTTCGCGTATGGCGATGGAGTCGCGGAGCAGGCTCAGGCCAACGCCAGACTTGACCAGATCCAGCATGGTCGGCTCCTGGTCTACCAAGGCGACCTTGTTGGGTGTTACCCCAAGTCCGGCAAAAATCTGGCTCAGCAGGCGGTGATGTGCTGATTCTGCCGGTGTCCACAACCATGGCAGCTTGGCCAGGCTGGCCCAGCCCTGACCTGCAACCCGGTTTTTCCAGCCTTTGGGCGCGACTACACGATAGGTAAATGGTGTCAGTACCTGGCTGTGGCAAGGCGTTTTGCCGTCGTCTGGCGGCTGCCCGAGATAAAAGCCCACATCCAGCGTCCCAGCGCGAATTTGCTGCAAGACAGTGCCCGACATGCCTTGCTGCAACTTTGTGGATAACTGTGGATAAGTCTCGACCAGTTGCTTCAAAAATAATCCCAGGCGGGTGAATTCAGGGTCGAGTATCGTGCCTATCGCCAGCTCACCAGAAATGGTGCTGTGCATGCTATGTGCTGCCTGGCGAAACTCAGCCATACTGGCAATGACTTTTTCTGCATAAGGCAAGAGTTTGGCACCATCATTGGAGAGGCGCATACCGCTGGCGCTACGTGTGAATAAACTTAGTTGCAAGCTCCCTTGCAGGGACTTGATTTGCAGGCTGACGGCAGGCTGGGTCACATGCAATTGCTCTGCTGCCCGCGTCAGGTTGCCTTCTTTCGCCACGGCGACAAAGGCGCGTAGTTGTATCAAGTCCATTATCAGCAATCCTTATATTGCTATTGATAATAACTCATTGGATTTAGCAGGGCGAGTGAATTAATCTCTGTGTTACCGCAGAAAAAACTGCACATTATCACTAAGGTTTACTTATGACATCCACAATTGCACATTATATGAATGGCCAGGCTTATGCTTCCGGCAGTGGTCGCCAGCAAGATGTATTTAATCCTGCTACGGGCGAAGTGACGGGCAGTGTTGCCCTCGCAAGCATCGCGGAAGTGCATGCCGTCATCGCCGCCGCCAAGGCTGCCGCACCTGCCTGGGCAGAAACTGCCCCGCTAAAACGTGCCCGTGTGATGTTCAAGTTCAAGGAATTGCTGGACCAGCATCACAAGGAAATGGCCACCCTGATCACCCGTGAACATGGCAAGGTCTTGTCAGATGCCATGGGCGAAGTCACACGCGGCATAGAAATCGTCGAATTTGCCTGCGGCATGCCGCAACTGCTGAAATCACAGTTTTCCGACAATATCGGTGGTGGCATCGACAATTACAACCTGCGCCAGCCGCTAGGTGTGACGGCTGGCATCACGCCTTTCAACTTCCCCTTTATGGTGCCGATGTGGATGGCGCCGCTGGCGATTGCGACTGGCAATACTTTCATTTTGAAACCGTCCGAGCGTGATCCTTCCTGCTCTTTGTTGATTGCGGACTTGCTCAAAAAAGCCGGTTTGCCGGATGGTGTCTTCAATGTCGTGCAGGGCGATAAAGTGGCTGTTGATGCCTTGCTGCAGCACCCTGATGTCTCTGCGATTTCCTTCGTAGGTTCTACCCCGATTGCTGAATACATCTACAGCGAAGGCACCCGCATGGGCAAGCGCGTACAGGCTTTGGGTGGCGCAAAAAACCACCTTGTCGTTATGCCAGATGCCAACCTTGAGCAAGCCGTCGATGCCCTGATGGGCGCAGCTTATGGATCTGCCGGTGAACGCTGCATGGCGATCTCGGTGGCCGTTGCGGTGGGCAATGTCGCTGACAAACTGGTAGCAGCCCTGGTGCCAAGAGTGGAAGCTTTGAAGATAAAAAACGGCATGGAGTCTGATGCTGAAATGGGCCCGGTCGTGACGGCACAACACAAGGCAAAAATTGAGTCCTACATTGTTGAAGGCATAGCCGAAGGCGCGCAACTGCTGGTCGATGGTCGTGGCCTTAAAGTGCATGGTCATGAAGGCGGGTTCTTCCTCGGCGGCTGTTTGTTTGACCATGTCAAAGAGGGCATGAAGATACACCGCGAAGAAATTTTTGGCCCTGTTTTATGCGTAGTCCGCGTCCCCGATTTTGCCTCTGCTGTTGAACTCATCAACCGCCATGAATTTGGTAACGGCGTGTCTTTGTTTACCTCGGACGGCAACACCGCCCGCGAATTTTCCCGCCGCATCCAGGTCGGCATGGTGGGCATCAATGTGCCGATTCCTGTGCCCATGGCCTGGCATTCTTTTGGTGGCTGGAAGCGTTCTTTATTTGGCGATGTGCATGCCTATGGCGAAGAGGGCATACGCTTTTATACCCGCTATAAATCCATCATGCAGAGGTGGCCGGATAGCATAGATAAAGGGGCGGAGTTTACGATGCCGGTGGCGAAGTAGTGACGAGCGGGCTTCTTCTCTTTCAAGAAGAAAATTTGTATTGCGAGTTGTCGATAAGCTGCAATCATATTGTCGTCGCTCCAGCGAAGGCAGGAGCCTAGTGGCGTTTGTTGCATGCTTGAGTCTTTGTTAAAGCGATTGCACTTTGTAGACACAAGCCGGGTCTCGGCCCGGCGGCCGAAATACTTTCTTTGCTTCGCCAAAGAAAGTATTCAAAGAAAGGCGACCGCAGACTCGCTCCCTGCGGGAGTGCCCGTTTGTGCGAAGCAAAAAATGGGAAGTGTCCGAAACTCGCCGTGCTCAAACAACGGACACTTCCCATTTTCTGCATCACACAAACGGCTTCGTCCCAAGCGGATGAAAGTCAAAAACAACAGCAACTACAACGTCAATGCAACCGTTACGATAATGTCGTTGAGAGTGGTCAATCAACCGGGGTTTTGGGGTTGCTGCTGTTTTTGACTTTTGTAGTTCCCATGTGTAGACGCCGTTTGTGCAGTACAGAAAATGGATTAAGAAATGCACGTGTTTGAGCGCAGCGAGTTTCGGGCATTTCCCATTTTTTGTACTGCACAAACGGGAACCCCGCAGGGGCGACTACGCCTGGGTCGCCTTCTTTGGCTTACTTTTCTTGGCGAGACAAGAAAAGTGAGTAGCTGTCGGGCTACCCCCGACCTGCAATCGCAATACAGTGACAGAAGTGAGTAAATGAGTTAGCGTATAAACACAAAAATTGAAGAAAGTCTGATTTACCTATTTCCAGCGACACACATAAATAACATTTAATTGGAGCCCCAAATGCCCAGCCTGCCAACCCTCTGCCCCCACCCCATCATCCAAGCCCCCATGGCCGGTGGCGCCACCCCACCTGAGCTGGTGGCCGCAGTGTCAAATGCAGGCGGCCTGGGCTCTCTCGCAGCCCCCTTGCTGACCCCACTCGCCATCATAGAACAGGCTGAACACATCAGAAGACTGACAGACAAACCCTTCGCCATCAACCTCTTCGTACAAACCCGGCCACAAGTCGATTTTGCGGCACTGGAAGCCGCCAAGCTCTTGCTGCAACCGATCTGTGAAGAACTGGGCTGGGATACCTTGCCAACGCCAACACGCTGGTGCGAAGACTTTGAAGCTCAGCTCGATGCCCTGATCACGGCACGCCCTGCAGTAGCCAGTTTTACCTTTGATGTGCTGCACGGCAGCCAGTTGCAGCGCCTGCATGATGCGGGAATAAAAGTAGTGGGTACGGCCACCAACTTGCAGGAAGCCATAGTGTGGCAAGCCATGGGTGCAGATGCTGTGTGCCTGCAAGGGGTGGAAGCGGGTGGTCACCGTGGGACTTTCATCGGTGCACAAAAAGATTCGACTTTGAGTCTGTTTGCCTTGCTGGATGCCTGCAAGCCGCATATGCAAGTACCCATCATCGCAGCTGGCGGCATCATGGATGGCAAGCAGATTAAACAGACCCTACAGGCGGGAGCGCAATTGGTGCAGATGGGCACGGCATTCCTGACGACGAAGGAGTCAGCGATCCACCCAGCTTACAAACAACGCCTGCTGGAAAGCAGCAGCGATAGTACACGTCAGACCCGCGCTTTTTCTGGCCGTATTGCACGTGGCCTGGATAATCATTTCATGCAAACCATGGCAGCCGTTGCAGACAAGGTGCCTGCTTACCCGATACAGAACGCACTGACGGGCTCCATCCGCGTAGCGGCGAGCAAGGCAGCGAATACTGAACTGATGTCGATGTGGGCCGGGCAGGGCATGGCAGCAGCGAGAGATTTGAGTGTGGCCGAACTGATGGCTGCTCTGGTCGCGGAAATGCAAGACTAATTAGAAACAAGGAAAAACGGTATGGAAGCAGCAGGACAGTTTGATTACATCGTCGTCGGTGCCGGTACTGCAGGTTGCGTACTGGCAAACCGCCTCAGCAAGAATCCTGACAACCGGGTTTTGCTGATAGAAGCGGGCGGCAAGGATGATTATGTGTGGATACATATTCCCGTTGGTTACCTGTACTGCATCAATAATCCCCGCACAGACTGGATGTTTCGTACCGAGGCTGAGGCTGGCCTGAATGGCCGCAGCCTGATTTATCCGCGTGGCAAGGTGCTGGGTGGCAGTTCATCCATCAATGGCATGATTTACATGCGTGGCCAGGAAAGGGATTACCAGCAGTGGGCAGAGCTGACGGGGGACGATAGCTGGCGCTGGGAGCATGTTTTGCCGCTGTTCAAGAAGAGCGAAGACCATCATGGCGGTGATGCAGAATTCCATGGCAAGGGTGGTGAATGGCGGGTGGAAAAACAAAGGCTGTCGTGGGAAATCCTGGATGCTTTCCGCAATGCAGCAGCCGAAGTTGGCATCCCTAACAGCGATGACTTTAACCGCGGCAATAACGAGGGTTGCGGCTATTTTGATGTGAACCAGAAGCGTGGCGTGCGCTGGAATGCGTCCAAGGCTTTTCTGAAGCCAGCGGCTGACCGTGGCAACCTGACCATCATGACAGGTTGCCAGGTGCAAAAACTCGTCATCAGGAATGATGAGCAAGGCAAACGTTGTACGGGTGTGGAATTCATAGGCGGTGGCCGCAGCTGGTTTGCCGAGTCCATGAAAGAAACCGTATTGGCCGCCGGTGCCATAGGTTCACCACAGATTTTGCAATTATCGGGCATAGGTGATGCAGCACATTTGCAACAGGCTGGAGTTGATCTGGTGCATGAATTGCCCGGTGTTGGTGGCAATTTGCAAGACCATTTGCAGATACGTTCTGCATTCAAGATTACCGGTGCCAAAACGCTCAACAAGATGGCTAACAGCCTGATAGGCAAGGCGCGCATAGGGCTGGAATATGCCATGTTCCAGAGCGGCCCCATGTCGATGGCACCATCACAACTGGGTGCATTTACCCGTTCGGATGCCAGCCAGGCGACACCTAATCTGCAATACCATGTGCAGCCCTTGTCGCTGGAAAAATTTGGTGACCCTCTGCATGATTTCCCGGCATTCACGGCCAGCGTCTGCAATCTGCGCCCTACTTCACGTGGCCATGTGCGCATTGCCAGTAATGATGCTGCAGCAGCACCAAAAATCGTACCCAATTATCTGACAACGGCAGAAGACCGCAAGATAGCAGCGGCCTCCCTGACACTGACGCGCAAGATAGTTGCTGCACCTGCCTTGCAGAAATACAGTCCAGAAGAAATGAAGCCAGGGGTACAGTTCCAGACCGAAGAAGAATTGGCCATAGCAGCAGGGGATATAGGCACGACGATCTTCCACCCGGTAGGCACTTGCAAAATGGGACGGGTGGACGATACTGCGGCAGTAGTTGACAGCAACTTGCGTGTAATAGGCATCAATGGCCTGCGCGTGGCTGATGCTTCTATTATGCCGAGTATAACCTCAGGTAATACCAACTCACCTACTGTGATGATTGCAGAGAAGGCAGCAAGGAGTATATTGGCAAGCTAAATTGGCGGAAATTGAATCAGAACAGGAAGAAATTTTTCTGTGTGGAATTGCTTATGGTAGTTATACCGTATTGTTTAGATATCGGTTTGCTGGGTATTATAAAAAGCTAATATAAAACTTCCAAAAAAATAAGGAAGTGTTGTCGCGTTGGACGTAGTGGAATTAGACACCATAAGCCAGACAATAAGGAGAAGAGATGACCGACGTCATCCTGGAGACAAAGCGCTTGACCAAAGAGTTCAAGGGCTTCACAGCTGTAAGCGACGTTGATTTGCAGGTGCAACGTGGGCATATTCACGCCCTGATCGGCCCTAACGGGGCCGGCAAGACCACCTGTTTCAATTTGCTGACCAAATTTCTTGTCCCGACTTCGGGACAAATCCTGTTCAATGGCCGCGATATCACCTCGGCCAAACCAGCCCAGATTGCGCGTCAGGGCATCATACGTTCATTCCAGATATCGGCGGTGTTCCCGCACCTGACGGTGATGGAAAACGTGCGCATAGGCTTGCAAAGAAAACTGGGCACCTCTTTCCACTTCTGGAAAAGCGAACAGTCACTGAACCAGCTCAACGCCCGTGCCATGGAATTGCTGACCGAAGTTGATCTGACTTCGTTCGCCGACACGGTGACTGTCGATTTGCCCTATGGCCGCAAGCGCGCCCTGGAAATCGCCACCACGCTGGCCATGGAACCAGAAATGATGCTGCTCGATGAACCCACGCAGGGTATGGGTCATGAAGATGTGCACCGTGTGACTGAGCTGATCAAGAAGGTGTCGGCGGGCCGCACCATCCTCATGGTGGAACACAATATGAGTGTCGTGTCGGGTATTTGCGACAAGATTTCGGTCTTGCAACGTGGTGCCATGCTGGCTGAAGGCACTTACAGCGAAGTATCTACCAATCCCAAGGTCATGGAAGCCTATATGGGCAGTACCAGCGGTGAGCTGGAAGGGGCGCATGCATGAGTGCAAATACGAGTGTAAATACAAGTACAAATACCAGCCCGGCGCTGGAAATTACCGGCCTGCAAGCCTGGTATGGCGAATCGCATATCCTGCATGACGTGAACCTCAAAGTGAACCAGGGTGAAGTGGTGACCATCCTCGGTCGCAATGGTGCCGGGCGCACCACTACCATGCGTGCCATCGTCGGCCTGACTGGCGCACGCAAGGGTTCGATCAAGATCAATGGACAAGAGGCTATCCACCTGCCCACGCATAAGGTGGCGCATCTGGGGGTAGGTTATTGCCCGGAAGAGCGGGGGATATTTTCGTCCTTGTCGACAGAAGAAAACCTGATGTTGCCCCCTTCAGTATCGAAAGATAACAAGGGTATGTCGGTGGCCGAGATTTACGAGATGTTCCCCAATCTGGCTGAGCGTAAAAACAGCCAGGGCACACGTCTGTCCGGTGGCGAACAGCAAATGCTGGCGGTAGCGCGTATCTTACGCACAGGTGCCCGCTTGCTGTTGCTCGATGAAATTTCCGAAGGCCTGGCACCCGTCATCGTGCAGGCTTTGGCGCGCATGATCACGATGTTGAAATCCAAGGGTTATACCATCGTCATGGTGGAACAGAATTTCCGCTTTGCTGCTCCGCTGGCGGACAGGTTTTATGTCATGGAGCATGGGCAGATCGTCGAAAGTTTTGCGTCTGCGCAATTGCAAGAAAAAATGCCGGTCTTGAATGAGTTGTTGGGTGTATAGGATGTACATCTGTAAGGTAACTGCCTCGCTGTCTTGGTGAAGCAGGGTTGAATAAAAATATGATTGGAGAAGACGCATGAAAGCAACATTCACGAAATTAAAAGTAGCAAGTCTCGCAGTTTCCGCCGCACTGGCTGGTTTTGCGCTGAATGCCAATGCGCAAGTGTCGGGTGATACGGTCAAGATCGGTTTCATCACCGATATTTCTGGTCTGTATTCTGATATCGATGGTCAGGGCGGTGCAGAAGCCATCAAGATGGCGATCGCCGATTTTGGTGGCACGGTACTGGGCAAGAAAATTGAACTGGTTACAGCTGATCATCAAAACAAGGCCGATATCGCAGCCAGCCGTGCACGTGAATGGTTTGACCGTGATGGCGTAGACATGCTGATCGGCGGTACTAATTCAGGGACAGCCTTGTCCATGTCCAAAGTGGCGGCTGAAAAGAAACGCGTTTTCATCTCCATTGGTGCTGGTTCTGCCCGTCTGACCAATGAAGAATGCACACCAAGCACAATTCATTATGCTTACGATACCGTCGCACTTGCAAAAGGCACTGGTTCTGCAGTTGTCAAACAAGGTGGCAAGAGCTGGTATTTCCTGACGGCTGATTATGCCTTTGGTGCTTCGCTTGAAAGTGATACTGCCAACGTTGTCAAAGCCAATGGTGGCACAGTCGCAGGTTCGGTCAAACATCCTTTGTCAGCATCTGATTTCTCTTCTTTCCTGTTGCAGGCGCAAGCTTCCAAGGCACAAATCCTGGGACTGGCGAATGCTGGTGGTGACACCATCAATGCGATTAAAGCGGCCAATGAATTTGGCGTCACCAAGACCATGAAGCTGGCAGGTTTGCTGATGTTTATCAATGATATCCATTCGCTGGGCTTGAATGCCACGCAAGGCATGTACCTGACCGACAGCTGGTACTGGAATCAAAACGATGAAGCGCGCAAATGGTCACGCCGCTACTTCGAAAAAATGAAGAAAATGCCTTCCAGCCTGCAAGCAGCTGATTACTCTGCGACCCTGACTTACCTGAATGCCGTCAAGGCTGCAGGTACTGATGACACTGCAAAAGTCATGGAAAAACTGAAGAGCATGAAGGTCAATGACATGTATGCCAAAAACGGTTACATCCGTGGCGACGGCAGCATGATCCATGACATGTACCTCATGCAGGTGAAGACCAGCGCCGAGTCGAAAGAGCCTTGGGATTATTACAAGGTAGCGCAGACTATATCGGGTGAGCAAGCATTTACTACCAAGTCCGAATCCAAGTGCTCTCTCTGGAAGTAAAATCCAATTTCCGGGCGCATAGCTGCGTTGCAAAGCCTCGCAATACTAAAGTATTGCTGCGTTTTGCGCCTTGCTCTGCATCCCGGTAATTGAATTTTATGCGGTGTTTGTAATTTCAAATGGAGGCGTCGCGGACTTCGTCGCGATGCTTCCAATGTAAAAAGCGAAGCTGTTCCACTCAGGGTCTTTCACAGGAAATTGTTTACTGATCAGCCAGAAAGAAAATGGTTTTTCTCCTGACTTTCTCTGTGTTTCCGTGTCTCTGTGTTGAGAGGTCTTTTCCCTTTTCACCCACCCGTGCTTCATCGGGTCATTTTATTTAGAGTGCCATGGAAATATTTGGTATTCCGCTGCAAGCGATGCTAAGCCAGCTTTTGCTGGGCTTGGTCAACGGCTCGTTTTACGCGATGCTGTCTCTGGGGCTGGCCGTAATTTTTGGCTTGCTGAATGTGATTAACTTTGCCCATGGTGCCCTGTATATGATGGGTGCCTTCCTCGCGTGGATGGGCATGAATTATTTTGGTATCAATTACTGGGCCATGCTGCTAATTGCGCCTTTGCTGGTGGGGCTGTTTGGCATCATCATAGAAAAGACCATGCTGCGCTGGCTGTACAAACTTGATCATCTGTACGGTTTGCTGCTGACCTTTGGTATCACCTTGATGCTGGAAGGTGTGTTCCGCTCGGCGTATGGCGTATCTGGCCAGCCTTATCAGGTGCCGGATGCACTGACAGGGGCGACCAATCTGGGCTTCATGATCCTGCCTAACTACCGTGCCTGGGTGGTTATCGCTTCGCTGGTGGTGTGCTTTGCGACCTGGTTCGTCATCGAAAAAACCAAGCTTGGTGCCTACCTGCGTGCGGGTACTGAAAACCCCAAACTGGTCGAAGCTTTTGGTGTCAATGTACCGCTGATGGTGACGCTGACTTATGGTTTCGGTGTAGCCCTTGCGGCTTTTGCCGGCGTGCTGGCCGCACCTGTCATACAAGTGTCGCCACTGATGGGTTCCAACCTGATTATCACGGTGTTTGCGGTGGTCGTGATTGGTGGCATGGGCTCTATCCTGGGTTCGATTTTGACAGGTCTTGGCCTTGGCATTATCGAAGGCCTGACGCGGGTGTTTTATCCTGAACTGTCGGCGACTGTTGTATTCATCGTCATGGCCATCGTCCTGATGATCCGCCCTGCCGGTTTGTTCGGTAAAGAAAAATGAACGGAGCCACCATGAATAAGAAAATCAGTTACGGCATTGCTTTTGCCCTGTTACTGGCGGCACCGTTTATTGTCTATCCGGTGTTCCTGATGAAGCTTTTATGCTTCGCCCTGTTTGCCTGTGCTTTCAATTTGCTTATCGGTTTCACTGGCTTGCTGTCCTTCGGTCATGCCGCATTCTTTGGCGCTGCCGGTTATATTGCAGGCTGGGCTTTGCGTGATGCTGGTTTGCCGACTGAGCTGGGGATTTTGCTGGGAGTAGGGGCGGCAGCACTGATAGGTCTGGTGATGGGGGCGCTGGCAATACGCCGCCAGGGTATTTACTTCACCATGATCACGCTGGCTTTGGCGCAGATGCTGTACTTCGTTTTCCTGCAGGCCAAGTTCACCGGTGGCGAAGATGGGTTGCAAGGTGTGCCACGCGGCAAACTGCTGGGCATGGTTGACCTGAGTTCTGACCTGACCTTGTATTACTTTGTGCTGGTGGTGGCGATTGCCGGTTTTGCCATCGTCATGCGTACCGTGCATTCACCGTTCGGCCAGGTCTTGAAAGCCGTCAAGGAAAACGAGCCACGCGCGATTTCGCTGGGTTATGACGTAGACCGCTACAAACTCATGGCCTTCGTCTTGTCCGCTGCACTGGCAGGCCTGGCAGGTGCCACCAAAACCCTGGTACTGGGGTTTGAGACGCTGACGGACGTACACTGGTCCATGTCTGGCCTGGTGGTGCTGATGACCCTGGTGGGCGGTCTGGGCACGCTGGTGGGCCCGATAGTTGGTGCCATCATCATCATCGCGCTGGAAAACAAACTCGGCGACTTTGGCAACCTGCTGGCGAACATCACTACGATAGAATGGTTCCGCACCATAGGCGATTCAGTCACTATCGTTACGGGTCTGATCTTCATCGTCTGCGTACTGGCTTTCCGCCGCGGTATTGTGGGTGAGTTGATGGCTTATGTGGAACGCAATGGCAAGGCCAAGGCTGGTTGAAGTTTTGAATTGCTTGTCTCATGAAGGCCCCGTGAAGAAATTCGCGGGGCTTTTTCTTTTCTTGAAAATTTAATTGGCGACGAGCTTGTTATCTGCCAGCCTTTCCAAGACTTGCCGCGCACTTGTTTTGATTATCGTATTTTCGCTGGTATTGTTGACGAGGCTGGTCAGCAGCTGTTTCACGGTTTCAGCATTCGCACCTGACTGCGCAAGCGCGAAGATGGCTGCCTGGCGTACTTCCGGGGTTTGATCATTCAGGGCAGCAGAAAAGTAACTGAGGCTGCTGTCGTTTTTATCCCATTGCGCAAGCTGTGAAATGCTGCGGCTTCTGACTGAGGCATCTGGATTTTCAGTCAGGCTTTGTAGTTGCCTGATCACGGCTGCAGTTGTTTTGGTATCGGCATTGCCCGGTAGGCTGTTGTCACCGGGCTTGGGTGGCGCGTCAATTCCTGTTGGCGCTGGCGCTTTCAGTGCTGCCAATGCTTGCAGGGTGACGGCTGGTGTTTGTTGGTTATTCAGCGACAGCAATATGAGTTCACGCTCTTCCTGCAGATTGATATTCAGGTTGCCCAGCATGGATAAAGCTGCTTGGCGTTGCCCGGCATCCGGGCTGCTGGCAAGCCGTCTGGATAAAGCCAATGTTTCTGCACTGGGTATGCTGGCGAGCAGGCTGATGATGAGTTCCCTGCTGGTGACAGATGTTTCACTGTCATATAGCGCCACCAGTTTTTTCAGGTAGCGTGGATTTTCTTGCGCGAGTTTTCGCAACTGATCTTGAGCATCATTTTTTCCTTCAAGCTGCTCAGCAGGGGACAGGGCGCGTGCCCACAGCAAGTCAAAGGTATCTGCTTTATCTGCGGGTGTGGTGCCGTTTGTATTTCCCCATAGCCCGGTGAATTGAGCCAGTGTATGTGTTGTCTGGGTCGCCACGGGTGCTTTGTCGCTGCGCCCATGCTTGGCGACTACAGGTACAGAGCTGCTGGTGTCTGAGGGCAGCGTCATCCAGTTCATTGATACCATGCTGGCCAGGGCAAGCAGGCTGAGCAGGAGCAGGATTTTTTTCATGGTTTGAGCCTGTCCTGATTTGGAAAAAGCCCTTGCAACAGCATTGTGCATGGATGATATGGACAGCGCTGTTTTATTGTACATGGGGACTTTTTCCATTTTGATTATTGTGATGAAGGTGATTATTGAAACACCAGGCTGGCCTGGGTATTGGTGGTGTAGTCCTTCAAACCAAAATGCCCCAGCCAGACATCGTAAGTCGCATTCTGCCCGTCGATATTGCTGGTATGCGAGCCATAGACATAGCAGCTGCCTATGCATACAACTTCATCGATGTAGCTTTTGATGGAATACATTTTGCTGCCATAGCGTTTGTTTTTGACGGACAGTATCAGAGGGCTGTCGATGGACAAACCATTGCTGCCACAGGTCGGCGTCATGACATTGAAAGGGTAGAGGCCGCATGATTCCAAACCATGCTGGGCACCGGCGATGCCAATGAAGGAGTTGACGGACGTAGAATAGGCCAGTTCATTGATGGCTTTCATCGCCAGGGTCACGCCCATGGAATGGCTGATGACATCTATCCTGCCAGTGCAGGATGCTGCCTTGGCAGCCTGCAAGGATGCTTTCACCGGATTGGTATTGGCGGCGCTGTGGTCATTGATGGCAGGATTGGTTTTTGATCCCCAGTTGGGGCGATATAGCTGGGCATCGACATAGCCCTGGTTTTTCAGGGTGGTGACGGTGGCATTCCAGTCTGAAGGTGAACCGGCATTGCCGTGTACCAGAACCACATTGTCGAGGCAGGCTGCGTTGCTTGCGCAGGCGATAAAACCGAGGCTAATGACAATGAGCACCCGGGTGAGTGTACGGTGTTGCATGGTGATGTCTCCTGTTGTGTTTTTTTATGTAATCCCGCGCTTTGGTGCGCTGGAAAAAACAGGGTAGGAGCATGTCGCCATGATCACCACTATCTATTCAGATAGTGGCAGGGTTTCGATGATCTCAGTTTTTGTGCGAGGCTAACAACAAGCCCAGCTCATAGGCTTTGGCGACGGCATGCACGCGGCTGCGTACATCCAGTTTGGCGAAGATCTGGTCGATGTGGTATTTGACGTTGACTTCGGTAAGTTCGAGGATGGTGGCTATTTCCCAGTTGGTTTTGCCTTCATGCATCCAGTGCAGGATTTCTCTTTGCCGCTCACTGAGGATTTTGGTGTTCATGCCGGGTTTGACGGGGAATTCTTCTACCTTGGTCAGGGCGTGTGCAAGTGCCAGGTGTAGATGGGGTGTCAACAAGCTCAGCAGATAAGCGTGCTGATGACTGACTTCAAAAGGCAGATTTGTGAAAATGAAATAGCTGGAAAAATGCCCGCTCAGATCCAGCATGCCATGGGCAACGGTGTTATGCATTTTCTGCTTCTTGAATGAAGCCAGCCATTCAGCGGGGACAGCATGGTCATCGCGTCCGGCCTGGAAGAAAACCGGCTCCTGGGTTTCCCGCCATTTTTGCATCAAAGGACTATTTGCCCGGCCTTTGCTGTCGAGCAAGGACTGGTAATAGTGGTAGCTCTCTGCCGGGCAATTGAACTGCAATAATTTATGCACATAGTTGCCCTGCGGGCTGACGCCGCCTATGCCGCAGACCATCATTTCATGCGGCAAGACTTCGCGCAAAATGCCTTGGGCGATCAGGCTGAAATCATCGGCATTACGGGTTTCTGCACATGCCATGATGACGGGCAGTATGGATGCCCCGGAGAGTTCCTGCGCAAAGTTCACCATGTCTGGAATTGTCCTTCAGGCTACTCAAAATTTGCGAGATGCTTTGAATATGTGGCGAATGCCGGTGCTGTCAGATTGGCGCATGACTGCTGCTCCATGCGCCACTTTCAGATATTCATTACAAGGCTGCTGCGTAAATCGCCCTGGCATCTTCCTTCGTCACTTCACGTGGATTATTTCCCAGCAGACGCGTTTGCAGCATGGCGTCGCTGGCAAGCTGATCCAGGTCTTTCTCAGTGACGCCCACCTGGCTCAGGCGGGTTTCTATGCCCACCCGGGTTGCCAGGTCTTCCATGGCCTTGATCATGGCGTGGCAACGTTGCTCAGCCGTTCCTGTGGCTTCTGGTGCAATGATGGCAGCCAGCTCGGCATACAGGTTCGCCGCGTGACTGGCATTGAAGCGCAGGACGTGAGGTAAGACCAGGGAATTCGACAAGCCATGTGGAACATGGAAGATACCCCCTACAGGGTAGGCCAGCGCATGAACAGCGGCGCAGGGTGCATTGGCAAAAGACTGTCCTGCCAGCATGGCACCCAGCAACATGGCCTGGCGTGCTGCTAGGTTGCTGCCATTGGTGCAGGCTTCGTCGATGTTGTTCCAGAGTAATTTTAAAGCCTGTACCGCCAGCATGTCGGACAGCGGATTCTTTTTGTGCTTGGTGGTATAGGCTTCTATCGCATGCACCATGGCGTCAATGCCGGTGGCAGCGGTGACCTTGGCTGGCAAGCCTGTCGTCAGGTGGGCATCGAGGATGGCGATGTCGGCATATAGCTGTGGAGCGACTACGCCCATCTTGGTCGTGGCACCTGTGGTGACGATGGAGATAGGGGTGACTTCAGAACCTGTACCAGCCGTGGTCGGAATTTGTATCAAGGGCAGGCGCTTGCCTTTGACATTACCTATGCCATACATGGTGGAAAGGCTTTGATCGCTACCAGCCAGGATGGCGATGAGTTTGGCCACGTCCATGGAGCTGCCGCCACCGAGGCCGACGACCAGTTCCACTTGCAGGCTACGGGCATTCTCGACTGCTTGCAAGACGATGGCTTCTGGTGGGTCGGCAATCACGTCGGAGAAAATACTGACTTTGAGTTGTTCCGTTTCCAGGCTATCAATGACAGGCTGGACCAGGCCGGTACGCAAGAAACCGGCGTCGGTCACCAGGAGTACATGGCTAATCGCTGGGAATTCCTGGCGTATGATTTTGCCCAGGCGCGTTGCGGCACCAGTTTGGCTGATCAGGCTGGGGACGGTTCTGAATTCAAAGTCGTTCATCTTTATCTCATTTTCATTTAGCGAGTGGAAAGGATCTCTACCTTAGCACATGCTGGCATTTCCTATTTGTCCAGCAATTTCAAATCGCGCATCCAGTCAGCATACAGGCTGGTCCAGTTGCGCACGCTGCCGCTGGTGGGTGTCATGCCAAAGCCATGGTCGCCGTGGCGGAAGGCATGTAGCTCTGCCGGTGCACCTGCTTCCAGCAATTGTTGATAGATTTTGGCAGCGACTACCGGGATTGCTTTGGGGTCGTCGGATGCATGGACAATAAACACGGGCGGGGTGTTCTTGCTGAACTTTGGTACTTTGTTGCCTGGCAAGCCAGTGTAGACCAAGGCGATAAAGTCGGCGCGGTTGTTCATTTTTTCTGCGGCATCGGCAGCGCCTGAGTCACCATCATCCTGGTCCGTCAGCAGTTGCAGGGCCATGATGCCACCAGCAGAAAAGCCGAGTATGCCTATCCTCTTGTCGTCGATTTTCCAGTCACCCGCATGTTGCCGCAACACGCGCATGGCACGGCTGGTGTCTGCCGTCAGTGGTTGGATGGACTTCCAGCTGCGGTCGCTATCCAGTGCCAGCGTGCGGTATTTCAGCACGGCGGCGGTAATACCCTGGGCATTCAGCCATTGCGCGGCTTCTATGCCTTCCTTGTCTATGCAGACATAACGGAAGCCGCCGCCTGGTACTACCAGTACCGCAGTACCAGTGGCCTTGTCAGCAGGGGCAGGGTAGATCGTCAAAGTCGGTTTGCTGACGTAGCTGATGTATCTGTCCAGGCGACCTGTTTCATGTCTGTCTTCGGCTGTCTCTGCTTGCGGATGTTGAAGACCGGGTGCGCCGTTTTGCCATAGGGGGATCTCGATTTCAGCTTGCACCTTACTGCTGTTACTGAGCAAGATGCATCCTGCAAATAGCAAAGACAGAGAAATCTTCATTGCGTTGATCCTTGTGAAAGACAAAGTAGCGACAGATTTATTACGCCGGATTTGCATGTTGTCTGATTTGTAGCTGCTAGTCAAATAGGCAGCACTGACATGCAACTGTTATGGCATCGCCTGTACCTTGTTGCCCACTTCTGGCTTCTGTATAAGTTATCTGTGCCGTGTTTTTAGCCTTGGTTCTTTACCTGCTTGCACGATGACTGCGGATTTCATAACAGATCAAATAATTCAATATGAACATTTTCTTTTTAGGCCTTGCTGCCTTTTTTGCTGGCTTTGTTGATTCCATTGTTGGTGGTGGTGGCTTGGTTCAAGTGCCAGCCTTGTTCTCATTTCTGCCAGGAACTGCACCAGCGACATTGCTAGGTACCAATAAGATGGCCGGTATCTGGGGCACGACTGTCGCAGCGACACGCTATATGAAGACAGTCAGCTTGCGCTGGAGCATGGTGGTTCCGGCGGCATTCATGGCATTTGCGTTTTCTTTTGCCGGGGCTTTCCTGGTGACACATATCCCTCCCACCTATTTGCGCAAGGCTTTACCCTTTATCTTGCTGGCTGTGGCTATCTATACCTTCAAGAAAAAAGAGTTTGGGGTGGATAATAAACCGGTATTTTCCGGCGACAAAGAGACCTATATGGCTATGCTGGTTGGTGCAGGCATAGGGTTTTACGATGGCTTCTTCGGCCCAGGTACGGGCAGCTTCTTCATGTTTTTGTTCGTGCGTATCTTTGGCTATGATTTCTTGCGCGCCTCTGCCGCAGCCAAGGTATTGAATGTTGCATGCAATACCGCAGCTCTTATATGGTTTGGTTACAGCGGTCATGTGCTCTGGATGCTGGGTTTGACGATGGCGGTATGTGGGGTTGGCGGCTCTATTTTAGGTAGTCATTTGGCAATAAAGCACGGCACCTCATTTGTTCGCAAGATGTTCCTTGGCGTGGTAGTGGCACTGATATGCAAGACGACTTACGATGGTTTTCTTAAATAGCTGTGTTTCACGTGAAACAATCGGACGTTAGGAATGGGACTTCGGTCCCATTTTTTATGCCCTGATGCCTATGTTTCACGTGAAACATAGTTCTAAATAAAAAGAGAATCTTTAGCTCTCTAAAAGTTTACGCGCAAAACAAACTATAATCGTGCCTCCCGTCTCAAGTTTCCCAGAAATCCACCATGTTTTATCCTAAAGAATTCGATGTCATCGTCGTCGGCGGCGGTCACGCCGGTACCGAAGCCGCACTTGCCGCCGCCCGTATGGGGCAGTCCACGCTATTGTTGACCCATAATATTGAGACCCTTGGTCAGATGTCCTGCAACCCATCCATAGGTGGGATAGGCAAGGGGCATCTGGTTAAAGAGGTTGATGCCATGGGCGGCGCCATGGCGATTGCCACTGATGAGGCAGGCATACAATTCCGTATCCTGAATTCATCCAAAGGCCCTGCTGTGCGTGCAACCCGTGCCCAGGCTGACCGCATTTTGTACAAGCAAGCCATCCGTAGTCGCCTGGAAAATCAGCCTAATCTGTGGCTGTTCCAGCAGGCTGTTGATGATTTGCTGGTCGAAGGTAATCGTGTTGTCGGTGCCGTGACCCAGGTTGGTATCAAGTTTCGCGCCCGTGCAGTCGTGCTGACAGCAGGTACTTTCCTTGATGGGAAGATACATGTGGGCTTGAATAACTACTCGGCAGGCCGTGCCGGTGACCCGCCAGCGATATCTTTGTCTGCACGTTTGAAAGAGCTGGCGCTGCCACAAGGTAGATTGAAGACAGGTACGCCACCACGTATCGATGGTCGCAGCATCGATTTTTCACTGATGCAAGAGCAACCGGGTGACCTCGATCCTGTGCCGGTGTTCTCATACATGGGCAACACCAGCATGCATCCAAGGCAGTTGCCGTGCTGGATTACCCATACCAATGAAAAAACCCATGACATTATCCGTGCCGGTCTGGACCGCAGCCCCATGTATACGGGTGTTATCGAAGGGGTAGGGCCGCGCTACTGCCCGTCGATAGAAGACAAGATACATCGCTTCGCCAGCAAAGAATCACACCAGATTTTCCTGGAGCCTGAAGGCCTGACGACGAATGAGTTTTACCCCAACGGTATCTCTACCAGCCTGCCTTTTGATGTTCAGCTGGACTTGGTACGCTCCATGCGCGGTATGGAAAACGCTTACATCCTGCGTCCTGGCTATGCGATTGAATATGATTATTTTGACCCGCGTGGTTTGAAATCTTCGCTGGAAACTCGTCAAATTGAAGGCCTGTTCTTTGCCGGTCAGATCAATGGCACGACAGGTTACGAAGAAGCGGCAGCACAAGGTATGTTGGCTGGCTTGAATGCCGCGTTGAAAACCCAGGATAAAGAAGCCTGGGTGCCACGCCGCGATGAAGCTTATCTGGGTGTCCTGGTCGATGATCTGATTACCAAGGGTGTACAAGAACCTTATCGCATGTTCACCAGCCGCGCTGAATTCCGCCTCAGTCTGCGTGAAGATAATGCCGATATGCGCCTGACCGAGATAGGTCGCCAGCTGGGTTGTGTCAGCGATGCACAATGGCAGCAGTTTGAAGAAAAACGTGAAAGTGTTTCACGTGAAATGGAAAGACTGCGCTCGACCTGGGTCAACCCGCGCATCCTTGCAGATGTAGAAGCTGAACGTGTCGTTGGCAAGGCCCTGGAGCGTGAATATTCCCTGGCTGATTTATTGCGCCGCCCGCAAGTGACTTATGAAAGCCTCATGAGTTTGCAAGGTGTGGAAGGTCAGGAGCTGGCCGGGCCAGGCGTGCTCGATCCACATGTGCGTGAGCAAGTGGAGATACAGGTCAAATATGCCGGTTATATCGACAGGCAGGCCAAAGAGGTCGAACGCCATGCGCATTTTGAAAACCTCAAGATGCCAGCGGCTTTTGATTACATGGAAGTCAATGGGCTTTCCATCGAAGTAAGGCAAAAGCTGAATAAGCACCAGCCTGAAAGCCTGGGTCAGTGTGGTCGTATTTCTGGCGTAACGCCTGCGGCGATTTCCCTGCTTTTGGTGCATCTTAAAAAGCGCGGTTTTAAAGAGTTCTTGGCGAACACGGATGTTGTAGCCGAAGGCCAGGCGACAGAATGATTCACGTGGAACATCAAATTACAGGCAGGTTTGAAAATGCTTCAGCATTAGCCTGTATCCGGGTGATGAATAAAAACGAAGAATAAAGTGAAATGAAAAACAAGAAGTTAATTGAGGACCTCGCCGTATGATTCACGTGGAACATGCACACTTGAGAGCGACGCTGCAGAGCGGTGTTGAGGAGTTGTCTCTGAATTTGAGAAGTGATCAAATTGATAATATGATTGCATATTTATTATTATTATCAAAATGGAACTCAGTTTATAATTTAACATCTATCCGCGACCCCAAGGAAATGGTCAAGCAACATCTGCTGGATTCGCTGTCGGCAGCGCCTGCCTTCAAGGATGCAAAAAATGTGCTGGATGTAGGTGCAGGTGGTGGTTTGCCCGGTATGATGCTGGCGATTACTTACCCAGATATCAAAATATCAATGATTGATACCGTCAGTAAAAAGACTGCATTTCTGACCCAGGCCAAGACAGAACTGGGTTTGAAGAATGTGACTGTGCACACCGGCAGGGTTGAAGCCCTGCAGGTCAAGGACAAGTTTGATGTGATTACTTCGCGGGCATTTTCCGAGCTGTGCAACTTCATTAACTGGTCAGGTCATTTGCTGGCAGAAGGCGGCCAGTTTATTGCCATGAAGGGTGTCGCTCCCAATCAAGAAATAGAACGCTTGCCAGATGGTTGGCAGGTAGAAAAAATGCAAGCCCTCGCGGTGCCAGGTCTACAAGCCGAACGCCATCTCGTCTTTATTAAAAAACAACTGGCCCCGGCTTGACCCTACGGAAATCTTCTATGGCAAAAATCTTTTGTGTTGCAAATCAAAAAGGTGGCGTAGGCAAGACCACGACCACTGTTAATCTCGCCGCAGGCTTGGCGCAACTCGATCAACGCGTCTTACTGGTTGATCTCGACCCCCAGGGTAATGCCACCATGGGCGCAGGTATCAACAAATCCAAATTGACCGCTTCCATCTATGAAGTCTTGCTGGGTATGTCTGATGTCACAACCGCCAAATTGCGTTCTGAGTCTGGCCGTTTTGATGTTCTCCCCGCCAACCGTGAGCTGGCTGGTGCAGAGGTTGAAATGGTGTCGCTGGACAACCGCGACAAGCGCCTACGAGAGGCTTTGGCCAAGGTTGATGCAGACTATGACTTCATCCTTATCGATTGTCCTCCAGCGCTATCCCTGCTGACTCTGAATGGACTGTGTGCTGCACATGGCGTGATCATCCCCATGCAGTGTGAATACTACGCGCTCGAAGGTTTGTCCGACCTGGCCAATACCATCAAGAAAGTCTCCGCCAACCTCAATCCTGACCTGAAGATAGTCGGCTTGCTGCGCGTGATGTTTGACCCGCGCATGACGCTGTCGCAACAAGTCTCTGACCAGCTGGAACAGCACTTTGGCGACAAGGTCTTCAAGACCCTGATCCCGCGCAATGTGCGTCTGGCAGAAGCACCATCTTACGGTATCCCCGGCGTGGTGTTTGATCCTGCATCCAAAGGGGCGCAAGCCTATATAGCCTTTGGTGCAGAGATGGTGGAAAGAATTAAACAACTGGAAAAATAAGTATGTCGATCAAAAAACAAAAAGGTCTGGGCCGTGGCCTGGACGCCTTGCTCGGCGGTGCCGCCGACTTTGCCGAAGCCGTACCTACCGTCACTGGTGCCCCTACCAGCCTGAACGTGGCGCAAATGCAGGCAGGCAAGTACCAACCCCGTACCCGCATGGACGAGGGCGCACTGGCTGAGCTGGCGGCCTCCATCAAGGCCCAGGGTTTGATGCAACCTATCCTGGTGCGCCCCATAGGAAAAAACAATGGCGTAACCCGTTACGAAATCATCGCCGGTGAACGCCGTTTCCGCGCTTCGCAAATGGCAGGCTTGGATGAAGTGCCGGTACTGGTCAAGGATGTGGATGACCAGGCCGCCGCCGCCATGGCCCTGATAGAAAACATCCAGCGCGAAGACCTTAACCCCCTGGAAGAAGCCCAGGGCATACACAGGCTGATCACGGATTTTTCTTTCACCCATGAGCAGGCCGCCAATGCAGTAGGGCGTTCACGCAGTGCGGTGTCCAACTTGCTGCGTTTGCTGAACCTGGCCAAGCCGGTACAAACCATGCTGATGGCAGGCGACATCGATATGGGCCATGCCCGTTCCCTGTTGGTAACAGACGCTGCCACCCAGATACAACTGGCGAACCAGATCGTTGCCAAGCGCATGTCAGTCCGTGAGGCAGAAAAGCTGGTGGCGAAAACCACCGCTGAAATGAGTGCCAACGGAAAGCCGCGCGACAAGGCAGAAAAATCCCGTGACATCACCCGCCTGGAAGAAGAGTTGTCCGATCTGCTGGCTACCCAGGTTGCGCTCAAATTAGGCAGCAAGGGCAGGGGACAAATGCTGATTGATTTTGCAGACCTTGATAGCCTGGACGGCATCATCCTGAAAATTCGCGGACAGTAAAAAGATTTAATCCATGCAGATACTAACTTTACCCGGCCTGTATGGCTCCGGCCCTGGCCACTGGCAAACACGCTGGGAAGCTGAATTGCCGAATGTAAAAAGAGTAGAGCAGCAAGACTGGGATCATCCGGTCAAGGATGCATGGCTTGCCACTTTATCAGCCGCTATGAATGCAGTATCTGATGAAGTGGTGCTGGTTGCGCATAGCATGGGTTGCGCACTGACGGCCTGGTGGCTGGCAGCGGGCATGCCGGGCGTTGTGGATAAAAGCAAGCTCAGGGCAGCATTTCTGGTAGCACCACCAGATGTGGGCCGGGCAAATTTCCCAGCGCCCACTTTTAGTCCCATGCCTCTAATCCCTTTTCCTTTCCCAGTTGCGGTAGTGGCATCCAGCGATGACCCTTGGTGCGATTTGTCACTTGCACAAGACTGGGCAAAAAGCTGGGGAGCGGAGCTGCACTTGATTGGTGCAAAAGGACATATCAATGGAGAGTCCGGTCTGGGTAGCTGGAAGCAAGGCCAGGACTGGCTCAACGAGCTAATCGCAAAAACGGTACAATAATAAAAAAGCACTAAAATGGCGCATTTTGATGCAATGCACCAAACATTTTGCCTTATGCATCAAACGTTTGACGTTATAACGCACTACCACGTATAATTCCGTGGTTTTGATCGGCGAGGATTTGCGCTGCCTGGTTATATCGTGGCAAGCCAGTCAAATTCAACTGTCATATTTATAAATTTGTAGGACTTACGCAAGATAGGCCAGCAAGGCCCCGCAGCGAACACAGTGCAAAACTGGACGACGGGGCTACCAATGAGCTCATGCACTGCTGCTATTTTGCGCAAGTCCTGGATAAATGAGGGAAGCATGGCACGCATCATACTGCTGCAACTGGTAGCAGCGCTGGTTGCGGGCTTGCTTGCTGGAATTTTCGGCAATATTTCTTACGGATTGTCCGCCCTGTTCGGGGGATTATCTTGTGCGATTCCAAATGCCTTATTCGCGTTGCGCATGAGTATGAGCGCCCGGAGGCCTGGGGGAGCAAATCCGATGAGTTTTTTCATCGGTGAATTTTTCAAAGTTATATCGACAGTCGCGCTAATGGCAGCGGTTGTCTTCTGGTACCCCGATGTCAACTGGCCGGCCTTTTTGATCGCCTTCATCGTTGTACTGAAAAGCTATTTCATTTTACTCTTTAGGCACTGATCATGAGCTCAGCTGAACAAGTCACTCCGTCAGAATATATATCCCATCATCTTGGGCATTTGACTAACCATGGCCACCATGCGCAAACCTCCTTGTGGGATATGTCGTATGTGAATATTGATACGGTAATCTGGTCAGTCGTTTGCGGCTTGCTAGGTTCTCTCATTATGTATCTGGCAGCACGCAAGGCAACTTCTGGTGTACCTGGACGTTTCCAGTGCGCTGTTGAAATGCTCTTCGAAATGGTGGACAACAATGCAAAAAGCATCGTTCACGGCAACACCAGCTTCATCGCCCCTATGGCCTTGTCGGTATTTGTCTGGGTCGTATTGATGAACTCCCTGGATTTCCTGCCAGTTGATTTGTTCTCTCAATGGTTGTTCCCCTTGTTTGGCCTGGATCATGAAATGCCACATCGCGTGGTTCCTACTGCTGACTTGAACGGTACTCTGGGTATTTCCATCGGTATTTTTGCGCTGATGATGTATTACAGTTTCAAGATCAAAGGCGTAGGCGGTTTCATCAAGGAATTGTTCAGCGCACCGTTTGGCCCAATGATGTTCCCGTTCAATTTTTTGTTGAACGTAGTTGAATACGCAGCGAAAACTTTCTCGCTCGGTATGCGGTTGTTCGGCAATATGTTTGCTGGCGAATTGTTGTTCCTGTTGATTGCAGCCTTGCTGGGTGCTTCCGATTCCATCCTGGGCGGTATTGGTCATTTGGTACTGGGTTCTGCCTGGTCTATCTTCCACATCCTGATCGTGCCTCTGCAAGCGTTTATTTTCATGATGTTGACTCTGGTGTACATGGGTCAGGCTCACGAAGCGCATTAATTAAGTTTTGAAGTTTTAGTTTTTTGGTTTTAGTTTTTTGGTTTTGGTATTTTAATTTTAACTTTCTAGGAGTTTTCTCATGACTAACGTCGCTTTCGTTGCATTGGCTTGTGGTTTGATCATCGGTTTGGGCGCTTTGGGTGCTTGTATCGGTATCGCTATGATGGGTGGTAAATATCTGGAAGCGTCTGCACGTCAACCAGAATTGATGGACAAACTGCAAGGTAAAATGTTGTTGTTGGCTGGTCTGATCGATGCTGCTTTCATTATCGGTGTTGGTATCGCCATGTTCTTCGCAACTGCAAACCCATTCAAAGGCTAATAGCTTTCCTTTTTCTACCGCAGGTTTCTGGCCTGCGGAACGATTAATTTGATAAGGAAACTAAAGTGAATCTGAATCTATCCATGTGGTACCAGGCTGGGGTGTTTTTCATCCTGGCTTTGGTGACTGCGAAATTCATCTGGCCACCAGTGATTGGTGCGATCGATGAGCGTATGAAGCGCATTGCAGACGGTTTGGCTGCTGCTGATAAAGGCAAGGCAGAAATGGTTGCCGCTGAAAAACGCGTGCAAGCTCAATTGGCTGCTGCTGGTGAAGAAGGCAAAACTCATATCATCAACGCAGAAAAACGCGCTGCTCTGATCATTGAAGAAGCCCGCAACACTGCTGCTGCTGAAGCTGCCCGTATTATCGCCGCTGCGAACGCTGATGCGAATAATCAAGTGACTAAAGCACGCGAAGAATTGCGCGACCAGGTTGCCACTCTGGCAGTCAAAGGCGCAGAACAAATTCTGAAACGTGAAGTCAACGCATCTGCTCACGCTGATCTGTTGAATCAACTGAAAACCGAGCTGTAATCATGGCCGAAATCGCAACGATCGCTCGTCCTTACGCAGAAGCGCTGTTTCGTGTTGCCCAAACCGGTAACCTGTCCGCCTGGTCGGAACTGGTTACCGAAATGGCACAGGTAGGTGCGCATCCCGATGTACAAGCTCTTGCACACAACCCCAAAGTCTCGGCTGATCAAAAAGCTGAGATTTTCTTGTCTGCGATCAAATCTCCAGTGACTGCTGAAGCGACAAACTTCATCAACACACTTGCTGACTATGACCGCCTGACTTTGCTGCCGGAAATCGCTTTCCAGTTTCATGCTCTGAAAAACGCCCACGAAGGCGCTGCAGATGCAGAAGTGACTAGCGCATTTGACATGTCGGCAACTCAGTTGAGCGAGCTTTCAGTGCTCTTGGAAAAGAAATTTGGCCGCAAGTTGCACCCTACAGTCAAAGTGGATTCCACTTTGATCGGTGGTGTACGCATCGTGGTTGGTGATCAGGTGCTCGACACGTCGGTACGCGCGAAGCTGCAGAAAATGCACGTCGCCCTGACCGCGTAAGAACGTAATAAATATTAGGAGTTAGTATGCAACTCAACCCATCTGAAATCAGCGAGCTGATCAAGAGCCGGATTCAAGGCCTTGGCGACACAGCTGAGATTCGCAATCAAGGTACGGTTATCTCCGTTACCGACGGTATCTGCCGCATTCACGGTCTGTCTGACGCGATGCAAGGCGAGATGCTGGAATTCCCAGGCAACACATTTGGTCTGGCATTGAATCTGGAACGTGATTCCGTTGGCGCCGTTATCCTGGGTGACTACGAACACATTTCCGAAGGCGATACAGTCAAATGTACTGGCCGTATTCTGGAAGTGCCTATCGGTCCTGAACTGCGTGGTCGTGTCGTTAACGCGTTGGGTCAGCCTATCGACGGCAAAGGTCCTATCAATGCAAAACTGTCCGCGCCGATCGAAAAAATCGCGCCTGGCGTTATTGCACGTCAATCCGTTTCTGAACCTATGCAAACGGGCCTGAAGTCTATTGACGCCATGGTCCCGGTTGGTCGTGGTCAGCGTGAATTGATCATTGGCGATCGTCAAACTGGTAAAACAGCTGTTGCGATCGATGCCGTGATCAATCAAAAAGGTCAAAACGTTACCTGTATCTATGTAGCGATTGGTCAAAAAGCATCTTCCGTTAAAAACGTTGTGCGTGCTCTCGAAGCCCACGGCGCCATGGAATACACCATCGTTGTTGCTGCTACTGCTGCTGAATCTGCGGCGATGCAATTCGTCTCCGCTTACTCCGGTTGCGCAATGGGTGAATACTTCCGTGACCGCGGTCAAGATGCACTGATCATTTATGATGATCTGTCCAAACAAGCTGTTGCTTACCGTCAGGTTTCCCTGTTGTTGCGCCGCCCACCAGGCCGCGAAGCTTACCCAGGTGACGTATTCTATTTGCACAGCCGTTTGCTGGAACGTGCAGCACGCGTTAATCCTGATTATGTTGAAAAATTCACTAACGGTGAAGTCAAAGGCAAAACAGGTTCATTGACAGCATTGCCTATCATTGAAACCCAGGCTGGTGACGTTTCTGCTTTCGTTCCTACCAACGTAATTTCGATTACTGACGGTCAGATCTTCCTGGAAACATCCTTGTTCAATGCAGGTATCCGTCCAGCGATTAACGCTGGTATCTCGGTATCCCGCGTTGGTGGTGCTGCTCAGACTAAAGTTATCAAAAACTTGTCCGGCGGTATCCGTAATGACTTGGCACAGTACCGTGAATTGGCAGCGTTTGCCCAGTTCGCTTCTGATCTCGATCCAGAAACACGTAAGCAGCTCGATCGTGGTGCCCGCGTGACTGAATTGTTGAAGCAAGCTCAATATTCTCCGCTGTCCATTTCCCTGATGGCCGTTACATTGTTCTCCGTGAACAAAGGCTTCCTGGATGATGTACCGGTCAAGCAAGTGCTGGCATTCGAAGCAGGCGTGCACAATTTCATGAAAACGAGCCATGCAGCTTTGCTGCAGAAGATCGAAGAAACCAAGCAACTGGACAAAGATGGCGAAGCTGCCATGGCTGCCGCAATTGCTGATTTCAAAAAATCCGGCACTTATTAATTTACTGTAGCTAGAAGGAGTCAATACTCATGGCTGCAGGCAAAGAGATACGTGGCAAGATCAAAAGCGTAGAAAATACGAAGAAGATCACGAAGGCGATGGAAATGGTCGCCGCATCCAAAATGCGTAAAGCGCAAGACCGGATGCGTGCGGCTCGCCCGTACAGTGAAAAAATTCGTACGATTACGGCTAACTTGTCACAGGCCAACCCAGAGTACACGCATCCTTTTATGGTGCAACAAGATCTGTCCAAGAAAGTTGGCGTGATTGTTGTAACTACAGATAAAGGTTTGTGTGGCGGTCTCAACACGAACGTGTTGCGTCTGGTCACCAGCAAAATGCGTGAACTCGAAGGTAAGGGTTCAAAGATAGAAGCGGTCGCAATTGGTAATAAAGGTCTCGGCTTCCTGAATCGCGTAGGTGCGCAAGTGGTTTCCCATGTCACACAATTGGGCGACACTCCTCACCTCGATAAACTGATAGGTCCAGTCAAAGTTTTGCTTGATGCGTATCAGGAAGGCAAGCTGGACGCGGTTTACCTGAGTTATACAAGATTTATCAACACCATGAAGCAAGAGCCGGTGATGGAGCAGTTATTGCCCCTGACAGCGGACAGGCTGACGACAGAGAAGCATGCCCATACCTGGGACTATCTGTATGAGCCAGATGCAGCAACCGTGATTGATGAATTGTTGATACGTTATGTAGAAGCACTGATTTTCCAGGCCGTAGCGGAAAACATGGCATCTGAACAATCGGCCCGTATGGTGGCGATGAAATCAGCAACTGATAACGCAGGTAACGTGATTGGCGAACTTAAACTGGTTTATAACAAAACCCGTCAAGCCGCCATTACCAAAGAGCTCTCCGAGATCGTCGCCGGCGCGGCAGCGGTCTAAACTGAATTTAAATATTAAGAAGGAACGAACATGGCTAATGGCAAAATCGTTCAGTGTATCGGCGCTGTTGTGGACGTTGAATTTCCACGCGACGCGATGCCTAAGATTTATGACGCCTTGAAAATGGAAGGCTCCGAGCTGACATTGGAAGTTCAGCAGCAATTGGGTGACGGCATTGTCCGTACGATTGCTCTGGGTACTTCTGACGGTCTGCGTCGCGGCATGACTATTACCAACACTGGCAAACCTATCATGGTACCAACCGGCAAAGCAACGCTGGGTCGTATCATGGACGTACTGGGTAACCCTATCGATGAATGCGGTCCTGTCAGCCACGAGCAGACAGCATCTATCCACCGTAAAGCCCCTGCCTACGACGAACTGTCCCCATCCCAGGAATTGCTGGAAACCGGTATCAAAGTTATTGATCTGGTTTGCCCATTCGCTAAAGGTGGTAAGGTCGGTCTGTTCGGTGGTGCGGGTGTGGGCAAGACCGTTAACATGATGGAACTGATTAACAACATCGCCAAGGCACACAGCGGTTTGTCCGTGTTTGCCGGTGTGGGTGAGCGTACTCGTGAGGGTAATGACTTCTACCACGAAATGGCTGACGCAAAAGTGGTTGATCTGGAAAATCCAGAAAACTCCAAAGTTGCGATGGTGTACGGTCAGATGAATGAACCACCAGGTAACCGTCTGCGCGTTGCTCTGACTGGTTTGACGATTGCTGAAGGTTTCCGTGACGAAGGCAAAGACGTTTTGTTCTTCGTGGATAACATCTACCGTTACACACTGGCCGGTACTGAAGTATCCGCTTTGCTGGGTCGTATGCCTTCCGCCGTGGGTTATCAACCTACACTGGCTGAAGAAATGGGCCGTCTGCAAGAGCGTATTACATCCACTAAAACTGGTTCGATCACATCGATCCAGGCCGTGTATGTTCCAGCCGATGACTTGACCGATCCATCTCCTGCAACTACGTTTGCTCACTTGGATTCCACCGTTGTTCTGTCCCGTGACATCGCTTCCCTGGGTATCTACCCTGCGGTTGATCCACTGGATTCAACATCCCGTCAGCTGGACCCACAAGTGGTTGGTGTAGAGCACTATGAAACAGCCCGCGCTGTTCAAGGTACTTTGCAGCGCTACAAAGAATTGCGCGACATTATCGCGATTCTGGGTATGGACGAATTGGCTCCTGAAGACAAACTGCTGGTTGCACGTGCTCGTAAGATGCAGCGTTTCCTGTCTCAGCCTTTCCACGTTGCTGAAGTGTTTACCGGCTCTCCAGGTAAATACGTTTCGCTGAAAGAAACGATCCGTGGTTTCAAAATGATCGCTTCCGGCGAACTCGATCACCTGCCAGAACAAGCGTTCTACATGGTAGGTACTATCGACGAAGCAATCGAAAAAGCGAAAAAAATGGCTGCCGCTTTATAAGCGAACAGGGGTGCAGTTAATCAATTAGCTGCACCATAGCTTTTTTGAGCGAATAATAAGGGTCCAACATGGCACACACTATTCACGTTGACGTGGTTTCCGCAGAAGAGTTGATCTTCTCTGGTGAAGCCGAATTCGTCGCGTTGCCGGGTGAGGCTGGTGAATTGGGTATCTATCCGAAACATACACCACTGATTACCCGCATCAAGCCGGGCGCGGTGCGCATCAAGGTTCCAGGCCAGGCAGAAGACGAATTCGTATTCGTCGCTGGTGGCCTGCTTGAAGTGCAACCAAATGCAGTGACCGTTTTGGCCGATACCGCGATTCGCGGTCAAGATCTGGACGAAGCCAAAGCCAACGAAGCCAAGAAACTGGCAGAACAAGCTTTGGTTAATCGTGATTCCAAAATTGACTATGCGCAAGCACAGGCAGAATTGGCTTCTGCGATCGCCCAATTGGCAGCGATACAAAGATTGCGTCAAAAGCGTTAATTTCGCTGCGAAAATTTTTTCGCGACGAAAGCAGTACAATGGAAAGGCAGCTCAGGCTGCCTTTTTGTTTTTCCATGATCCGATACTGGAACTACCCATGCCTATGGAACAAAGCTTGATTGCGGAAATACTGAGTCAAAGCAAAACCATCGCCGTTGTCGGCCTGTCCTCAAAAACTTCACGCCCCAGCCATGGCGTGGCTGCTTACATGCAGGCGCATGGTTATCGCATCATCCCGGTTAATCCGCGTGAAGCAGGGAATGTCATACTGGGGGAGCATTGTTATCCTGACCTGATCGCTGCCGCGGCTGAACACCGCATTGATATCGTCGATTGCTTCCGCAATGCTGCTGATATTCCTCCCATTGTGGAAGAAGCAATACAGATCGCCGCGCCTTATCTGTGGATGCAGTCGGGCATCGTGAATGCAGAAGCCGCAGTCAGGGCAGAGGCGGCGGGCATCAAAGTCGTCATGAACAGATGCATCAAGATCGAACATCTTTACCAGCATTGATACTGCTGACTATGCGGGCAATTGGTTCTTCCGCTTAAGTAGTATTAAGCAGTCTTAAGTAGTCTTAAGTAATTAGGACTTACGCAAAATTGTCCCAGCAAGGCTATCGCCTTAGGAAACCTCTCTTGCAAGAGAGGTTCGTTCCGTCGGCAGGCAGCATGCTGCCTGAGACCCCGACTACACCGTAGCGACGAAGACAGTGCTTTAGTACGGCTAGGAGCTACAACGCAGCTGGGGCGGTTTTGCGTAAGTCCTAGTAATATAGGCTTGATTCAGTCATGTGCTCAAGCATCAATGATCATTCATAAAAAGCCCGGTGCGGCTCTGTGTATATCAATTTTAGCGACTTGAGCAGCTTGTAAATGATAGCCGCCAGCAATACATAAAAATAACCTACAAGCAGGCTGTATAAGCCGCCGATCATAAACAGATTGAACAAGCCAGCGATATCGATGCGTGCGTCGTTGATTATCATAATGACCGCAGCACAAATACCAAATGCCAATGCCATGACGAACGGAGCAAAATGGCAGTAGAAAACAAACTTGTTTTCGTCCAGGCGAAAAAAAGCAAAGCCGAACACCAGCAGCATCACCAAATACGGTATGCCACCAATGATTAGCGATCCAAGCAGAAAGCGCGATAGTTCGCGCAGCACCCCAAATTGTGCGCATGCAAGGCTGAGCAAGCTCAGCACTATGGGCAATAACAATGCGGCAAGGTAATAGGTTTTCGTTCGTATCATGTGCAATAAGTTTGCGATGTATGCTACGCAAAAAGTGTAATCCTGCTGAATGCATTTGTAGACTTGCTAGGGTATGCAGCAGTTTTCATATTATCATCAAAACATAATCTCTGATTCTGAGATATTTTCTTTGCAAGCTAACAAAATTGATTGGGGACTTGAATGACAGTTGCGGACTTGTTTCGGGTAGGTAAAGCTTTTCAGGTCAGGGATGCTGATGCCAATAAAAAGTTGATGGGTAAGGCAGCTACTGAAAAGAATGCAGACAAGGTTGCCGACAAGCTGGCGACATTAAAACTGGCTGAAGAAATTTCTAACCTGCAAAATCTCTTGTATGCAGAGCATAATCGCAAAGTACTAGTCATTTTGCAGGGCATGGATACATCCGGCAAAGACGGCACGGTCAAAGGTGTGTTTGGGCAAATCAACCCCCTGGGTGCGCGCACGGTCGCCTTCAAGGCTCCCAGTGCCGATGAAAAAAACCATGATTATCTATGGCGCATTCATAAAGAAGTGCCGGGCAAGGGTGAGGTCACCATCTTCAACCGCAGCCATTATGAGGACGTCCTGATTACCCGCGTGCATGATTGGATAGACCAGGCAGAATGCAAGCGCCGTTATGCGCAGATCCGCGACTTTGAACGTATGTTGGCAGAGACCGGTACAGTGGTATTGAAATTTTTCCTGCATATTTCCAAGGCCGAGCAAAAAGTCAGGCTGGAAGAACGCCTGGCCGATCCAGATAAACACTGGAAGTTCGATCCCCAGGATCTGGTAGAGCGTAAATACTGGGACGCTTACCAAGAAGCATATAAAGATGCCTTGCTGGCAACGGATGCTGATCATGCACCCTGGTACGCAGTTCCATCGGACTCCAAGACCCAGCGCAATCTGGTGATTGCCAGCATAGTGCAAGAAAAATTACTCAGCCTGAAACTTAAATGTCCACCCGGTAACCCTGATTACAGCAAACTCAAGGTGGAATGAAGCTCAACAGTAAACCCAATAGTAAATTCAGCTACTGGCCAGAGTTGATCGCGGCACCGCTATACCCTTTACTGGCCTGGCAGGGGCGGCGTACCCGAGCTATGACGCCGCGCCTGCCCGAGGCCAGTGATCAGGCATATGGACTATGGCATGGCAATTCGTCTGCGGATAGCTTGAGGATTTTGGGTATAGGTGAGTCGCCGGTTGCTGGCGTCGGCGTGGCCAATTATGAGGAAGCCATCACCGCACAACTGGCAAAAGCCCTGGCTGGCAAGCTGGATGCCGCTGTGGCATGGCAGGCTTTAGGGCAAAACGGCGCACGCCTGTCCTGGGCCCGGCAAGCTTTGCCAACGTTCTGCCAGGAGCAAGATCCAACGCAAGCCCAGCCATTGCCTGCATGGGATCTGATTTTGGTCGCTTTTGGTGTCAATGATACGACCAGTTTTTGCCCAGTCAATAATTACCGCACAGAGTTGCAAAGCCTGCTGGATGAATTGCAGATGTTGCTAAAACCAAGTGGTCTTATCGTCCTCGCGGGCGTGCCGCCGATGCAGGTTTTTCCCGCCTTGCCCACTCCTTTGCGCCAGGTTTTGGGCATGAAAGCGCGTGCGCTGGATCAAATAAACCGCGAAATGGCAACATCCCGGCAGCAGGTTTTGCATTTGCCGTTTACCGCAAATCTTCAAGATGTGCGCCAGATGGCCGAAGATGGCTACCATCCGTCAGCACTTGGCGTCAGTATTTGGGCAGAAGAATTAGCAAAAACATTTCTGCAAAATCGTCAAGAAAAATAATAAAGCTTTGGTACTTATGCACAATTTCGCTTGCACGCGATTTATGCTAAAAAACGGGAATTTCTCATAAACTGGTATTCCTTCCCAATAAAATCAATGACTTACAGAATAATCCTGTTAACCGAATTTAAAATAAATCAGTAAACTGGCATTCTGTCATTTCTATCCACAAAGTTATCCACAGTTTATTACCGGAAATTTTGCTGAAAATTGCGCCACTTGCTGCAGATCAGATGCCTATCTTGCGCGCATAGGCGATAATGTCGCTTATACAGCAATAGCCTGCGTAGTTTGACAATGTCAGTAGATAAGCAGATGCGCGCTGCGTCACCGAAAGCCCTTATGTCCATGAATTTTGCCCCACTCAAAAACGATACTTTCCTGAGAGCCTTGTTGCGCCAGGAAACTGACTACACACCGCTATGGTTGATGCGCCAGGCTGGCCGTTATTTGCCAGAATACCGTGCCACCCGTAAAGGTGCAGGCTCTTTCCTGAGCCTGGCCAAGAACCCCGGTTTTGCCACTGAAGTGACTTTGCAACCGATAGACCGTTATGGCCTGGATGCTGCCATCCTGTTCTCTGATATTTTGACTGTGCCGGATGCGATGGGCCTGGGTCTGTACTTTGAAGAAGGCGAAGGCCCGAAGTTTGAGCGCCCGCTGAAAGATGAAAAAGATGTCATGGCACTCAAAGTACCAGAAGCAGGCAGCCTCCAATATGTATTTGATGCCGTAACGCAAATCCGCACTGCGCTGGATGGCCGTGTACCGCTGATCGGTTTTTCCGGCAGCCCATGGACGCTGGCTTGTTATATGGTAGAAGGCCAGGGTTCGCGCGATTTTCATACCGTCAAGAGCATGATGTATAAGCGTCCTGACCTGATGCACCACATCCTGCGCACCAATGCCGATGCCGTCGCTACTTATCTGAATGCGCAAATCGATGCTGGCGCCCAGGCCGTGATGATATTTGACAGCTGGGGCGGGGCGCTGGCAGATGGGGCTTATCAAGAGTTTTCGCTATCTTATATGCGCGATATCGTCAGCCAGCTGCAAAAAGAAAAAGATGGCAAGCGTATTCCTGCCATCGTCTTTACCAAAGGCGGCGGTTTATGGCTCGAACAACTGGCTGATATCGGTGCGGATGCTCTGGGTCTGGACTGGACCATGAACCTCGGCCAGGCACGCGCCAAGGTTGGTGATAAAGTGGCCTTGCAGGGCAATCTTGATCCGGCGGTGCTGTTTGCTGAGCCAGAGCAAATTCGTCAGCAGGTAATTGCTACTCTGGATAGTTATGGCAAACCTGCGGCTGGTCATGGCCATGTATTTAACCTGGGTCATGGTATTTCGCAATTTACGCCGGTTGAGTCAGTCAGTGTGCTGGTCGAAACGGTGCATGAATATAGTCGCCAACAGCGCCAGACCTAGCAGGTAGCGATATTTGTTTGTAAAATATGCATGGTTTGTCGCCACTGACTGATAACAAAGTGGCTTGTCCAGCCAGTGTTTCTGGTCAGGCCAGTTGCAAAGTATGGGCTTTTAGGCACTGGTAAAACAACAAGTGCCGGAAATGCTTGTCTTTGCGTTATGTTGCTCTGCAAAACATAGTACTGGCGTGCTTTTCCAGCCCGAAAGCTGTGGAAAACCAATGGATTAGCGGCAGTAAATTTTTGCATTTCTATGCACATTTTCTGTTACTTATGCACAAAATCGGGGAGACAAAAAATATTTTCAAAAATATTTTTTTGTCTTCGAGCATTTTTTATAAGTCATTGATTTTAAAAGATTAAATTCTAAGCCCTGAGATAGGGCATTCTGTGGAAACCCACGTAAACGCTAGCGAAAACCGATGTCAATAGACCTTTCTCCACAAAGTTATCCACAGAAACTGTGGATATGTCAAAAAGCCTTATGAAATCAATAGTTAGCGCTGATTTTCATGTTCCAGCTTAGATCGTGAAACAAGTTTATTTACGCGTCGCCCTCGATACCCCCCTTGACAGCACCTTCGATTATCGATGGACAGCACAAGAAGAGGGCGGTATTACTGTAGCCCCGCCCCAGGTTGGACAACTGGTCGCTTTGCCGTTTGGCCGCCAGGAAGTAGTCGGCCTGATCATGGATGTGGTGAGCGAGACTGATGTCCCGCCCGCCAAGCTGCGCGATGTCATCGCCGTACGGCATGAACTGCTGGCCATGAACAAGGAATGGCTGGCGCTATGCCAGTTTGCCGCCGAGTATTACCAGCGCCCCATAGGCGAGGTGGCGATACCTGCCTTGCCCAAGAATTTAAAAGCCATCAAGACGGTGTCCCTGCAACGGGCTATCAAGAAGCTGGACAAGTTGCCAGAGCTGGCCGATGTCTGCCCGGTAGGTGAGCCGCAACTAAATCCTGAGCAACAAGCTGCTGTGGATGCGGTTGCCAATGCCGAGGGTTATGCCCCGCACCTCTTGTTTGGTGTCACAGGCAGTGGTAAGACAGAAGTGTATTTGCAGACTGCCGCCAAAGTGCTGGCGAAAACCCCGGATGCCCAGATACTCATCCTGGTGCCAGAGATTAATCTGACTCCACAGCTAGAATCCCATATCCGCGCCCGTTTCCCCGGCCTGATGCTGTCTACCCTGCACAGTGGCATGGCAGAGGGTGAACGCATGCTGCACTGGCTAGCGGCGCATACCGGCCGTGCCCGCATTGTGCTGGGTACACGCCTGGCCATGCTGGCATCTCTGCCCAGGCTGAAACTGCTGATCATTGATGAAGAGCATGACCCTTCCTACAAGCAACAGGAAGGCCTGCGTTATTCTGCCCGTGACCTGGCTGTATGGCGAGCGCGCCAGCTCTCTATACCTATCTTGCTGGGTTCTGCCACGCCTTCGCTGGAAAGCTGGCACGGCGCGCAGACTGGCCGCTACCGCTTGCTGGAATTGCGTGAGCGGGCAGTTCAGCACGCCGTCTTGCCTATCATACGCATCATCAACCTGGAAAGAGAAAAACCCAGCGAAGGCCTCACGCAAAGACTGATAGGTGCAATCAAGCTGCGTCTTGAGAAGGGTGAGCAATCACTCCTATTCTTGAACCGGCGCGGTTATGCACCGGTGCTGGCTTGTGATGCCTGTGGCTGGATCAGCAATTGCACCCGCTGTACGGCCCATCTGGTCTTGCATAAAGGTGACCATAGACTGCGCTGCCATCACTGCGGCCTGGAGCAACGCATACCTCGCTCTTGCCCGACTTGCGGCAATATTGACTTGCAGCCGCTGGGTCGGGGCACCCAACGAATGGAAGAAGGCCTGACCCTGCTTTTCCCCGAGGCAAGGGTATTTCGTATCGATGCAGATTCCACCCGCCTCAAAGGTAGTGCCGCTGCTGCCTTTGAACGTGTACATGCCGGTGAAGTCGATATCCTGATCGGTACGCAAATGGTTGCCAAGGGGCATGACTTCAAACGCCTGACCCTGGTGGCGGCATTGAATCCCGATGCTGCCCTGTTCTCGCAAGATTACCGCGCCAGCGAACGCCTGTTTGCCCAGCTCATGCAGGTGGCTGGGCGGGCAGGGCGGGCGGCCCAAAAAGAAGGTGGCAACGCATCCGAGGTGCTGGTACAAACCCGCTACCCTGACCACCCGCTCTACCATGCGTTGATGGCACACAATTACCCGGACTTTGCCAAAGACTTGCTAGATGAACGCCAGCAAGCCCATATGCCACCTTTCATGTACCAGGCTTTATTGCGGGCAGAAGCCAAAGAGCTGGAAACTGCCATCAGCTTTTTGAAAGAAGCTGCAGTCTGTACAGAACACCAGGGCATCATGATTAATGACCCCATCCCCATGACCATGACACGGGTCGCCAATGTGGACAGGGCGCAATTGCTGGTCGAATCAGTCTCGCGTCCGGCTCTGCAAGCTTTTGTCAAAGCCTGGATAGCTGATTTGCGCGCCATGAAAAGCCGGGTCAGGTGGTCGGTGGAGATTGATCCTGTGGATATCTAAGTATTTGTCCGCATGGGCCGAGGATGACGATCAGTTAAAATTACCATTCAAATTCATCGATGAACAAAAGACAGCGCCATGCCACTCAGCTCTTACCTGACTACGTTTCCTGAAGTATCTGAAAATTGCTACATCCACCCCAGCGCCCAGCTTATAGGCGATGTACAACTGGGGCCGGACAGTTCAGTCTGGTGCAATGCTGTCTTGCGTGGCGATGTCAATCACATACGCATAGGCCACAGCAGTAATTTCCAGGACCTGGCCATGGGCCATGTCTCGCACAAGAATGCCAGCAAGCCTGCCGGTTCACCGCTCATCATCGGCGACTATGTGACGATTGCCCATTCCGTCATCCTGCATGGCTGCAATATAGGCGATGAATGCCTGATAGGCATGGGCAGCATCGTCATGGATGACGTAGTTATCCATAAGCATGTCATGCTGGGTGCTGGCAGCCTGGTGCCACCGGGCAAAGTGCTGGAGAGTGGTTATTTATATGTAGGCCGTCCGGCAGTAAGAGTCCGTGCCCTGACGGCGGAAGAAATCAGCTATTTCAAGTATTCGGCTGAGCACTATGTGCGCATCAAGAATAATTACCTGGCCAGCGCAGCAGCGCAGCCATCAGAATGAACTTGAAAACGGCTTTGTGGTCAGAACCCGGCAAACCATTTTTGAAAGATTCTCAAACACCCAAACAGAAGGACAGGACAGCATGAACGCAACACAGGTTGGCGAATATTGGATCACCACAGACAAAGACAAGATCGACATTGATGTCGTCCATCAATTCCTGACAACCGAGAGTGGCTGGGCCACCGGCATTTCACGACCCCTGGTAGAAGAGTCTCTGCGCAATTCCCTGTGTTTCAGCATTTTCCAGCAAGACCGCATGGTGGGTTTTTGCCGCATCATCACTGACATGGCTACCTTTGGTAACTTGGTCGATGTGTTTGTCGTGACCGATATGCGCGGCAAGGGTATCTCCATATTGCTGATGGAAGAAGTCATGGCCCATCCTGTCATTAAAAAACTGCGCCGCTTCACACTGTCTACCAGCACAGCTGCTGGCTTATATGAAAAGTTTGGTTTCACGCCGCTCAGCAAACCTGAAAATTTCATGGAAGTGTACAAACCCAGGATTTATCTGGAATAAATCTATCCTGCACTCTCCCGCTTTCAGGAGGCGGGCTGATAATGCAGTTCACCTACATTGCTGGCCTCAAAATACATCATCATCTGACGCTGACCGCCTTTTTTGATCTCCGTCAATTTCTTGACGATCTGATCCGAACGCGTCGCCTTGTCGTGATAGTGTGCTTCAACTTCGTAGCGGCCTTCAGGCAGAGCCAGGAATAGCCAGGGGCCATCCAAACTGGTGTTGATTAACACGGCCTTGGTTTTTTCGTCGCGGACGATGACTTTAATATCCGCCAGATAAGCGCCCGACTTGCTGGCGGCAGTACGCAGCCACAATGTGTATTGCCCTGCCTGCTGTTGCAACTCTTCCCGCTCCGTACTGCCTATGCCGCCGGATACACAGGCAATGTCCTTATTCGAGCAATTGCTACCCGCCGCCAGCGCAGGCATGCTCAGGTAGAGCGAAAGTGACAAGGGCAGCAACATGGCTAATTTTGTAAATTTCACGGCATGGTCCTCCAGCGCAAAGTGTTCAGGTCAGGAATCAATATACTAACTACGGCATTAGAGAGTTTGAGGTGAGTCAAAGTTGCAACAGCCCACCTGCTATCGCGCTGTTTATGCTTGTCTGGGAGCATGAAACTGCGGCATATTGAAAGTGTTCAAGCAATATGCATACAAACCAGCGCTTCATTGCACAGCCGACCATCCTTTCCCATTCAACATGCTTTCATCCCTGCTTAAACCTGCGATAGCCATCAGCTTGGTGCTGGCCTTTGCCGCACCATATCCGGCTCAGGCGCTGGAGTCTGCCCTGAGCCTGAAAGACATCTACGCCAGCACGGTAGTGCAGCAAGTCCAGCCACCGCCGGAAGATTTGCAATTCTATATAGACCAGATGGTAGTCGCATTGACCAGCACGAATATTAGTAACTTGCCTTCACAATATATTTTGCTGGTAGACCGCAATCCCAAAGTACAGGTTGTCATGCTGTTCTGGCTGGACCAGGAAGGGCAGTATCAATTCATCGGCGCTTCGCCAGTATCGACAGGGCGCTCCCCCGGCTTTGAACATTTTGAAACCCCGACAGGGGTGTATACCCATGGTCTGGCCAATCTGGATTACCGTGCAGAGGGCAGTAAAAACAGCAAAGGCATACGCGGCTATGGTGCCAAGGGCAGGCGCGTATTTGATTTTGGCTGGCAAAAGGCCAAAAAAGGCTGGGGCGACAAAATCATCGCCGACATGCGCCTGCAAATGCATGCAACTGATCCCGGCATACTCGAATCGCGCCTGGGCACGGTGCAATCCAAGGGCTGTGTTCGCATACCAGGCACCTTGAATTTCTTGCTCGACCGCTATTCCGTAATGGATGCCGACTATATACAGGGGCTGGCAGAGGGCAAGAAATTCTGGGTACTCGATAAAAGCCGCGAAGACAATCCCTGGGCGGGACGTTACATGGTCATTGTTGACAGTGGCAAAGAGCAGAAACCTGAATGGGCCGCCTATACACCACCTGCACCACCCACACCCGCATCACGCAAAGCGGTGAAGCCTTCCTGAATTTTGCCAAAAGCGGTAGCCATTCCTGAAATCGACTAAGATATCCCTGTCAGGATATTTAAATCATTTCAGGGAACCCTCATGTCTATAGAAACCTGGTTGCTGTATGTCGTCGCTGTACTGGTATTGACCATTACCCCCGGCCCTGCCGTGTTGATGTGTATTACCAACAGCATCAATTTTGGTGCCCGCATGACCCTGTTCCCGGCACTGGGGAATATCACTTCCCTGATTGCCATCATGACTTGCTCGGCAATAGGCATCGGCGCCATCCTGGCGACATCGGCGCTGGTGTTTACCATCATCAAATACCTGGGCGTGGCTTACCTGCTATATCTGGGTATCAGCAGCTTGCGTGCCAAAAGCAGTGATTTTGTGTTGCCAACAGAAACCGAGCTGCGCGGCACCCGCTTGCGCCTGTATGTCAAAGGCATGCTGGTTGGTATCAGCAATCCCAAGGCATTGTTGTTCTTTACTGCCTTCTTCCCCCAATTCATCAACCCGGCTGCCGCCAAGCTTCCGCAATTTTTGGTCTTGTGCACTACCTTTGTATTTTTTGAATTCAGTGTGCTGATGCTGTATGCCGTATTTGCTGAACGCATGGGGCCGTGGCTGCGCTCCAAGGGCAAGGCAAAGATGTTCAATCAGTTCTCTGGCGGCGTATTTGTGGCGGCGGCGGGTTTGCTGGCAACCGTGAAAAAAGCCAACGACTAAGGAGCAAAACCATGTCACATAGCAAAGCGTATAGTGAAAACGGTTTTTGGGACAAGCTCAAGAAATATGCACAAGCGGCAGGCAGTGAAATCATAGAAAAAGTGCTGTGCCTGTACTATGCAGCGCAAAGGCCGGAGACACCAGCCTGGGCCAAGACAGTGATTTTCGGGGCGTTGGGATATTTCATTTTTCCTCTCGATGCAGTGCCGGATATCTTGCCTGTTATTGGTTACAGCGATGACCTGGGCGTGATAGCGGGCGCGTTGGTGACGGTCAGTTTGTATATTACGGATGAGGTGAAGCAGAGTGCGCGGGATAGGATGGAAGGGTGGTTTGGGAGTGGGCAGGTTTGAATGCCTTCCGGGCTAGTTAGCCATTGAATTACCACTATTTTATTCCCGTCATTCCAGCGTGCTTTTGGTTGGAATCCACCAGGCTGGCGCTCCAGTGGCGTTCTTTACATATCTTATAGTGAATTAACATCTGAATCGTACTGTTTAGAATGTCTTTATTTTCAAATATCTGCACACGTAATTTGTGATTGCTGGCCGGTGGTAGACCGGCAGCTACTCACCTTTTTTGCTTCGCCAAAAAAGGTAAGCGAAAAAAGGCGACCCAGGCGTCGCCGCCCCTGCGGGGTTCCCATTTGTGCAATACAAAAAATGGGAAGATCCGAAACTCGCTCCGCTCAGACAGCGGCTCTTCTTAATCCATTTTCTGTACCGCACAAACGGCGTCGACACATGGGAAGTGCAAAAGTCAAACGCAACTGCAACGACAACACCAACGTCAACGCGACCAACATTCAAATTACTCTCTCTCCTGCGCCAAAAAAATATTAAAAACCTCACAAACCTATGTATGATTTGCAACTCATTTAATTCGCCGGGCTTGCGTATGTACACCTCCACTTTCACTTTCAAGAAGAAGCAATACGACGACGCTTTTTATGCGCTTGATGATCAGATCGTCGCTCTGGCTAAATCCACACCCGGCTATCTCGGTGAAGAGACCTGGGAAAATGCGGCGACGGGTCAGATTTCCAATGTGTATTACTGGGACAGCCTGGAAGCGCTGCAGACGCTGATTGCCAATCCAATACACCAGCAAGCCAAGGCAGCGCAGGCGAATTGGCTGGATGGTTACCAGGTCGTTGTGGCAGAGGTCTTGCGTACTTATGGTGATGGCAAGCTGGAACATCCTTGTGTTTCTGTACATGCTGGCTAATGATTCAACCTACCTGCCTGATCTTTGATTGTGATGGCACCTTGGTGGACAGCGAGGGTCTGTGCAACCTGGGTTTGCAGAAAGAATTGCAGCGCTATGGCGTAGAAGAAAATCTCGCAGACCTGACGCAGCGTTTTCGTGGCCGCAAGCTGGCGGATATTTGTAGCGCCTTGTCGCAGCAGCACGGCTTGCATCTGGATGAGGATTTTATCCACAACTACCGGCACACCGTGGATTTGCTGTTCGACGAATCCTTGCAGGCTTTTCCCGGCGTCATCGAGGTTTTACAACAACTGGATTTGCCCATGTGTGTGGCATCTGCCGGGCCACCGCAAAAAATCAGGAAGGCGCTGGAACTGACCGGCTTGCGTCGCTTTTTTGGTGAACACATCTTCAGTTCATACGACATCTCTTCCTGGAAGCCAGAGCCAGATTTGTTTTTACACGCTGCCAGCCAAATGGGATTTGCACCCGCAGATTGCGTCGTAATTGACGACAGTGAGGTAGGCATACAGGCAGCCATCGCGGCAGGTATGCAAGCATGCTGGTTTGGGGGTGTGGAACAGGTGGCGACTTATCCACAAGTGCCGCGATTTTCCTCTATGAGTGAGTTACCATTCTTACTGCCGGGTCTGCCAACTACATCCTGAAAGCTGTAAATATGAAAACTATCCTCAGCATAGCCTTGATCGCCACCTTATTGAGTAACGCGCCCATGGTCAGCGCAAGCAGCCAGGATGAACAGGCATTGATGGCTGGCGTCCAAGGTTTTTATGGCTGGGCGCTGAAGAATGGCAAACAGGTTTCTGCCTTGCAGCCGCAAATCAAGGATATTGCTGGCAGCAAGAAATTCCAGCTCGATACCAAAAACCTCAAGGCTTTTGGTGGCAAGTTCATGGCATCCGGCTATTTTGCGCCAGACTTTCCGGCTGCGCTGGAGCGCTACTATGGCAAGTACCAGCAACAGTTCAAGGCTTATACCGATGCCGAGTTTGCCCAGATGGCCAAGGATGGCCGGGGGCCATTGATGGAAACAGAAGATATGGACATCTTCTTTTGCGCCCAGGAATATGAGTACAAGCCGTCTTTCATCAAAGAAATCAAGGCCAAGTCCATCAAGCTCGATGGTGACAAAGCCAGTGTTACCGTGGTTTCGCCTTATCAGTGGGAAGCTGAATTCAAGTTCCTCAAAGTGGACCAGCGCTGGTTGATTGCCGGGTATTGCGTGTTCCAGTAAGAAGCCGTCTGCCCCATGCTATATTAGCTACTTCCGCACTTCATGAAATCTGAGCTATGAGTGGTCCAACTACAGTCATGATCACGGGTGATGGCCTGGTAATCCTGCTGGCTGCGGCTGCCTTGCGTGCAGCGCTGGCGGTGACAGAGGCACACCGGAATGCCGATCTATTACGTACTTATCAGAATGAGCAGCAAAGCGCCCTGCAAGAGCGACTGCGTGCAGCTGGTGTCATCAGCAAGCGAGCCTTGCAAGAGCAATTGCAAATTGCTGAACAGGATTATGCGAAGTTGATCGCGTTGGCTGAAAAAATAGGTTGTAGCGCACAAATCACAGCCAGCCAACCTGTCCAACCAGCAGGGACAGACGAGCAGGAAATCATAGAGTATCTCCGTAGCCTGCAGGCACTTGTGTATGAGTTACGGCCAGTCTTGTTGCGAGAATCTGCCAGACGCGCTGACGCCTTGTTTGACGAGGGCGATGCCAATCTTGATGCCGCCAGCGCCGCAGCCTTACCGCAAGACCGACTGGCGCGCTTGTTGAAACGCATCGCTCACATAGAACAATTCCCCGAGCACATCGCACAATTGGCCAGGGAACTGGAAAAATCCCTGCCGGGTGCCCGTGCCGACATGCTGACCAGCGAGCTGCGCCTGCAAATCCAGGCCCTGCTGGAAGCCGAGAAAAAACGCCAGGTAGAAGAAGCCCAGGCACTGATACTGGAACAGACTTTGAAGGACCTCGGCTATCAGGTCGAAGAAGTTTCTCATACTCTGTTTGTTGAAGGCGGTGTCGTGCACTTCCGCCGTGCCAGTTGGGACAAGTACATGGTGCGCATGCGCATGGATGCCAAAACCGGGCAAGCCAATTTCAATGTCATCCGCTCTGTCAAACAGGGTGAAAATGAGCGCAGCGTGCTTGATCATCTGGCAGAAGACCGCTGGTGCAGCGAGTTTCCGACTCTGATGGCAGCACTGGAAGCACGTGGCATACACATGCAAGTGACACGCCTATTGCAGGCGGGCGAATTGCCGGTGCAACTGGTTGTGGAAGACAAGCTGCCGCAATTTGCAGAAGAAGAGCAAATTGAAAGTCATACACGATTAATGGCGAAAAAATTACCATGAATGTACCTGAAACGCGCTGGTTACTAGACCTGCAGCGCTTGCTGCCCATACGCTCGCATTTTGTGATTTCCGGCAGCATACGCGACAATTTCCTTGTCTCGCTGGATGCTACGGTTATTAGTACTACCAGTTCGCCCAGTTCTAACATCGTCAGCAGTGCCACTCTGGTTCCACTTAATCGCGCCCTTTGGGAGTCGATGAGACGCAATGATTATCGGTTTTTATTGATTTACGACCCTATCGATGGTCTACGTGTATATCCAGATGAACCAGCACAACGTGATTTGGCTACGCGCCTGTTTGATTTGAAATTGGCAGATGGTTGTCAGCAAGTGAGTCTGGAAAGTCTCAGCAAACTCATGAAGAAATTGAGCGCAGAAAGAGAAGTGCGTTGCGCCATGGTGCTGGATTTTTCCTCTCGCATACCACGTAAGGCAGAGCAATTGAGTGATGCTGAACACCGTTTTTTTGTCGCCGCAGAAAAAATCTCCCTGACTGCCAGCGCTATCGTTCCGCGTGAGACTGGTGGTTCTCCTCAATACAACCCCATACTGTGGCTGGTCAATCGTGCGCAAGATTTGCCTTCATGGTTCACGCTTGATAGCGAAAGAGTGGCCAGCCTGGTTATCAGCAAGCCTGATTTTGAAATGCGCCAGGCTGCTGCCTTGCAACTGGCTCCTTTGTTCAAGGGTTATGCCGACGCTGCTACTGCCGTGCGTACCCAGTTTGTCAAAAGCTTTACTGAAGGCACGGAGGGCATGTCGCTGTCTGCCCTGTCGGACATCACTGAACTGGCGGACCGGCAAAAGCTGGGTATTGCAGATATAGAAGATGCTGTGCGCTGCTTTAAGATAGGTGCGCTGGACAACCCCTGGCGCAAGGATTACCTGCGCAAGAAAATACGCGATGGTCAAAGTTTTATCGAAGAGCGTGTCAAAGGCCAGCATCCGGCCGTAGTTAAAACTTTGGATATACTCAAGCGCTCAGTCATGAGCCTGACGGGTGCGCAGGCACGCTCTGGAGGTAGCCGCCCTCGTGGTGTTTTATTCTTTGCCGGCCCAACTGGTGTAGGTAAGACTGAACTGGCCAAGACCCTGACGCAGCTCGTGTTCGGTGATGAGCGCGCCTATCTGCGCTTTGACATGAGTGAATTTGCTGAAGAACATACCAGCGCCCGCCTGCTCGGTGCACCTCCTGGTTATGTGGGTTTTGATGCTGGTGGCGAACTCACCAACGCCGTCAGGCAAAAACCTTTTTCTGTCGTACTCTTTGATGAAATCGAAAAAGCCCACCCGCGCATACTCGATAAATTTTTGCAGATACTGGAAGATGGCCGCCTTACCGATGGCCGTGGTGACACAGCCTATTTCTCAGAAACCATTTTAATCTTCACCTCTAACCTGGGTATCTATGTAGAAGATAACCAGGGCAACCGCAGCCAGAATGTGAAGCCCGGTGACAGTTATGAAACCGTGGAATTCAAGGTACGCGAAGCCATCGGCAATTACTTCAAGTTCAAATTGTCACGGCCAGAATTATTGAACCGTATTGGCGACAATATCGTGGTCTTTGATTTTATTTCTGCTGAAGTCGCCGCAAAAATCTTTGATGGCATGCTGCGCAATGTTGCGCGCCGCTTGCAAGAAGAACTCAATTTGCAACTGGCCATGCCAGCATCGGTGCGTGATGAATTGCTGGCACGCTGCATACGTGATCTCAGCAATGGGGGCCGTGGTGTTGGTAACCAGCTGGAATCGAATTTTATCAATCCCTTGTCGCGCGCCCTGTTTGAGCAAGAGCTGGAAGGCAAGCAACGCGTCACCGTGACGGCGATTACCGAAGCCGATAAAGTCATCAGCCTGAGCTTGCAATTAGCATGAAGATTGCCATCAATAAAGCGCATTTCCCGGTCACCGTGCTGGGGCCGGGACGGCGCATAGGCATATGGGTACAGGGTTGCAGCATAGGCTGCAAGGGTTGCGTCTCACAAGATACCTGGGCCAGGGATGGCAGCAAGGAAATGACAGTCGCAGCTTTGCTAAGCTGGTGCCGCGAAGTCAGCGCCGGGCAATTTGATGGCATCACCATCTCAGGCGGCGAACCCTTCGAGCAGCCCAATGCCTTGCATGCCTTGCTGGATAGTTTGCATCACTGGCGCAGCAGTGCAGGGATGGATTTTGACATCCTCTGCTACAGCGGTTATCCACTGGCGACCCTGCAAAAAAAACATGCAGACTTGTTGCAAAAACTCGATGCCCTGATCCCCGAACCTTTTATTGCCAACAAGCCGCTGACCCAGGCCTGGCGTGGCTCAGCCAATCAACCGCTGGTGCTCTTGTCAGACCGCGCCAGGGCGCGCATGCAAAGTTATGTCGATGCCCCCATCGATGAACAGGACAAGCGCATACAGACCATGATAGATGGCCAGCGTGTCTGGTATGTGGGCATACCTGGACGCGGTGACATGCAGGCGCTGGAGAAATTATGTGCCAGCCGTGGTTTGACATTTGATAGCGTCAGTTGGAGGCCCTGAGTGAGCCAGACCTATATACGTCGCTGTCCCGCATGTGAAACCGAAAACGCGCCTGAAGTCATGCGCTGTGTTTGCGGCACCTTGTTGTCCGGTGTGGACTTGATGGAAAAGCGTGAGCGGCCTGAACCTGCAATCGAGATAAAACAGCCGGTGGTCAGCGCAACAGAATTAATTTGCAGTTATGAAGATTGCGAGCAAAGCAATCCTCCAGGTAGTGAACTATGCATATATTGCAATCGCCCGCTGATCAAGGAGTCCGCAACATCAACTCCAGACAGCAGCCAGATCCACAGCTTGTTATCACTGCCGCAAGCCCTGCGTGATCGCTACAAAATACTGCATCATCTTCCTACTTTTGGGGCAGAGGCTGAGCTGTTGCTGGTTGCAGAAAATGCATCCGCCATGCAGCGCGTGGCAAAGATTTATCGCCACGGCATCCATGGCAAATCAGAAGTCAGGGAAAGATTAAATGCAGTACCAGCTGAGCACCGCGTGGTCGTGCTGGAAGCGGGTGTGTCTGATGGCCATGCTTATGAGCTCATGGAATATTGTGAGCTTGGTTCTTTAAAAAAATTCACGCAGAGCAAGCGGCCAGATCCTGCCATGCTGGACAGCATAGTACGTGAGCTGGCAACCGCCATCGCCAGTGTGCATAAAGCCGGACTTATCCACCGTGACCTCAAGCCAGAAAATATCCTGGTACGCACGTTGCAACCGCTGGATTTGATACTCACTGACTTTGGTATCTCTTCCGTACTGGATGCCACGCAAAGGCTGACTGGCACGGCCCGCACCTTGCCGTATGCCTCGCCAGAAAGCCTGTCCGGCGTGATTGATGCCAAGGCAGATTATTGGGCACTGGGCATGGTCATGCTGGAACTGGCTCTGGGCCAGCATCCATTTGCCGGTTTGTCAGAAGCGGTGATCCTGCATCACCTGACTACGCGTGAGATGGAACTCAATGCGGTGACAGACGCCTACCTGCGCAAGTTGTTGCGTGGCCTGCTTTTGCGTGACCCCAAAAAGCGCTGGAGTGATGAACAGATCATGCGCTGGCTGGCGCGGGATACCAGCTTGCCAGAAGCAGTGGAAACCATCGCTATGGGCGGTTTTCGCGAACCCTATCATATAGGTCAATATCTCTGCCATACCCGCGAACAACTGGCAGTGGCGTTGGCCCGCAACTGGGATGATGGCGTCAGGGATATCTCGAACGCGCAATTGCTGGCCTGGTTTCGCGACGTACAAAAAGACCAGAACTCAGTGCGGGTCTTACTGGATATGCGCCAGGATAAAAAGCTCTCGGTAGATGTCCAGTTACTGCGCCTGATCCTGCATCTGGCACCCGGTATACCGCCTGTCTGGCGTGGTGAAACCATAGAATTGCCCGCCATACTCAGCTATGCCAACCGTGCACTGAAAGGCGATGAAGCCGCCAGCAACTGGCTGAACCAGCTGTATAACTACGGCGTGCTGGAAGCATATGCCGATGCTGGCAACAAGGAAGTTGCCAGCATCGTGCAAAAGTGGCAGGATTGCTGCAAGCAAATCCAGCTAGCCTGGCAAGAAGCTTTTGGTTTGATGAAAGATTATGCTGACAAGCAATTGCCTGGCGAATATAGCAATATCGACAAACTCATTTATGGCCTTGATACAGATGACAGCGCACCCCTGCATAAATTGCATGCGCGAGTATTGGCGCTGGCCTATGATGAACGCTGGCCAGAACGACTGCGCAAGCGCCTGGTAGTCGCCTATGCTGGCCTGAAAGCCTATTGCCCCTGGTTATCTGCTTTGGGTGAGATAGAGCAAATGCCGGTGGCTTCACTGCTGGTACTGGAAGCCCTGTTGCCGGAAGCGCAAAAAGCCGTTGAACGCCAGCAGAAAGCCGAAGCATGGCAGCGTACTTCCGACCAGGATGCTGCACTGGCCATGAAGCAGGAAGTATTGCGCACTATCAAAACGCTGCGTGTGGCGGCCACTGACAGCCTCTTGCCTGCCAGTGCGGTCGAAGACCTGCGCAGGGCACTGGACGAGTATTATGTATTGCTGGAAAAACTGCGTGCCTCTGCCAGCACAGAGCTGCCATGGCAAGAAGCAAAAAAAGCGGCATTGCGGGTAGAGCATATTGCCGCGAAAATATCGCGCCTGCTTGACAGCCTGCTGGCACGGCGCACAGAGAACCAGGGCTGGGCGGGGCAGGAGATGCAGATTTTCGTGGTCATTGCTGTCATCGCTGTGCCAGTGTTCTTCAGGGGCGGCAATTTTTATTGGATATTGCTATTGGCTTTAGCCGTTGCTGCCTGGCGTTTCTTGCCTAATTTTTTGACCATGCGCAAGATTCGTGAGTTGGGTGAGCAATTATAAATCCTGGAGTGTCTATGTCCGCCATTTTTACCAAATTGAATCTCAAAGATCAAAGCGAAATCCTGGTCTTGCATGCACCGGCATCATTTGAACCGGAAATCACGGCCCTGACCGGCGTCAAGGTACTCAAGAAATTGTCCGGCGTCAAGAAGCTGAGGTTTGCTTTGGTGTTTGTCAGCAAGCAGCAAGAACTTGATGAAGTCTCCATGGCTTTGAGCAAGCTAGTGGAAGGGGATGCCTTGTTGTGGTTTGCTTATCCCAAGGGGACGTCTAAGAAATATAAGTGTGAATTCAACCGGGATACTGGCTGGGACGTGATCAAGGGGGCGGGGTTTGATACGGTGAGGATGGTGGCGATTGATGAGGATTGGTCGGCGTTGAGGTTCAGGCATAGTGATTTTATTAAGAATTCTTCTAAGAAAGTTGCTGGCTAGTTCTGTGCGGGAGCTCATTTTCTGCAGTTTTAAGATTGAGAAAACTTAAACATTTGACAAGCTAAGCGACCATCGAATTATCGCTATTTTATTAACGTCATTCCAGCGTGCTCTTGGCTGGAATCCAGCGGCGTTCGTTGCATGCTGTGAGCTATATTGATTTCAGATTCGCAGTGTTTTGCGCATCTGTTTTTCAAATACGATTACACGTTATTCACGATTGCCGGTCGGGGGTAGCCCGACAGCTACATACCTTTCTTGCGTCGCCAAGAAAGGTATGCCAAAGAAGGCGACCCAGGCATAGCCGCCCCTAAAGGGGTTCCCGTTTCGTGCAGTACAAAAAATGGGAAGATCCGAAACTCGCTACGCTCAGACAGCGGCTCTTCTTAATCCATTTTCTGTACAGCACAAACGGCGGCTACACATGGGAACGGCAGAAAGTCAAAAGCAACTGCAACTTCAAAAGCAACGTCAATACGACCTGCTATGCATATCTTTCGTGTATTTCTTAGTCCGACCGATATATAAAAACCGTGATATCCCCCATTCACGCACTAGCCTACGGTTTCTCTCGTACTGTCTATACTGAATACTGGCAAGGCTTCCCAGCCTGCGAGGGCGTTTAGGTTGGTTTTATATTTTTATACGCAGATAAGCTACATCATTTTATGCATATAGATGTCAGCGCCACGGATGCTAACCTCGCTTCATAAGAATTTCATACCGGAGCATTCATGTCTGACCCTATACGTTTCTATTACCAAGGCCAAATCCAGCAGGTTGCAGATGTGGCACCTACGCGTACGCTGTTGCAGCATTTGCGTGAAGACCTGCATTGCACTGGCACCAAGGAAGGCTGTGCCGAGGGCGACTGCGGAGCCTGTACGGTGGTCGTTGGTGAAATGAAACATGGTCAGCTGGAATTGCAGTCGGTGAATTCCTGCATACAATTCCTGCCAACGCTCGATGGCAAGGCGGTGTTTACGGTGGAAGACTTGCAACAAAAGAATGGTGAACTGCATCCCGTGCAACAGGCGCTGGTGGAATGCCACGGCTCGCAGTGTGGGTTCTGCACGCCGGGGTTTGCCATGTCGCTGTGGAGCCTGTATCTGAAAAAAGAAGGCGATACAGAAGCTAATAAAACAGCGCCATGTCGTAAAGAGATAGACGAAACCCTGTCTGGCAACCTCTGCCGTTGCACAGGTTACCGCCCCATCATCGATGCCGCAAAGCGCATGGGTGAATTGCCTGCAGTTGAGTTTGACCGTGCCACTGTCATCAATGGCCTGCAAGGCTTGCAGCGCGGCGAGATGTTTACTTATACGGCAGATGGCCAGACTTTCTATGCACCGCGCACTTTGCAGCAACTGGCTGAGGTGCGTGAAGCCAATCCCAAGGCCACCATACTGGCCGGTTCCACCGATGTCGGCCTGTGGGTGACCAAGCAAATGCGTGAGCTGGGCAATATCATTTATGTGCGTGAAGTCGATGAGTTAAAACACATCAAGACCATGGATGGCATGCTGGAGATAGGTGCTGCCGTGTCACTCAATGATGCCTATGGCGCAGTCTGCCAGCATTATCCAGATGAACTGACTGAGATGTGGCAGCGCTTTGCTTCACAACCGATACGCAATACTGGCACGCTCGGTGGCAGTGTTGCCAATGGCTCGCCGATTGGGGACTCGGCACCGTGGATGATTGCCCTGGGTGCAGAGATCGTCTTGCACAGTGTGCGTGGCCAGCGTGTGTTACTACTGGAGAGTTTTTACCTCGACTATATGAAAAAGGATATGCAGCCTGGTGAATTTGTTGCTGCCGTGCGCATACCCTTGCCAAAGGCCGGACAGCAATTCCGCACCTATAAACTCGCCAAGCGTTATGACCAGGATATCTCCGCCGTTTGTGCCGCTTTTGCGATCAGCCTGGATGGCGACATCGTGCGTGATGCGCATATTGCTTTTGGTGGCATGGCAGCTACCTCACGTCGCGCACCGCTGGCAGAAGCAGTCTTGAACGGAAAAGTATGGAATGAAGTGACAGTAAAAAATGCCATGGCCTTGCTGGCGCAAGACTACACACCACTGAGCGATATGCGTGCCAGCAATACCTATCGCATGCAGACAGCACAAAATCTCTTGCGCCGTTTCTGGCTGGAGACACGTACAGATGCGCCGTTGAAACTGCAAGCCATCAATGTCTTTGCCCCTGTCACAGTCACTGCTTAATCAAGTTCAGGAGAAAACATGAATACCCAAACTGAAGCTTTCCTGACAGATAAAAACCTTGCCAAAGACAATGCAGACTGGGCAGAAGTCGGCATATCACATCCGCATGAATCGGCAGTACTGCATGTGCTGGGCGAGGCACGTTATACCGACGATATCCCTGAAGTGCAGGGCACCTTGCATGCAGCGCTTGGGCTGTCGTCCAAGGCGCATGCGAATATTGTGTCCATGAATTTTGATGCAGTAAAAAGTGCGCGTGGCGTCGTAGCGGTGTATACCGCCAAGGATATCCCTGGCACCAATGACTGCGGCCCCATCATCCATGACGACCCTATCCTGTCAGAAGGCCTGGTTGAATATGTAGGCCAGCCCATCTTCATCGTCGTTGCAGACACACATGACAATGCGCGCCGCGCCGTGCGCAAGGCTGAGATTACCTATGAAGAATTGCCTGCGATACTGACACCGCAAGAAGCAAAAAAAGCCCAGTCCTTTGTCCTGCCACCGATGCGTTTGCAACGAGGTGATGCGCAGGCCGCGTTCGAGCGTTCGCCACGCCGTGTCAAGGGCGAATTGTATGTAGGCGGGCAAGAGCAGTTCTACCTCGAAGGCCAGATTTCATACGCAATACCGAAGGAAGACCGTGGCATGCTGGTCTTATGTTCTACCCAGCACCCCAGCGAAATGCAGCATGTGGTCGCGCATGCACTCGGTGTACACAGCCACAACATCGTGGTTGAATGCCGCCGCATGGGTGGTGGTTTTGGCGGCAAGGAATCGCAATCTGCCTTGTGGGCAGCGGCTGCGTCAATTTGCGCTGTCCACCTGAAACGCCCGGTCAAGCTGCGTGCTGACCGTGATGACGACATGATGGTCACCGGCAAGCGGCATTGCTTTTATTATGATTATGAAGTCGGCTATGACGATGAAGGCCGCATTATCGCCGCCCGCGTAGAGATGGTGTCGCGTGCCGGTTACTCTGCCGATTTGTCAGCACCGGTAGCAACCCGCGCAGTCTGCCATTTCGATAATACTTATTATCTTGGTGATGTCGATATCCGCGCCATGTGCGGCAAGACCAATACCCAGTCGAATACTGCCTTCCGTGGTTTTGGTGGCCCGCAAGGAGCGATTGCGATTGAATACATCGTCGACAATATCGCGCGTGACCTGAACAAGGATGCACTCGATATACGCAAGATCAATTTCTATGGCCGCAATGACGAAGAGGGGCGCAATATTACCCAATATGGCCAGAAGGTCGTTGATAACGTCATCCATGAACTGGTGGCAGAACTGGAAGCTAGCAGTGAATATCAACAGCGCCGTGCTGATATCAAGGCATTCAACATCAGCAGCCCTGTCCTCAAAAAGGGTCTGGCACTGACGCCAGTTAAATTTGGTATCGCCTTTAACGTCACCCATCTGAACCAGGCTGGCGCTTTGGTGCACATCTATACCGATGGCTCGGTACTCGTCAATCACGGTGGTTGTGAAATGGGACAGGGCGTGAATACCAAGGTGTGCCAGGTAGTGGCGCATGAGCTGGGCCTGAACCTGGACAAGGTGCGCGCTACCGCCACCGATACCAGCAAGGTTGCCAACACCTCTGCCACAGCCGCATCGACTGGAGCAGATTTGAATGGCAAGGCTGCGCAAAATGCCGCGCATACCCTGCGCCAGCGTCTGGCTGAATTTGCGGTAAAGACTTATGGTGGCGAACTGGCAGACATACGATTTGCGGCGGGCCTGGTCACTGTCAATGGCCTGGATATCCCGTTTGAAGCTCTGGTGCAAAAAGCCTATCTGGCGCGGGTGCAATTATGGTCTGATGGTTTTTATGCGACACCGGGTTTGCACTGGGACCCCAGGACCATGAGCGGCAATCCTTTCTCTTACTATGCCTATGGTGCCTCGGTATCTGAAGTCATCGTTGACACCTTGACCGGTGAATGGAAACTCTTGCGTGCTGATGCTCTTTACGATGCAGGTAATTCACTGAACCCCGCCATCGATATCGGCCAGGTGGAAGGTGCGTTCATACAGGGCATGGGCTGGCTGACGACAGAAGAATTGTGGTGGAACAAGGGCGGCAAGCTGATGACGCATGCACCTTCGACTTACAAGATACCGGCGATTTCTGATTGTCCTGAAGACTTCCGCGTCAGCCTCTACAAGAACCGTAATGTGCAAGACAGCATACACAGATCCAAGGCCGTGGGTGAGCCGCCTTTGCTGTTGCCGTTTTCTGTTTTCTTTGCAATACGTGACGCGATTGCCAGCGTGGCAGATTATCGCTATAACCCGCCGCTGAATGCACCGGCAACCAGTGAAGCGATTTTGTCGGCTCTCAATGCGGTGGAAGCGATGGCTGCACAATCATCCAGCCAAAAAAAGTGAGCTGCATATGAAGCTTTGGTTAAACGCTATCGCCGCGCAATCCGTCCCCAAGATACTGGTGACGGTTGCCACGGTATTGGGTTCCGGCCCGCGTGAGCCGGGTGCCAAGATGCTGGTCACGGCAGATGAATTATTCGACACCATAGGTGGCGGCCATCTGGAAATGAAGGCGACAGAAATCGCCCGCAGCATGTTGTCCATGCCAGAAACCCAGCTTGCCGCCCAGCGCCGTTTTGAACGCTTCCCGCTAGGCCCCAGCCTGGGCCAATGCTGCGGTGGTGTCGTACACCTGGCATTTGAACGCGTGCAGGCCGATAGCCTGGCTTATCTGAATTGCCTGAACCAGCGCTGGCGTCTGGGGCAGGATAGCTGGCGTTTGTTGGCATTGGATAGCAACAAGGCACCAACGCTATGCGATGGCAGTGGTACCCACCTGACAGGCCCGGCCTGGCCTGCGGGTTTGCCTATGCAAATCGATACTAGCACCCCATGTCAGGTCTTGACTGATATAGCAGGCCAGCGCTGGCTGCTTGATTCCTGTCTGGCTTACCGCGCCCACCTGATGTTGTTTGGCGCTGGTCATGTTGGTGCTGCCATCGTGCGCGCTATGGCTGATTTACCTTGCCGTATCACCTGGATCGATGAACGCGAAGACATGTTCCCCACCAGGCTGGCAGCGAATGTCACAGTAGAAGCGACAGATACGCCAGAAGCCCTCATCGCGAAAGCTGCTCCAGGCACCTCCTTCCTGGTGCTCACGCATAGTCATGCACTGGACCAGAAACTCTCAGAACATATCCTGCGCCTGCCGGACGTGGGTTGGTTTGGCCTCATCGGTTCGCAAACCAAGCGCGTACAGTTTGAACGCCGCCTGCGTGAACGTGGCATACCGGCTACCCGCCTTGAAGACATGGTTTGTCCGATAGGCTTGCCCGGCATACATGGCAAGCAACCGGCGGTGATTGCTGCCTCGGTCGTCGCCCAGCTCTTGCAAGTCTGGGAAGAACATGAAATCCACCAGCAAAAAGAACTCAGCCGCGTGCTTGCCCGCATAGGAGCTGAGGCGAGTCAGCATATTTCTAACGCAAATGCAGAAAAACAGGTCAGTGGACTGTAACAGTAAAAACAGAAGTGAAAGACGCTTGCCCGGCGATCAGGGCAAGGCGCAAAACACAGCGATAGTGAACTATCGCGAGCATTTGCAACGCAGTCATGATCGTCGCGCAAGTGGAAGGCACTCTGTTTTTTACTGTTACAGTTCACTATATGAATGTCACTCGCTGGCTAAGCGTTAAACTCTCGCTGTTAGCGCTTAGCACCCACCAGATCAATGCGAATGTGATGTCAGGCCGGCAGACTTGATGAACAAGTCGTGGTCTGGCTTGATTGCGCCTGCAAGACAAGAATTCAGGAAAGACCACGATGAGCAATATTTCAAGTAAAAACACGCAGCAAGCCTACCGTGCCAGTGTACTGCATTTCCAGCAAGACCCCGCCTTTCACGACCATGCTTATGCCTGGCATGAAGATGGTTTGTTGATAGTTGAAGACGGCAAGATCGTCGCTGCCGGCGAGTATGCACAATTGCATGCCAGCCTGCCCGAGGGTACAGAGGTCATCGATTACCGCGGCAAACTCATCGTACCGGGTTTTATCGATACCCACATCCATTACCCCCAGACCGACATGATCGCTTCGCCAGCGCCCGGTTTGCTGCCCTGGCTGGAGACCTATACCTTCCCGACTGAGCGCCAGTTTGCGGATATCAATCACAGCGCCCAGGTCGCGCATTTTTTCATTGATGAATTGCTGCGCTCAGGTACTACAACAGCGATGGTGTATTGCACCGTCCATCCTGAATCAGTCGAAGCCTTCTTTGCCGAGAGTGAAGCACGCAATCTGCGCATGGTGGCAGGCAAGGTCTTGATGGACAGGAATTGCCCTGAATTCTTGCGCGATACCGCCGAGGGTGGCATCCGCGACAGCGAAACCCTGATCAAGAAATGGCATAAGCGTGGCCGTCAGTTGTATGCGATCACACCGCGTTTCGCACCGACATCCAGTGATGCACAAATGCAGCTGGCGGGTGAACTGGCTCAGGCTTATCCCGATACCTTCTTGCAGACCCATGTCGCAGAAAATACCGATGAAGTGGCCTGGGTCAAAGCTTTGTACCCAAAAGCACGCAGTTATCTCGATGTGTATGACCAGTACGGCATGTTGCGTCCGCGTGCCATGTACGGCCATTGCATCTGGCTCGATGATGCCGACCGTGCACGCATGGCAGAGACGCAATCGGCAGTGGCGATGTGCCCGACTTCCAATCTCTTTCTTGGCAGCGGCCTGTTCAATTTTGAACGCGCCGATGCCCAGCAAGTCAGCCTGTCACTGGCAACCGATGTTGGTGGTGGCACTTCATTCTCGATGCTGCGCACCATGAATGAAGCCTACAAAATGGCCCGCCTTGGTGGCACCTACTTGCCAGCACTACGCATGTTTTACTTGGCGACATTGGGTGGCGCGCGCAGCATGCAGCTTGAAGGCACGATAGGTAATTTCGTCAAAAATGCGGAAGCCGATTTCATCGTGCTTGACCCGCAAGCCACACCTTTGCTGGCCCGTCGTACCGGGCATACCGAAAGCCTTGATGAATTGCTGTTTGCACTGGCCATGCTGGGAGATGACAGGACTGTGGCTGCGACCTATGCAGCCGGAAGGCTGTTACATCGACGCCAGGCATGAAATGCCGTCGGTATAGGTAAAGTGGTGTTTTTGATATCATCATATCCATGTTAAATTTAAAATACATTCTTCATTTTGCAGGCTAAAATGAATGAAATTTATATTTAGGTGCAAGTTCCCTTTGTTGGCACTTGTTGCATGGATATCGCTATCATGGGCCAGATAGAGCAGGCAGATGAAACTCAAACGCATACCAAGACTGAGCCGCTTAATCTTCCTGACGTTGATGCTGATAGGCCTGTCTTGCTCCAGTTATGCGCAGTCCCCACCGCCAGGCAATAAAAAAATCCTGATCCTGGTTGGTTATCAGTATGGCTTACCTGTACCTGATGCATTTACAAAAAGTGCAATTGCCTCCTTGAAGGCAAAAGGCATTAGTGCAGACGACATCTTCATCGAATATCTTGACTTATTACGCAACCCCCAAGCTGAATACAGGCAAAAACTTGCAGAATTATTACATCGGAAACTGAATACTTATATCTTGGGTGTCATCGTTGCCTTTTCTGCATCGGCGGTGCGTTTTCTGGAAAACGAAGGCCGCGATTTGTTTCCCGCGGCTCCGCTGATTATCAACACGGGTACCCGCACTACTGAATGGAAAGGCGTGCCGCGCGAAGTGCATACCATGACCTCAGTCATGGATTTCAGCGGCACCTTGCAATATGCCCTGGCTTTACTACCCAAGACACAAAGAGTGATAGTCACCCTGGGGCGGGATCATGAAGGTATCGCCGCCAGAGCCCATGAGTCATTGGCTGGCTATGAATCAAAACTGGCTATAGAGTACACCTCGGAACTGAGCTACGAGGAAATGCTACAGCGCGTGACACATGCGCCAGCAGATACCATTATTCTCAATTCTTCCTATTTTGGCGACAAGACCGGTCGCAATTTCATTCCCGCCGAAGTCTCAAAGAAAATTGCTGGCAATGCCAATGCACCTGTCTTTGTTATGTATGACAATCTGGTAGGAAATGGTGTGCTTGGAGGATCGGTATTACGTTCTGAAGCTGTAGCAACTGTGCTGGCTGATCTGGCCCTGGAAATCATGCACGACAAGCAGACCAGCAAACTGTCGGATCTAATAAGCACACCAGTAATACCCATGTTCGACTGGACGCAAATGCAGCGCTGGGGCCTGGATATGGACAAGTTGCCACCAGAGTCTTTGGTGTTAAACCAGCCCGTGACGCTATGGGGACAGTATAAGGAATTCGTGATTGCCGTGGTACTGGCATTGTTGCTCCTGTCTGTTCTGGTGCTATTGTTGTATGGACAAAATCGTTTGCGCAGAAAGGCTGAAATTCTTGCCAGGGAAAGTGAAGAGCGTTTTCGGGTTTTGCTGGAACATGCACCTGAGGCGGTTATTTTATTGAATATCGACCAGCATAAACTGATCGATGCCAATAGCCAGGCCAAGCGCTTTAGCGAGGGCGCGCGTCAGGCTTTATTGAATTTGCAATTGCCCGGCATGACTGAACACGGCGTGGCAGAAAGTATTGATGCAGAAATCAAGCAAGCGCTGGATGGTGGCGAAGTCATGCTGGAAAAATACATGAACATGGATGGTGAGGCGCGCTATTGGGAAGTGCGTTTTGTCAGGTTGCCAGCAGCGCGGCAAAGCCTGTTGCGTGCCAGTTTTACTGATATTAGCGAACGCAAACAGACACAACAAGCCTTGGCCAGGTTAAATGATGAATTGGAAGAAAGAGTAAAGTTGCGTACTGCCGATTTGCAAAAGACCATGGATCAACTGCATCATTTTCAGGAGGAATTGCTGCAGTCCAAGAAACTGGCTGCACTCGGCGGCATGGTGGCCGGTGTGGCACATGAACTTAATACGCCTATAGGCAATTGCCTGCTGACTACCACGACCCAGAGCCATGATCTGCAAGAGTTGGAGAGAGCAATGGCGCACGGTTTGAAGCGTTCTGTCTTGCAAGCATATATGCAAAATTCGACCACGGCACTGGCGATTACAGAAAAGAATCTGCTCAGGGCATCTGAGCTGGTGGCCTGTTTCAAGCAGGTCGCTGCTGATCATCGTACTTCCGAACGTAGCCATTTTTCTCTGCGCGCTTTGTGCAATGAATGCCTGCAAACAATTGCCGCGCACAGGCCTACGCATGAATATCAGATCGTGCAAGATATTCCCCAAGATATCGAGTTGGACAGCTATTCCGGATTGCTAGGACAAGTGCTGGAGAACCTCATTGTTAACGCCATGGTACATGGCTATGATGACCGTGGTCATGGAACCATACATATTGCCGCCACCTGCTCGCAAGCCTGGGTAAAAATCGAGGTCAGTGATCAGGGGCTGGGTATTGCGGCCGAGTCACAAGGGCGAATTTTCGATCCGTTTTTTACCAGTAAAATGGGGCGCGGATCTGTAGGGCTGGGTTTGCACATAGTCCACAATATAGTCTCTACCGTGCTGGCAGGACGTATCAGCGTCACCAGTAAAGTCGGAGAGGGTACTATTTTCACCCTGGATATACCATGCACGGCTCCACAAGCGAATGCCAGGCAAATAGAGCAACTATTTGTGGAATAATGTCAGACTGGTTTGGGGCACTGTCAATTAAAAAACCTTGTTCCTGCCGGATTTGTGTTCTTGGGTCAGCCTTCAGCCATCATCGGCCAGCCGTATTAAAATTCCGGAAAAACTTCCAACCATGTTTGTTATAAGGAAACGCATGCCTACCATTAATGTACAAATGTTTGAGGGTCGCACCGTCGAACAAAAGCGCGCCTTCGTCAAAGCCGTCACAGAAGCCAGTTGCCAGACTCTGGGTTGCTCAGCAGATGCAGTCGATATCATCATCCAGGAAATCAAGCGTGAAGACTGGGCTTCTGGTGGCACTCTTTGGTCGGATAAGAAGTAAGGCCGGATTAGTCTGTATAAGCCTATTCCACTTTCAGCTTGCCCTTGATGATGGCCTGACTCGCTTCACGCAGTTTTTGCAGCACAGGCCGTTGGCGCAGGATATCGCAATCAGAGTATGCCGCATCAGTGCTGATACCGGTTAGCGATACCGCGCCTTCTTTCAGGCCATATTCAACTTTGCTTGCAGTTGATCCACCCAAAATGGCTGCGACCACCAGGCTGATGGCCGTATCACCATGCACCTGCATATTGTCGATGACCTTGCCCGCAGTTTTTGGGCACTGGTTGGCATAACTGCCTATGGCCCGCGCTTTGGTATTGCCAGCAAGCGCTTTGAATACGCCATTATTGCTGCTGCCAGCTGCCGCATAAATCATATCGACTCCATCCGCCAGCATGCTCTTCACCAGCACCTCGGCACGGGCTGTGTCATTGAAGGGCTGGCTGCCTTCTATCCAGACGATATGGCTCAGGTCAGCATCTGGCCTGACTGACCTGGCACCGGCGATGAAAGCATCGACAGATTTTTGTTTCAGCGGCGTTTTCACTGCACCGATGACTCCTATCTTGCCGCTGGCCGACATCAGCGCAGCTTCCATACCCGCCAGGTAGCTGGCCTCGCTTTCGCGAAAGCTGATGCAAAGCAGGTTGGGTGGTGGATTACTGATGCATTGCTCCAGTATCACGAAATGCACATGGGGCGCGGCATATGGCACGCTGTCCAGCAATTCCCTGAATTCATAACCTATCATGACGATGATATTCGCCCCCAGCCTGATGGCATTTTCCAGCTGCTTTTGCCTGCCAGCGCGGTCGGCCTGGCTGGCCAGTGTGGTGGCTTGCATCTGGTACATCTGTGCGGCCTGTTTGATGCCATCGCTGCCTTGTTGCAGGTAGGGGTCATCGTTGTCGGGGACCGGACGTATGTAGAAGATTTTTTGTGGCTCTGCAGCCTGGGCTGGATTGTTTGTCATGCTGATCATGAGGTTCATGATCAGTAGTGTTGTTCTGATGATTTTGTTGTTGCGGATATGGGTTTGCATGGTCGTCCTCCGGGTATTTTTTTCTGCTGGCTTCGGGGTCAGCATGAGCTTTTATCTTGGAGGAAAATTGTGTTTGTCGAGGGTGTTGGGGGCAATATTGGATATGGGTTTGGGGGGATAATGGGGGGAGGGGGCTTGTGTTAGTTGCGGTTGGTTTTTTGCGATGCGCTATATGAATTGAAGACGATAAATTGCTACCGTATTAACGTCGCTCCAGCGTAGGCTGGAGCCCAGGGGCGTTCGTCGTGTATTTGGGTCGTTATTAAAACAATTGCCCTTCGTGGACACAGGCCGGGTCTCGGCCCGGCGGCCGAAATTCTTTCTTTGCGTCGCCAAAGAAAGAACTCAAAGAAAAGCGACCCAGGCGTAGCCGCCCCTACGGGGTGCCCATTTGTGCAGTACAAAAAATGGGAAGATCCGAAACTCGCTTCGCTCAAACAGCGGCTCTTCTTTTTCCATTTTCTGTACTGCACAAATGGCGGCTGCACATGGGAACTGCAAAAGTCAAAAGCAACCCCGAAGTCAAACCCAACAGCAACAGCAACAGCAACAGCAACAGCAACAGC
>JACQDX010000040.1 GCA_016200895.1 Burkholderiales bacterium
GTGAAACCTTGGGCCATCCAGTACGTCAGACCATTTGGGTCTGCAGGACGGTTGAAATAAGCGATGTAAAGCTTTTGGATGTCTGCTGCTGTGTTGGCCATTTAAGTGTCCTGTTTAGTTATTGTTAAAGCAATAGAAGTAATTTTTTAGCGTGTGAAGATTAGCATGCCAGTACTTTTTTACCTGTGACGTCAATCACAATTATCATAGATTTTAAAAAAATCTTCCTTTACCATCCGCTCATGTCCACAGGCAGCTCATCTGAATTGGAAAAATCTATAGCTAAAACAAAAACAGCCCTGAAATCAGGGCTGTTTTGCGCAATGAAGCATGCATTACTTAATTGATTAATGAATGATTTTATCCAGGAAGTCACGAGCACGTTCTGAACGGGCATTATTAAAGAATTCATCTTTAGAACAATCCTCGACGATCGCCCCCTTATCCATGAAGACGATACGATTCGCGACCTTCTTGGCAAAACCCATTTCATGGGTCACCACCATCATGGTCATGCCTTCTTGCGCCAGGCCCACCATAACATCCAGCACTTCATTAATCATTTCCGGGTCAAGTGCAGAAGTCGGTTCATCGAACAACATGGCGATCGGGTCCATCGACAAGGCGCGGGCAATTGCCACACGTTGTTGCTGACCACCGGACAACTGACCAGGGAACTTGTCTTTCTGGGCAATCAGGCCAACGCGATCCAGGTATTTGAGGCCGCGCTCAGTCGCCTCTTCTTCAGAGCGGCCCAATACTTTAACCTGGCCGATAGTCAGATTTTGGCGTATCGACAGGTGTGGGAACAATTCAAAGTTCTGGAACACCATGCCTATGCGTGCGCGCAGTTTCGACAGATTGGTTTTTGGATCACCAACAGAAACACCTTCCACCGTGATTTCACCTTTTTGGAAAGGCTCCAGACCATTGACGGTTTTGATCAGGGTGGATTTACCCGAACCGGAAGGACCGCACACCACCACCACTTCACCCTTGGATACTTCAGTCGTGCAGTCAGTCAACACTTGGAACTGACCATACCATTTACTGACATTATTCAATTTTATCATTTCAAATCTCCACAATATTCTTAACGTATGATCGCCACTTTTGCCTGCAACTTCTTCACGAGCGCGGACAAGCCAAAGCACATGATGAAGTAGACAACCGCTGCGAAGGAATACATTTCCACCAGACGACCATCACGCTGTGCAACTTTGGCAGCAGAACCGAAAAAGTCGGGAATGGACAAAATCGATACCAACGATACGTCTTGAAACAAAACGATGGTTTGCGTCAGCAATATAGGAATCATATTGCGGAAAGCCTGAGGCAACACGACATGTCCCATGGTTTGCCAGTAATTCATGCCCATCGCATAACCAGCCCATATCTGGCCACGAGGGATAGACTGTATGCCAGAACGCATGATTTCGCAGTAATAAGCGGCTTCAAACATGACAAAGGTGATCAGGCAAGAAGAAAAGGCACCCACGGCAACAGGTTCATTTGCGCCAATTATCCAGGCACCAATATAAGGCACCAGGAAGTAAAACCAGAACAGCACCAATACCAGAGGTATCGAACGCATCAGGTTGACATAAGCGGAGGCGACCAGATTGATTAGCTTGTTGCTGGATAAACGCATCATCGCCAATAAAGTGCCGATGATGATACCGCCTGTCATTGCCAGGAAGGTCAGCTTCAGTGTAAATACCATGCCGGTCTGGAACAGGTACATCCAGGAACGCTGAATGACATCAAAATCAAAATTACCCATGTTTAGTGCCCTCCACTATTGGCTGAACCAGCGGTAATGAAACCTGGTACGCGCAGTTTCTTTTCCAACAAATTCGACATCAGGATCGCAACCACAGACACGATCAGATAGATGATGGTGGCTGCACTAAAAGCCTCAAAAGTCTTAAAAGACATTTCTTGCATGGAACGCGTACTTGCCATCAGTTCTATCAAACCTATGGACAAAGCCACCGAACTGTTTTTGATGATCGCCGCCACTTCGTTGATCAGTGAAGGAATGATGATGCGAAATGCCATGGGCAATAGCACATAGCGGTAAGTTTGTGGCAGCGTCAGTCCCAATGCTGTTCCAGCCATTTTCTGACCACGTGGCAGGGCATTGATACCAGTCGATACCTGCACTGCGACCCTGGCTGAAGTAAAAAAACCCAGGCTCAGGACAGCAGTAATAAATGGCGAGTTCGGCAATTGTTTGAGTGCCGTGCCCCAGGCTTCAGGCAAGACCTCAGGAAAGACAAAGTACCAAAGAAACATTTGCACGATCAGTGGAATATTCCTGAATAATTCCACATAGGCATTTGCCAGCTTGACTACCCATTTATTTGGTGCTGTACGCAGTGTCCCTATTATCATGCCCAATACCAAAGCAATCATCCAGCCCAGGCCTGCCGTCGCCAGTGTCCATTTCAGACCGGCGATCAGCGACTCCAGATAGGTTCCCGTTCCATCGGGCGCAATGTCCCAAAAGATATTCCAATTCCAGTTGTAATTCATATTCTCCTCCTGTACAGCGCTTTCAATCCGCCTTGGCAAGATCGCAAGTACATTGTCTTGCAAAAGAAAACGGGAGGTGCATCCCCCCGTTTTATCGGACTACCTTGCCTTGTTATGTCTTATTTTTTCTTTTTGTTCAATACGGCTTTTTGAGCCTCAGGAACAGCAGCATAAGCAGAAGGCTCACCTGAATCAGTAGGCTTGGCAGCAACTACCTTGAGTTGGTCAGACATAGGCCAGTTCAAAGCGACACCTTTAGGTGGGATAGGTTGCATAAACCATTTGTGGTAGATGCGGTTAACGTCACCAGAAGTCAGCACGTTGCTGATAGCTGTATCAACCACTTTCTTGAACGGCGCATCATCTTTGCGCAGCATGATGCCATACGGTTCTACCGACAATGCTTCCTTGCTGATTTCATAGTCAGCTGGATTTTTTGAGTTGGATACTTGCGAAGCCAACAGAATATCATCCATCACCCATGCCACTGCACGACCTGTTTCTACCATCAGGAAAGCTTCTGCATGATCTTTGGCTGGCAAGATATTGATGCCCAGATTTTGATCTGCATTCAACTGTGTCAATTGCTTCAGGTTAGAAGTACCAGAAGTGGATACCACGGCCTTGCCCTTCAAATCCGCAAGGGTTTTGATGCCAGAGGATTTTTTCGACAAAATACGATTGGCTGTAACAAAAGTGGTAGGTGCAAATGCCACCTGTTTTTGACGCTCAACGTTATTGGTTGTAGAGCCACATTCCAGATCAATCGTGCCATTTGCCATCAAAGGAATGCGGGTAGCAGAAGTCACCGGATTCATTTTGACGTTCAAGGAAGTCAAACCCAATTGCTTTTGCACTGCAGTCACAATTTTCAGGCACAAATCAATGGAATAACCCTGATAAGACTGTTTATCATCCAGGTAGGAAAAAGGGTTGGAGGAATCACGCACACCTAAAGTGATGGTTCCTGTGTCTTTGATTTTTTTCAATGTCCCGGTTTCTTGCGCCTGTGCTACACCGGCGATCAGACCTGCACCAATCAGACCTACCAACAATTTCGAAAATTTCATACTGTCTCCAAAAAGTTAAATCAAAAAATCATGGCTTTGAGTTTAACAAAAACCCTCAGCAAATTACCGTTTTTTTCAGTCGGCTTAATACGTATTACTACTTATATGCTGCTAAAAATTTAGACAGGCAGAACGCCTGTCAAACAATACAAACTTCATTAATATATGCCATTCACTCAAGCCATTAAGCAAAGACAGTGCCTGCTAATCTGCAACCTTGTCTGTCGGGAAGCGAATGTTGTCACGCAACAGAAAATTCATGGGCATGTTCAGGTTTGCTCCTTTTGGGGGCACGGGCTTGCGAAACCATTTGTCATACAGCTTGGTGACTTCACCATCATTCATCAAACGGGCCATCTCACGGTCTAGCAGATTTTTAAATGTGGGATCATCCTTGCGCAGCATGATGGCATACGGTTCGGTAGACAGTGAATCACCCACTACGACAAACTTGCTAGGGTCCTTGGCATTGGCGCGCTGTCCATACAAGAGCACATCATCGACGGTGAAAGCATCGGCTTTGCCGCTTTCTACCATGCTGAAGGATTCATTATGGTCGCTGCCTTCGAGCAATTTCAAATCCAGGCCCCTGACCTTGTCGCGGTCATTCAGCAGTTTGATGGTAGTTGTACCCTTGGAGGTCACCACTTTTTTACCTTTGAGGTCAGTCCAGTTTTTAATGCCAGAATCGGCACGGACGATCATTTTTGCAGTGGCAAAAAAATGGGGGATAGTGAAGGCAACCAGTTTGCGACGCTCGGCATTATTAGTGGTTGACCCGCATTCCATGTCAGCCTTGCCCTCAGCAATGGCGGGGATACGGGTACTGCCAGTTACCAGCACATAGTTCACGTTAAGTTGCGGCAGCTTGAGTTCTTTTTTGATTGCATCGACCAATTTCAGACAAATGTCCATGGAATAGCCGATGGGCTTCTTATCATCATTGAGGTAAGAAAACGGAAAAGACGCTTCACGGTGCGCGATGGTCACCGTTTGCGTCTCTTTGATGCGTGTCAGGGTATCCGCGGCCAATGAAAGCGAGGAGCACAGGACTAGCGCGCAGGGCAAGCCAGCCTTTACTATCCATTTCGTAACTTTCATATGATCCCCCTTTGAACTTAATTCAGGATGGTAATGATAAAGCCCAACAAAATTCAACAGAAAAATTCACATTTAACAAAATATTATTCAGTATATTTTACAATTCACTCTTGCAAAGATTTTAAAAACAAGTATGCAATTATTGTTCCATACTCATTCCTGAGCTTAGTCTGGTAAAACTAAGGCTTGATGACACTGACATTTTTCAAATAGCGCTACCTGAGCTTGCTGCCAATTGGCGACTTGCCCTACTTACCCAATGAAACTGAGGCAAAGGCCGCAAGCGACACAAACATGGTTCGTACCTGAACCAGGTTTGCATCGCCTAAGACTTGA
>JACQDX010000046.1 GCA_016200895.1 Burkholderiales bacterium
ACCTCCGGTTTTTTAGTACTGGAGATTTCTTTGTTCAACATTTGGTTGAAGCTGATTTCAGGGCTGCCAGATGTGCTGTTTTTGCCCGACTTGGTGGCTGTACCTGATTTGTCTAACGCTGTCAGTATGGGATTAGCTTGCATTTGCGGTACCTGTAAATAAATTAGCGCTTGTAGAAGAGGGCGCGAGCAGCCATTTCATCGGTTTGCTTCTGATCTCGTTTCGCTTCCTTTTTTTGCAGTACCGTTTGCGCGCGATTTTGCAAAGTGTCATAAGAAAGTCGTTTTTTCTCAGTGGCTTGCCATTCAGTCTTCGCCATCACTATACGATGCTCTGCATCCATGACGACTTGTTTTTGTCCATCGATAGCCGAGTCCAGCTTGGCCAGGAATGACAAAAAATTCGTATATTGCGACACAGTCAGACCTTTTGCCGCACCATCTTGTAATCTTTGCGCGTAGTCATCGCGGTATTGTTGCAATAAATTCAGTTTTTTCTCAGTATCTTCATGTGCACGTATGGCTTTACCCAGAAGTTTGGCGGCATCGTCAACTTCTTTTTCTGTAATTTCTATCAGCGTGCTAATTGGTGATTTCAATGCCATGGTGATTTAAGTATAGTCTCTGGCAGAATTTTCTATCCGTTGAATAGAGCCTGAAGTTGCCCCAAGCTTTCAGGAATGCTGCATTTTTCATTAATATCTTGTTGTAAAAATGAAACGATTCTTCCATGTAGCCGGATTGCCTCATCCAGCAGTGGGTCAGATCCCGGCGAATAGGCACCAACGCTGATCAAATCGCGGCTGCGTTCATAGCGGGAATACAATTGTTTCAATTTTCTGGATAAGGCCTGATGTTCTGGCGATGTAATGCTATGCATGGCCCGGCTGATCGATTGTTCTATATCGATGGCGGGGTAATGACCGCTCTCTGCCAAAGTCCGGTCCAAGACAATATGACCGTCCAGAATAGCCCTGGCGGCATCTGCAATCGGGTCTTGCTGATCATCACCCTCAGTCAGGACCGTATAAAAGGCAGTAATTGAACCGCCGCCTGATTTGCCATTACCAGCTCTTTCCACCAGCACGGGCAGCTTGGCAAATACGGATGGTGGGTAGCCCTTGGTTGCCGGTGGTTCACCTATGGCCAGGGCAATTTCCCTTTGAGCCATGGCATAGCGCGTTAATGAGTCCATGATCAGCAATACACTGCGTCCCTGATCCCTGAAATATTCCGCAATGGTGGTCGCATAGGCAGCACCTTGCAGGCGCATCAGAGGCGGGGCGTCGGCGGGCGCAGCTACCACGACAGAGCGGGCCAGGCCTTCAGTGCCGAGAATTTGCTCAATAAATTCTTTGACTTCACGTCCCCGCTCACCGATCAGGCCGACCACAATAATGTCGGCAGCGGTATAGCGCGCCATCATACCCAGCAAGACGCTCTTACCTACGCCTGAACCGGCAAACAGACCCAGACGCTGCCCCTTGCCTACGCTGAGCATGCTGTTGATGGCACGTACACCCACATCCAGTGTTTCAACGATAGGGGCACGTTCCAGCGGGTTATAAATGCGTGCACCCAAGGGGGCGGATTCATGGGTGCCGAGAGGGCCCAGGGTATCCAGAGGACGGCCATTTCCATCCAGGACACGTCCCAATAATTCATACCCTACTGGCAAATGACGGCTTCTGTCGCTAGGACGTCTGCGTGGGTGATTAACGATTTCATGTGCTTCTGCCTCTGCCGGGAATACCGGTGCCCCTGGCGTGACGCCGTCAAGATCGCTGTGTGGCATCAGAAACAATCTGTCGCCATCGAAACCAACGACTTCGGCATCTATTTTTGCGCCACTTTGCAAATGTATGCTGCAGGCGCTACCTACTGGTAATCTTAAACCGACGGCTTCCATGACCAGACCGGTGACTCGGGTAACTCTGCCAGACATGGTGGTGGTTTGCACATGTGACATCTGCTTCCGGCTTAAGTTGAGCTTGGATTTCCAGTCATTGATGAAGGTATCCTGCATGAACATCAACCTGCTTTAAAATCACTGATTTGCATGCTGTCCAGCAGCTTTTTCCAGCGCGTAGAATAACTGGCATCGACCAGATTGTGCTGGGTTACCAGCTTGCAGCCACCGCGCTCCATATGGTTATCGGGTACGATCCGCCAGCCATCTGCTGCCAGGGTCTCGCCTAATTGATTTTTCACCATTGCTACATCTTCAGGATTTAGTAGGATTTGTGCTGGCTGTTGTACGCTGGCCAACTGCGCAATCGCATCTTCAACGATGGGCAGGATCACGGTCGGGTCGGCATCAAGCTTGGCCTTTAGCATGGCTTGTGCCATATCTAATGCCAGATGCATCAGTTCATTCCCCATTTGCTCAGATGCGGAATGCAATTGTCCGGAAAATGCCTGCGCCATTTGTTGCAGGGAGTGAATTTCTACCTGCACCTGTTCCATGGTTTCTGCATAGGCAGTTTCCTGACCATCTTTCAGGCCACGTTCATAGGCCTCCTTATATCCTGCAGCAAATCCTTCCTGCTTGGCAGCTTCACGCGCGTTTTCTGTTTCTACACGTTGCTGGGCCGCGACCTGAGCGTTGGCTGCCCTTACTTCTTCTACCTGGGCAGGCCGGTTATCGCCAAACGAAGCCATTTCCCAGCGTTGGAAGGCCGTCATGTCACCGCTGCGCGTGGCATTATTAGACATAAGCATCTTCGCCTTTGGCACCTAACATGATCTGACCTTCATCGGCGAGACGCCTGACGATGAGCAGTATTTGTTTTTGCTGTGCTTCGACTTCGGAGAGACGTACAGGGCCTTTGGATTCCAAGTCTTCGCGCATCATTTCTGCTGCACGCTGCGACATATTCTTGAAGATTTTTTCGCGCATGTCCTGATTGGCACCTTTGAGTGCAACGATCAGGGAGTCAGACTGTACTTCCCTCAGCAGCAACTGTATGCCCTTGTCATCAATTTCAAGAATGTTGTCAAAGACGAACATCTCATCCATGATTTTTTCGGCCATGTCACCGTCATATTTGCGCAGATTATCCATGACCGAGGCTTCGTTCTCGCCACTCATGAAGTTCAGGATTTCTGCCGCAGCACGCACGCCGCCTATGGATTTTTTCTTCAGGCTCTCATTGCCGGTCAGGAGCTTGGTCAATACATCATTCAGTTCGCGCAGCGCGGTAGGCTGGATGCCGTCAAGAGTAGCGATACGCAAGACGATGTCGTTGCGCAGACGCTCGGTAAATTGATTCAGGATTTCGCAAGCCTGGTCACTTTCCAGGTGGACCAGAATGGTGGCAATAATTTGTGGATGCTCATTCTTGATCAGTTCGGCAACTGATGGAGAATCCATCCATTTCAGGCTCTCGATACCGCTGGCATCCTTGCCACCCAGAATACGGTTCAGCAGTGAGGCAGCCTTGTCATCACCCAGGGCTTTGGTCAGCACATTGCGTATGTACTCATCCGAATCCAGACCAACTGAAGAACTCAGGTCGGCCGCCGCCTTGAAGTCATCCAGCACCTTGGCAATGGCTTCATGCGGAATAGGGCCAATCGCAGCCATGGCAGCGCCTATCTTTTGCACTTCGCGAGGCCCAAGATATTTCATGACCTCGGCGGCCCCGTCTTCACCCAGTGCCAACATCAGGGTGGCGGCTTTTTGTACTCCGTCTTCACTCATTGCTGACCCATGCCTTTACTACGTTAGCCACAATACGTGGATCGTCTTTTGCCAATTGTTTCGCCATTTCCAGATTCATTTCATAGCTCGACCCATGCCGTGTATTTTGCAGTTCTGCTTCTCTCGACAAGTTAACAATGGCAGCTTCTTCTTCCTCTTTCTCAATTTCTTCCTGCGCCCGTTTTTCAGCTTCGATTGCTTCCAGGGTTTCTTTGTCCTTACCCATCATCTTATATAACATGGGTTTCAGGTAGCCGAAAAACAAGTAGGCCAGGACGATGGCAACACCTATGTATTTCGCGATTTCCTTAGCCATTTGCAATACGTCTGGCTGTTTCCACAGTGGTAAGTCCACTATAGGCTCTTTTTCAGGGCTGGCAAAGGGGCTGTTGACGACGTTCAGTGTGTCGCCTCTGTCTTTGTTGAAGCCCATGGCTTCTCTGGTCAAATCCGTAATCTGGGTTTTTTCTATGTCTGTCAAAGGACGTGTAGTGGTTTTGCCATTTTTGTCTATTTCTGTTTTGTAATTGATGACAACAGCAACAGACAGGCGTTTTACGCCACCCATAGGTTGCTGGGTATAGCGTATGGTTTTGTCCACTTCAAAATTCATGGTCGAATCTTTTTGCATCAAGCCAGCATTTGATGCCGCAGTTTGTGAATTAGCTGCACCGCTGGCGACAATAGGTGCAGTCGCCGGGACTGGAGGCTGATTGCTCAGCGCACCCGGTATGCCAGATGGATTGACACCTTTATTGTAGGACTCACTGGTTTGCTGACTGCGAATGGCCGATGCTTCTGGCGGAGAATTTGGTTTGTAAGTTTCTGCAGCCTGTTCAGTGCGTGAAAAATCGATATCTGCCGTGGCTTCTGCACGCACGTTATTTGCCCCAACGATAGGGGAGATAATCGATTCTATGCGTTTGATAATGTTTTGCTGATATTCCTGCACGTATTTAAGTTGTGAAGGGTCAAGACTATTGTTCGCCATCTGCTTGGATGTGTCAGACAGCAAATTACCATTTTGATCGACGATAGTGACATTCTTGGCGGACAATTCAGGCACGCTGCTGGCCACCAGGTGAACAATGGCGCTGACTTGTTGCTGGTCCAGCGCGCGGCTGGGATAGAGATTCAGTAAGACTGAGGCAGTAGGTTTTTGCTGGTCGCGGATAAAGACTTGTGATTTAGGTATGGCTAAATGCACACGGGCGGTCTGGACTGCTGACACTGCCTGAATAGAGCGTGCCAATTCACCTTCCAGCGCACGTTGAAAATTCACTTGCTCTAAAAACTGAGAGATACCCAGTTTTTGATTTTCCATCAGCTCAAACCCCACATTGCCGCCTTTGGGCAAGCCTTGGGAAGCCAGCTTCAGACGCGCATCATGCACTTGATTGGCAGGGACGAGGATGGCGTTACCGCCTTCAGAGTATTTGTAAGGAATGTTTAATTGTTGCAAGGAGGCAACAATGGCACCACCATCCCTGTCATTGAAATTGGAAAACAAGACTTTGTAGTCAGGTGTCTGGCTCCATAGCCAGACGCCAACCATGATGGCCAAAGTAATCGCAGCACCGATCGCCAGCAAGATATTGCGCGTGACAGGGGTTTGCGGCAAGCCAAATATGCCCGGCAGGGCAGGTCCAGGCGGGGCAATTGCTATATTTTCTGCGGTTGCCATAGTTCACCTTGTACGATTAATGTGTCAGTGGAGTGCATGCTTGCTATTCCAGATATGGTTTTTTCCTTGATAGCGATTGTCCACTTAAATACTAAAATCAAACGAGGGAAAAACGATGCCTTTACTGTTCTTTTCCAAGCTCCCATTTGCTTTCCAACTGTTAATGTAGCAAATGTGAAAGTAGACATCAGAGGTGATTAAATGAAAGTAGGAGGCATAGATGCGAGCCGCATTGAGGCCATGGTTGCACAATTAAAAGCGACAGCCGCCAGAATGGAGGCCAGCTCCGGTTTGGGTGCGAGCCCGACAGACAATACTGCGCCCCCTGGCAGGCTGGACTTTGCAGAGGCCTTGAAGGCTTCTCTGGAAAGTGTGAATCAGTCACAGGTGAGTTCGCAACAATTGGGACAAAAATTTGCCATGGGTGATGATAAGGTCAGCTTGTCTGATGTAATGATCTCGATGCAAAAAGCCAATATCTCATTCCAGACCACGGTGCAGGTCAGGAACAAACTGGTATCCGCTTACCATGACATCATGAATATGCAGATATAGCTTGCCCAGTCATGGCGTGATGGAAATGCCTGAAATTTGCATTTTGCGACTGCCAAAACAAAGCCCGGTTATTTGAAGCCGGGCCTTGTTTTTTAGCGTATGCCAGTCAGTTTGGCATTGCGTTCTCGTTCCAGTTTCATGATGTAACGCTGGATACTGGCGAGTACGCCGTTGGACATATTGATGAATTGGCAGCCGAGTCGCCGGTTTGATTTGCCATTGAGCAAAACCAGATCCTGCGAGTTGCGTATTTGCAGTATCACGTCAACCAGGCCTATGGTCGGTAAATCCAGTTTGCAATGCTCATAGATTACACCGATGGTGCTATCAAGAATTTTTCTTTCATCCAGTATGGCAATGCCGCCGCAACTGATATCTACCAAAGCGAGCTTCAGTATTTCTTGTCTGTCTTCCAAATGTACCGGTATCAACGCACGGATAGGATTCGAGAGTGGGGTATTGATACGATAATATTCTCGCCTTTGCAGACGTATCATATTGCTTGGTATCTCAAACTGCAGGGCAGGGCGGTCTTCGAAATCGATGCGCTCCAGATTAGAGGCAGAAAATTGTATGCTGATTCTGTCCAATAAACCTTCAAACGACACTCTGGGCGCCTCAATAATGCGCTGATTTGCCAATTGACCAGGTGTGCTATCGATAATAATCAGATTGGTGTCATCATCAACATCCAGTATCGAAGTGATGAATACTTCTGAGCCATTATTGATCAACATGCTGATCAATTGCTTGCTTTCTTTCAGGCCGCGCAACAGACCGATGATTTCCCGGCGGGAATCAACTTGAAATGGGCTTTGATTTTCTGTACCCAGACTCGGAGGTGTCGATGGCATATTTTTATAATAACATTTAAAGATAAGGGCTGTTTAATTTATTGTCGCCCTGAAGTCTCCGAAATTGTCTCAGACTTTTCCGTATCAATATGGTAAAGCCAAGCGAGCAGTTCTGCAACTGCGCGATACAAGGCGGGAGGAATATCCCGGTCAAGATCGACTTTCATCAGCAAGGAAACCAGCTCTTTGGACTGATGTACATGTACCCCGTGCTCTTTGGCTCTGGCAATAATTTCTTCGGCGATCAAACCTTTGCCCTTGGCAACTACCTTAGGCGCTGCATCGCCATTCTGGTAAGCCAGCGCAACAGCATTTTGTACTGGTTTGACAGGAGGATTAGTTGCGCTCATTTTTATTCACCACAAAAGACATCAGTGGTGAACCAGCCACCTGCATTGCTGCAGCTAGTTCACTCGCATGATCCTTAAGGGCAGAGACAGTAGTGCTTTGCTCAGCCCGCAAGGACAGGCCCAGATTACTCGATTGCAGATTGATGATAGCCGTGACTGGCCCTAGATTAGGCAAATCAAAACGAACCACCGATTGCCAGTTTGCACTTTCAATTTCCTGTTGGTTGCGGTCGCCCTGGCTTTCTTTTTTAATCTCCCATTCAATTTTTTGTCCCGGGAAAAGCTCTCCTTGCCATCGTACAATATTTTGCTCCAGAACATTTAATTGCTGGTGAATTATTTGTCCCATTTCTTTATTGACCGTGCTTAAAGCTGTAGCAGAGTTGCTGGCAGCCATATCAGACAAGCCAATTTGCGATTGAGGCTCTGCCTTGATGTCATTGATAGGACGTTTTCCTTGTGCCCATTCTGCAACATGCGATTCATAAAATAAACCACTGGTGCTGATTTGATGTTGGAGTTTGCTTGCTGTCGCACTCGTGTCTTTTAATTCTACAACTGTTGCCACTATCGGCGTCTGACTGGCAATGCTGAGTTTCTCGCCCTGGTTTGGGGCGGCCTGTAGAATTTGAGTAATGAATTTACCTGTACTGCTCAGGGATGTTGGTGCGCTACTCAGCCGATCCGGCGTCGTATCTACGATATTGGTATTGTTGGGGCTGGTCTTGCTGGTCACTTCGGCCGATTTAGCCGATGCCACTTCCTGAGCACTGACTTTGGGCGAATTGATGCTAGCATCATTGCTGATTTTCTTGCCAGTTTCATTGACCGATAAACTGACTATGCTGGAAGTATCGGCTTTGACGCCAGACTCTGGAATGTTTACTCTGGCAGTGGTTTGAGAGACTGGTGCCTCAACTTCGTCAGCAACGACACCCAGATAATTGCTGGAGGGTTGTTGCGGGCGTTTTTCTGTGCCAGTCGCGTAATTTTGTGGTAACGGGGTGGGAAAGTGAGCGTCGCCGTCATGTTCCAGTAGGAATGTGGGACGAGGCTCGGTCGCGATCAGGCGCAATGGAATTTGATCACCCGTCTTGCTGCCTTCGGGTAACATCATTTTGGCAGTAATGCCGGCTACCCTGACGGTAAAGCTGCCGTCCATCAATTTTGACAGAATCTCGCCTTTGAGCAATTGTCCAGTAACAAGCTGTGCCAGTTTTGGGGTGATGTCCTGCCTGGTTTCGCTAATCGATAATGCAGCTGTTGGTGCCTCGATATTGGCAACTGGTTTGGACAGGATATCGAGTCGGGTAGCCATAAAAATCAGGCCGTATTACCTGCGCCATAAGCATTGGATAATTTTCTGTTGGTGCTGGAATTTTTCATTAAATCTGATAGCTGCGCCATCCATGGCTCGGTAATGTCACGGATTTCCTTGTCGTCAGCAAGAATTTTCTTGATGATGCGAACTTTCTTGTCGCGCATATCTGCAGGCAGATCAAAAGGAATTTCGCTTTCGCGTATGGTTTGCACGCGACTGGAGCAATCATTTTCCAGTTGTTCCAGCAATTCCCAATTTCCTGAACGTGCAGCTTCCAGCATGTTGCCTGTAATCGCAGCAACATTTTCATACAATGAGATCAGTTCCAGATTATTCATCTTGATTCAAGCCTCAACAAAGTTGGCAGGACGAGGTGACAATGGGTCAATATTCACTTTTGGGACTTCAGTGGTGACCTCTTTTGTGGGGGCAATCGCTTCCCAGGAGGTTTTTAGATCGCGCAATAAATTCTGGACTTCAGTGAGCATAAGATCGTTATTTTCCAGATTGGCTTGTAATAGCCTGGCCGTCATGTACTCATACAATGAGTCAAGGCTGACAGCAATTTCGCCACCGGCTTTCTTATCCAGACTGGCACGCAATCCGTTTTCAATAATCGCTATTGCTTTTGAAATAGCCTGACCTTTGGATGCAACATCTCCTGCTCCCAAATGCTGCTGGGCATTTGAAATGGCGACTATGGCTCCATCAAACAACATGACTATTAATTTGTGGGGACTGGCAGCGACAACGCCAGTCTCAATGCCAACTTTTGCATAGGCATTTGCGCCGCGCACTTGAGATGAGCCAAACATAGCGATTTATCCTCTTTGGTATATTCTGATCTGCTTACTGAATTTATTTCGTACTTGCAGTTAATGCAGCCAATTGCTGGGTAAGAAACGAACTGGTATTATTTAAACTGCTTACGATTGAGTCCAGGGCTGTAAATTGCGCCCTGTAGCGCGCTTCCGTATCAAACAGGCGACTATTTAAAATTTCCCTCTGCTTTCCTATTTCCTTGATGCTGCGATTGATACCATCTGTGGCACCGGAAATCGAACCCGAAGTACCTACCACAGTAGACAAAAGGGATGACACCTGAGATGCATAACCTCTGGAGAAATTCACTGTGCCGCGAGCTCCAAGTGAGCCACCGCTGATCAATATTTTCAAACCCTCGGCATCTGAGCCAGTAGCACCTGTCAGATACTGCCCTGTGCCAGTAGCGATAATGCCATTCAGCTTGCCTGCCACATCTACACCGGCAGTACCATTGAGCACGGTACCTGTAAAACTGGCCGCACCCGTACCAGTGCCATCAGCCAGATTCACATTGGATGCACTGCCATAACGGGTAGATTGCAACTGCAACAAACCACTGCCGTTGATGGTGGCCGTCACTGTTGAGCCATTGTCTTTGAATGTGGAATTGCCGTTAATCGAAGTCTGCAACAAGGTTGCCAGTGCAGATGCTGTATAGGTTCCAGCTGCCAACGAAACCAGAGAAGTTTTCCCGTCCAGCGTAACGTTGAGTGTAGTACTTGCCGCAATCGTTGTACTGCCGGTAGTGAGATCCAGATCACCCAACAATCCACCCTGGGTGGCAATGGCAGAGATGTCTAAACCATAAGCGCCTTGTTTTGTCGCACTGGTAGAACTAGTGTAACTAACCAGGCTGTCCGTTGCCTTGCCGACTGAGGCAAACAGACCGCTGATGTCGCTGTAGTTAGTGGATAGCGCAGTACTCAGTTTCGACGAATCTACAGAGAGTGTGCCGTCTTTTTGAAAGCTGATGCCTATGCTTGCCAAGGTAGTGATGTTCCCACCCAGACCATTTACTGCAGTACTCAGTGTTGACCTGATCTGACTTTGAACATTTCTGGCAGTAGAGTCACCTATCAGGATACCGCCTTTTTGAGTGTTGGCATCATAGCCAGTCAAAGACTTTAATGTGGCTTGAAAATCATTGAAGCCTTTTACGAAACCATTAATGGCCGATTGGATGCCACTGGTATTGGCACTCAGTGACAGACTGGTTGTACCAACCTTGCTCAAATTCAGGGTTGTGCCCTGTATGGCACCCGTTACTGCATTGGATGTGCTTGAAATCGCTATACCATTGACGGTCAACGCGGCGTTTTGTGCTGTTGTTGTTTCTGTCAGATTTTGCGTGCCAGCTGGGTCATAATTGACCAGACTTTGGATCGCGGCATCACCCGTTGCAGTAATTTTCAGGCTGGAAGTAGCACCAGTTTTTGCGGAAGTAAGTACCAAATGGTAAGGGGTGGCGCTACCATCACCAACGATGGCGGCAGTTGCGCCGACTTTTGCCGCATTAATTGCATCACGTATACCTTGCAGGGAATTATTGGCACCATCAATAGTGACGGTGCCAATTGCCTGTGTCGCATCCTGGGTAAAAGTGGAGCCTGTATAGGTACCGTTGGCCAATGCACCGCCTGTAATGGTGCCAAACTCAAAGTTGATGGTGGTGCTGGTGCCGCTGCCTATGCTGGCTGTAGAGCTCAACTGACCTGCACTGGAAATGGTTTGTGCTTGTGCCAGCTTGGTCACATTGACGTTATAGCTGCCCTGGATTGAAACACTTGTGGTAGTAGCAGACAGGATAGAGCTGTCGCCCGCAGAGGCACTCAGTGCTTGAAAAGTTCCCAGATTGCTGAGACCGGTAACATTGGACTGAAAAACGCTGAGAGCGCTGTTAAGCGTGCCATAAGCGGATAGCTTTGCCTGAAAACTGGCTTCTTTTTTCGCCAATGTTGTCAGGGGCTGACTTTCCACCTGCATTAATTTAGTAATGAGACCGTTGACGTCCAGATTGGCGCCTAAGCCTGTCGATTGTATGCCCACATTGTTCCCCTAGTCAGACCGTACTGTACTAAATTATCGGCAAAGACAAACCAGACTTTAGAGGGGAATTTACCTGCCAATTTAAAATTTAGCCCAAAAAGGCCATATCTGTGAATTACGCTTGCTGTTTAATTAATAGCCCCTGCAATTTATCGAGCGAACGAGAAATTTCAATGGCTTCTTCTGAAGGAATCTGGCGCAATACCTCTTTGGTTTGCTGGTCAATAACTTTGACCACCACCCGATTGCTGTGCTCTTCAACACTGAATTCCAGGTTCTGGGAAAGTGCCTGAATTGTTTTATTGATATCGTTGACAGCTTTTGTCACTTTTTCTACTTCGGCTGGGGAAGTGGCAGACGAAGTTGCCTTTACGGCATCAATGGTCTGGGTGGCAGCAGCAGATGACTTGTGTACTGTAGCACCTGTGTCTGAGGCAGGTATACGGTCATTGATCAGTTGTCCTGATTGAGAAACGCTCCCTATCGATCGGATGTCCATGATCTTTTCCTTCAAGAAAAATACCCCTGGCCAAAAATTTGGTCAGGGGGACATGCTTTATGCTTTAAGTATAGACCTAATTTACATAAGCCTACTGTTATTAGCCGCGCAACAGAGCCAAAACACCGTTAGGCAAGGCGTTTGCTTGAGCCAGAATCGCAGTGCCAGCTTGTTGCAGAACTTGACCACGTGTCAGTGCCGCAGTTTCCTGAGCGAAGTCTGCATCGCGAATACGGCTGCGGGATGCTGTCAAGTTTTCAGAGTTTGTCTGTAAGCTTGCAATCGCGGAAGAGAAGCGGTTTTGATACGCACCCAGAGAAGCACGGGAGCTATTGATCGATTGTAGCGCCGAATCAATGGTCGTCAACGCGGCGGTGGCCCCCGCTGCTGTACCCAGGTTCAGCGAGGATACACCAGCACCTACTGTTACTGTGGCAGAAGTGAAACCACCTGTCAGGTTGGCAGCAGTCAAACCAGTACCTGTACCGTTAGCCAGGGTGATGCCGGCAGAGCTGGTAGAAGTCAGGGACAGTGTCGATGTGCTGACATCTGTTGCGCCAGTTGCCGATACGGTAATACCTGTGTTGGCAGCAGCAGCAGCAGCATTTGTGCTGGCTGTTACAGTAACGTTGCGGCCGTCAGCAGCTGCCAGTGCAACTGCACCAGTTGTTGTATTGAATGTAGCGGTAACGCCTGTTTGGGTACTGATCGCATTAACAGCTGCTGCTACCTGGGCACCACGTTGTGCGCCAGAGGTTGAAGCGCTCAAGGCACCCAGATTCACGCCGTTAATTGTGATGTCGCCTGAGGCAATCGCTGTTGCAGATGTGCTGGCTGTACCTGCAATTGTTGTGGAACCTACAGTTGCTGTTACACCTGTGCTGCCGCTGATCGCATTAATTGCTGCTGCTTTTGCGATACCGCTGCCTGTGGAGTTGGAGAAAGATACGCCGTCAGCAGCAGATGCGCCAACCTGGAAACCGTTGATGGACAGGTCACCGGAAGCCAGGGCGGTCGTAGTAACAGCACCGGCACCCGCTACTGTAGTTGCGTAGCTGGAGGATGCACCAACACCCAGGGCGCTAGATTTTGCGCTGGAGATGGAGGCGATACTGATTTGGTCATTAGCCGTGCCGTTGGCACCAACTTGGAAAGTTTGTGCAGAGAAGCTACCATCAAGCAGGTTCACACCGTTGAAGTTAGTGTTGCTGGCAACGCGGTTAATTTCAGAAATCAGCTGACTTGCTTCGTTGTTCAGAGCTGCACGATCAGAAACGCTGTTGGAGCCGTTGGCAGATTGTACGGCCAGATCGCGGATACGTTGCAAGTTGGCACCGATTTGCTGCAGTGCGCCCTCAGCGGTTTGCGCCAGGGAGATACCGTCGTTTGCATTACGTGCAGCTTGATTCAAGCCACCGATTTGTGAAGAAAGACGTTCGGAAATCGCCAGACCAGCAGCATCGTCTTTTGCGCTATTGATACGCAAGCCAGAGGACAAACGTTGGAGGGACGTATTCAGGGCGGATTGAGATGTGGTCAAATTGCGTTGCGCATTCAGCGAAGCAATATTGGTATTAATAACAGTCATGGTGATTCTCCTTACCTAAGTTATACAATTTTGGCGCAGTAGCCTGAAACTTTGGTCTTTCGTGCTGACTATTGGACCGCCGTTGTAAAGGGTATCGGTAGAGACTAAAAAAGTTTTAGCGTGTTTCTGAAAATAAATCTTATTTTTTCTGCTCAAGTTTTTTTACTCTTTCCGCTTGTCGGCGATTTTTTTAAATACTTTAGGGTCAAATTTGATTTAGTTTTCAGGCTTTATTTAACACATGGAAACAAAAACATTGGTTATAAAATAAGCCTGAGCATGATGGTTTCTGGTATTTTCCAGTCTGGGCATGCAGTTTTACTCATTTTGTTTAATTAATTTGTAAGCCAAATGAAGTAATTGTAAAAATAATTAATGATAAAAAAATCTTACCCAGGGACTGGTCATGGCAAAAACAGGTTTTGATGTACGAAAAGCAATGCGCGAAGTTCATAAACTTTTTGATTCTGGCGCCTTGCTTGATGCAAAACAGGTTTGCCTGAATATCGTCAGGCATTATCCACGGCATGCTGAAGCTTTGTATGCATTGGCCAGAATTGCTGGTGACACGAATGAGTGTGACGAAGCAATGACCTATCTAAAACTGGCCTTCGACGTCATGCCACATTTTACCGACAACAGGAAGATCGCTTTCGGCATATTTAATAAGTACTTGTTGGCGAAGCAGTATGCCCAATTGGAAGAAGCCAGTTTGTGGTTGTCATCTTATTTGCCACGGGATGGCATCGTTTGGGATTATCTTGGTGTTGCCAGAATAGAACAAGCTAAATTCCCGCTGGCTTTAGAAGCCTTGAGCAAGGCAGTTACCCTGCTACCAAATAACCCCCATATTCTTGTGAATATGGGTAATGCGTTGATTTCTCTTGAACGCTGCGCTGACGCAATAGTCTATCTTGAAAAAGCATTGGTAATACAGCCAGATATGGTGGTGGGACTTAATAATCTGGGTAATGCACTGCGCTTTATCGGCAAAACAGAAGAGGCGATAGCGAGTATATCGAAAGCAGTTCAATTGAATCCCGGCTTGCCTTACCTGTTTAATAATCTTGGCCTTGCTTATCGCGAGCATGGCATGTACAGCGTCGCCATTGAACAATACCGCCATGCATTGCAGCTACAGCCTGACCTGGCGCAGGTCTATCCTAACTTAATTGATGCATTGCGTCAGAACGGACAGGTGCAGGAATCCATAGAATGTGGCCAGCATGCATTGACGATTACACAGGATATACCTGAAATCTGGGGAGCCTATGGGGATACTTTGCGTGAAGCTAATCATTTGGATGCTGCGATTGAAGCCTATATCAAGGCCCTTTCCTTCAAGCAGGATGCGCAATCATCTTTCAACCGGAAAATTTACACTAACCTCTTATTTTGCCTGAATTACCATCCTGATTTGACGCCCGAGGTGATTTATAACGCTTACCATGAGTTTGACTTACGCTTTGCCGCACCGCTCAAAACGACATGGAGGAAATTTGAAAATGCTCGTGTGCCAGGCAAACGCCTCAAAGTGGGGTACGTGACGCAAGCTTTTTATAATCATGTTTGCAAGTATTTCCTCTTGCCATTGATAGAGGCGCATGACAAAGATCAGGTTGAAATATATGCCTATGCAAATCCACCTTTCGAGGATGAGATTACTGCTTATTATAAAAAACAGGTTGACCATTGGGTGCCGACCCGGGATATGACAGATGACACGCTTGCCGAACGCATTCGTGCCGACGGTATCGATGTTTTGGTAGATGTGGCAGGTCATACCAATGGCAATCGCCTGCCGGTTTTTGCACGCAAACCTGCCCCGGTTTCTCTGCACTGGTTGGAATACGGTTACACAACTGGTTTAAGTGCTATTGATTATTACTTGACTGACAAGCCTACAATTACGGACAATTGCGCACATTTATTTTCTGAGAAAGTTTGGTGTCTGGACGGCCCTGCCTATGTTTACAGGCCAGATACACGAAGGGCAGAGCTGACACCATCACCTTTCGAGATAACCGGTTTGATTACCTTTGGCAGTTTGTCGCGTTCTACCAGGATAAATCATCGTGTTGTGCGTGTCTGGGCGACGATACTGGACGCAATGCCAAATTCGCAACTGATGATAAATAGTGGTGACTTTAAAGATCCGCAAGTACAAGAAGAAATGGCATCACGTTTCTTGCGCTATGGCATAGACAGGTCGCGTTTGCATATAGGATTCAGCACGCCATCCTGGGAGGTACTGAAACATGTGGATATCAGTCTGGATTGCTTTCCGCATAATTCGGGAACGACCCTGCTGGAGTCTTTATATATGGGTATTCCCTTCATCTCGCTGGCGGACAGGCCTTCAGTCGGCCGTATAGGTGCGAGTATTCTGACTGCAATAGGGCATGAAGAGTGGCAGGCTTATACTGAAGATGAATATGCGCAAAAAGCTATTATTCTTGCACATGATCTGGATGGCTTGCGCAGTTTAAGGGTTGGTTTGCGTCAGGAAATGGAACAGTCTTTACTTATGAATGAACCTGCTTTTGCCCGTTCTGTAGAAAAAGCTTATCGCCAGATGTGGCAAATTTATTGTGAAGGACCTGAAGAGTGAAGGCAGTTATTTTAGCTGGTGGTCTGGGTACCCGTATTTCTGAGGAGACCCACCTCAAGCCTAAACCCATGATAGAGATTGGGGGGCACCCCATACTCTGGCACATCATGAAGTCGTATTCGGCGCATGGCGTGAATGAATTCGTTATTTGTTGTGGTTACAAGGGCTATTTGATCAAAGAGTATTTTGCCAATTATTTCTTGCATATGTCGGACGTAACCTTCGATATGCAAAATAATAGTATGGAAGTACACGAACACCATGCCGAGCCGTGGAAAGTAACTCTGGTAGACACCGGAGAAGACACCATGACAGGGGGGCGCCTGAAACGCGTCGCCCGTTATTTGCAAGGCGAAGAAGCATTTTGTTTTACATATGGTGACGGGGTTGCAGATCTGGATATTGCTGCCTCTATCGCTTTCCATAAACAGCATGGGAAACTGGCTACAGTTACAGCGGTTCTACCACCGGGACGTTATGGTGCGCTTGAGCGTGATGGCAACCAGGTAGCGGGCTTTATCGAAAAACCTCGTGGCGATGGTGGTTGGATCAATGGCGGATATTTTGTACTATCTCCCAAAGTACTGGATTTCATCGAGAATGATTGCATTAGTTGGGAAGCCGCGCCTCTTGCAGAGTTGGCGCTACGCCAGGAATTAATGGCCTTTGAGCATGGCGGGTTCTGGCAGCCCATGGATACTTTGCGCGAAAAAAATCTGTTGGAAGATTTGTGGCAATCCGGGAATGCACCGTGGCGAGTATGGTGAATCACACTCCAAAAACAGACATGGTCGACGCCGCGTTCTGGCGTGGGAAGCGTGTCTTGTTGACCGGGCATACCGGTTTCAAGGGAGCCTGGTTGGCACATTGGCTGGCTGGTATGGGCGCAGTCGTACATGGCTTGGCTTTGGCACCAACAACCCAGCCCAACCTTTTTGATTTGTTGAAGATTAAAGACAAGATTCACAGCCATATTGGGGACATACGTGACTTTCATGCCGTTGCGGCAGCGATGGATGCATGTCAGCCTGAGTTTGTATTCCATTTGGCAGCGCAGGCATTGGTACGCGCAAGTTATCGTGAGCCCTTGACAACGTTTGCCAGCAATATCATGGGTACGGCAAATGTACTGGAAGCAATCCGTGGTCGTAGTGATGTAAAGCTTGCACTGATCGTAACGACAGATAAAGTCTATCGCAATCTCGAACAGATGACACCCTATCCAGAAACAGCTGAATTGGGTGGGCATGATCCCTACAGTGCCAGCAAAGCTGCAGCAGAATTGGTATTGGCGAGCTATCGCGCTTCATTTTTAGCCGGGCAGGGCACTACAGTGCTGGCTGCCAGAGCTGGCAATGTGATTGGCGGTGGTGACTGGTCCGAAGATCGTTTATTGCCCGACGCAGTAAGAGCCTGGCAAAATGGGCAAACTTTGCAGATTCGCCGCCCAGATTCTGTCAGGCCTTGGCAGCACGTGCTGGAACCGCTTTCAGCATATCTTTGCCTTGCGCAATATGCTTATGTAAATCCACAGACCAGCCACGCATGGAATATCGGCCCCGATGATGCTGCTAGCGTCAGAACCGTTGTTGAACTTGCACAGGCAGCCTATGGCTGCGGGCTGACGGAGTTTGCCACTGATATTACAGGTCCGCATGAAGCCGGATTATTGGCTTTGGATGCCAGCAAATTGAAGCAGACCTTGGGAATAGCGCCGCGCTGGAATCTGCAGCAGGCGGTCAGTCGCAGCATGCACTGGTACCGTGATTTTGCGTTGGGACAACAAGCTGAGATGTTGTGCGACCGTGATATTGTAGCTTTCATGACAGGTAATGCATGATGCAAAGCTCTGCTTCTGGTCGATTTGATTTTTTACCTACATCTATCGATAGTTTGCATTTATTGCAAAGAAAAGTTTTGGGCGATAAGCGAGGTTATTTTCAGCGCATGTTTTGTGCGGAGGATTTGGCTGAATTGGGTTGGCGTGAGCCAATAGCGCAAATTAACCATACGTACACATCATTGAAAGGATCAATTCGCGGCATGCACCTGCAACTATTTCCCAATGCAGAGATGAAGTTAATCACCTGTATGAAGGGCGAAGTGTGGGATGTTGCAGTCGATTTGCGCGCTGAATCGGCCACTTTTTTAAAGTGGCACGCCGTATTGTTATCGCAAGCGAATCAACGCTCGTTTTTAATACCTGCCGGTTTTGCCCATGGGTTTCAAACCATCTCGGATGAAGTTGAGATGCTATATTGTCATAGTAAGCCCTATGCGCCTGCGAGTGAAATGGGATTAAATCCCTTTGATGTACAATTGGCAATAGAGTGGCCTTTGGGCTTGACCGGGATATCGGATAAAGATCGCAACTGGCCCATGTTAAGCAAAGAATTTCAAGGAGTTATTGTATGAAGTGCCGGCATTGCGCTCATGAATTGACGCAAACCTTTCTCGACTTGGGCTCAGCCCCGCCATCAAATGCCTATTTAAAACCCGAAGCGCTGAGCCAGGCTGAAACCTGGCTGCCTTTGAAATTGATGGTTTGCGACGCTTGCTGGCTGGCGCAAACACTGGATTTCACAGGACGTGAAAATCTATTTGACGCTGACTATGCCTATTTCAGTTCATGTTCTTCAAGCTGGTTGGCCCATGCGAAGAAATTTGTTGATGCGATGCGCCAGGATTTTGCCTTGGGTTCGCAAAGCCTGGTGATGGAAGTGGCAGCGAATGACGGATATTTATTGCAGTATGTTCAGGAAGCGGGCATTCCCTGTTTCGGTGTGGAGCCAACTGCCAGCACCGCAGCAGCTGCCAGAACAAAAGGCATCCACATTATTGAGCGTTTCTTCGGTGTAGAGTTAGCACAGGAAATAGTGGAACGTGGTCAACGTGTCGATTTGTCGGTAGCAAATAATGTATTGGCGCATGTCCCTGACATCAATGATTTTGTTGCAGGTTTTAGCTTGGTCTTAAGTGAACAAGGTGTGGCCAGTTTTGAATTCCCCCATTTGTTGAATATGGTGGAGCAAAACCAGTTTGATACTGCATACCATGAACATTATTCTTATCTGTCGCTACATGCCGTAAAGACTGTTTTTGCAAAAAATGGTTTGCACGTTTTTGATGTGCAAGAGTGGCCAACGCATGGTGGCAGCCTGCGTGTTCTTGCACAGAGAATGGATGTCCGATATCGCGAAGAAAAAGCGAGCGTTGAGCAAATACTGCAAACCGAACAAGCAGCGGGCATTCTGAGCGTGGATTTTTATGAGATGGCGCAAGGAAAGGCAGAGTCAGCCAAATTTGCACTGCTGGAATTTTTGCTCAAGACCAGGCGTGAAGGGAAACGTGTCGCTGCATATGGTGCAGCAGCCAAAGGGAATACCTTACTGAATTTTTCTGGTGTACGGCCAGACTTGCTGCCATATGTGGTGGACATTAACACCCATAAGCAAGGTAAATTCATGCCAGGCAGCCATATACCTATTGTCGATATCCATCATTTACTGGCGGATAAACCTGATTTTATCCTTATCTTGCCATGGAATTTGCAGGCTGAAATCATGCGGGATCTGGGGCAGGTAAAAACCTGGGGTGGTCAATTCGTTGTTGCCATCCCTCAATTAACCGTGTTGTAAGAGTAGTAGTATGATAGAAATTCATCCGGATGCGCGCATTTCCAAACTGGCTGATATTGAAGATTCAGTCAGAGGGACGCGCATTATCATAGGTGCCTTTTCCAGCATAGACAGCTTTGTCAAATTCAAACCTGCTGGTGGCGTGGCCGATGTTGTGATTGGTGAGCGTAGCGTCATCAATTCTGGCTGCGTTCTGTATACGGGGAACGGTATCGTGATAGGAAATGATGTTGCGATTGCCGCCAACTGTACTTTTGCGCCAGTCAATCATGCATATCACGACAAAAGCCGGCGCATCAATCAACAAGGATTCTTGCCAGGCAAAGGCGGCATAGTCATTGAAGATGATGTCTGGATAGGGGCAAATTGCGTGATACTTGATGGTGCCATTTTAAGACAGGGTTGCGTCATTGGTGCCGGTTCTATCGTTCGTGCTGAGGTCGCTGCGTACTCCATCAATGTCGGCAACCCCATGCAACAAATCGGGATGCGCAAATGAGTCAGGCTTTGCGCGCAACCCTGATCGGTGGCAAGGGTTTTGTCGGGCAACACCTGCATCAGGCTCTGCTGCTAGGTGGGTGGAATAGCTATGTGGCAGAAAGAGATGATCCGCGTCTGATGACAGATGATCTGGGCCATGTTTTTTATTGTGCAGGTCTGACCGCTGATTTTCGTCAACGTCCATACGCCACGGTAGATGCACATGTGCATTTATTATCGACAATTTTGCAGCGTAGCCAATTTGCCAGCCTGACTTATCTGTCCAGCACCCGTGTGTATGCAGGTGCATTGAATACGAGCGAAAATGCTGCCTTGACTGTCCGCGCCCATTTGTCTGGCGATTTATATAATATGTCCAAACTCATGGGTGAAAGCCTGTGTTTGCATGGCGGCCGCAATGTGCGTGTTGTCCGTCTGTCGAATGTGTATGGACAAGGTATGCCGGAACAGAATTTCTTGGCAGATATCTTGAATATTGCAGCAAAAACAAAAAAAGTAATATTTCGAAGTAGCCCTGACTCAGAAAAAGATTATATTTCCATAGCAGATGTAGTTCGTTTTTTACCCATTATTGCCACACAAGGTGAAATTGGCATATACAATTTAGCCAGGGGCCAGAATACTACGCATGCAAGTCTGGCCGCATTGCTGGAACAATCCGGTGTCAGTTGTGAATTCGAAAATCTCGCACCATGCATCAGTTTTCCGTCTATTTCTACAATAAAGCTGGAGTCTTCGTTCGGGCAGCCGGGTTTGGATATAGCGAATGAATTACCAGCGCTTTTTAATTATTACACTAAAAAACCATGAATCCGATTAAACAATTTGAAGCAGAACGCGATGCCCGCATAGAAGAATTGGGCAAAGATCTTGAATTCCAGGCGCAATCTCGCAATTGGCTGGAGCAAAGCATGCGTCGTCAGTATGTTTATAATTTCTCATGGTTAGGGCGCCCCATCATACAAAATCCTATCGACATGATGGCGATGCAAGAGTTGATCTGGACAGTACAGCCAGACCTGATCATAGAAACAGGTATTGCTCATGGTGGCTCTATTATTTACTCCGCTTCACTGCTGGAGTTAAATGCAGCCTGTGGTGGTAACCCTGATGCTAAAGTCATTGGCATTGATATTGATATTCGTGAGCATAACAAAGAAGCGATTTTGCAGCACCCTATGTCCCGCCGTATCCAGATGTTGCAGGGCTCCAGTGTCGCGACAGAAATCGTAGACCAGGTGAAGGCGATTGCGCAAGGCAAGCAGAAAATCCTGGTTTTCCTTGACTCCAACCATACCCATGAACACGTGATGGCAGAACTGCAGGCTTACGCACCTCTGGTAACGAAAGACAGCTATTGCGTGGTTTTTGATACTTTTGTAGAAGATGTGCCTGCGGACGTTTTTGATAATCGCCCATGGCAGCCGGGAAATAGCCCAAAGACCGCTGTTTTTGAATACCTGAAAACCCATCCAGAATTTGTGATCGACAAGAGCATGGATTATAAATTGCAGATTACCGTAGCACCTGACGGTTTCCTGAAGCGGGTTAGCTAGCGGGAGGAACTGATAAAACATGCCTGGTCTGCCAGGCATGTCGGGTGGATGTGAACTTTGATCTTATCTTTATCAGGCTGCTTTTATTACCCGGTTTTTCCCCGATTGTTTTGCTTCATACATAGCCTTATCTGCCCGCTTGATTGTTTCTTCCTGTGGTTCGCGTGAATTGCGCAAGGCAACGCCGGCACTAAAGGTGATGAATAATCGCTGGTCGTTGGCGGTGAAGAAGTGCTTCGTTAACTCCCTCTGTACTCGCATCATTGCCTGCGCAGCTTCTTCCAATTGCGTTTCTGGCATGATGATGACAAATTCCTCGCCACCGTAGCGTGCCACGACGTCAATTGATCGCAAGGTTTGCTTCACAATGCGTACCAGGTGAACCAGTGCTTCATCACCTGCAGCATGGCCATGGGTGTCATTGAGTTTCTTGAAATTATCGAGATCCAGCAAAGCTACACAAAGAGGAGTATTGCGGCGGTCAGCTCGGTCGGCTTCGCGTTCAAATACATCATCCATGCCTCTGCGGTTCAAACTGCCTGTAAGCTGATCTTCACGGACCAGCTCACTCATATGGGCAAGCTTATTTTCCAGGTCCTTGATACGTGCTTCGGCTTCGCTGACTTCTTTTTGTGCAGCGACGATCATGTCACGTGAGCGCAAGGTTTCAAACTGTACTTCCTTGGTTTCATTGAGGATATTGCGTATCAAATCGCTGATTTCGGCGACATCCTTGGCTGAACTCAGTTGCTGAGAATATGCCCCCATCTTATGCTGATAAACACCTGTGCTGTCAGCCATGGCATTCAATCTGTCAATAAACGCCGCCATCATGTTTTTGACTGAGGTTTTCGACTCGGCAATACTGTTTTTCAGTACCCCTTGCTTGTAGATGACATCCTTCAGGCTGCGCGTGGCTTCTTGCAAGGCACGGTGATCGATAGGACCGGCAATGAGATTTTGTACAACTTCGATTTGACCACGCAGCCAGTTATCGTTATCCAGCAGATCATGGATATTGGTCAGCAATAAATCAAACAAGCGCAATAGCAATTCCTGCTGTTCTGCGCTATCGCCACTTTGCAGTTCAATTTGAAAGCACAATTGCTTCAAGCGACCAGCAATTTGATTCAGCTCCCCTTCATTGACGGCTGTTTTGACCGACATACCCAGGCTTTCCGATTCGCCAGCCAGTTGCGGCGTCGGTTTCAGCAATGAGGTGAGGGCGAGTGTCAAGGTACGGTACAGCAAATCCTTGAGTATGCGCAGGCGTGGATCTTCAACCGGACCATCATCCACCAGAGATATATTTTTACTTGTAGCAGGTACGGGAACCGGATCATCAACCAGGCTGATATTGTTACCGGGTGCTGCAGGTGGCGCAGTAATGCGCTCTGCCAGTTGCGTCAAGCCGCGGCCATAGTCTTGCCAGTTGCCAGTCTTGATCGCGCGGCTGAAGCGTTGACCATAGCTGGACATGTCGCCAGTCGAAAGTTGCAGGTTGTTGGCAAAATTGGCTAGCAAAATTTCCGCTTCTGAAATCTTGGGTGTTGTTTCTTGCGGCGGCGGAGTCTCTACCGGAACATCCGGGACGCCAGCGATGTCATTGTAAAGTTTGCGATAGGCTTCTGGCGTCGGCGCAATTCGCTGTATCGCCAATTGCCTGAATGTCTCGCGAGCAATATCCGTAGGGCTTTTGAATTGCGAATTATTTGGAGTTTTTGACATTTTGCTTTGCCAATGACCTTGCTAACAAGAGTATTGCTGACGACATCAATATTGCCGTTTAATCTACAAGCTGATTTTTAATGGCATAGTGCGTTAATTCAGCATTGTGCCGCAATTTCATCTTCAATAGAATTCTGGACCGGTATTCGCTAATGGTTTTTACAGAAAGTGACAATTCTTTTGCGATATCACTGACCGACTTTCCAGAGGCGATCAAAGTCATGGTTTGAAACTCACGGTCGGACAAAGTTTTGTGCAGTGCATCTTCATGCTCCTGGTTCAAATTATTGGCCAGCTCTTGCGCCAGTTGCGTGCTGATGTATTTCAAACCACGGGCCACCTGGCGTATGGCTTCCAGAATCTGGGTGCTGCTGCACTGCTTGTTCAGGAAGCCTGAAGCGCCAGCCTTGAGCGCGCGCACGGCATACTGGTCTTCTCTATGTATAGAAAACATCAGGACAGCAATAGCGGGCCTTTCTGACTTGATTTGCTTCAAAACCTCAATACCGTTCTTGTCGGGTAGGGCGATGTCCAACAGCATGACTTCAAAATCGAGTTGGCGGCTCAGACGTATCGCCTCCAGTCCGGTTTCTGCCTCTGCAATAACCGCGATATCTGTTGTGGTCGAGATAATGCTTTTTATCCCTTCCCTGACCACGGCATGATCATCGACGATGAGTACATTAATTGCTGCTTTTTCTGTCATGCAAAATCCATTTTTTTGTTCAGGCAACCTGACATTAGCTGGCATGCTATCGGTAGTGATATTGAATGCTAATGGCAAGCGAAGTATTCGTCTATTTTATAAGCTAAGTGTGGGCTTTCGGTGTCACAAAGAAAATTAATTTTATGAACTCGTTTCACCAAAAGGAATGAGATGCGTTTGTCTCATAACATGGGCTGGCAAGACGGACGAGGAAGTCAATGACGATGCTATTGATAACGAGTCGAATTGTTCACATCTTGCATTCCAGCGTGCGTTATGAGGCAAACCCTCAGGGAACTGACGATTTGGGCGCATTGCAGCGTGCAGTGTGTCACCCCTCGCTAGCTAAGACACCAGCCTTAGCTGCACAGGGTACACACCTTAAGTCTTGCACTGCATCCCAAATCGCCTTGTTCGCACTCATTCCTTTTGGTGAAACGAGTTCGAAGTCCGCTACAATGTAGAAATGAGCAAAGCATTTATCAAAGAATCAGATCCGGACGACGAAGAAGAATTCGGCGCGCCAGCCATTCCTGCGGGTGTGAAAAACTACATGACGCCACAAGGGCATCAACGCATGAAGGATGAGTTTTTGCAGCTCATGGATATAGAGCGGCCTGAAGTCGTCAATATCGTGCACTGGGCCGCCTCGAATGGCGACCGTTCAGAAAATGGCGATTATATCTATGGTAAGAAACGCTTGCGCGAAATCGACAGGCGCATACGTTTTTTGACCAAGCGCCTCGATATTGCGGAAGTATTTGATCCCCGAATTCATCATGGTTCTGATCAAATCTATTTTGGAGCCACGGTCACCTATGAAAACCAGCATGGCGAAGCGCATACTGTCACCATTGTCGGTGTTGATGAATTTGACCCCCTGCAAGGCAAGATCAGCTGGATTTCCCCGGTGGCCAGAGCACTTATCAAGGCCAGGGTTGACGATACAGTGACACTGCGTACACCAGGAGGGATAGAGGAGTTGACCATACTTGAGGTCAATTACCCGGCATAAGATTTCTAATTTTCTGATTAATCCCCATGTCCATTGCTTATTCCAAACTCAATCATCCCTTGCGCGTGCCATTGGCGGCCGAAGTCCATTCCCGCCCCTCATTGCGTCTTCATGCACCAGAGACGCTGACTCACCTGGCCATTTTTGCCAGGAATGACGCTCATCTCGGTGGTGATAATTTACTGACCCAGCAAGTCATACTGGGTGATTTTTGTCGACACTTTGCTGTTGCCAGCCCATCAGGAGATGCCAAGTATTTCTTCCATGATTTTGGTCGTTTCCGTCTTAAATGGGAATGCCACACAGAATTTGCCACCTATACCTTCGTAGAAAACCAGACTGAGCAGCAAGATGAGACCCCTTCAGAGATGGAGTTGGCCCAGGTATTTGCGAATGCACCGATTCGCCATTTACCGCAACAATGGTTGTTTGAGTTGCAAGAAAAAGTCATGGTGGCGACCCATGTGGCACTCATCCCTGCCGCACAGGAGTTTAATCCTCCTTTACCCGTAAAACAGATATTTGAGGGTGGAGTGGTGGTTGGTAGTGAAGTCCTTAGCCGTGGTGAGGTGTGGACAGATTTTCTGATACAGGCTGACGGCTTCAGTCGCTTCGTCGTCAAGGACAATGGCTTTCTGGACCAGCAAGCAGGTCGTACCGTGCAGCGACTGTTGGAGATAGAAACTTACAGAATGATGGCTTTGCTGGGTTTGCCACATGCGCAAAATGCTTCTTTCGTGTTGAATGACATAGAAAGTGAACTGGTTACCCTGACTGCGGCAATGACCATGGCAAGTAACGGTCACGGTGAAGCAAACTCCACCGATGCAGAGCAAAGCTTGCTGCGTCAAATCATAGACCTGGCCGCCCGTACTGAAAAACTGGCGCTGGAAAACAGTTACCGCTTTGCCGCATCCAAGGCGTATTTCAAGCTGGTCCAGTCACGCATAGCCGAGCTGCGCGAGTTCCGGATAGAAGGCGTGCCCACCATAGGCGAATTCATGGACAGACGCCTGGCACCCGCCATGAATACCTGCGAAGCCATCGTGCGTCGCCAGGAAACGCTAGCCGAGCGTATCGCCAATACCAATGATTTGTTGCGCACCAGGGTGGGCATTGTCCAGGAGCAGCAAAACCGCAAGATACTGCAAAGCATGAACGCCCGCGCTGGCCAACAATTGCGTTTGCAGCAGGCAGTAGAGGGCTTGTCCGTCGTGGCGATCAGCTATTACATGACCGGCTTGGTTTATTACGCGGGCAAGGGTCTCAAGGCAATGGGTTTGCCCATCAATCCAGATATTCTGGCTGGCTTATCGCTGCCAGTGATTGCTGGTGTGGTCTGGTGGGGTTTGCGCAAAATGCACAAGACCATACACTAACAAGTTATCAGAGGCTGTTCCTGGTAAGGTGATCACGTGGCGTTGTTGCAGACAGTACTTTAAGTGCAGGATGCATGCAAGACTAGACTAGACTAGACAACAACGCCTTTTCAGCCGTGCTCTCTGACTATGCGCGTAACACCGGTCAAATGCTTGATGTTGCGCATGATTTTTGCGAGGTGGGTGCGGTCTTCTATCTGTATCGTGAAGTGAATATTGGTCATGTCGTTGGCGTCGCCATCTTCCATATTGACATGGCTGATATTTGCGTCTGATTCACCAATCTCAGCAGCGATGCGGGCGAGAGCGCCGCGTTCATTGGTCACGGTGACCGCAATGCGGCAATCAAAGCGACGGTTCAGGTCTTCACCCCAATTTACATCTATCCAGCGGTCTGGTTCCTTGATATGCAGGCGCTTGGCGTGCTCGCAATCATCAGTATGCACCACCAGGCCTTGATCACGCTTGAGTTGACCGACGATGCCATCACCCGGTATCGGCAGGCAGCATGCTGCCAACTGTACTGATAAGCCTTCGCTGCCATAAATAATGACAGGGTCGCGCTTGTTATTGATTTTGTCGCCGAATTGCTGGAATGGGATGGACGGTGAATCATCTTCCACCAGATCAAGTATATGCCTTGCCACCAGCGCTGCCATGCGCTTGCCTATGCCGATGTCGGTATGGATTTCATCCAGGGATTTTGCACTGGATTCATTGAGCAGTTTATCTACCAATGACGTTGGCAAATCTGGATTCAAATTCACCGATACCAGGGCTTGCGCCAGCAATTGCTTGCCCAACTCTGTCGATTCATTCAGGTTGATCGTACGCAAATAGTGGCGTATCGCCGACCTGGCCTTGCCAGTGCGCACATAAGTCAGCCAGTTTGGCGTAGGGCGAGAGTTGGGTGAGGTAATGATCTCGACGATATCGCCATTCTTCAATTCAGAACGTAGTGGCACAGGCTCATGATTGATGCGTGTGGCAATCGCCTGATCACCAATGTCGGTGTGGATAGTGTAGGCAAAGTCCAAAGCTGTTGCTCCGCGTGGCAGGGCAATAATTTTGGATTTTGGGGTGAAGACATAGACAGAGTCGGGGAATAAGTCAATTTTGACATGTTCCAGAAACTCGGCAGAGTCACCAGTCTGTTTTTGTATGTCCAGCAAAGACTGCAACCAGGCGTGCGTGCGTTGCTGCAAGTCAGTCAGGCTACCTTCTTCATTCTTATAGAGCCAGTGCGCAGCGACGCCAGATTCAGCCACATGATGCATATCACGCGTACGTATCTGAAACTCGACCGGCGTACCGTAAGGGCCAATCAAGGTAGTGTGCAGTGATTGATAGCCGTTGGTCTTGGGGATAGCGATATAGTCCTTGAACTTGCCCGGCA
>JACQDX010000050.1 GCA_016200895.1 Burkholderiales bacterium
TAAAATTCCTTGTCGTTTGAAAAGCCATTTGCATTGTTGCGCTGACTCCACCAGATATCAGAAATTGTGCCGCCAGATTTTATGATGACACTGCTATCATCACTTGTAGTGAAATAGCTTGTGCTATCCCTTGATGTTCCAAGACCTGTTGGTTGAGTTGGAGTTAAATAACCTGAAATATCAGATGTTCCTGAATCTACATATGAGTAGCCTGTTCTAATATTGGTTGCATTACTAGCTGAATTAAACCAGTCAGAAAAACTCCCAATAGTTTGCTTTGTTTGGCCAAGCGTTTTAAAATTCTCCCAAGTGGCAGTAAAGAGTTTGACCATCCCCCCACCTTGCAATATATCCGTTTGCGGCAATCCAATTGCGTTGCCTGCAACTCCCAGCAAAAAACTGGCAGAATTGGTGAAGGATGAAACAAATCTATCCCCACCACTCATGAAGCCAGGCACTACGCTTCCATAGCTTCTTTGTATGTCGTATTCTCCACCAGGCGCAAATCCAAGTAGTACTCCTGTAATAAATCCTGATCGCTCAACATTTGAAGACAGATTATTGGCATAAGTGCCGGCGCTCTTGAATGACGCTACCCACTGTTGCAGGTCAAATCCGGCTGGAACTACATATGGCTGGTTGGTTATAGGGTCGATTACATATCCACCCTTGGCATCAACAAGCCATTGAGCCGAAACCGCTCGGCCTTTGTTATCATAAACAGTCGGCGGTTGCCCGTATTGATCTGCCATATCTCAATCCTTTCGTGAATGAAAAAGTTTTTGCCTCAAGTGATTTAATAACTGCAATTATCCAATGCAATATAATGGTTTGTATCGATTTTCTGGATTTTGCCATTACATGTCATGCTAATAATTTTGGATTCGGTAGTTATTGGTAATGATGATTCTGAATATATAAAAAAATCATTCTTTGTGGCCGAATTGCTCCACGACTGCCATGTCTTATATTCACCTTGCGGCATATTTGTTGAAACTATATCAACCGCAAATTCTTTTGATCGCATCATGTATTCAAATCTTGCAATATATTCTCGCGGTATGGCGGCAATCAGAATGAATATGAATAGCGGCAAAAAATGATTGGCTATGCGCCTCCACGGACTACCCTTAATCAGCAACCAGATTCCACGAAAAAATAAAATTGCAAATAGAAGGAATCCAAAAGGAAGCAATATTAAGGATACTTGCCAATTAAAAATGAGTTTGTCAAACAAAAACCATCCGTTAAAAAATAAATTTATAAACAGTAATATCGTGGCATTTAAACTGATGTGGCGTTGTTTCATGATTTGGAAAGGTTGACAAAAGTCGGCCCTGTGACGGCCTGATCTGACACAGTTGAGCCATGAAACAAATGAGTCTTGCCCCCGCTGGATTCGAGCTGGTTACCAAGCGCACGCGCAAGCCTGAATTTCTCGATGAGATGAACCTGGTGATTCCGTGGTCTGAGCTGTTCTCTCTGATCGCGCCGCGCGCGCCGACTGGCAAGACCAGCGGACCACCGCTTGCTACAGAGGTGACGCTGCGCATCCATTTGCTTCAGCAGTTCTTTGGGCACTCCGACCCCGCCATGGAAGAGGTGCTGCACGACATCCCGCTGTGCCAAGAGTTTGCCCACATGGATGCAGGCATGATCCGTTTTCCTGACGAGAGCATCATCTTGCGGTTTCGTCACATACTCGATGCGCAAGGGATAGGGCAGCAGATACTGGCCACCGTCAATGCCAAGCTGATCCATCGCGGGCTGATGTCCAAGGCCGGTACCGTAATGGATGTCACGCTGATTGCCGCGCCTAGCTCGATCAAAAATAACAAGGGTGAGCGGGACCCCGAGAGGCATCAAACCAAGAAGAGCAACCCGTGGCACTTTGGCGTGAAAGCTCACATTGGTGTGGGTGCTGAGTTGGGCCTGGTGCACAAGGTCACAACCACGGTAGCTAGCGTCCATGACATCACCCACGAGCATGCCCTGCAGCACGAAAATGAAGAAGTTTTCTTTGCCGACTCGGGTTACCGGGAAGTTGAAAAGCGAGAAGAGATCTAAGCGCCGCACCCCGAAGTGGGCTGGCAAATTGCCACCATCCATCTGGTCTGCACCATCGCCACCGTTCATGATGTCGTTACTCACTTGGCCAAAGAGCTTGTCGTCCCCCGAGCCGCCATCCAGGGTATCGTTGCCATTGCCACCCTGCAGCTCGTCATTGCCCTCTTCACCATACAGCTTGTCATCACCGTCGTAGCCAAAGAGCACGTCATTGCCAGAGCCCCGTCCGTGCCAATGAGATAAGTGCGGTTGCTGTTGTTGATCTTGACCTGGCCGGCGCCGAAGGCGATGAACTGGTAGCTGTTGACCCAATACAGGTTGTCGGTATCGCGCAGGGTGCGGTAGTTGCTGGAGGGCGCCGACGGGGCTGCCAGGGTGTTCACCGGGGCCAGGGCGCTTTCTTGGGCCAGTGTCTTGTAGCTGGCGTTGCCTGCGGTGTAGAAGGCGTAGTCGGTGGAGCGCACACTGGAGAGGCCCGCATTGGCCAGCGCCGAGGCCAGGGTGGAGAGTTCAGTGGATTGGCCCAGTCCGTCTTCGTTGCTGTCTGTCCAGGCGTTCAGGCCGGTCAGCTCGGTGCCGCTGAGCTTGCCGTCCCGGTTGGCATCGAGCGCGGCCAGTTGGGCCGCGGTGAGGGCCTGGTTGGCCTTGCTTTCGTAGAAGGCTCCGATGGGGGAGTACAGGTCGCTGGTGGTAGGGGTAGTCAGTGTTTGGCTGCTGTTCACCAAGAAGCCCGTTGATGAGTTGACAATGTCTTCAAAGCTCGTCTTGCTCAGCGAGCCATTTGCCAAAGCTTCCCACGCGGCATGGTCCGCACTGGTTGCGGCGCTGGCATTGTCAAAACTGTATGTGGAGTTTGACCAATTGATGCCATCGGTCGAGGTTTGCGTGGATGTGAAGCCAGACACATAGCCACCCCCAACGCTGTTGCTTGTATTTGTAATCACGCCGGTTGTTGGGTCATAGCTGTATGCTCCAACACTGCCGTTAGCAAGTGTTGACGCTCCGCCTGCCAATGCAAAAGTACCCACATAGATGCCACTTTTGTATACCTGTAGCGCACCATCGATAACAAATGAGATGTTGCCGTTAGATGACAAATTGCCAGATGCAGTCGTGCCATCAAAATTTTGTAGTTGATAGCTAACTTGACCCGTTTGGGTATTGGTCGTTGTGATCAGGCTGCGGCCTGTCATGGAGCCACTGGTAATAGGACTTGTGCTGATGCTGTAAGTACTGCTCAGCCCTGTTGTTGTGGACTTGACGGTAGCAACAGCGGTTGCTCCTCCATTCGCTGTGGGTGTTACGCTCAATGACGTGACTGAGCTCATGATGGCGCTGCCTGTATCCATGAGCAATGGATCTGTTGCTGAACTACCCGCAAAGCTTGTAATAACCGCTGAAATAGCCCTGCTAATTTGCTGCATATTGGCAAAGCCAGGTGTCTGGCTCATCCAAGCTTGTGCAGCGTTGGCAACTGCGGGGTCGCTCGAAAAAGCAAGCTGGCCTACGCGATAGGAAAGTTCAGCGCTGGCAATGAGTCCGTCTGCACCATCTCCCCCTGTGTCACGCAATCGCTGCCAGATTTTTTCTACAGCAGCATCTCCTTGAGTGGCGCGTATCAGGGTCATAGGAGTTTCTAGAGTCCAGTTGGCTATGCTCATTCCATCAGCTTGAAAGACTTTTGCATGGAACGATTCTGTTTCGCTGAACTTAACATCGCGAGCCAATGCACCTCCACTATCTTTGGCGATACCAATCAGCGTATCGACATATCCCTGTGCCATGTCCAATCGAATTTTGTCAATCTGCGCAGGCGTGAGATTTTTGCAAGCATTCAAACCCAAACCCAGCATGGCTGTGCTGCTCAGAAAATCCAAAGCCGATACGCCTGTAACAGTATTGCCAGTGGCTACGCCTTTGGCCCAGCCTGCGTAGTTGTACGCCTAGGTCATACAGTTCGCTGTACACCTTGATGGCTTCGGTGAGACCGCCAGCAGTGATGCGATCACGATACATACCAAGTTGGGCTGTGGTAAGAGTAGTAGGCATAAAGTTCCTTTATGGTGTTGACTGAAATGGGGCTCAGTTTTGGGAGTGAGGTACGGAACCTGGCGTGGTCGGTAGCGCTGCTGCATCGACCTTGAAGCTCCACACCAGCTCGCTGACATTGCGCTGGATTTGCTGCCAATGCGGCAAGTGGTGTCGCGTGTACGAGATATAAATTTCTGCACGCATCCGGGGCTCCATGCTGATGTGTTGGGTGCAGGGAGAAAATTTGAAATTGTTCAGATTGCGGTTGCTGCATTTGATGTAGGTATCGACCTTGCTGTTCTTGTCTCTGTGGATAAATAAGTCTTGTGCATAGTCGTCTTGGCGATACGGTTTGTTGGTTTTAGGATTGATGCCGGGTGGCGCATACACCGTTAGTCCGTGCTCAGGCTTTGGAAGCTGCTGATATTCATAAACTTTGCTCGTAGCACTAAGGCCCTCTCGCTCGGCGTTGAAAGCCAAAGTGGCGCTAACGTAACGATCTAGAAAGCCGTCCCCCGGGTAAGTTGAACCACTGCGAAACCCCACGCCAATCCAAGGAGTGATGGATTTGATGGGGTCGTAGTAGTCTTTCCAGTTGTAGTCACTGTATTTTTCGTAGTCCTTCCACATTTCTGGACTAGATCGTCCAGCCATGTCAGGAAAACGCACCTTGAACCCAAAGCTGGCTAGCTTGGACTGGTAGGTTCGCGTCGGAACGGGACCTTGGCGTTTTTCGCCAAAACCCGGGTCGCCGTCGTATTCCACATAGTTTGCAAAGTAGTGAGGGATGCGTACAGGGACACCACCTAGGTCACCAATCACAAACTCCACTTTGGCGTCGCGTGTTGCGTTCATCTCAGGAGGAAACAGTGGGCTGCCCTGCGTCTGGCCGGATTGGGCAAAGGCAAACATCCACTTCAGGCTGAGAAAACCCGCCAATAGCAATAGACCGAATAGGCTGAACAGGACGGCTTTGGATCTAGACGGAAATTTCATACAGAAGACATTCATCCTGTTTAATCTTGAAGGTTTTATTTTTAGTGCAACAAGGGAGCTTCAAGATTCAAGACGAAGCAACTCGCCATATCAAGCTGCAACGCTGTAACGACTTTGGTTTGCTGCATCTAAATACACGTTGTCAGTAGCTCGTGAGTTGGCATAGTCGCTGATAGGCACTTTTTGCAGCTCATTGATTTGCCCAGGTGCCAACGCCGTGTTTTGAACGGCGTTTCTGTAACGGGCATTGCCTGAGGTGTAGAACGAGTAATCACCCGCACGAATACCAGACAAACCTGCGTTGGCGAGCGTGGTCAATTCTGTGGTTTGAGCCACACCATCTTCATTGGTACCGCTCCATGCGTACAAACCATGGAGTTCAACGCCAGAGACTTTGCCATCTGCATTGGTGTCCAGTGCCGCCATCGTGCAGGTTGGCGCGCCGCCCGCCGTTGCAGGAGGAACGAGCGTGATCACCGTTGACTGGTCCGGCGTCGACAGTGTCCACAAGTCACCGTTGCGCTGGATAATTGCCTTGGTTTGGTTATTGGCATCCTGGAACACCACGACATTGGGTTCGCTACCCGCGCCAGTCCAGGGGCGTCCAGTCGCTTGCGACATCGAAATCGTCGCCATTTTGAGGGAGCCATCGCCCAAGGCTTTGTCAAGACCGGCGGCGATGTACATCGCACGCTCGATACCCCCCATTGGGTGATTGGCAAGTACGTTGGAACTGCCAAGTAAACCCAATAGCCCCAGCGCTGCGCCACCAGTCATGGCACCCGCCAAACCAACGAGCAGGGGTGCGCTGCTGGGGTCTGACAAGTTAACGATGGTCTTGTCTTGGCCCACGTGCGTCCCAACGAAGGAGATCACGCTGCCTTGTGCCACGTAGTTGAAGAATTGCGAACCAACCTGCCCCGCGCTGTCGGGTGCGTATTGAGCCTTGGCTTGCAGAAACCCGGCAGAATTTGCAACAGCATTGGCCTCAGGCGCATCAAAGCTGGCACCATCCACGCCAAACATCTTGGCCATGAGTTGTGCGATGCCGCCGCCGAGACTGTGGCCGGTGGTGAGAAGGGTGTAGCCTTGAAGGCTAAATTTGTCAAATAATGTCGGATCAGCCTTAACACTCGCCGTAAAAGCAGCCGCATCCTGAAACTGTTGATTCCACGACCCTGTGCCAAATGCCGCATCCGCCGCAGCATCGCCAGACAGCAGATTGTCCCTACCCCTGTAGCTCACCACCACCTGCTTGGTGACGTTGTTGACGTAGGCTACGCCGAAGAAGCCGGAGGAAGGGTTAGAGCTGGGTTTTCCGACTATCGTCCAGTTCCCAATTTTCGCGGGTGGCGCATCAAGATATGCCGCGTTCGACAAGGTACTCAGTTCTGCGTCTCGGTTCAAAGTTGTTGCCATAGATGTTTCTCCTCTGAGTGGTGAGTTGTAGAAGTTGTCGATCGGGGCTTACGGCTTGGTAGCTGTTGGCTGCGCTTGCAGTGCCTTCTGGGCTTTTTCGCCTTGCTGCTTAAAGAACGATTTATTGCGTTGGTCACTGTCAGCCAGTGACTTCTTGACTCGAAGTTGCCATGTCTCAGGCAAATCGACAAACAAGAATGCCTGCGAACGTCTCAAATAGCCAAGACTCTCATTGCTCAGCCATAGCGCTTGTGGTAAATAGTCTGCTGGGCAAGCAACCCCCAGAGTCACCAAACATATTCCTCTAAAAATTTCCCTGTCATATGCTCCAAGCCCGACAAAAGACCCCCCCTCGGTCATTGCTTGCACGTTGGTAGCCCCCATTCCACCCCAACTCCTTACCCGACTTTGGGTCGGTGAAGGGGGATCGATATGAAGCAATAAGCGTTCCCCGAGGTCGTGAAAACGGATTGGCAACATTTCCAATGAAGGCCAGCGTCGACATTGATCTATCCGGGTCAGATGACCGCATGCGGTCATCCCAAGGCAATGGATTTTTCTTGTGATCAAAATAGACATCCATGTGGCAACGCACTTCGTCCTCGCGGCAGGCATTGGGATCACCGCCCCATCCACAACTTTTGTAGTGGGGCATCACACGGAACGCCACCGCATCTGCGCCCTTGAGCTCCTCTGACGCCCATTCCATTGGCATCTGAAAGCGTCGCGCAAATTCCGGGGTGTAGACGTAGACATTAGGGTCCATGTCATGAACACTCCTGCGCTTAGCAATACGTGCTTCATAAGACGACAGATCAGTAGCTGGCTCGCTGGCTAGCGTCTGAAGGGGTTCTGCTGCGTTTGCATGCGCGACAAAGAAGACTGTTGCGACCGAAAATATGATGGCACCAAATTGCGTGCTTCTGTAGTATTGAGTTGCCATTCTTGTTTTATGGAATGCCGGAATACCGTCGGAACTGTGATTCAGCCGGCTAACGCACTAAGCACCACAGCATGGCCTACATGCTCCCCCACTGTGCCCGGCCCCGCCATTCCCCGAAATAGCCTATTTGTGCTAGTTATTTGATATGCACCAAATTTGGAATGAGGGAATATTTCTCTTGGCCATGACTTACCCGGATTTCCCGGGCCAGTAATTTCTAGGAAGACTATCCCTGGAGTGGGGCCACTCACGCAGAGAGGCCTGCGTGGTTATCGAGGCATGGCGGCGCCAGTACAACACCGTGTGGCCCCACAGCAGTCTGGACTACCTGACCCCGCACGAATTCAAGCAGCAATACCATTCAAGTCTCAACCAAGTCATCTAACAAGAATGAATGGCACGGAAAATCCGGGCAGGTCAGTCGATAGCTCCTGATGAAAGCAAAATCTGGATGACTTTTGAAATAGAAACTCAGCTTCCGGGTGAAGGAAAAAGCGTTTTGAAGTTTACTTCCATCACGGCAAAGCTGTGTCAATAATAAACTTTGAAATTAAATTCAAAGAATGACATATCCATGGCCGGACCTAAAGACAGTTGCTCCAGATCCTTCGAGGTGTTTGTTCAGATTGCAAACCAAACGGTCTACGCCGTCAGTGCGACAAGCTTCTTCTAGATTTTCATCTGCCAAGTAGGCAACGACACCAGATCGTCGTAGAACAGCGTTTGCTCTGGATGCCAGCTCTTGGCTGCACATCGAAGATGGAACAACATCATCAGCCCCTGAATTGAGGGCCAGCACGACATCCTGCACTGTTGGCGCTTTCAGAACAACGATCATTGGGATGGCTGCATTGTGTTCCTCCAAACGAATCACTTTTCTTATGTCACTTGGTGATTCGCTGCAAATGATCAATAAATCGGGCTGGGACTGATTTATTGTGGCCGCACATCCCATAGCGCAATTTGAAGATGTCACCAGACAACCCAAGGCCTCTAGCTCAGAGATCAATCCGATTGAGACCAACCATTTCTCACCCAAGTCTTTAAAGTCCGCCAACATAACGTGCGCAATAAACGACGGGCTAAGTAGGCTGTCGAGGTTCATGGGGTGACAAAAAATACGTATTAGTTGGCTAGGCAGTTGAGTTCGACAGGGCGAACGATCGAAATCTAATATCGCCAACCTTTAAAAAGGCTTAAATCTGAGTGTGGTCATGCAGATCGCGTAGATTTACCCGAATTACTTTAGACTTCCGCGCAAATCTGCTCTGTGCATTGGCGGCCTATTTATGCGTGTCCTACTTGTAGAAGATGACCCCGCACTTCGCCTGGGCGTCAGAAGAGCTTTGGATTCGGCGGGCATGCAAGTTGACGCTGTTCCCGACGGAAATCAGGCTGGTGCTGCCACGGCAACCGCGGCATACGACTTGGTTATCCTAGATATCAACTTGCCGGGGAAAGATGGCTTTGAAGTGCTCCGGCATTGGCGAAATCATGGGGCAGAATTTCCTGTCCTGATGCTGACGGCCCGGGATGACGTGACCGACAAGGTTAAGGCGTTGAACGCCGGTGCTGATGACTATTTGGCTAAGCCTTTCGAGGTCGTCGAGTTGGTTGCAAGGTTGCGTGCCTTGTTGCGTAGACATCGGGGTGTTCGTACCAACCTTTGCTCTTTGGGAGATCTGCAATTCGATGTGGCATCACGAGAGCTGATTTGGAAAGGCGAGCGTATTGCACTGAGTCCCCGCGAGACGGCACTTATTGAGCTGCTCATGTCAACGCCGGGAAGACCAGTTCTCAAAGAACGTATTGTTTCAGCCATGTCGAGCTGGCGCGCAGATTTCAGTTCCAATGCGGTCGAAATCTACATATTGAAGCTGCGTCGAAAGCTAGAACATACGAATGTGAAAATTTCCACGGTCCGTGGTGTCGGGTATGTCTTGGAGTTATTCGAACAGTGAAGCGCTCTGCGAGTTTACGGACGGCCCTGCTTTACCCGCTGCTTTGGCTTTGGGTTATTCCTGCTGTCGTGGCAACGTTAACTGCGTTTTGGTTTGCGGGTCAGGCCGCCCAGACGTCTTTTGACCGGGTGCTTAAGGATGATGCTTTGGCTTTGGCGTCTCAAGTTCACTGGGACAGCGACAAGCCGAGTTTTCGGACTGATTCGGCAACGGCGGCTTCGCTGGTCTTTGACTCCCTGTCCCCGTCCCGTTTCGCTGTTCGAACCGAAGGTGGCGAGACATTGGTCGGAAACGCGGAGTTCCCAACACCAGCGGAATTGTTGAGCGCTACTCCTAAGAAGGGGGAGCCGATATTCTTTGATGTCGCCACGTCGTGGGGCGTGCTTCGCACTGTTGCCTTGCAGTTGACTAAACCAAACAGTCGCGACAAAGTGTGGGTTATCGTTGGCGAGGCCAAGTCCAAACGTGATCAGATCAGCAGAGAACTTGCGGCGGCAATTTTTCTACCTGCCGCCGGCGTCGGCTTTCTCATCGTTCCCTTGCTGTTCATCGGCATTCGCCATGGTTTGGCGCCCGCTCGAGATATCAGCGATGCAGTTGCTAGCCGCAGCATTGAGGACCTGTCCCCGCTGCCTCTGGAAGATACGCCAGATGAACTCAAAGGCCTTGTGAGTCGGGTCAACGACCTCTTGGCGCGCTTAAAAGAGGCGATCTTGCACGAAAGGCATTTCATTGCCCAAGCAGCGCACCAGTTACGCACTCCCTCCGCGGGCATCAAATTACTTGCCGAAGATCTTCTTCGGTCTCATCAGGCGGCCCCCACGGCCCCGCCTGATACCGAGGTACTGCATGAGCTTGCCTCTGCCTCGGCCCGTGCATCTCATGTAGTGCAACAGTTACTTGCTATGGCACGAGCAGAGTTTCCAGCAGCAAGTCAGCAGGCATTGACGGTTGATTTGACGGATCTGATCCATGATGAAGGTGCGCGCTGGAAGAAGGTGGCCGCATCGTCCAGAAAGCGCCTGATCGTGGACGTCGCTCTCACCGGGGGAAGGCCACTTCGAGCGAAGATACAGCCGATTTTGTTCGAGGAGGCGCTCGGAAACGTGATCGAGAATGCGATCCGGTACGGAGGGGAGGTCATTACGCTGGAGCTCCTGCGAAGCGCCGATGCAACTCTCATATATGTGTGGGATGACGGTCCGCCAATGAGTGAGTCCGATGTCGCCAGTCTTTTCATGCCGTTCTGGCGAGGAGAGTCGATCACGTTGGGAGGATCGGGTCTCGGTCTGGCAATTGCACGAAAGGCTGCTCGTAGCATGGGGGGGGAGCTTGTCTATTCAAGCGATCCAGTAAGACGTGGCAACCGGTTCGCCTTCCGTTTTCCGGTCGTTCCTGACGACGCATAAGCTGGGGGACTCTCCCTTCCATTAAGCTGATTTAAAGCTTATTCCGAACAAAATTCTCCCTCAGGAGTTTTTTATGTTTGGGACTTTTTTTCAGAAAATAACATGGTTGGGTCTGCTCTACCTGTCCCTCATCTCGGCGACGGTGGCGGCGTCTGCTCAGACGGTGGAGGCCCAGCCGTCAGAGTCTGTAGTTGTGCGGAGCGACGACAGTTCTCCATGGACGCTTAATGCGCTGATCGCTGAGCTGAAACGTGCCAATCCGCAATTGCGCTCGTTTCAAGGACTGGCCAAGGCTGTGGAACTGGGTGTCGAGCCTGCCCGCGCTCCCGACAATCCCTCATTCAATATCACCCAGAGCCCGGTCAGCTACAACCCCTTTGCCGTGGGAACATCGCAAGGCATGACTTGGTCGGTCAGCCAGAATCTGCCTTGGCCAGGCAAAAAGCGCCTCGGCGGTGAGATTGTCCAAGCTCAGGCTGATGTGACGAAGGCGCAAGTGGAGGCTTTGCAAGTGCAGCTTGTCGGTCAGTTGAAAGCAGCTTGGTCATCCTGGCAGCAGCTCCAGCAGCAAACCCGGTTGCTGCGTTCTCAAATTGAGCGGCTCGACCAGATCAAGCAGGCGACGCAGTTGCGTTACGCACAGAACGCTGCCGCGTTCGCGGACAACATCAATGCGCAGATCAATCAGGCCCAGGCGAAGAACGATCTGCTGGGAGTTGAAGGTCAGGCAAGGATTCTGGTTGCCCAGATCAATGGACTCATCGGGCGTTCACCTGCGAGGTCATTGCGGCTTCTCGAGGACGATCTTTCTCCGTCGAGGGAGGTTCCTTCGCTCGACGGGCTGCGAAACATGGCGCTTGAGCGCAATCCCTCGATCAAGGCGTCGACTTACACGATTCAAGGTGCGCAAAAGGGGGTCGAACTCGCCGAGCTCGGCCGGCGGCCGGATTTCAATGTGTCACTGCTGTTCAATTCGGCAAATCCTCCATGGGATTTCGGGAACAACAGTTCTTACGGCATCAGCCTGGGCGCCACGATCCCGCTCTGGTATGCCAGGAAGGAAAAGTATCTGATCGACCAAGCCAAGGCCCAGCTTATCGCCATTCGCGACAGCGACGATGCGGTCCGTCAGCAGGCACTTGTGGGTGTGGACAGTGCTTACCTTCAGTGGACACAGAGCCTGGCTCAGCTCAAGCTCCTTGAGGAGCGGGTTCTTGAGCAGGCGAAGGTTGCCTATCGACTGTCGTTGGCGAACTACGGCACAGGCCAGACTGGCTTTGTTGACCTGATGAATGCTTACACAGCCATGAACAGCGCCGAGATGGCAGCCATGCAGGCTCGATCCACCGCCATTCAGGCGCGAGTGGCGCTGGAGATCGCTGTGGGTAGCGGCGCAGACGAGAACACGGGGAATTCGAAATAATGAACAAGCAAACCATGATCGCCGGGTGTGTCGCAGGCATCGCGGGCATCGCATTGGGAATCGCGGCGTCACGCCATTGGCCGACAGAGGCGAGCCAAGCAGCTTCCATGCCCACGACGAAGACAGCTCTGGCGCCGGCGGGCGGCCTGGCCAATGGTGCCACCTTGGGCGAGGCGCTGGTGAAGGTGCAGCCCGTCGAGATGCGGCAGGTGCGGGATGCCATTCGCATCAACGGCAAGCTGGCACTGAACGGCATGCGAGTAAACCAGATTTCCGCACGCCTGGCTGGTCGGGTGGACAAGATTATGCTGTTCGAGGGGGCTAGCGTGCGTGCCGGCGAGGCAGTTGCACTGCTGTACAGCCCCGAGTTCATCTCGGCACAGAACGAGTACCTCCTGGCCCGTAACACTGTCAGGATGCTGTCGGGAAAGTCGACCTCCGACTTGCTGGACGATGCGAAGCTCACGCTGGCAAGTGCCAGAACCAAACTCAAGGTGCAAGGCGCGAGCGATGAGGATGTCCAAAAACTTGACCAGTCTGGTGCCATCCAGCAGTATCTGGTCATCCGCTCACCGATTTCTGGCCGCTTCATCAAGCGCAATGTTGATCCGGGCGGTTACTTGGATACCGGTGCGTCCCTGGGCACAGTGGCAGACCTATCCTCGCTCTGGTTTCTGGGCAACGCGTTCGAGACGGATATTCCTCGTCTGCGCGAGGGCGAGGCGGCAGACATCGTGATCAGCGGCATACAGGCGTCTGGGCCGGTTCGAGGCAAGATCAGCTTCATTTCACCGACCGTTGACGCGCAGACCCATTCCGTCACGGTCAGGGTCGACCTTCCCAATGAGCGCGGGCAACTGAAACCAGACATGTTTGCCAAAGCAGAGATCGCCCTCGATCAACGCCTGTTGCCTGTGGTTCCCAGGGCTGCTGTGGTTCAGGACGGGGCAGAGTCCTTCATCGTTGTGCAGCGGAGCAAGCAACGGCTGGAGCGTGTCGCCGTTGATGTTGTTCCGGCAGACGATCCGGATTATTTGGCGATTACCTGGGGAATTGGGGAAGGTGATCAGATTGTTGTGGATGGCAGTGTTCTGGTGGATCGCAGCCTGACCAATCCCCAGGCCGAAAAATTACCCTCAAGAGTCGATGCAGTCAAACGTGGGGCGGGGTCATGAGTAGTACATCCCGGAAACCGCTTACCCATAGGCTGGCGGAATGGATGATCGATCGCCGCTGGCTGGTTGCTGTGGCCTGCGTTGCCCTGTTGCTGGCCGGTGTAGACGCCTTCCGCAAGCTGCCCATCGAGCCCTACCCGAACGTTTCGCCTCTGAATGTTCAGGTGATTACCCAGTGGGCCGGACACAGCACGCTTGAGGTGGAGCAGCAGCTAACCATTCCAATCGAAACCGCGCTCGCCGGATTGCCTGACGTCAAGGCATTTCGGTCCATCTCACTTTTTGGCCTGAGTGTCGTCACCGTCCAGTTCCAGGATGGAGTCGGCTCCTTCGTTGCGCGCAACAATGTCCAGCAATATCTCCAGAATGCCAATCTTCCAACAGGCGTCAATCCAAGCCTGTCACCGGATGCGGACGCGCTGGGAGAAGTGATGCGCTATCGCATTGATGCGCCGGGCTGGGATCCAACCTCGGTCAAAACATTGCAGGACTGGACGCTGTACAAGGCCATCAAGACTGTTCCTGGGATTGCTGATGTAACGGCCTTTGGCGGCCGGGTCAAGCAATATCAGGTGATCCCTGACTCTGGCCGGCTGCAACTCTATAACGTCACGCTGAATCAATTGTTTTCGGCAGTGCAGAACGGCAACGGGAACGCGGGAGGCGATGTCCTGAATACAGGCAGCCAGCGAGTTGTGGTACGTGGCGTCGGCATGCTGAGAACGCTGGATGACGTCAAGAACATTGTTATTACGACGAACAATGGCGTACCGGTGCACGTAGGAGATGTGGCCGAGGTGACAACCGGATTTGCGCCCCGCCTGGGTCAGGTGACCCAAAACGAGAGTGATGACATTGTCGAGGCCATTGTGCTGATGCGCCGAGGCGGCAATGCGAGTGAGGTGCTTGCCAAGGTCCGCGAACGTGTCAATGATCTCAATGTCAGCGGCAGTCTGCCTCCAGGTGTCAAGGTGTCGCCGTTCTACGATCGACAACACCTGCTCGATCTGACGGTGGAGACCGTGCAACACACCCTGGTCGTCGGCATGGCTCTGGTGCTGATGGTGCTTTATGCGTTTTTGGCGAATTTCCGTGGCGCACTGATCGTTGCCATGGTCATCCCATTGGGCTTGTGCGCGGCATTCATCGGCATGACGCAGGTAGGAATTCCCGCCAATCTGATTTCGCTCGGAGCGGTGGACTTCGGCCTCATTGTCGATGCAGCGGTGATCGTGATCGAAAACATTATCCGAATCATCGAGGAAAAAAAGTTCGACTCAATCAAGGCGGCCATCGTGGCGGCAGTCGCTGAAGTTCAGCGGCCTGTGATCTTCTCTACCGGAATCATCATCGTTGCTTATTCCCCCTTGTTCATTCTCGGTGGCGTGGAGGGAAAGATTTTCCATCCGATGGGCATGACGATGGGCGTAGCCTTGCTGGCATCTATCGTGCTCGCGCTCACGCTGGTGCCAGCGATGGCTTCGTTCGCCTACAAGAACGACAGTCATCTGAGCGAGCCCACCTACTTTGTCCGTCTCCTAGAGGGCTATCGCTCGTTGACCGGGTGCCTGCTGGACCGGCCGAAGGTAGTGCTGGGTGCGGCCCTGACAGCATTCGGACTGGCGGTTTTCCTGCTGACGCGGCTCGGAACCTCGTTTCTACCGACACTGGAGGAAAACAACCTGTGGATTCGCGTCACGCTGCCGACCACTGTCGAAATGGATTATTCGCTGAAGGTCAGCCGGCAGTTGCGCGAACTTTTCCGTTCCCAACCGGAAGTCAAGAACGTGACCGTACAGGTCGGGCGTCCGGACGATGGAACCGATGCGACCGGCGTATTTAATCAGGAATACTCGCTGGCATTCAAGGAGCCCTCACAATGGCCTGTCGGTGTGACCCGAGAAGACGTGGTGCGCCGCCTGCAATCCCAGTTGAATACGATTCCTGGCGTTGACTTCAGCTTCTCCCAGTACATCCAGGACAACGTTGCTGAAGCGCTTTCGGGCGTGAAAGGGGAGAATTCGGTCAAGATCTTTGGTGACGACCTTGGGCGCCTGACCGAGGTTGCCGACCGGATCGAGCGAGTTCTCGATTCCACGCCCGGGGTGGTGGATGCAGGCGTGCTGAGGGCGCTTGGTCAGCCAACGCTGAACATCGTCATCGACCGTGCGGCCTGTGCCCGATTCGGCGTCAATGTGTCCGACCTGCAGAACGTGATCTCGAATGCAATTGGGGGCGGGGTCGCGACGACGGTTCTGGAGGGTGAGCGTCGTGTCGACCTGACCGTCAGGTTGCCGCTGCGCGAGCGTGCCAGTGTGGAACTGCTCGGTAACCTCAAAGTCGATGCGCCGGACGGTTCGCGCATTCCTTTGTCGATGCTGGCCCGTATTGAACAGGCAAATGGTCCATTCTTCGTTTATCGGGAAGGTGCGTTGCGCTACATGGCTGTGAAATTCGGCATTCGCGATCGGGACCTGGGCAGCACGGTGGCGGAAGTCCAGGCGCGGATCGCCAAAGAGGTCCCTCTGCCAAGGGGGTATACGCTGAAATGGGCCGGTCAGTTCGACCAGATGAAAGTCGCACAGCAAAAGCTTTCCGTCATCATTCCCGCGACGCTCGGTGTGATTTTCCTCCTGCTGTTCTTTGCTTTTGGCAATCTGCGAGACGCTGGACTTGTTCTCGTCAATGTTCCGTTTGCAGCCATCGGTGGCATCGCTGCGCTCTACATAACTGGCGAGGACCTTTCGATTTCGGCAGCCATTGGATTCCTGTCCCTGTTTGGTATCGCAATCCAAGATGGTGTGATCCTCATTTCATACATCCGCAAGTTGCTGGATGAGCATGTCCGTCTGACGGGTCTTCTCACGCGAGACGTCTTGCGTCAAGCGGTGCTTGACGGAGCCGCCTTGCGTATGCGTCCTGTCTTAATGACCGCTCTATTGGCTGGACTGGGGTTGCTGCCTGCAGCGATGTCTCATGCGATTGGGTCGCAAGCCCAGCGCCCTCTGGCCTTGGTAATCGTCGGTGGGATGTTGACGACAACTCTCTTGACGCTGCTTGTTCTGCCTGTGATCTATCTTGTAGTCAGTTCCCGAAAGCTTCCTGTATGAAGACATAGAAGATGCCTGTGACTTGCCGTCAAAATGAAGAAATGCTGATTCATCAGCCAAACTGAGCCAGTGTTCACGTTGAGTATTGAGCCACTGGGTTTAGGGAAGTTTTGTTCAGTTGGTTGTGGATAAGTCTATCTGCTCTTGGGCTTTGGCTTCTCCTTTCTGGGTTTTCGCCCGCTGAGGTTTGGTGGGCGCGGCAGCTGCCCTTGAATGCTTGAACCGCCAACTTTCATTACCCGTCTCCACGATGTGGCAGTGATGCGCCAGCCGGTCCAGCAAGGCCGTGGTCATCTTGGCATCCCCAAACACATTGCTCCATTCAGAGAAGTTCAGGTTGGTCGTGATCACCACGCTGGTGCGCTCGTACAGCTTGGAGAGCAAGTGAAACAGCAGTGCCCCACCGGACTGGGTGAATGGTAGACAACCCATCTCGTCCAGGATCACCATGTCCACGTACATCAGCCTATAGGCCATCTGGCCTGTCTTGTTTTGCGCCTTCTCCGCTCCAGTGCATTGACCAGTTCAACCGTGGAGAAGAACCGAACCCGTTTACCGGGAGCACGGATGGCCTGAACACCCTGACTGGTGGCCAGATGGGTTTTGCCCGTGCCAGGGCCTCCCTCTAACACCACGTTGTGCGCTGAGTTCACAAATTCCAGTCCATGGAGCTTCTGGACCAAGGCCTCATCAATATGGGCCTGCGTGAAGTCAAAGCCCACCAGATGCCGGTGCGCCGGGAATCGTGCCACACGCATCTGATAGGCCATGGAACGCACCTCTCGTTGTGCCTTCTCGGCCTTGATCAATTGCATCAGCACCGTCTCGTGGTCCAGCGACTTGATGCGGGCCGTGCCTTGAACCTCTGGCTAGGCACTGGCCATGCCGTGCAGTCCCAACTCCTTGAAGTCAGCAATCATGTCAAGCATGGTTCACCCCTTGATCGTTCCATTGCTGGGCCCGCAGTCGGTCATACCGATCCACATTGGCCTGTGATGGCTTGTTTAGGCTCATGTGAGTGAGCACCAGCTCATTGTTGCGTCTTGGCTCCTTCAGGCGCGAGAGGACGTTCAGAACGTGCTCAGCGCTGGCCCTTCCAGATTGCAAGGCCAGCTCCACGGCCTCCACCACCGCTTCCAGGCCGTGCAAGGTGACCGCGTTGAGCACCAGCGCCGTGACCCGATCGCCACCAGCGGGCGTAGCAACTCTACCTGATCCCGCACGAATTCAAGCAGCAATACCATTCAAGTCTCAACCAAGTCATCTAACAAGAATGAATGGCACGGAAAATCCGGGCAAATCCCTTCGGCATCGCTTGGCCTAATCAGCGCTAAGCGGGTACTAGCAATTGATTAGATTAGGGTGGCTTGCCCGGTACCCGCTCTGCGTAGTCCTTATGAATGTCTACGCGCGGTCTCGCTGTGTTGCAAAGAAGTTTTCAATAGCCAAGGTGACGAACTTAGCAGAGATGTAACTGCCATAGTTGTGAATTTTGTCGTTTTTCTTTCTATCACAAAGATCCACAACGGTTTTGGCACAGATGCAAGGAGGATTTAGTGGGGATAGCTGAGCAGCCCTCTGTATGGCAAACACTTCCATATCGAGTGCATGCACCTTCCGGTGAATCTGTTCTACCTGTTCGAGAAATCCCTTTTCCGCAATAACCGCAGAACCGCTCGTGAAAATTCCTACTGTAGGGGCATGTTGTTGAGACGGTCGCGTGCCAAGGAAACCCGCTTCAAGTTGCGGAAGCAGTCCTTCCTGATTTGCAAGAGCCGCAAGCAAGATGATCATCGACTGATCGGTCGGAACTTGATAAGGCTCCTGAAGAAAACCATCATTCGACCATTTCCCCGATTGATATTCGTACACCATCTCGGATATAAGAAGTTGCCCTAGGTGAGCCCGTGGTTTAAATCCCCCGCAAATTCCACTTGTAGCAACAACTGACGGCTTATACCTGTCGATGCATACCGCTGTAGTGACAGCTGCATTCACAAGCCCCATCCTTGGCAAGAGGATGACGGAGCCCTTTTTTCCCCCGATACTGATGTCGAAACAGTCAATGTTGCTGCGCGTAATTCTTTTGCCGTTCTGAAATAAAACGACATAGGGGTTACGTTCCTCCTGAAGAGCGCAAAAAATCAAAAAATCGAACTTAATATTCTTCTTGACTTGAGTCAGAAGATGATCCAATGTTGATTGCCAGCTCTTGCTATCGCGAAAATTCGCAAGAATGCATCCATATTTTTCAAAGGTTTCCCTCAGATCCGGAAAATCCTCCGGGTAGGAGCTGATTGCTAAAAGGAGTGCATCATGCCTGCCGGCCTTAACAAGAGCCTCGACGATGGCTTTGCCGTTTTGCGAAGCAGCTCCGTCATCAATGCTCGGAATCCTGATGTCAATGATGAACAGCCCGATGTCTGCGCTCAAATTCGCCGCAAAATCGGTCATGTTCTTGGCTAGGATGATGTCATCAGTCGAGATGTTCTTGGTATACAAATATTCGACGATGGCGTCTCTTTTCTTTTCGTCATCTTCTATCAACATGATTTTCATAATTGGCTTCTCAGAATAGACATGATCCGCTGCAGGGTGGATTTTGATTTGTATTTATAGAGAACTCCAGCCAGGACCTGTTGGTTATATTTCTCGTAAATTATTGAGCTTACATCTTTGAGTTTGACTTTTGTCGGGCCAATATAAAAGTCTGGATATTGTGTGACAACGATGATTTTTGGGGATTTTGCCTTGAGCTTAAGGGTTCGCAGTACTTCGATACCTCCTTGGGCTTGATCGTGACCCTTCATCTTGTCAATTGAGTTTTCCCCAAAGGTTGGAAGTGCCATATCCAGAATGACGATGTCGAAGTCGCTCTCCATTACCTTCAATACGGCACTCCTGACACTATCAGCCATTTCAGGAGGAGCTCCATAGACTTCCCGTACACATTGAATCATTTCATCACGTTTGTGGACTTCATCCTCGATTAGCAAAACTCTCATGGTGTTCATAGTAGTGCTGCGGTGATCTTAATTTTTTTCGATAGCGTGCTCGGCATGCAACGAGAATCCTAAGGTGAGTTTCCGGGAAAGATCGTCGGCGCTCCAATGTAGGGTTTGAATACCTTCGGTCGCCCGAGTAATAAACTTCACCTTTTTAATTCCCGTATATCCCTCAGTGACCATGTCCGCTCCAGTTTCTTTCGAATCGATGGCCTTCTGAATTCTTTCCTTCGAGGGAGTGAATTTTTCTTCAGAAACAGTAGATGTAACTTGAATGAGAACGTTTTCTAAAACGCTTCCTGTGTTTGCCTTCACGCTAGTTACATCAACGATGATTTTTGATCCGTCTTCGCCATGCTTGCAGGCATTTTGAAGCAACACAGCCAAGCAGTCGTAGATTCGGTGCACACTGATACCAGTGTATTTGCAGTCGACACAATTTCCGACAAATTGAACCTGACTGAGCGGCCATCCCAAGTCGAGGAGAATGATGTGACACAGGTCACGAATCGATGTGGAAATGAATCCTGTTTGAGGAACCTGGAACCAGCTTGCGACCTTCTTAAAAACTTCGTTTACAGCATCGTGAAGATCGGATTTAAGCCGATTCTCAGGCGCAGCACTGTGATAGCGAAAGAAATGTTGTTCAATAGAATTGTTGGCCTCATTCAGCAATGTTGTTTTGATGAAGCGGGACGCATTTTCTAGCTGTGGTGCGATCTGATTCCAGCAAAAGGCAATTACAAGATCATTTAGTAACTCTGCCCCGCCTGTAGATCTCAGGGTGCTGCAAAGTAGACGGATATTTTCTTTGGTGAACGAGTCATTGAAATCGAGCGTAGCGCTAAATAGCGAGCTGGAAGACTTGAATTGAAGTTGTTCTTTTCTAAGTTTCTCGATGATTGCGTTGTATGTTCCTAACCATGCCTGAATGGATTTGCGCATACTGGTGGTCGACATGATTGCCTGATGTTCTTGCTTCTTTAGAACAGCATCTACGGTTTCAATCATGACGCCTTGTAGTGTGTTGTGCCTGATGCGTCGACCCAGGTATGATTGAATTCCAAACTCGTTGTTTAGGCAAAATTGCTCGAAAGCATCCTTCGCAATTTGCTGTACGAGGTACTCGTCCTCATCCTCAAAGTGAATCAAAAATACAGTAGTGTCCTGAATTGAGGTCGACTCGACAGACGAAATTTTTGTCTTGTTGCGTCGATACAGAGCCCGATACTGTTCCGTCGAAATCGTTGGATTGGTATCAAGCCATTTCTGCATGGCGACACTGTCCACATACATTCGACTGCTGTCGAAATAATGTTGAAGTTTTGATACTTTCGATCTGGTTGATATGGCGTCGGCTTCGATGAAGTACTCAATACGATTGAGTTTTTGACCTACTGCCCTCAGGATGTCCCTTCTGACTTCCGAAGCCTCGGAGGCATTCTGGACTAATGTATACATTTTTTCCAGCGTAACCTCATCAAGCGAACCAACAATGTAGTTGGCTACAGATGGGGAGTCATTCAACAAGTCGTTGATGAACTCCAAGATCGACCCCTTGTGAGTGCCAATGACGTGAGAGATAAAGTCGGAGCGGAATTCGAAGTCAATATCCGGGTCAACAGACTTCTTTCGATAGAGAGCGAGAGCAAGGACTGTCACCAGGCTCTTGGCCTGAGGCGGGGCCATCATATACAGTGTCCGAATCTCGTTCTCTGTGAGAAGTGCCTCAAGGCCCACTGTATTCTCAAATATGTACTTAATCTCCTCTTGCCCAAGCACAAGAAGATTGGCTTGATTTTCGAGATATTTAAGAAAAAGGTAGGTCCGGTAGAAAAGGTCGAGCGTTACGTTCAAGTCCTCTTGTAGTGGAGTCCCATCGGGGGCAAGCAAGAGGCTTTTACAGTCAGGTGCTGCATTCTGTATTTTGTAAGATTGTCCGTCAATGATGTCTGCCAACAACCGGGCTCCAATTACCTTGTCGAACTTGTTCCTATAGATTGCGTATTGTGGGCGCTCGAGAAAGGCTGAAGAGACTCGATAGAGATCAAGACTTGGATCACTATCCTCGTTCTGAGCATGGTAGTACTCTGTCACGATCCGCTGATTCGAGGGCGTTGTACAGTGTCGGATTAACTCCTGCATCTGCAAAAGAACTTCCGAATCGATCCGCTTTTCAAACTCACGGCGGACGGATTCAAATTCGGTGCCAAGATTAAAAATGATGAGAACCGAATAGAGGGCGTCAATCAATGATGATTCAGTGGCCCTCAACAGAAAGCCGGCAACGTCGGTTTCATCCAGAGGTGTCGGTATGAAATTGCTTAAAGCCAGCGATCTGCGAAAGTCTCCTTGAACCCTGTCTGTCAAGCCACTGATCCTGCGTCTGGCGACGATGAACAGGGAAATTTTCGAGCTGAGATTTTCGAGTGCGCTGAAATGAAGGCCTGGGCTTCCTCGGTGACAGATCTCATTTTCAATCTCGGCTACCAGTTCGGTCAGCTGGGGCGATAGATCTCTCGTACTTCTGATGTAGGCCAATTTGTATGAGAGGAAATTAGAGGCACCGTGGGTACGAGCCAATTCCAGCAGCGAATTCAAGGATTCGTTCGGATCCATTGACTCCAGGTGAGTCAGTGCTTGCATGATCTGCAACGACTCGATAGCTCTCGTTTTCATTGAGTTAATAAAGCCTGCGCTGTAACAGACCTCGTTTCGCCACTCAAGAGGCGTAAACGGTACCAATGTGTATAAATCAGCACTGGTTTTCTTGCCACTTCTTTTTCGTGGGCTTGCAGCATCAAGCAGTCCGTGGCGTCCTCTCAGGACAGCGCCCACGATCATGCTGTCATGCAGAGAGTTATCGCGCCGGATGATTTCAGCATCGTGAATAGAAAGGGTTGGCTTGGAGCTATAACCGCGCAGCAAGTTTCTTTTCTTGATGTTCCGAACGTTCGCTATGAGCTTAAAAAGCTCAGCAGGTCGGCCGAGGCGATCTTTGTAAAAGCTCTTTGTCATTTTGTTTGCTACTTTGTCTTGTCTCTTATTCTTTGACCGTAATCAGCGGCCGCTTTGAGGCATCAAACTGCAAAGACCGCACCATTTGTTTGAGCGATGGACTACGCATATCCAGCCAATAAGCTGGTCAGGCCCTGGTTGATTTATGCCATTTCCCAATCAGAATTAATGGGGATCAATTAGCTGAATCGCAGAGGGCGTGCATGAATGACGTTATAAGTTGCCTCCATCGGGCTGTCTATCCATCTCAAGCATATTCTTGCGGTGCAGCCGGCCTGAACCGGCTGCACCGGCCGCGGGATCAGGCGGTCGGGTAGGTGCCCGGCAGCAGGATGCTGCGGTCCACGTTGGAGAGTTGGGTGTGGCCGCAGAAGGCCATGGTGGTGTCGAGTTCCTTGTGGATCATCTGCAGCGCCTTGGTCACG
>JACQDX010000051.1 GCA_016200895.1 Burkholderiales bacterium
CAGCCACTGAGAGTCATATGAGCGACATTGCGAGCAAACCGGAACGTGTAAAAACCTACTTTCAGGATACCTTTGTGAAATATGCGGCTTAATCTATTTGACTGCCGAATCAATAGTAGGTTGGAGCCGGGCCTCGTTAGGCTTGTAGGTTGGGCTACGCGGTATCAGCCCAACACTTGGCCTCTGCAAACGTATACGTTGTTTAAACGCCCAGTGTTGGGCTGGTAAACCGTAGCCTAGCGAGGCCTGGCCCAACCTACGAGATCACAATTTCCGTGCGAATTTTTAAAATTCACCGCTTAAACGCCAACAACAAAACTCCGCCTGCCACCATGCCTATGCCCGCCCATTCCCGCAAGGATGGCCGTTCGTCCAAAAAAACAAAAGCAAACACTGCCACCAGCACCAAGCTGAATAGGACTTACGCAAAATTGTCCCAACAAGGCGCAGCGACGAAGACAGTACTTTATACGCGGCTCCTAGGAGAGGAGCTGCAACGCTTTGGGGCGGTTTTGCGTAAGTCCTACTGAATTTATCTACAGGTGCGACCTTGGATGCCTCACCCAGTTTCAGTGCGCGAAAGTAGCATACCCAGGATGCCCCCGTCGCCAGGCCAGATAGAGTCAGAAACAACCAGGTCTTGCCAGACAACTCAAGCGGGTTGGCCCACTTACCGGTGTATGCCACAAACAAGGCCAGCACCACGATGATGATGGCAGTACGGATCAAGGTGGCCAGATCAGAGTCCACACCCTGTATGCCTATCCTGGCAAAAATCGCAGTCATGGCGGCAAACACGGCTGACAGTGCAGCCCAATAAAACCAGGCGTTTGATGTCGTCATTTATTATCCTTGGTTTTGTTCCCGCCAACAATCAAGCCCATCAAGTCTTTGATTCAACAACATCGAGTTTATAAAATCCAGCCACCGGATCATTTTGCACGGTTGCTGCGGTAATCGTCGTATTCTCATCGCTGAATGTGACTGGCTCCAGGGTGATGCCGTTGATGACGGCTTGCACGGTATAGCCGGGGCCGGTCCGCAAATTCAGTGCAGTAAAGCCGCGTTCCTGGGTGATTTCCTGCTCGAACAAGCCATGCATTTGTATGATAAAGCTGACTGGTGGAGTGCAGGTCTTGTATAGCTGCATGAAGGGTGGTTTGCTGCTACCGGTCTCTACCAGACGCAAGACATAGGATTTGTTTTCCAGGTCCTGATCTATCTGCGCGACATAGGCAGCAGTGTCATTCAACTGCATTCTGTCTGAGGCGTATTCTGTATTTAGAAAATTTGCCCTGGCGATGATGGTGCCTATCATATCCGTCTGGATTTCCAGCTTGCCGTTTCCACCCAGGCGTGTCCAATGGGCAATGACTAGATCGCCTTTGTTGATGGTAAAAAAAGCTTCGTAGCCGGTATTGTTGACGACAGTGATGGTCATGGGAAACTCCTTGCAGAAGATAGGCAGGCTTGAAGAGTAAACTATTTTACATTGTTAGGACTTACGCAAAATTGTCCCAACAATGCGCAGCGACGAAGACAGTACTTTAGTAAGGCGAGGAGCTGCAACGCTGTTGGGGCGGTTTTGCGTAAGTCCTAATTGTAATTTGTTTAAGATAAACCTGCTCCATCATGCATGCGCAAAGCCGTGCGCATTTGCCTGACTTCTTCCAGCGGGCTGCGGCCAAACAGGCGTTTGAATTCGCGGCTGAATTGCGAGCTGCTTTCATAGCCGACGGTATTGGATGCGGTATAGGCATTCATGCCAGAACGTATCATCAGCAAGCGCGCCTTGTGCAGGCGCATGGCCTTGATGTACTGGATAGGCGTGGTGCTGGTAACCTGCTTGAAATGCAAATGAAAGGAAGGCAGGCTCATGCCAGATTCACGCGCCAGGCTATCGACATCAAGCTTGTCGCTAAAGCCCTCATGTATCTTGCGCAGGGCACGGGTGATTTTCTGGAAATGGTTGCCCTGGCTTAGCGCTGCCCGCATGGCTGCACCTTGCTCACCCATGAGGATGCGGAAATAAATTTCGCGGACGATGGCAGGTGCCAGTATCTTTGCTTCCAGCGGTGACGCTAAAGCCTGCAGCAGACGCAATGCGGCATCTGCCAAAATATCGTCGACCCGCGTGGCATACATGAAGGCTGCTGTGGCATCTGTGCTGGTGGGTTGTGCAAGCTGGCTCTCTTCAACGGCCAGCGCCAGTTCTGCCGCCAGAGTTTGCTGTATGCCGACATGGATGCCCAGCATGGGCTGATCTGGCGTGGCCTCGGTATCGGCTTCAAACGGCATGGGTGCAGATACCACCAGATACTGCCGGGCATCATAGACAAACATGGCATCGCCCAGATAGGCACGCTTGCGCCCCTGGACGATGATGCAGATACAGGGTTCATACATGACAGGCGTGCGGCTAAATGCCTGGTTGCTGCGCATGAAATGCACATAGTCCAGGGCAGATGCAGTAAAACCTTCCTGCGGTGCCATACTGGCCACCATGGCGCTCAGCTTGTGATTAATGTCGTCCTTGTTTTGCATATGCTTGATGGATGAGAATAGAAAAAGGAAGAGGAATAGGCATTCATCATAGCAATAATCTTTGTCAATTAGCAGGCCGAATTGCTGACAGAAATAGGATTAGGCAAGAATCAGAAAGTTTCCGGCATTTAGTTCATGGCGCTATCTACCTATCATGGCGACATTCCTGCAAACCGCGGGTAACCACTGAAAGCTAGATCATGAAACAAAAAACCTGGTTAATTACTGGTGCCACCCGTGGCATAGGCGCAGCCATCGCCAAGGCGGCACTTGATAGCGGTGACAAGGTCGTCGTCACTGGCCGCGATATCGGCAAGCTGCAAACCCGGTTTGCCAGCTATGGCGACAAGCTGCTGGCACTGACACTCGATGTCAACGACGAAGCCCAGGCTCAAGCCGCAGTCAAGGCAGCATGCGCCCAGTTTGGCAGCCTTGATGTGCTGGTCAATAATGCTGGCTACGGCCAGCTTGGCCTGTTTGAAGAAATCAGCGCTACAGAAATCCGCCAGCAGTTCGACACCAATGTCTACGGCAGCATGAATATGGCGCGCGCTGTCTTGCCAGTCATGCGCGAACAAAGGCACGGGCATATCTTCAACCTGTCTTCGATAGGTGGGATCGTCGGTTTTGAAAGTGCATCTGTGTATTGCGCCAGCAAGTTTGCCATCGAAGGTTTTTCAGAATCACTGGCGCTGGAAGTGGCACGCTTCGGCATCCATATCACCATCGTCGAACCCGGCTTCTTCAGGACAGATTTCCTTGACCAGACCTCGGTACGCTATGGCGACAAGACGATAGCCGACTATGCCAACAGCGGCATCAACAGCCGCGAGAGCTTTGCCAGCTACAACCACCAGCAAGCCGGTGACCCCGTCAAACTCGGCGCGGCTGTGGTGACCATAAGCAATATGGCAGAACCACCATTACGTTATGCAGCCGGTTCTGACGCGATAGAGGTCGTTGGCGCCAGCCTGGAAAAACACCAGCAAGAGTTGCAGCAATGGCGGGTCTTGTCGATATCGACGGATGGGGATTTTGCGTAACCCAGGTATCGCAGTAGGGTCCCGTGCGCACCCTACAAAAACACCTCTCCACTATCTTTGTCAAACTGACAAAATGTGACATACTGACACGATGTTGTTGTGTAACGGTGACCAGGGAGAGGGTGGATGCAGCTTGCTTCATATCTGTCAGCGCGTGCAGGAAAGTGGATCAAGGGCATCACCCTGATCGCCAGCCTGCTTGCCAGCGGCCTGACACAGGCTGCTGGTCAGGCTGTCAGCCAGGTCAACTGGTATGTCTTTCCGCTGCCGCCACTCTATATTCCTGAGGGGCAAGGCAAGGGCGAGGGTATCGTTGACCTGGCTTTGCAACGCCATCTGATTCCCAACTTGCCAGGTTACCAGCACAAGTTCATCCATGTCCCGCTCAAGCGTCTGGAATTGATGCTCAAGGATGAAAGCAATGCCTGCGCCCTGGGGCTGTTTAAAAATGCTGAGCGCGAGAAAACCATGGTTTTCTCCGCGCCATTTTTTGCCCAGATACCACCCGGTGCCATGATCCCGCGTGCACAGATTGCACAACTGCGTCCCTATCTGGGCGCGGGCGATAAACTCAACTTGAGCAAGCTGCTGGAAGATGAAGTCCTGACCGTCGGCGTACAAAGTGGCCGCAGTTATGGCGCAGCGATTGATGAACTGCTGCTCGCTCACAAAGGCAAGAAAAGTATCTTTCTCAACAGTGCTCCCAATGCCGCAAAAAGCCTGTTCCAGATGAATGCCATGGGCCGTGTCAATCTCATGCTGGGTTACCCGTATGAAGCCAATTTCCTCAACAGCCGCGACAGTGCTGATTTCATTGACCTGAAATTCTATCCCCTGCAAGAGCAACCCGCCTTTTTGCTGGGCTATGCTGCGTGTTCCAAAAGCCCTTTCGGTGAGCAGGTCATAGAACAGATCAATACTGTCCTGGCACGCCGTGAAATCCTGGAAGCTGTCGCTTCTTATTATGAAGGCTGGTTGCCCGAAGATGCACACCCATTGGCGCGTCAGGTATTCAGCCAGGCTTTTCAAGTCAAACCCAGGGTACGTAAATAGCCAGGCTGCCAGAATGCTACAATCCGGCATTCAAACAAATGGCGCAAACAGAGCTTCTTTTCGCCAATTCCAGCTAAGCCAGACAACATGCAACTCGACAGATTCGACCGGCAGTTACTCAACCTCGTGCAGCAAGACTCCAGCGTGGCGGCCGAGCGCCTGGCCGAACAGGTCCCGCTGTCACCATCGGCCATACAAAGACGCCTGCGCCGCATGCGCGAGCAGGGGGTCATCATGCGTGATGCAGCGCTTGTTGATCCGGCCAAGATAGGCCGCCCCAATTTCTTCATTGTCTCGCTGGAAGTGGAGCGCGAACGGCCAGAGTTGCTGGCGCAATTGCGTGCATGGCTCAATGAGCAGGTACATGTACAGCAAGCTTTTTATGTCACCGGCGAAGTTGATTTTGTCCTCATCGTCACCGCGCCAAACATGGAAGCCTTTGACGCATTGATGTCGCGCCTCATGCAAGAGAACACCAACGTCAAACGCTTCACCACCAATGTCAGTCTGGGATTGGTCAAACGCGGTTTGACTATTCCTGTGCCGCTGGACGAGACGGAATAATTTTAGTTAGTCGTGGGTTTCACCTGACAAGGGTGTCGCCAACATGGATGGACGTGTGATGAAGGCTTCATACCATGCCGTCAATTTTGGGCGCTGATCCCTGAAACCGGGTAGCTCACGAAATTCCAGCCAGCTTAGGGACGTCGCCACTGCAATGTGGCCGACATGAACAGAGCCATCCACATCCAACTGTTGCTCCAGCCAGTCATAACTGGCCAGCAATTTTTCTGTGTGTCCATCACGCAGCGGAGGGTAGCGCAAGGCTTCCGGGCGGCGCGTGGTTTCCCAGCGCACGGCAATACCAGAATCCGCCATGCCCTTGGCCACCGCCTGCACCCGCAAGGCATGCCAGCGTGCTTCGCCTTGTAGAGGGATCAGCAGCCTGCCCATGTTCAGGGTATCCAGATATTCGCAAATTACATCAGAATCAAACAGCGGCGGCAAGCCAGTGCGCAGCAGCACTGGTACTTTGCCCAAAGGGTTTTGCGCATACACCGCTTCATTGCGATTGGTAGGGCTGGTTTCATGGTGGATGACTTCTAACTGTTCAGCAAGCCCGGCTTCATGAGCGAACACCAGGGCTTTACGGGCATAGGGGGAATGGGTTTGGTAGAGTAATTGCATATTACATGTGTCCTGTAGTGATTGAATTGGATGGAATGAGAGGCTCATTACGTGCTGCGCCCTGATGTAAATGCTAATTCAGGCAACATGAATTTCCTCCGCATTTGCAAGCCTGCTTGCGCGGTTTTTCTGCAAATCAATAGCAGAAAACAGGCTCACTACTCCATACTGGCATCCCTGCTTCAGGACGTGGTGGATGCCATTCAAGCTACTGGTAAATCGGCTTTGCGTATCACGTAAGTATTTGCAAGCATGTCACCCAAGCGCTGTTTATGCGTGGATGAAATCACGGCGATGCCAGCAGGAACGCCACCAGCGACAACCGGGTTCACTTCGATTACCCGTAATACCGTGCGTGTCAGTACCTGCAAAAATGAAGGTCTGCCACCTTGTGCATTGACAACAACCGTGCCCGTGATCAATTTTCCTACAGAGCGCCCCCACAGCCATTCGCCGATAACATAATTTGAAAATCCCAGTCCTATCCAGATAAACATCGTTTGCTTGTACAGCTCATTGCCAAGCACTTTATCCGGTATGACGATGCAGGCGGCAAAGACCAGCAAGTCCAGCCAGCATCCCAGCCATCTTAAGCTTACTATGGAATTATCGTAGCCAGCCATGATGTCTGGTATTGGTGCTGACGTAGCATCAAAAACTGCACCGGCATCACTGACGATAATACATTTTCGTGCAATGACAGGAAAAGCAAGTAAGACACCATTGATAAATGCGACGACATTATTTAATGGATAAGCCTTGCCGTCATAGACGTTAAATATAAAAAAAGACAAACCAAAAAGCATGAGAAGATAACCGAAGCCTTTGGCCATTTTAATGGCGTTGCTACTGGCGCCTTGCGTCAATGCTCCAAGAGAGAGGAACAGCAGCAAATTGAGGATTGCCAGGATAGCGGGGTGCAATTGCAGCCCCACAATGACAAAAAGCATCGCTAAAAGCAGGGTCACCATGAACTTCAGTTGGAATTTGCGCATTTGTATCATGGTTTTCTGTGCGATAAGCCAAGTGTAAAGAATGAGTATTGTCAGCGATAGTGAACAATTATTCAATGGAATTAATCAAGGATGGACGTGCTGGTTGAACGCTATCAATATATCTTGTCTCACCCATGCTCGTTGCCTATACTAAGCCAACACCATAACCACTCGGGAGAAACCATGAAGCGACGCGCACTGATTTTCTTGGCTTTGTTAAGTTCCATGATTGTTCCGAATGCCTATGCCGACAACCCATCTGATGCCATTGATATGGTTGAAAAAGGACTGGCCTATGTCAAGAAAAACAGTGTGGAAGCACTCATCAAAGAAATCAATAATAAAAATCCTGAGTTCATCAAAGGCGATATTTATCTCGTTGTGCGCAGCCTCGATGGCACTACCCTGGCTCATCCCTTCAACCCCAAGCTGATAGGGAAAAACATGATCGTGCTGCCAGACGCTGACGGCAAACTCTTCCGCAAAGAAATCGTCGATGGCGCAAAAGCCAAGGGCAAAGGCTGGGTCGATTACCGCTACAATAATCCTGTCACCAAACAACTGGAAAATAAATCCACTTACTATGTACGTAGCGGCGAATATACGCTGGAAGCGGGGATTTATAAGGGGAATTAGCATTGATTGAGATGCTTGGGGTAGGTGCGATTAACGCAGCGTAATCGCACGCATGTTCTCCAAACACATTACTTGAAATGAAGACACTAGCTGTGTCGTTGAGATCAACCTTCTGCAGAGACACTCTATAGAAAATTCACGATAACGGTGGAGAATAGGGAAATCGTAGGGCGCATTGTAATGCGCCGCATGTACGTCGATGCACACGGCGCAGATA
>JACQDX010000044.1 GCA_016200895.1 Burkholderiales bacterium
CTCACGCCGTGGTTTGATCATGATGGTTAACCGTCGTAAGAGTCTGTTGTCTTACCTGAAAGGTAAAGACTTGAATCGCTATCGCTCACTGATCGAAAAACTCGGCTTGCGTAAGTAATTCTTGCTGAATTTAGCAAAAGATTTGTAGCAAAAAGCCTGCGTCAGTTGACTGTCGCAGGCTTTTTGTCCATCTAGAGTTTTAGTTTTACCCAGTTTTAGCCCGATTTTTGATGTAAATATTAAAAAACAGGCAAAAAGCAGTCCAGGCGGATTGCTCGTGGTGAGGTGAACGACAGCGCCTGAAAATCTGTCGGCAAATAGAAAGGACACATTGTGTTTAATAAAATTACCAAAACCTTCCAATATGGTCAGCACCAGGTAACACTGGAAACCGGCGAAATCGCTCGCCAGGCATCGGGTGCAGTCCTGGTATCCATAGAAGATACCGTTGTACTGGCAACCGTCGTTGCCAAGAAAGATGCAAAACCAGGTCAGGATTTCTTTCCTTTGACCGTGGACTACATGGAAAAAACTTACGCTGCCGGCCGTATTCCTGGTGGTTTCTTCAAGCGTGAAGGTCGTCCATCAGAAAAAGAAACACTGACTTCCCGTTTGATTGATCGTCCTATCCGCCCTCTGTTCCCAGAAGGCTATCTGAACGAAGTTCAGGTCATCATTCATGTATTGTCCGTCAATCCAGAAATCGACCCTGATATCGCTGCCATGATCGGTGCTTCCGCAGCGATTTCCGTTGCTGGCATCCCATTTAGTGGCCCGGTTGGCGCTGCACGTGTTGGTTATATTGATGGTCAATATGTATTGAACCCAACCGCAACTCAACTGAAACAATCCAAGCTGGATCTGGTTGTTGCCGGCACTGAGCAAGCCGTGTTGATGGTCGAGTCTGAAGCGCAGCAATTGTCCGAAGAAATCATGCTGGGCGCGGTTGTTTTTGGTCACGAGCAAATGAAAGCCGTTATCGATGCGATCCATGAACTGGTACGCGACGGTGGCAAGCCTGAAGTGCAATGGGCACCTGCCGCAAAAAATGAACCATTGATCGCTGCTGTGAGCGCAGTCGCAGAGCCTTTGTTGCGCGCTGCTTATCAAACCAAAGAAAAACAGGCACGTACTGAGCAATTGAAAGCGGCCACGTCTACAGTCGCTGCGGCGCTGGCAGAACAAGCTGCCGCCAAAGGCGAAGCGGCTCCTGATTCATCAGAAGTTGGCAATATCCTGTTTGATCTGGAAGCGAAAATCGTTCGTTCCCAAATCCTGGAAGGCGAGCCACGTATTGATGGTCGTGATACACGCACTGTGCGTCCTATCAGCATCCGTACTGGTGTTTTGCCACGTACGCATGGTACAGCCCTGTTCACACGTGGTGAAACACAGGCTTTGGTCATCGCCACTCTGGGTACTGCCCGTGACGAGCAAAAAATTGATGCGCTGATGGGTGAATACTCTGACCGCTTCATGCTGCATTACAACATGCCTCCGTTCGCTACTGGCGAAACTGGCCGTGTTGGCACGCCTAAGCGTCGTGAAATCGGTCATGGCCGTCTGGCTAAACGTGCATTGCAAGCTGCTCTGCCTGATCCGGAAGATTTCAGCTACTCAGTACGCCTGGTTTCCGAAATTACAGAATCCAATGGTTCTTCTTCCATGGCTTCCGTTTGCGGTGGCTGTCTGGCTTTGATGGATGCTGGTGTGCCTATGAAAGCACACGTTGCTGGTATCGCTATGGGCCTGATCAAGGATGGCAACAAGTTTGCTGTTCTGACAGATATCCTGGGTGACGAAGATCACCTTGGTGACATGGACTTTAAAGTAGCCGGTACTGCAGAAGGCATTACTGCCCTGCAAATGGATATCAAAATCCAGGGCATCACTAAAGAAATCATGCAAGTCGCTTTGGCGCAAGCCAAAGAAGGCCGTATCCATATTCTGGGTAAAATGCAAGAAGCCGTGCCTGTCGGCAAATCCGAATTGTCTGACTTCGCACCACGCCTGATCACTGTCAAGATCAACCCTGAAAAAATCCGTGATGTTATCGGTAAGGGTGGTGCAGTGATCCGTGCCTTGACAGAAGAAACTGGTACGCAAATCGATATCAGCGATGAAGGCGTGGTTACCATCGCCTCTGTTGATGCAGCCGCCGGCCAGGAAGCTAAACGTCGTATCGAAGAACTGACTGCAGAAGTTGAAGTTGGCAAAATCTACGAAGGTACAGTATTGAAGTTGCTGGACTTCGGCGCGATCGTACAAATCATGCCAGGTAAAGACGGTTTGTTGCACATCAGCCAGATCGCCAATGAGCGTGTGAATGCAGTTGCTGACTACCTCAAAGAAGGTCAGCAAGTACGTGTAAAAGTACTGGAAACTGATGATCGCGGTCGCTTCAAGTTGTCGATGAAGGCAGCAGCTTCTGAGTCTGAAGCGCAAGCTCAACCACAGCAGCAGCAACAGTAGTAATAAATTCTCAGGCTGGGAAGCTGTCATCCTAAGTTCGACAGTCCCCTTGTTTGTAAGAGTTGAAAACGCCCGTCTTGCACGGGCGTTTTTTTATTGGCTTACAATCGTGGATTGATATCGCTGGATTCACAAAGGCTAAAGATGAAAACTGAAATGCGCGCAATTGAAATTACCCAATATGGCAAACCTGAGGTCTTGCAAATTTGCAGCAGGCCTGTGCCAAGGCCGGGTAAGGGCGAACTATTGATCAAGGTTGCAGCAGCAGGCGTGAATCGCCCCGATGTCTTGCAGCGACTTGGTTTTTACCCTGTGCCGCCAGGTGCCTCGGATTTGCCGGGTCTGGAAGTGGCCGGCGAAATCGTCGGTGGTGATGTGCAGGGCAGCGGGTTTGAATTGGGTGATCAGGTTTGTGCGCTGGTGCAGGGTGGTGGCTATGCTGAGTATTGCGTGGCACCTGCGGGGCAGTGCCTGAAAGTGCCAACTGGCTTGACCATGATAGAAGCAGCCTCTTTGCCCGAGACCTACTTTACGGTCTGGAGTAATGTATTCCAGCATGCACATTTGTCGCCAGGCGAAAGTTTTCTGGTGCAGGGTGGTACATCCGGCATAGGGGTGGCGGCGATACAAATTGCAAAAGCTTTGGGACACAGGATTTTTGCTACAGCGGGTTCGGATGAAAAGTGCAGGGCGACAGAAAAACTGGGTGCTGAGCGCGGCATTAATTACAAGACTGAGAATTTTGTCGATGTCGTCAAGGAATTGACTGCTGGTAAAGGTGTTGATGTCATTCTGGACATGGTAGCTGGTTCCTATGTGCCTAAAGAAATTAATTGCCTTGCAGATGATGGCAGGTTGGCGATTATTGCTCTGCTGGGTGGCACTTCCGCCGAACTTGATCTCGGGCAGGTCTTGCGCAGGCGGTTGACGGTGACTGGATCGACCTTGCGACCGCGTTCTGTTGCTTTCAAGGCAAAAATTGCTGCTGAGCTGCAAACGCATGTCTGGCCATTGCTGGTATCGAAGAAGATCGCGCCTGTGATACATCAGGTATTCCCTCTGGAGCAGGCTGCACAAGCTCATGCCATGATGGAAGAGGGCTTGCATATAGGTAAAATCATGCTGGCCCTGAACTAAGTTGCACTGCCAGCTTTCTGAGTTTTTTGCATGTATGTGGTGTGACTGCCTATCGTATTATCATATTGATCATATATCTGATGTAATTATGCCTTTGAAGTAAGTTCTTAATGTAAAAATTGGTCTTGCCGGTTTGACCCTGTCTGCGCCGAAGGCTACAATAGACGGTTATTTATATTTTGGCTCACTATGCGACGCACCTTAATAGCCGGTAACTGGAAAATGAATGGTAGTTTTGCTGTCAACCATTCATTGTTGTCTGAAGTCAGGGCGGGTTTGCCTGCTGATTTGCACTGTGATGTGTTGGTCTGCGCTCCTGCACCTTATTTCGCGCAATGTGCGGATTTGCTGGGTGATACTGCAGTGAGCTGGGGTGCGCAAGATGTATCTGTGCATGCGCATGGCGCTTACACTGGTGAGATTTCTGCTTCCATGTTGCAAGATTGTGCTTGCAAATATGCAATCGTCGGGCATTCTGAGCGCCGTGCCTATCATGCCGAGAGCAACGAGCTGGTGGCGCAGAAGGCGCAGCAGTTGTTAAAGCACGGTGTGTTGCCCATAGTTTGTGTGGGTGAAACGTTGGAGCAGCGCGAGAGTGGCCGGACTAATGCAGTCGTGGCTGCGCAGTTGAATGCGGTACTGGATGTGCTAGGTGCGCTGGATGGTGTGGTGATTGCCTATGAGCCTGTATGGGCCATCGGTACCGGTAAAACAGCAACACCAGAAATGGCGCAGGAAGTGCATCATTTCCTGCGTCAGCAAGTGGCTGCCCGAGATGCTGGTGCGGCAGAAAAAATACAGATTTTGTATGGTGGTAGCATGAAGCCGGAAAATGCCAAAGAGTTATTGGCAATGCCCGATATTGATGGTGGTTTGATTGGTGGGGCTGCACTGAAATCCCAGGATTTTCTTGCGATTATCGCTGCCAGTTAATTGATTTATTGTAGTACTTAATTTTTTCTTGGATGTTTTGAATGCAAACTTTACATACGTTGGTCATCGTTATTCAGATTCTGTCTGCATTGACAATTATTGGTCTGGTTTTATTGCAGCACGGTAAAGGTGCTGACATGGGTGCCTCTTTCGGCTCTGGCGCTTCTGGTAGCCTGTTTGGTGCGACTGGTTCATCCAATTTCTTGTCCAAGGCGACGGGCGTGGCTGCTGCAATATTTTTTGCGGCGACTCTGGGCCTGGCAGTATTCAGCACTGGCGCCCGCAAGCCTTCCGGTGGTGTGATGGAAGGTGTAACCGTGGTTCAGCCTGCAGCTAATGCTGCAGCTGCAAGTACTCCGGCAGCCGCTTCTGGTGCAACTGCAACATCCGCGCCAGCTTCCTCTGCTGGTCAAGCTGGTCAGATTCCAAAATAAATTGATTTTGCTCAGCAAAAAACATTGAATTGCTGCAATTGCGCGTTGAACAATGAGGCTATACATAGTAGAATGCTGGGCTTAAGCCGACGTGGTGAAATTGGTAGACACGCTATCTTGAGGGGGTAGTGGCGAAAGCTGTACGAGTTCGAGTCTCGTCGTCGGCACCAATGATCTTAAGAGATGACTTGCTTCAATCTGGCATTCAATTACAGGTAGCCTAACGTGAACCTCGAAAATTATTTCCCAGTTCTTCTCTTTATTCTGGTTGGTATCGCTGTAGGTGTGGTGCCGCAAATCCTGGGGCGTGTTCTTGCTCCATATAAACCGGATTCACAAAAAAATTCTGCTTACGAATGCGGTTTTGAGGCATTCGAAGACGCGCGCATGAAATTTGATGTGCGCTACTACCTGGTGGCAATTCTATTTATTTTGTTCGATCTGGAAACGGCATTCTTCTTCCCTTGGGGTGTAGCAATGCGTGATCTGGGCTGGACAGGTTTTCTGATTATGCTCGGCTTCGTGCTGGAGTTCGGCGTTGGATTTTGGTACATCTGGAAAAAAGGCGCTCTGGATTGGGAGTGATGGATTATGTCAATTGAAGGTGTATTGAACGAAGGCTTTGTTACGACAACAGCCGACAAGCTGATCAACTGGACGCGTACCGGCTCCATGTGGCCCATGACCTTTGGTCTGGCCTGTTGCGCGGTGGAGATGATGCACGCCGGTGCTTCGCGCTATGATCTGGATCGCTTTGGTGTGGTATTCCGTCCTTCTCCACGTCAGTCTGATGTCATGATCGTTGCCGGTACGCTGTGCAACAAGATGGCTCCTGCTTTGCGTAAAGTGTATGACCAGATGGCCGAGCCACGCTGGGTTATTTCTATGGGTTCTTGCGCCAATGGCGGTGGTTACTACCATTATTCGTATTCAGTAGTACGTGGTTGCGACCGTATTGTGCCGGTTGATATTTATGTGCCAGGTTGCCCGCCAACTGCAGAAGCACTGATGTACGGCATCATACAGTTGCAAAATAAGATCAAACGTACCAATACCATTGCTCGTTAATCGCGCGATCGCTGGGGCAATATTAAATTATGACTACCAAACTGGAAAACCTTGAGGCAGCAGTAAAAAATGTCCTGGGTGAGCGTATTCTGGACTTGAAGAATGCGCTGGGTGAAATCACTGTCGTGGTTTCTGCAACTGCTTATCTGGATGTCATGCGCACTTTGCGCGACCATGCAGAAACCAGTTTTGAAGAACTGATCGACCTTTGTGGTGTCGATTACTCTGCTTATGGTGATGGCTTGTGGGAAGGTGCGCGTTTTGCCGCGGTCTCACATTTGCTGTCGATCAAGCATAACTGGCGTTTGCGTGTGCGCGTGTTTGCGCCGGATGATGAAATGCCGGTCGTACCTTCGCTGATCGAAATCTGGAATTCAGCCAACTGGTATGAGCGTGAAGCGTTTGATCTGTACGGCATCCTGTTTGATGGTCACAATGACTTGCGTCGTATTTTGACTGACTATGGTTTTATCGGTCATCCTTTCCGTAAAGACTTTCCAGTTTCCGGCTATGTTGAAATGCGCTATGACGCAGATCAAAAACGCGTCGTTTACCAGCCTGTCACGATAGAACCACGCGAAAATGTGCCGCGTGTGATTCGTGAAGAAAATTACGGGATGAAATAATGGCTGAGATTAAGAATTACACCCTGAACTTTGGTCCTCAGCATCCTGCCGCGCATGGTGTGTTGCGCCTGGTGCTGGAACTTGATGGTGAAGTGATACAACGTGCCGATCCGCACATTGGTCTCTTGCATCGCGCGACTGAAAAACTGGCAGAGCAAAAAACTTTCCTGCAATCCGTGCCTTACATGGATCGCCTCGACTATGTATCCATGATGGCCAATGAGCATGCCTATGTCATGGCCATAGAAAAGATGCTGGGTCTGGAAGTGCCTTTGCGGGCGCAGTACATCCGCGTCATGTTTGATGAAATAACGCGTTTGCTGAACCATTTGCTGTGGATAGGCGCGCATGCGCTGGACGTGGGCGCGATGGCGGTGTTCCTGTACGCATTCCGTGAGCGTGAAGATCTGATGGATTGCTATGAAGCAGTCTCAGGTGCACGTTTGCATGCTGCTTACTATCGTCCGGGTGGTGTGTATCGTGACTTGCCGGATCAAATGCCGCAATTCACGGTATCGGCTTTGAAGAATGAAAAAGCCATGCGACTGTTGAATGAAAATCGCCAGGGTTCCCTGCTGGATTTCATTGAAGACTTTACCAACCGTTTCCCGAAATATGTCGACGAATATGAAACACTGTTGACCGACAACCGTATCTGGAAACAGCGTCTGGTTGGTATTGGCGTAGTGTCACCAGAGCGTGCGAAAGCCATGGGCTTTACCGGTCCTATGCTGCGTGGTTCCGGTATCGAATGGGATTTGCGCAAGAAGCAACCGTATGAAGTCTACGACTTGCTGGACTTTGATATTCCAGTCGGCGTCAATGGCGACAGTTATGACCGTTATCTGGTGCGCGTAGAAGAAATGCGTCAGTCCAACCGCATCATCAAACAATGCGTGGAGTGGCTGAGAAATAATCAGGGTCCTGTGATTACTGATAACCACAAGGTTGCGCCACCACATCGCGTGAGCATGAAGTCGAATATGGAAGAACTCATCCATCACTTCAAACTTTTCACCGAGGGTTTCCATGTTCCTGCTGGCGAAGCCTATGCCGCAGTTGAGCATCCTAAAGGCGAGTTTGGTATTTACTTGATGTCCGATGGTGCTAACAAGCCTTATCGTCTGAAAATCCGTGCGCCAGGTTTCGCGCATTTGCAGGGTTTGGATGAAATGGCAAAAGGTCACATGATTGCTGATGCGGTAACGATCATCGGTACTCAGGATATTGTGTTTGGTGAGATTGACAGATAAAGCGGCGTCCTGAGGACGTCGAATCGAGGCATTAGCTATGGTGTTATCAGAGCAGGCATTTAAAAAAATTGATCGTGAACTTGCAAAGTTCCCGGCTGACCAGCGCCAGTCCGCTGTGATGGCCGCATTGGCTATTGCCCAGGATGAAACTGGCTGGGTATCCCCGGAAGTCATGCAGACCCTGGCTGACTACATCGGCATGCCGGCAGTAGCAGTGCAGGAAGTCGCGACTTTCTACAATATGTACAACACCAAACCGGTCGGCAAGTTCAAGATTTCGGTCTGTACCAATCTGCCTTGCGCCTTGTCTGGCGGCGAGCGTGCGGCACATCATCTGAAACAAAGACTCGGTATCGATTACAGGGAAACCACGGCCGATGGTCAGTTCACCCTGGTTGAAGGCGAGTGCATGGGGGCCTGCGGTGATGCGCCTGTGATGCTGGTCAATAACAAACGCATGTGCAGTTTCATGTCGAATGAAAAAATTGACGGTCTGGTCAATGAATTGAAAGAGGCGGGTAAATAATGACGAGTCTGCATAATCGCCATATTAAGCCTTTGATCCTGGCTGGCCTGGACGGTAAAAACTGGCATCTGCAAGATTACGTAGCACGTGGTGGCTATGAATCTTTGAAGCGTATCCTGAATGAAAAAATCCCTCCTGAGCAAGTCATTGCTGAGTTGAAGGCTTCTTCATTGCGTGGCCGTGGTGGCGCGGGTTTTCCGACAGGCCTGAAGTGGAGCTTCATGCCGCGTCAGTTCCCTGGTCAAAAATACCTGGTCTGCAATACAGATGAAGGCGAGCCTGGTACATTCAAGGACCGTGACATCATCCGTTATAACCCGCATGCCCTGATTGAAGGCATGGCCATAGGCGCTTATGCTATGGGCATCACGGTAGGTTACAACTACATCCACGGCGAAATTTTTGCTGACTACGACCGTTTTGAAGAAGCGCTGGAAGAAGCACGTGCCGCCAATATGCTTGGTGACAAGATTGCCGGTTCTGAATTCAACTTTCAGTTGCATGCTTTCCATGGTTACGGCGCGTATATCTGTGGCGAAGAAACAGCCTTGCTGGAATCACTGGAAGGCAAGAAAGGGCAGCCACGCTTCAAGCCGCCTTTCCCGGCCAGCTTTGGTTTGTATGGCAAGCCAACCACGATCAATAATACAGAGACGTTTGCTGCTGTGCCTTTCGTGTTTGCCATGGGCGGCGAAAAATATGCTGCATTGGGCAAGCCAAATAATGGTGGCACCAAGATTTTCTCCATGTCTGGCGACGTAGCAAAGCCTGGCAATTATGAAGTGCCTATGGGCACACCGTTTGCAACCCTGCTTGAGCTGGCTGGTGGCATGCGTGACGGTAAAAAGATCAAGGCAGTTATCCCTGGTGGTTCATCCATGCCGGTATTGACTGGTGATGTGATGATGGCGACCGACATGGACTATGACTCCATTGCCAAGGCTGGCTCCATGCTGGGTTCTGGTGCTGTCATTGTCATGGATGAAACACGCTGCATGGTGAAGTCACTGTTGCGCCTGTCTTATTTCTATTTCGAAGAATCCTGCGGTCAGTGCACACCATGCCGTGAAGGTACGGGTTGGTTGTATCGTATGGTGCATCGTATTGAACATGGTCATGGCCGTCCAGATGACTTGGATATGCTGAACTCCATCGCTGACAATATCCAGGGCAAAACAATTTGCGCTCTCGGTGATGCAGCGGCGATGCCAGTACGCGCAATGATCAAGAATTTCCGCGAAGAATTTGAATATCACATCGAGCATAAGCATTGCTTGGTGCCCACTTACATGTAAGCCAGCTTCGGTTAGCACACTTAGAGTAGACCATGGTTGAAATCGAAATAGACGGCAAAAAAGTCGAAGTCCAAGAGGGCAGTATGGTGATGGACGCTGCCAATAAGCTTGGCACCTACATCCCGCACTTTTGCTATCACAAAAAATTATCTATTGCGGCAAACTGCCGCATGTGTCTGGTCGAGGTTGAAAAAGCACCGAAGCCTTTGCCTGCCTGCGCGACACCTGTCACGCCGGGCATGATCGTCCGTTCTTCCAGCGACAAGGCAGTAAAAGCGCAAAAAGCAGTGATGGAATTTTTGCTCATCAACCACCCGCTGGATTGTCCTATCTGCGATCAGGGCGGTGAATGCCAATTGCAGGATATGGCTGTTGGCTACGGTGGCACAGCATCCCGTTACGATGAAGAAAAACGCGTGGTATTCCACAAGGACGTAGGTCCCCTGGTTTCCATGGAAGAAATGAGCCGCTGCATACACTGCACGCGCTGCGTTCGTTTTGGCCAGGAAATCGCTGGCGTCATGGAACTGGGCATGCTCAACCGTGGCGAACATTCTGAAATCACTTCTTTCGTCGGTAAGACAGTTGATTCCGAATTGTCAGGCAATATGATCGATCTGTGCCCAGTAGGTGCACTGACATCCAAGCCTTTCCGATATTCTGCCCGTACCTGGGAACTGTCCCGCCGCAAGTCAGTGAGCGCCCATGATGGCCTGGGTTCCAACCTGATTGTTCAGGTCAAGAACCACAAGGTCATGCGCGTAGTTCCTCTGGAAAACGAAGAGATCAACGAATGCTGGATTTCGGATAAAGACCGTTTTTCTTACGAAGCCCTGAACAGCACAGAACGCCTGACCAAGCCCATGATCAAGCAGGGCGGGCTATGGCAGGAAACTGACTGGCAAACAGCACTCGAATATGTCGCGCACGGCTTGCGTAACGTCAAGCATGAGCATGGCGCTGATGCTATCGCCGCTGTCGCTGCACCTAGTTCTACTCTGGAAGAACTGACACTGTTGCAACGCGTAGTCCGTGGTCTGGGTTCTGATAATATTGATTTCCGCCTGCGTCAGTCTGACTTTGCGTTGAATTCTTCCGTCAAGCCTTGGTTGGGTACCAGCATCGCCAAGTTTGGTCAGTTGAAAAACGTTTTTGTTATCGGCTCCTTCCTGCGTAAAGACCATCCTTTGCTGGCAGCCCGTCTGCGTCAGTCAGTAAAAATGGGTGCCAAACTCAGCATCCTGCATGCTACGAATGATGAATTGCTCATCAAGCTGGCAAACAATGCGGTAGTCGCTCCTTCGCTGTGGACAGCTTTCCTGGCTGAAGTTGCAGTTGCTATCGCAGCTAAAAAAGAAATCGCCAAACCAGCTGGTCTGGAAGCTGTGCAGGCATCTGCCAGAGCGGAAGCAATTGCGGCTAGTCTGTTGGCTGGCAACGCGGGTGTTTTCCTCGGTAACACAGCGTCTTACCATCCAGAAGCGTCGCAATTGCATGCGCTGGCACAATGGATCTCTGAAAACGCAGGTAGTGATTTCGGTTATCTGACAGAAGCAGCAAACACAGTTGGCGGTTACCTGGCAAATGCCATCCCTGCCAATAATGCCAAGCCAGTATTTACTGAAGCCAAAAAAGCCTACATCGTTTTGCACGCAGAGCCTTTGCTTGACAGTGCATATCCAGTGCAAGCCAAAGCGGCATTGGATAATGCTGAAATGGTCGTCGTCATGTCGCCATTCAAGCACGGTGCCGAATATGCAGACGTCTTGCTGCCAGTGTCTCCATACACAGAAACATCCGGTACTTTCGTGAACTGCGAAGGCCGTGCACAAAGCTTCCACGGTGTGGTCAAGCCTCTGGGCGATACCCGTCCAGCATGGAAAGTCTTGCGTGTACTCGGTAATTTGTTGGGTCTGGAAAACTTTGATTTTGAAACAGCAGAAGCAGTGCGTGCAACAGTATTGACGCAAGCTGACCTGACTACGCAATTGAATAACCTGGCCAAACTGGCTCCGGCAGTGTCTGCTAACGCTGTTGCAGGCATGGAGCGTATTGCTGACGTTGGTATTTACAGTACAGATGCTATCGTGCGTCGTGCCGAATCCCTGCAACTGACAGCCGATGCACGTGCACCGCAAGCATGGATCAGTCAGGTTGACGCCAGCAAGCTGGGTATAGCTGAAGGCGATATGGTGAGACTGAGTAAAACAGGTTCTACCCTGATCCCAGTCGGAATCGATAAATCCTTGCCTGATAATGTAGTCAGGATTGCTGCAGGCCATAGCCTGACAAGTAATCTGGACGGCATGTTCGGTGCCATCAAACTGGAGCGTGCATAATGAATTTGCTGCTCTCTATCCAAGAACTGGGTCAGCACTACCTTGGCAGCTTGTGGCTTCCTTTGTGGACACTGATCAAGATCGTCTGCATTACCCTGCCAGTGATGGGTTGCGTAGCCTACCTGACCTTGTGGGAACGCAAGATGATAGGCTGGATGCATATCCGTCTTGGCCCGAATCGTGTAGGCCCTGCAGGTTTGCTGCAGCCTATCGCTGATGCACTGAAGCTGCTGCTCAAAGAAATCATCATCCCGGCAAAAGCAAATAAAATCCTGTTCGTGCTGGCACCTATCATGACCATCATGCCTGCGCTGGCAGCCTGGTCGGTGATACCTTTCGGTCCTGAAACTGTGCTGGCAAATGTCAACGCAGGTTTGTTGCTGATCATGGCAATCACCTCGATGGAAGTCTACGGCATCATCATCGCCGGTTGGGCATCCAACTCCAAGTATGCTTTCCTTGGTGCCATGCGTGCATCTGCACAGATGGTGTCGTATGAAATCGCCATGGGCTTCGTACTGGTTATCGTGCTGATGGTGTCCGGCAGCCTGAACATGACTGATATCGTCAATGCACAAACCAAAGGTTTTGCAGCCAGCTATGGTTTCAACCTGTTTTCATGGAACTGGTTGCCGCTGTTGCCTATGTTCGTGGTGTATGTGATTTCCGGTATTGCTGAAACCAACCGTCATCCGTTTGACGTGGTTGAGGGTGAGTCCGAGATCGTTGCCGGTCACATGGTTGAATACTCCGGTATGTCTTTCGCCATGTTCTTCCTGGCTGAATATGCCAACATGATTTTGATCTCCGCCATGGCATCTTTGATGTTCCTCGGCGGCTGGTCTGCACCGTTCAGCTTCCTGGATTTCATTCCTGGCTGGATCTGGCTCGGTATCAAGACTTTTGTTGTGGTTTCCATGTTCATCTGGGCACGCGCATCTTTCCCACGCTATCGCTATGACCAGATCATGCGTCTGGGCTGGAAAGTATTTATCCCGCTGACTCTGGTGTACCTGGTGATCGTCGCAGCATGGATGCAAACTCCATGGAATATTTGGAAGTAAGAGGCTAAAAAAATGGAAGCAATCAAGGATTTTTTTGGCAGCCTGATGCTGCGCGAACTGATCAAGGGCCTGGCCCTGACAGGCCGCTATATGTTCGCCCGCAAGATCACGGTGCAATTTCCAGAGGAAAAAACACCGCAGTCTCCACGTTTTCGTGGTCTGCATGCCTTGCGTCGTTACCCGAATGGGGAAGAGCGCTGTATCGCCTGTAAATTGTGTGAAGCAGTGTGCCCGGCAATGGCAATCACGATCGAGTCTGAACAACGTGCTGACGGTAGCCGTCGTACTACCCGTTATGACATTGACCTGACCAAGTGCATTTTCTGCGGTTTTTGCGAAGAATCCTGCCCGGTCGATTCCATCGTGGAAACCCATGTACTGGAATATCACGGTGAAAAACGCGGCGATCTGTATTTTACCAAAGAGATGTTGCTGGCTGTAGGTGATCGTTACGAGCCACAAATTGCAGCAGCGCGCGCCGCTGATGCCACATACCGCTAACTGGACCTGGTTCGATATGGAATTTACTACCGTTTTATTTTATGTTTTTGCAGCGATCATGATAGTCGCTGCGATCCAGGTGATTTCTGCACGCAACCCTGTGCATGCTGCCTTGTTCCTGGTGTTGACCTTCTTCAATGCGGCAGGTATCTGGATGTTGCTGAAGGCTGAGTTCCTGGCCATCGTACTGGTGCTGGTGTATGTCGGTGCGGTCATGGTGCTGTTCCTGTTTGTGGTGATGATGCTGGATATCAATCTTGACAAACTCAGGGAAGGTTTCTGGAGTCATTTTCCATTGGCAGCAGCCGTAGGTGTGATCATTGTTTTGGAAATGTCGGCAGTATTGCTGCGCGGCTTTTTGCGTCCTGATAACCATACCCCGGCCGCATCCGACAAGATAGGTAATACCAAATATCTGGGTATAGAGATTTTCACGCATTACCAGTTTGCTTTTGAAGTTGCAGCAGCCATTCTGTTGCTGGCTATCGTTGCTGCGGTTGCGCTGACTTTGCGTCGTCGTAAAGACAGCAAATATTTTGACCCTGCTGCTGCGGTTAAAGTTAAAGCCAAGGACCGTATCCGTATCGTCAGCATGAAAGCTGAATCCGAACGCGCCGAGAATAATGCCACTGCTGCGGCAGCTACTGTGAATCCGGAGGTTTAAATGGCTTTGACTTTAAGTTTGACGCACTACCTGATTTTGGGCGCAATCCTGTTTGCGATTTCCATCGTCGGTATTTTCCTCAATCGTAAAAACATCATCGTCTTGCTGATGGCCATTGAATTGATGTTGCTGGCGGTGAATATCAACTTCATCGCATTCTCCCATTATCTGGGTGATGCAGCAGGGCAGGTATTTGTGTTCTTCATACTTACCGTTGCTGCTGCTGAGTCAGCGATAGGTCTGGCGATCCTGGTGGTCTTGTTCCGTAATCTGGACACCATCAATGTCGAAGATCTGGATGCATTAAAAGGTTAATCAGGTTAATGGTGCGGATTGTCGCCTGCTGCGGCAGTCCGGTAGTCCGGTATACGCTGGCGATTTAGAAAAGTAATAAAGCTAACAAAGGGTCATCATGGCGGGGCAACTTAACCCACAATTATTATTGGCAGTACCACTGGCGCCCCTGGTCGGGTCTGCTATTGCAGGTCTGCTAGGAACGAAGTTTTTCGGCAATGTGGTTGGCCGCAAGGTATCCCATACAGTCACCATACTTGGTGTACTGATTGCATTGATCATCTCCTGCATGACCTTGTCTGCCGTGATGGATGGCGGAACTTATAACGAGACCCTGTATCAATGGATGAAGGTCGGCAACATGAAGCTGGAAGTCGGCTTCATGGTAGACAGCCTGACCGCGATGATGATGTGCGTCGTGACCTTTGTGTCGCTGATGGTGCATATCTACACCATTGGCTATATGGCAGAAGACGAGGGCTATAACCGCTTCTTCTCCTATATCTCCTTGTTCACCTTCGCCATGCTGATGCTGGTCATGAGTAACAACTTCCTGCAATTGTTCTTTGGCTGGGAAGCTGTGGGCCTGGTGTCTTATTTGCTGATTGGTTTCTGGTACACCAAACCAACGGCCATTTACGCCAACATGAAAGCCTTTCTGGTTAACCGTGTCGGTGACTTTGGTTTCATCCTGGGTATAGGCTTGCTGGTCGCAAATACTGGTTCCATGAACTATGTTGAAGTATTTGCCAAGAAAAATGAACTGGCTGCCATGCTGTTGCCGCATACCGACTGGATGTTGATTACTGTTGCCTGTATCTGCCTGTTCATCGGCGCGATGGGTAAGTCTGCACAATTCCCTCTGCATGTCTGGTTGCCAGATTCCATGGAAGGCCCGACACCGATTTCTGCACTGATCCACGCGGCGACCATGGTTACCGCAGGTATCTTCATGGTGTCACGCATGTCACCATTGTTTGAATTGTCTGACACTGCCTTGTCTTTCATCCTGGTGATCGGTGCGATTACTGCACTGTTCATGGGCTTCATGGGCATCATCCAGAACGATATCAAGCGCGTCGTGGCTTATTCCACGTTGTCACAACTGGGTTACATGACAGTAGCACTGGGTGCTTCTGCTTACTCTGTTGCGGTATTCCATCTGATGACGCATGCGTTCTTTAAAGCGCTGTTGTTCCTGGGTGCCGGTTCCGTGATTATCGGTATGCATCATGATCAGGATATCCGCAACATGGGTGGCTTGAGGAAGTACATGCCTATCACCTGGCTGACATCTCTGGCTGGTTCGCTGGCATTGATAGGTACGCCTTTCCTGTCCGGTTTCTATTCCAAGGACAGCATTATTGAAGCGGTACAGGCCAGCCATTTGCCCGGTGCCGGTTTTGCTCAGTTTGCTGTGCTGGCAGGTGTATTTGTGACAGCATTCTATTCCTTCCGTATGTATTTCCTGGTCTTCCATGGCAAGGAAAACTTTGGCAAGGCACATGCGCATGATCATCACGATAGTCACAAAGATGCACACAAAGACGACCACCATGCTGCTGATGATCATCATGACGACCATCACCATGGTTTGGCTCCCGGTCAAAAACCGCATGAGTCACCGATAGTTGTCTGGTTGCCTTTGGTTCTGCTGGCAATTCCTTCGCTGTTTATTGGTGCGATTGCAATTGAACCCATGTTGTTTGGTGGCTTCTTCAAAAATGTGATCTTTGTCAATGAAGCACATCATGCGATGGAAGAACTGCATCACGAATTCCATGGCGCTGGTGCCATGGGTTTGCATTCCTTCATGACGCCACCGTTCTGGCTGGCCCTGGCGGGTGTGGTAACTGCTTATGTGTTCTATATGGTCAAACCGGAAATTCCAGCGGCGATCAAGAAGGCCGTCAACCCGCTGTACACCTTGCTTGAGAATAAATACTACATGGACCGCTTTAACGAAATCGTATTCGCCGGTGGCGCACGTGTACTCGGTGGTGGTTTATGGAACATTGGTGACAAAGGCCTCATCGATGGCCTGGTAGTTAACGGCAGCGCGAAACTAGTCGGCTGGGTCTCCAAACTGATACGTCATTTGCAGAGTGGTTATATCTATCACTATGCATTTGTGATGATACTCGGCGTAATGGGTTTCCTGGCTTATACAGTGCTGTTTCCCTTTGCTAAATAAGTGACCACGGCTATAAAAAGATAATTATTATGCAGTCAACTTCTACTCTACTTAGCCTTTCGATCTGGTTACCGATTGCCTTCGGTATCTTCATACTGGCCTTTGGTCGCGATAACAATCCTGCGCTGGTGCGCGGTGTTGCGCTGATCGGTTCGATTTGCAGTTTTATCGTCACGCTGCCTTTGATCAAGCTTTTTGACAATACTGCGCATGGCATGCAGTTTGTTGAAAAACACAGCTGGATAGAACGCTTCAATGTGTTCTATGCATTGGGTATAGACGGCATCTCTTTGTGGCTGATACCTTTGACAGCCTTTATCACTGTGATTGTGGTGATCGCCGCCTGGGAAGTCATAGAAAAGCAAGTCTCCCAGTACATGGGTGCCTTCCTGATTTTGTCTGGTTTGATGATAGGTGTGTTCTGCGCGACTGACGGCATGTTGTTCTATGTCTTCTTTGAAGCGACGCTGATCCCTATGTACATCATCGTTGGTGTCTGGGGTGGCCCGAATCGCGTGTATGCGGCATTCAAGTTCTTCCTGTACACCTTGATGGGTTCCTTGCTGACGCTGCTTGCGATCATTTACCTGTACCTGAAAGCCGGTCATTCATTTGATATTCTGGTATGGCATAAACTGCCGTTACCATTGACTACCCAGATCATGATTTTCTGCGCCTTCCTGATGGCGTTTGCAGTCAAGGTGCCAATGTGGCCAGTGCATACCTGGTTGCCGGATGCCCACGTAGAAGCGCCTACTGGTGGTTCCGTTGTACTGGCAGCTATCATGTTGAAACTGGGTGCGTATGGCTTCCTGCGTTTCTCTTTGCCTATCGCGCCTGACGCCAGCCATTACATGGCAGGTTTCATGATTACACTTTCGCTGATTGCCGTGATTTACATCGGTCTGGTGGCACTGGTGCAAAAAGATATGAAAAAGCTGGTGGCGTATTCTTCAATTGCGCATATGGGCTTCGTGACGCTGGGCTTTTTCATGTTCAACGACATGTCAGTGCAGGGCGCTATCGTACAAATGATTTCTCACGGCTTTATCTCCGGTGCGATGTTCCTGTGTATCGGTGTCTTGTATGACCGGGTACACTCCCGCGAAATTGCTGACTACGGTGGCGTAGTCAATACCATGCCAAAGTTTGCTGCCTTGTTCGTGTTCTTCTCCATGGCCAATTGCGGCTTGCCGGCAACTTCCGGTTTTGTTGGCGAATTCATGGTGATCCTGGGCGCAGTGCAGTTCAATTTCTGGATAGGTATGCTGGCAGCAACAGCCCTGATTTTTGGTGCAGCCTACTCTTTGTGGATGGTCAAGCGCGTTGTGTTTGGCAATATCACAAATGAACATGTAGCTCACCTCCGCGACTTGAATAAACGTGAATTCTTCATGCTAGGTGTGTTGGCAATAGCAGTGCTGGTAATGGGTTTGTATCCGGCGCCATTTACAGATGCAATGCAGGTCTCGGTCGCTGATCTGTTGCAACATGTGTCAGTTCCGAAGCTGACACCCTGACCGGGAATTTGGATACGCAAGCCACGGCAGTCTGCATCAGGCAGTCGTGGCAGCAGATCAATGCTAGTAAAAATTGAATAATATGAACCTGATACCACTTTATCCTGAAATCTTTTTGCTGCTGGCGATTTGCGCCATCTTGCTGATCGATATGTTTTTGCCCGACAGCAAACGCAATGTGACTTATGCACTCAGCATACTGGCATTGACGATCTGTGGTGTCTTGACTGTGGCATTCGCTGATCCGGTGAAGTCGGAATACGTCAGTAACAATATGTTTGTTTCTGACCCCATGGCCGTGCTGCTGAAACTGTTTTCTTATATCGCAGTAGGCGTCACCCTGATTTATTCGCGCCAATATGTCAGCGACCGTGCGATGACCAATACTCACCTTGGCGGTGAGTACTATGTGCTGGCGCTGTTTGCCTTGCTGGGCCAGATGGTGATGATTTCCGGTAATAACTTCCTGGTGATTTACCTGGGTCTGGAATTGATGTCCCTGTCACTGTATGCCCTGGTTGCCCTGCGCCGTGATCACACTGTGTCTACTGAAGCGGCGATGAAGTATTTCATCCTGGGTGCACTGGCTTCCGGTTTCATGTTGTACGGTATTTCCATGTTGTACGGTGCTACTGGTTCTTTGCAGTTGAATGAAGTCGTTAAAGTCACTGCTACTGCAACGGCGAATAAAACTATCCTGGTATTCGGTATTGTTTTCCTGGTTGCCGGTCTGGCATTTAAACTGGGCGTGGTTCCTTTCCATATGTGGGTACCTGACGTCTATCAGGGCGCACCGACTGCAGTGACTTTGCTCCTGGGGGGGGCGCCTAAACTGGCCGCATTTGCAATCACCTTCCGTTTGTTGGTAGAAGGATTGTTTCCGCTTGCTGTCGACTGGCAGCAAATGCTGGTGGTGCTGGCAGTCTTGTCGATGGCGATAGGTAACCTGACCGCGATTGCACAAACCAATTTGAAGCGTATGCTGGCTTATTCCACCATATCGCAGATGGGTTTCATGCTGCTGGGCTTGTTGTCTGGCGTGGCGAATGGCAATTCTGATCTGGCAGTGGATGCCTACAGCTCGTCCATGTTCTACAGCATTACCTATGTGCTGACAACGCTGGGCACCTTCGGTGTCATCATGTTGCTGGCACGTTCAGGCTTTGAAGCAGAAAATCTGGAAGACCTGAAAGGCCTGAACAAGCGCAATCCATGGTTTGCCCTGGTCATGCTGTTGTTGATGTTCTCGCTGGCTGGTATCCCGCCTATGATGGGCTTCTATGCCAAGCTGTCAGTCTTGCAGGCTGTTTTGTCCACTGGCAAATTGTGGCTTGCTCTGGTTGCCGTCGCATTCTCGCTGATTGGTACTTTCTATTACCTGCGCATCGTCAAACTCATGTACTTTGATGATCCGCTGGACCATAGTCCTATCGTTGCCAGCGCCGATATGCGCATGGTATTGAGCGTGAATGGTTTGATCGTCCTGGTCCTGGGTATCATGCCAGGCTCGCTGATGACAGCTTGTGTGAACGCCATTTCCAATACTCTTAAATACTGATACGGCCAGCAGTGGGTAATTCTGCATCTACCTGGTTGATCATCGTGTTGGCAGTTCTTGCTGCCAACCTGCCTTTCTTGAATGAACGCTGCTTTGCTGTTGTCGCAATGCAGCGGCTTTCAAATCCCAAACCTATCTGGTTCCGTTTGCTGGAACTCATCATCCTGTATTTCTGCGTCGGTGGCATTGCTTTTGTTCTTGAGTCCGCCGCAGGTAACCGCTTCCCGCAGGGATGGGAGTTCTATGCCATCAATGCCTGCCTGTTTCTGGTATTGGCTTTTCCTGGTTTTGTGTATCGTTATTTGAAGCGCAATCATGGCTGAGAAAATCACTAGTAAGCTGGATCTGCAAGAAAACAAGATCAGCAGCGAGCTGGTGTACGAAGGCAGTTTTCTCAAAGTCGACAAAGACGTCGTGTCCTTGCCTGATGGGCAGACTGCTACCCGCGAATACATACGCCACCCCGGAGCCGTCGTTATCATCCCCTTGTTTGATGATGGGCGCATCCTGCTGGAAAAACAGTTCCGCTATCCCTTGCATCAAGTCTTCATTGAGTTCCCGGCTGGCAAAATAGATGAAGGTGAAGATCCCTTGCTCTGCGCCCAGCGCGAGTTGCGTGAAGAAACCGGTTACACCGCCAGCGACTGGTCTTTCGTCTGCACCATACACAACGCCATTGCCTATTCAGACGAACATCTGGACATCTACCTGGCCAAAGGCCTGACGGCAGGACAGGCTGCCCTTGATGAAGAAGAATTCCTCGAAGTATTCACCGCCACACTGCCAGAGATGCTGGACTGGATCAAATCCGGCCAGATCACCGACGTAAAAACTGTCATAGGCACATTCTGGCTGGAGAAAATTCTGGCTGGCAAGTGGTGATTGAAACTTGAAGTCGTAAAAGACTTTGCAAACGAAAAAAGCCGCTGATCAGCGGCTTTTTTCGTTTGGTTCTGTTGTCCAATTTTCGTCGCAGGAGGCGCTGAGTAAGCGTAGCGAGCGGTCTTAATTTTAGTTAAGAAGCGCAATCGTACTTTAGTACGACGAGCATCGCAGGCTAAAAGTAAGGTCGCGCAGTAGCTTAATCAGCGCCTCATGCTACATGTTTGGATAATTGGGCCCACCCCCACCTTCAGGCGTCACCCAGACGATGTTCTGTGTCGGGTCCTTGATATCGCAGGTTTTGCAATGCACGCAGTTTTGCGCATTGATTTGCAGACGGTCTGCACCTTCTTCAGTCTTTACGAACTCATACACACCAGCTGGACAATAACGCGCTTCAGGGCCTGCAAATTTGGCGAGGTTAATAGACACCGGTACATCGGCATTTTTCAAGGTCAGATGGATGGGTTGGTCTTCCGCATGATTGGTATTCGAAATGAACACAGATGAGAGGCGGTCAAAGGTCAGCTTGCCATCCGGCTTTGGATATACGATGGGCTTGCATTCTGATGCCGGGCGCAGGCATTCATGATCAGCCTTGTTGTGATGCAGCGTCCATGGTGCCTTGCCGCGCAAGACGACCTGGTCCAGCCACACCAGCGGTGAACCATAAGTGCCGCGCTTGAGCAGGGGTTTGACATTGCGTGCGGTGTACAGCTCTTCATGCAGCCAGGATTGTTCAAACGCAGTTGAATAAGCACTCAGCTCATCATGCTGGCGGTTGGCAGATACTGCTTCAAAGGCGGCCGTTGCTGCCAGCATACCCGTCTTGATCGCTGCATGGCTACCCTTGATGCGGCTCATGTTCAGGAAGCCAGCATCACAACCTATGAGCGCACCACCTGGGAATACCAGCTTGGGCAGGGATTGCAAACCACCGGCAGTGATCGCCCGCGCGCCATAAGAAATACGCTTGCCACCTTCAAAGAAAGTGCGAATCGCAGGATGGGTCTTGAAGCGCTGGAATTCTTCGTATGGAGAAAGGTAAGGGTTTTCATAAGCCAGGCCAACCACATAGCCAACTGCCACCAGATTGTCTTCCAGGTGGTACAGGAAAGAGCCGCTATACTGGTCCATCAAAGGCCAGCCTGTCGTGTGCACCACTAGGCCTGACTTGTGCTGTTTGGGATCAATTTCCCACAATTCCTTGATGCCTATGCCATAGGATTGTGGGTCTTTACCCTTACTCAAATCGTATTTGGCGATGACTTGTTTACCCAGATGGCCGCGTGCACCTTCGGCAAACAGGGTGTATTTCGCATGCAATTCCATGCCGAGCTGGAAAGAGGAGGTTGGCTGACCATGGCGGTCTACGCCCATATTGCCTGTGGCAACGCCTTTGACTGAGCCATCTTCGTTATACAAGACTTCTGCTGCAGCAAAGCCGGGAAATACTTCCACGCCCAGTGCCTCGGCCTGCTGACCCAGCCAGCGGGTGACATTAGCCAGCGAAACGATGTAGTTGCCATGATTCTCGAAACAGGCAGGTAGCATCCAGTTGGGCGTGCGGATGGCACTTTTCTCTGTCAGTACCAGAACGCGGTCTTCAGTGACTTCAGTATTCAATGGCGCGCCCATTTCCTTCCAGTTGGGAAAGAGTTCGGTCAGCGCCTTGGGGTCCATGACTGCACCAGACAGTATGTGGGCGCCAGGTTCGCCACCTTTTTCCAGTACGCAGACTGATACTTCCGAGCCTTTTTCTGCGGCCAGTTGCTTCAGCTTGATGGCGGCCGACAAGCCAGCTGGTCCGCCACCGACAACAACGACGTCATATTCCATTGCGTCGCGGGGACCGTACTGTTCAAGTATGCTTTGTGTCATGGCTATTTTCACTTTCTGAAGATTTTCGAACGAGCGTGCTTATTTGCTGTCAGCATGTTATCTGCTACCTATACATTTCGCAAGCGAGGGTATGCTCGAATTATTATTGTTGTAGGTTCACAAAATACACAGAATTATCGCAGAGCCAACATTGGTATGCATCAAGATCATGCGAAATAGCAGGAAAATTTCTGTAAAAATCTTCAAGTAATTCAAATCCATACAACACAAGCATAATCAGTATGTCATCATAGAGTCTTATAGAATAGTGAATTTATTCCAAATATTTGCGGAGAATCAGATGGGCATAGAAGTCAATTTCGAAGGCAAGATTGCACTGGTCACAGGCGCTTCCAGTGGTCTTGGCGCACGATTTGCCAAAATTCTGGCGCAGGCAGGCGCACAAGTCGTGCTGGCGTCACGCCGTATAGACAGGCTTAAAGAATTGCGTGCAGAAATCGAATCCGAAGGTGGTGCCGCTCACGTGGTTGCTCTGGATGTCACGGATTACGGCAGCATCAAATCAGCCATTGCGCATGCCGAGACCGAGGCCGGCCCTATCGACATCCTGATCAATAATTCTGGTGTATCAACGACGCAACGCCTGGTTGACGTAACACCGGATGATTATGCCTATGTGATGGACACCAATCAGCGTGGTGCCTTTTTTGTAGCGCAAGAAGCAGCCAAGCGCATGATCGCCCGTCACAAGGGTGATCCTAAAAAGCAACACCGCATTATCAATATCGCTTCTGTTGCCGGTTTGCGCGTTTTGCCGCAGATAGGTATTTATTGCATGAGTAAAGCTGCAGTCGTGCACATGACCAAGGCCATGGCGGTGGAGTGGGGCAAGTATGGTATCAATGTGAATGCAATTTGCCCTGGCTATATTTCGACTGAAATCAATTCAGATTATTTTGCCACCGAGGCCGGCCAAAAACTGGTCGACATGCTGCCAAGGAAGCGTGTCGGCACACCAGAAGACCTGGATGGCCTGTTGCTCTTGTTGGCGGCAGAAGAATCACGTTTCCTCAATGGTGCCATAGTCACTGCAGATGATGGTATGAGCGTGCAATGATAGAGAATAAGGTTACGGAAAAGAAGCTGGTCTATACCGTCACCATTCCTATCCGGTGGGGCGATATGGATGCCATGGGCCATGTCAACAATACCGTATATTTTCGCTATATGGAGCAGGCGCGTATTGAGTGGCTGAGCATGATGGGTTGCCTGCCGGATGAGGCGGGCAATGGTCCCGTCATCGTCAATGCCTACTGCACCTTCAAAAAGCCTTTGAAGTATCCGGGGCAGGTTGAAGTGTGTACCTATATCGGTGCAGCAGGCCGCAGCAGTTTTGAAACCATGCAGGAAATGCGTTCAGTCGGTGACGGTTATGCCCTGTATGCAGAAGGTGGTGCCAAGGTAGTCTGGGTGTCAGCTGAGACAGGCAAATCTGAGGCTCTGCCCGAAGCGATCAAGCAAAAGCTCAGTGAAATCAAAGTCGCAAAACGTAAAAATAAAACTGTGAAGATTTGAATTTACGTTTGAATTTGCGATTGAGTTTGCGTTAATGAGGCAAGAGATACTGCATCTGGTACTTGGATGGGTTGGCAGCTTAGCGCATGATGCCCAGCAGCTTGTGCACCAGTTCGCTGGATGTTGCTGAATTGAATTTGCGCATCAGTTTTGCCCTGTGCATTTCCACGGTCCGTGGGCTGAGGTTGATTTGGCGGGCGATCAGTTTGCTGGTCTTGCCTTCTACCAGCAGTGCAGCGATTTCTCGTTCACGGGGTGTCAGTTCGGCGGTTACTGAGCGTTTGGCACTGAGGTCTTCAAAAGTCCAGATGCCGGCAGCATGTGGATTGTCCTTGTTCAAGCCACGGCCTGATACGTGACACCAGAACAGTTCCTGGTTCGCCCGTCTCATGATGCGTTCATCAGAATAATAGCCCTTGGCATTTATGATGGGCGTGATGCGTGCACCGGTACGTTCAAACTCGTCAGGACTGGGGTAAAGTACCAAAAAAGACTTACCCAGCAATTCATCTTTTTGATAGCCAAACATGTTAGCCAGATCATCATTGCAGGCCTGGATAATACGGTTTTGCGACACGCACATACCAACAGGTGCATGTTGAAATATGGATTCAAAATCGATGGGCTGTACGACATTCATTTCCAATGATCCGCTAACATTTGTAGTAAAGGCGTATTTTTACGGTATTGCGCAGTATAACGCAGCATCATATCCTGTAAGACTAATCATTTGCGTGGCTCCTTGTTGTATTTTGTAAGGGGCCATTTGACAAAAGAAATATCGATTTAAAACCTGGAGAGGGGACATTATGGACAAAGTTTATCCTGACGCAGCCAGTGCGCTGGCTGGCATTATCAAGGATGGTCAGACCATTGCTGTTGGTGGTTTTGGTCTGTGTGGCATACCTGAGGCACTGATAGTTGCCTTGCGTGATTCTGGCGTCAAGGAACTGACTGCCATTTCAAATAATGCCGGTGTTGATGGTTTTGGTCTGGGCCAGTTGTTGACGACCCGCCAGATCAAGAAAATGATTTCATCCTATGTTGGTGAAAACAAGGAATTTGAACGCCAATACCTGGCTGGTGAACTGGAGCTGGAATTCACCCCGCAAGGTACATTAGCAGAAAAACTGCGTGCTGGTGGTGCTGGTATCCCGGCCTTTTTCACCAAGACTGGCGTAGGTACCATTGTTGCCGATGGCAAGGAAATTCGCGAATTCGATGGTCAAAAATATGTGATGGAACGTTCGCTGGTATCTGACGTATCCCTGGTCAAAGCCTGGAAGGCCGACAAAGCCGGTAATTTGGTCTATCGCAAAACTGCACGCAACTTCAACCCCAATGTAGCGATGGCCGGTAAATTTACCGTGGCAGAGGTCGAGGTGTTGGTGGAAATTGGTGAGCTGGACCCGGATGAAGTCCACACACCAGGTATTTTCGTGCAGCGCATCGTCGTCAATGCCAATCCAGAAAAACGTATAGAACAGCGTACCGTACGCCCATCGAAATAAGACAGCAGGAGACAAGACATGGCATGGAATCGTGATGAAATGGCTGCGCGTGCAGCACAAGAATTGCAAGACGGCTTTTACGTCAATCTGGGAATAGGCTTGCCGACGATGGTCGCCAACCATGTGCCGCAAGGCATGGAAGTCTGGCTGCAATCAGAAAACGGCTTATTGGGCATAGGTCCTTTCCCGACCGAAGAGGAAGTTGATCCAGACATGATCAACGCAGGCAAGCAAACGGTAACGACCTTGCCTGGCTCATCCATATTCAGCTCGGCCGACTCTTTCGCCATGATACGTGGTGGCAAGATCAACCTGGCTATTCTGGGCGCAATGCAAGTCAGCGAACATGGCGACCTGGCTAACTGGATGATCCCTGGCAAGATGGTCAAGGGTATGGGCGGTGCCATGGATCTGGTGGCAGGTGTAGGCCGCGTCGTGGTCTTGATGGAGCATGTGGCCAAGGGTGATGCGCACAAAATCTTGAAGGCCTGCAATCTGCCTTTGACTGGAGTGGCCGTGGTGAACCGTATTATCACCGACCTCGGCGTGATTGACGTTACTCCTGCTGGTTTGAAACTGGTGGAATTGGCGACTGGCGTAAGCAAGGAAGAAATTATCGCCAAAACTGAAGCCGCACTGGATGTCAGTGCTGTAGCCTGATACTTGGGTTACTTAAAAAATAAAGGCTGGTGTGTATGCGCCAGCCTTTTTTTGTATTGAAGCCTATCGAAATTTCACTTGGATTTATTTCTTCTGAGGCATAGGAAAGGGTTTGGTATCTCCGCAGTTACTACCCAGCCATTTGCCTGTGGTTTCCATATGATGATTAATCGGCTTGCCATGTGAGTTGCCGTTAAAATCATAGACCGAATTCACGCTATCTGGAGTCATGCTGCCCTTGACGATACCTGTGCCTTTCATGTCCGGGCTGTCGCAGACAATTTCGGCAGTGTAGTTATTGCCAGAGCGGTTGAAACTCTTGTTCTGACAGTGCTGTTCACGGCCACTGGCTGGTGGTTTTTCCTGGTCAACCATTTCCTTGGTGAGACAGACCTTACTCACCATCGCACCGTTTTGCATATCAGGCATTTTGATGCCCATCTGCTTCATTTTTTCTAATTGCTAAGGCGGAATCTTGGGCATGGCTTTCATGGCATCTGACTTGGTCGTCATTTCCCACAGACCCGGCTTCATCTTGTCAGCCGCAACGCAGGTAGCGGCATTCAGTAAAATTGCAGAAACCAGGACGATGCGTATAGCAGTTTGCATGGGTGCTCCCTATTCAAATGTGTGATGAAACTATACATCTGAAACTTGGGACGCTACTAGTGAAACAAAATACTTTGTCGCATCGCGCCCCAGGTTTGTAGTTTATTGGGCTACCCAGCCACCATCCATATTCCAGGCTACGCCACGGATCTGATCGGCTGCTGCGCTGCAAAAAAATACGGCAAGTGCACCTAGTTGTTCAGGTGTGACAAATTCACCTGAAGGTTGTTTTTCGGCTAGCAAGCGTTTTTTTGCCGTTTCATTGTCAACGCCGTCTATTTCTGCTCGGGCATCTACCTGTTTTTGCACCAGTGGTGTCAGCACCCAACCCGGGCAGATGGCATTGCATGTAATGCCGGTCTGGGCGGTTTCCAGTGCTGTGGTCTTGGTAAAGCCAACCAAGCCATGCTTGGCTGCCACATAGGCAGACTTTTGTGCCGAAGCAACCAGGCCATGGACGGATGCCAGGTTGATGATGCGGCCCCAGTTCTTTTGCTTCATATACGGCAGGGCCAGACGGGTAGTATGGAAGCTGGAAGTCAGGTTGATGGCAATAATGGCATCCCATTTTTCCACCGGGAAATCTTCAATATTGGCGACATGCTGTATGCCTGCGTTATTGATCAGGATATCAACACCACCAAAATTGCTGCTGGCAAATGTCATCATGGCTTCGATTTCGGCAGCTTTGCTCATGTCAGCATTGTGATAAACAGTCTTCACGCCAAATTCGCTTTCCACCGTTGTTTGCATAGCTTGTATCTCTTGTCTGTCGCCAAAGCCATTAAAGACGATATTTGCGCCTTCAGCAGCCAGGGAGCGGGCTATGCCCAGTCCTATGCCGGAAGTTGACCCTGTAACCAGCGCGGTTTTGCTTTTAAGCGAAGATAATGACATGCTGTCTCCTGTAGAGTAGTTTTTAGTAAGGGGATAAGTGCGGATAGCGGTTGGTGCAAGCTTTTTTTGTTTAAAAAGCATGCATGTCAACAGTTAACAATGATTTTAAGCGCAACGAACGGTAAAATGTCGGACATATACGCTAGTAAAAATACTGTTCACGAGGATAATCCATGCAGGCCAGACGCAAATCAGTGCAATGTATCTCGCCTACCGGCTTGCACGCCATGTCATATAAAGAGTGGGGTGACCCGCTTAATCCAAAGGTCTTAGTTTGTGTTCACGGCGTGACACGGGTAGCTGAGGATTTTGATTCTTTGGCCGTGGCTTTGTGTCACGATTACCGCGTAGTGTGCCCTGACGTGGTTGGGCGCGGTTATTCAGGCCGTTTGCGCAATCCCATGCATTATCAGATACCACAATATGTCAGTGACATGGTCAGCCTGCTGGCGAGGCTGGATGCAGAAACCGTGCACTGGTTTGGTACATCCATGGGGGGGCTGATAGGCATGAGTCTTGCGAGTTTGCCTGATAACCCTATCAAGAAGCTGGTGTTGAATGATGTGGGGCCCGTGCTCAATCCGGATGCTCTGGCCAGAATCGGTGACTATATAGGGCAGGATGTGCGCTTTGACAGCTTTGATGAGGCGCAGGCCTATATCAAGGCGATCTCGATTTCCTTTGGGCCGCATAGCCCTGCTCAGTGGGAAAAGCTGGCGCGGGATGTTTTGCGTCAAAACGAACAAGGACAATGGGTGCGACATTACGACTTGGGGCTGGCGCAGCCTATCAAGGCCAGCACGCCAGAATTGGCAGCAATTGCCCAGACCATGCTGTGGGCAGCGTATGATGCTATACAGTGCCCGACTTTGCTGGTACGTGGGGCAGAATCAGATTTGCTGACTGCCGAATCTGCGCAAGCAATGACGCAGCGTGGCCCGCGTGCAAGGCTGGTGGAGTTTGCCGGTGTCGGGCATGCGCCAACTTTTGTCCAGCCTGAGCAGATAGCGGTGGCGGTTGATTTTTTATTGAACCAAGAATAAGTTAAAAAATAGAGTCAAAAAATGAGTATCCAAAGATTTCACATAGGTCCGCGTTTATCCGAAACCGCCATTTTTAATAAAGTTGTTTATTTGGCCGGACAAATTCCTGATGATGCCAGTCAGGATATAGCAGGGCAGACAGCGCAAGTACTGGCCCATATCGACCGCTTGCTGGCAGAAGCTGGGAGTGACAAGTCGCGCATCCTCAGTTGCCAGATATTTTTGTCTGACATCAGTTTGATAGGTGGCATGAACCAGGTATGGGATGCCTGGGTTGCCCAGGGTAATACGCCACCACGTGCCACGGTAGAAGCTAAACTGGCTAATCCGGCCTGGCTCATAGAGGTCGTTGTAACAGCTGCACAGATATAAATCATATGGTATCAATCTCGACCACAGCAACAGAAGCGGCTTTGCTGGAAGGCTTGTCCGAAGCCGACGCAGAGCGCGTCATCGCGGCATTGGAATATGTCACACCCTTGTATGCCAACAAGTGCGTCATCACAGAGCAAAATGCCCTGCAGTTTGTCAATGGTGTGGTGGCAACGCTGGCCATGTTGCGTACCGATGTTGATACCCGTATCGCTGCCATCCTGTTTGAATTGCCAGAACTGAACCCAATCGCAGCAGAGCAGATAGAAATCCGCTTTGGCAAGGAAATCGCCGATCTTGTCACAGGCATACGCCGCTTAATGAAGTTGCGTGAAGCTGCCTTGACCCAGCATGATGTAGGTCGTGGTAAAGACGCTGCCGAAAAAGCCGCCAGTCAGATGGAAACCCTGCGCAAGATGGTGTTGGCAATGGCAACCGACATGCGCGTGGTCCTGGTGCGCCTGGCATCCCGGGTAACCACCTTGCGTTATTTTGCTGAATGCAAGCGTGAAGATGGCGCGGCCCAGCAATATGCCAGTGAAACCATGGACTTGTACGCGCCGCTGGCAAACCGCCTTGGCGTCTGGCAATTAAAGTGGGAACTGGAAGACCTGTCTTTTCGTTTTCTCGAGCCGCAACAATACAAGCGCATTGCCAAGATGCTGGAAGAAAAGCGCCTGGAACGTGAGAGCTTTGTCGTCAATGCGATAGAAAGACTGAACAAGGAATTGCAGATCGCTGGCGTCAAGGCTGAAGTATCAGGGCGACCAAAGCATATCTATAGTATCTGGAAAAAAATGAAGGGCAAGTCAGTCAACTTTGACGAGTTGTATGACGTGCGTGCCTTCCGCGTCATCGTCGACGACATCAAGGATTGCTACACCGTCCTGGGCATGGTTCACAATGCATGGACACCGATACCCAAAGAGTTCGACGACTATATTTCCCGTCCCAAACCGAATGGCTATAAATCATTGCATACGGTCGTGGTGGTAGAAGATGGCAGGCCGCTGGAAGTGCAGATACGTACGCGTGAAATGCACCAGTTTGCCGAGTATGGCGTAGCTGCGCACTGGCGCTATAAAGAGTCGGGTGGCTCAAATTTTTCAGCGCAAGAATATGACGAAAAAATCGCCTGGCTCAGGCAATTACTGGCCTGGAAAACCGATGTCACCGATGTCGTCGTCGAGCAGGAAGAGTTGCAACGCGAGTGGGTGGAAAAACTCAAGGCCGCCAGCCTGGATGACAGAATTTATGTACTGACCCCGCAAGCCCGAGTCATAGAATTGCCCTGCAATTCCACTCCTGTGGATTTTGCTTATCACCTGCATACCGACGTTGGACATCGCTGTCGTGGTGCGCGGGTCGACAATGTCATGGTGCCGCTGAATACGCCCTTGCAAAATGGGCAGACAGTAGAAATCATCACCCTCAAGGTGGGGTCGTCGCAGGCTGGCCCATCGCGCGACTGGCTCTCGCCTGATTACTCTGCCAGTACCCGTACGCGTACCAAAATCCGCGCCTGGTTCAATGCCATCGATCAGGAAGAAACCCTGTCGAATGGCCGCGCTTTGGTTGAAAAGACTTTGCAGCGCGAAGGCAAGACCGCAGTTAATCTTGAAGAACTGGCGCACAAGCTGGGTTTTGCCGATGTGAATGATCTTTTCCTGTCGGTGGGCAAAGATGAATTCAGTCTCAGGCAAATCGAAACAGTCTTGCGGGAAAATGTACCCGAAGTAGAGCCGGATGAACTCAGTTTCACCAACAAGAGCCGTGCATCCAGCGTCACACAAGGTGCCAAATCCGGTGTGCTGGTGGTCGGTACTGAAGGTTTGATGACGCAGCTCGCGCGTTGTTGCAAGCCAGCGCCGCCAGATGATATCGTCGGCTTTGTCACTCGTGGTAAAGGTGTTTCCATTCACCGCCTGACTTGCAAGAATTTTGCCGAGATGCGCAACAAGGCACCGGAGCGCGTCATACAGACTACTTGGGGCGATCACGGCAAGGACACGGTGTACCCTGTCGATATCTTCGTGCTGGCGCAAGACCGCCAGGGTTTGTTGCGTGATATTTCTGAAGTGTTTTCCCGCGAAAAAATCAATGTGATAGGCGTTAATACCCAGAGTGCAAAAGCACAGGCACGCATGTCTTTTACGGTAGAAATAGGCGGTACGACACAACTGCAAAAGGCACTGCATGTGTTATATGAGGTTAGCGGTGTACTGGAAGTACGCAGGAATTAAATTGTTTGCACGGGATGCTATTTCATCCCGTGTTTATATTTTAATCCTGATATTCTTCGCTCTCAGCGACTTCCGCCTGCAGCGTAATATGATCGATCTTGTGTTTGCTGAGCAGCATGGACTTGACGCTTTCGAGTATGCGAGGCCAGGCGCTGAGGTCTTCGATTTCCAGGTGGCCAATCAGGGCAGGGTAGCCGGGTGACATTTCCCATACATGCAAGTCATGTACTGACAGTACGCCATTGATGTCTTCGAGGTCGGCACCGATTTGCACATAGTCTATGTGATGTGGCACGCCTTCCATCAGGAAGTGGTAAGACTCCGTTAATACTGAGAATGTGGATTTCAAAATCAGCAGTGAAACGAAAATCGATAGTAGCGGATCAATTTGCATCCAGCCGGTTTTGTAAATCACAGCGCCAGAAACAATCGCGGCGATGGAACCTAGTAAATCTCCCATGACATGCACCAGTGCGGCCTTGGTGTTAACGCTTTCCTTATCATGTGACAGTACCCAGGCAACCACGATATTGATTGCCAGGCCTATGCCTGCCACCAGCATGACAGTGCCGCCCTGTACAGGCTCAGGCGCTGAAAAACGCTGTATCGCTTCTTTGCAGATCCAGACGATGACACCCAGCATCACCAGGCCGTTGACAAAGGCGGCAAGTGCTTCGGCGCGGCCAAAGCCAAAAGAATTTTTTGCGGTGGGTGGGCGCTTGGCAATGATTTGCGCCAATAAGGCCAGACCCAGTGCGGCAGCATCAGTCACCATGTGCCCTGCATCGGAGATCAGTGCCAGGGAATTTGACAGGAAACCAAATGCGACTTCGACGCCAGCAAAGCCCAGGGTCAGGCCCAGGGCCCAGGCAAGGATTTTCTGGCTACGGTTTTCAAAATAATGCCTGTGCTCAGCATCGCCGCGCCGGTGGTCGTGCAGATGATCGCTGTTCTGGTGGGGAGTATGGTAGGTCATGGAAAATATGCTGCGTGATAAACATGTCATTAGTGTAGCCGAAGGTGCTCTCATATATATGTATGGAAATCTCCCGCAGTGAAATTACGTTGCAGAGGCGAGGAAATCGCAGGTTCCTAGAGTGCACGGAAATATTTTGCCCAAGGGGGCTAGCAATTTTCTGCAAGTCTCTGCTATACTCTTGTTTCTTAGGCGCGTAGCTCAGCTGGTTAGAGCACTACCTTGACATGGTAGGGGTCGTTGGTTCGAGTCCAATCGTGCCTACCAAAGGTTTTAAAATTATTAAAACATTATAGTTAAGAGCGAGAAAGGCATCCCTGGTTATGACACCGCGAACTACCACTAAACTGGTTTGGGAGCGACTCTAGTCGAGGATACTTTTCGTTTGAAACAAACTGAAAAAGCACGGCTAGCCGTGCTTTTTTTTCGTCTGCGTTTTTTAGACTCATCTTTTATCTCAATTATTTTTGTATTTTTTCCGCTTTGGAGAGTGACATGGTTTCAGTAAAACTTCCTGATGGTTCGCAACGACAATTCGATGTGCCGGTAACGGTGGCGCAAGTTGCTGCCAGCATCGGTGCTGGCCTGGCAAAAGCTGCTCTGGCTGGTCGCGTCAATGGCAAGCTGGTCGATACCTCGCATCTGATTGATGCTGATGCGGATCTGGCCATCGTCACGGACAAGGATGCTGATGGCCTCGAAGTGATACGTCACTCTACTGCTCACTTGCTGGCCTATGCTGTCAAGGAATTGTACCCAGATGCGCAAGTCACTATCGGTCCTGTCATCGAAAATGGCTTTTACTATGACTTTTCTTACAAGCGCCCATTTACCCCAGACGATCTGGTGGCGATAGAAAAGAAAATGACTGAGCTGGCGAAAAAAGACGAGCCAGTCACACGCAAGGTCTTGCCGCGTGATGAGGCTGTTGCCTATTTCAAATCCATAGGTGAAGCCTATAAGGCTGAGATCATAGAATCGATCCCAGCTGATCAGGATGTGTCGTTGTACACAGAAGGTAATTTCACGGACTTGTGCCGTGGTCCGCACGTGCCATCGACTGGCAAGCTGAAAGTATTCAAGCTCATGAAGCTGGCCGGTGCTTACTGGCGCGGCGACTCCAAAAACGAAATGCTGCAACGTGTTTATGGTACTGCTTTTGCCAAGAAAGAAGACCAGGAAGCCTATCTGCACATGCTGGAAGAGGCAGAAAAGCGCGATCACCGCAAGTTGGGCAAGGCACTTGACCTGTTCCACTTCCAGGATGAGGCACCTGGACTGGTATTCTGGCATGCAAAAGGCTGGACTATCTGGCAGCAAGTTGAGCAATACATGCGCAAGGTCTATCAGGACTGTGGCTATCAGGAAGTCAAGGGCCCGCAAATTCTGGATAGTAGCTTGTGGGGCAAGACGGGTCACTGGGATAACTATAAAGACAATATGTTTGTCACTGAGTCGGAAAACCGCATTTATGCGTTGAAGCCGATGAATTGCCCTGGTCATGTACAGATTTTCAATTCTGGCATGAAGAGTTACCGTGACCTGCCTTTGCGTTTTGGTGAATTCGGTCAGTGTCATCGCAATGAGCCATCTGGTGCGCTGCACGGCATCATGCGTGTACGTGGTTTTACACAGGATGATGGTCATATCTTCTGTACGGAAGAGCAAATCCAGGCTGAAGTAATGGCTTTCCATCCTCAGGCAATGAAAGTGTATGAAGACTTTGGCTTTGACAAAATCTTCATCAAGCTGGCTTTGCGCCCTGAAAACCGTATCGGTAGTGATGAAATCTGGGATAAGGCAGAAGCTACCCTGCGTACTGCCTTGAGTTCTTGCGGTGTGGAGTGGGAGGAGTTGCCGGGTGAGGGTGCTTTCTATGGCCCTAAAATTGAATACCACCTGAAAGACAGCCTGGGTCGTCCATGGCAGGTTGGCACCATGCAAGTCGATTTCTTCATGCCAGGTCGTTTGGGTGCGGAATATGTAGCAGATGACAATAGCCGCAAAGTACCTATCATGTTGCACCGTGCGATCGTGGGCTCGATGGAGCGCTTCATCGGGATCTTGATAGAAAATCATGCTGCTGCCTTGCCTTTATGGCTGGCACCGGTGCAGGTTTCTGTCCTGAATATCTCGGAATCGCAGGCAGAGTATTCACAATCTGTTGCTGAAATCCTGAAGAAACAAGGGTTTAGAGTGAAAACTGATTTGCGTAATGAGAAAATTACCTTTAAAATACGCGAGCATTCCATTCAAAAACTGCCATACATCCTCGTGATAGGCGATAAAGAGAGGGATGCTAATACAGTGGCTGTGCGTACGCGTGGCAATCTGGATCTGGGGGTAATGCCTCTGGACGCCTTTATAGCTCGTTTAAAAAACGAAGTTGAAACCAAGGTTTAACAGATTAGCAGCGACCCTGTTTTAAACAGGGTTGCACAGCTTTTTATTATTATTTTCGAAGGAAACTGCAATAGCTACTGACAAGTCACATCGCATCAACGGTGAAATTACAGCGCCAGAAGTGCGCTTATCCGGCGTTGAGAACGAGCCTCTGGGCATCGTAAAACTGGGTGAAGCCTTCCGTTTAGCGGAAGAGGCCAATGTTGATTTGGTGGAAATAGCGCCGACGGCGCAGCCGCCAGTTTGCCGTTTGATGGATTACGGCAAGTTCAAATACCAGGAGCAAAAGAAAGCTCACGAAGCCAAGCTGAAGCAAAAAGTCATTCTGGTCAAGGAAGTCAAATTCCGTCCAGGTACAGATGATGGTGATTACAATATCAAATTGCGTAATCTGACCAAGTTCCTGGATGATGGCGACAAGACCAAGATCACACTGCGTTTCCGTGGTCGTGAAATGGCGCATCAGGAAATCGGCATGCGTATGTTGGAGCGTTTGAAGCTTGATCTGGAACCGTATGGCCAGGTTGAACAGTTTCCAAAGATGGAAGGTCGTCAGATGATCATGATTCTGGCACCTAAGAAAAAGAAATAATGAGAAATAACAGGAAATAAGTTTTTGCTTGTTTTCTGTTTATTTTGAGTAAATTTGTGAGGCACGCATCAGCGCGCATTACGAAAGACCCACCCTCAAAGTGGGTCACAATAAGTGAGAAGTAGGCATCCAAGAGTAGCGATTGTTGCTGCCACCTACCATCATATAAAAGTGGAGCTGTCTTAAAAGACAGATAGTACTATGCCAAAAATGAAGACGAAAAGCAGCGCCAAGAAGCGCTTCCGCGTCCGTCCAGGTGGTACCGTTAAACGCGGTCAAGCTTTCAAACGTCACATCCTGACCAAGAAAACTACCAAGAACAAACGTCAATTGCGCGGTTCCGTAGGTGTTCATGACACCAACATGGTATCCGTCATGCGCATGATGCCAACAGCTTAACCTCATACTCATTATTTAAGGAGTTATTATGCCTAGAGTAAAACGTGGGGTTACAGCTCGTGCCCGTCATAAGAAAGTTCTCAACCTTGCCAAAGGTTACCGTGGTCGTCGTAGTAAGGTATTCCGTATTGCCAAGCAAGCAGTTATGCGCGCTGGTCAATATGCATACCGTGATCGCAGCAACAAGAAACGTGTATTCCGCGCTTTGTGGATCACACGTATCAATGCAGCGGCTCGCCAGCATGGCCTGACTTACAGTGTGTTTATGAACGGCCTGAAAAAAGCCGCAATTGAACTCGACCGTAAAGTACTGGCTGACATGGCTGTGACTGACAAACCAGCATTTGCTGCGATTGTTAATCAAGTCAAAGCTAACCTGGCTGCCTAATTACATTGGAACCCATTTACGATCTGTAGCGAGCGAGCGTCAGCGGGGTGAAGAGCAGCGCAAAAAGCGGAATGTACTTTGGTACATGAGCATTTTGAGCAGCACATGAGCCCCGATCACGCTCGCGCAGTAAGATCGCAAATAGGTTCTTAGTGATTGCAATCAGTGAGTCGTAGCGACTGACCAAGTTCAGTTGCAAATATCAAGCGGGGCAGAGGTTGAATCCTATGCCCCGTTTTGTTTTCAGATCATTATTTCAGCTTCACAGTAAGCGGGAACAAGGCATGAACCCTTTAGATCAAATCGTCAGCCAGGCACGTGCTGATTTTCTGGCAGCAAATGATGCTGCAGCATTAGAGAACGCGAAAGCACTTTACCTTGGTAAGAGTGGTCAGATTACAGAACAGATGAAAAGTCTGGGTAAATTGCCACCAGAGGAAAAAAAAGTACAGGGCGCAGTGATCAATGCCGCCAAAGTACAGATAGAAGAAGCCCTGACTGAAAGACGCGATGCCCTGGCGAATGCACAAATGCAGGCACGCCTGAATGCAGAAGCGATCGATGTCAGCTTGCCAGGTCGTGGCCGTGGCGTTGGCGGTATCCATCCTGTCATGCGTACCTGGCAGCGTGTTGAAGAAATTTTCCGTTCCATCGGTTTTGACGTGGCAGACGGCCCCGAAATCGAAACGGACTGGACCAATTTTACCGCACTCAATAGCCCGGAAAACCATCCTGAACGCTCCATGCAGGACACCTTTTATGTCGATGGCAAAGATAGCCAGGGCAAACAATTATTGCTGCGCACCCATACCAGCCCCATGCAGGTACGTTATGCGCGCATGCACAAACCACCGATCAAGGTCATCGCACCTGGCCGTACTTATCGCGTTGATAGCGATGCCACGCACTCCCCGATGTTCCATCAGGTCGAGGGCTTGTGGATTGCTGAAGATATCAGCTTTGCCGACCTCAAAGGTGTGTACCTGAATTTTGTCAAAGCCTTCTTTGAAACTGACGATTTGCAAGTGCGTTTCCGCCCATCGTATTTTCCGTTCACGGAACCATCTGCCGAAATCGATATCGCCTTTGGTAGCGGTCCTTTGAAAGGCTGCTGGCTGGAAGTGTCCGGCTCTGGCCAGGTACATCCTAACGTGGTACGCAATATGGGTCTGGACCCGGAAAAATATATAGGCTTCGCCTTCGGTTCTGGTCTTGAACGCCTGGCCATGCTGCGTTATGGCGTCAATGATTTGCGTCTGTTCTACGAAGGCGATTTGCGCTTCCTGAAGCAATTCAACTAAACGAATTACACCGCGCATCCCTGAATTTTTGAGTGGCGCATCGCGCCCTGCATCCAACATTAGACGGCTGAATTATGCAATTTTCTGAAAACTGGCTACGTACCATGGTCGATCCGAAGATGACTTCGGATGAGTTGTCCCATCTGCTCACCATGTCGGGATTGGAAGTCGAAGAGGTGGAGCCGGTTGCTCCTCCATTTAATAATGTCGTCGTCGCGGAAATCCGCGAAATCGCCAAGCATCCTGATGCTGATAAGCTCAATATCTGCCAGGTCGACGTAGGCACAGGCAGCTTGCTCAACATCGTCTGCGGCGCACCGAATGTACGGGTTGGCATGAAAGTGCCTTGCGCCATGGTTGGTGCCATCCTGCCTCCTGGTGCAGATGGCAAACCATTTGAAATCAAGATAGGCAAGCTGCGCGGCGTAGAATCTTACGGCATGCTGTGCTCAGCCCGTGAATTGAAATTGTCGGAAGACCACGGTGGCTTGATGGACTTACCATCCGATGCGCCTGTCGGCCAAAACTTCCGAGATTATTATCAACTGAATGACCTCAAATTCACCATCAAGCTGACCCCGAACAAGGCAGATTGCCTGTCCGTACTTGGCGTGGCGCGTGAAGTATCTGCCTTGACGGGCACTGCCATGCAATTACCGGAAGTGGTCGTGTTGCCAGTGACTTTGCAAGAAATTTTGCCTGTTAAAGTCAGTGCGCCTGACTTGTGCGGTCGTTTTGCTGGCCGTGTTATCCGTGGCGTCAATGCCCGTGCCGCAACGCCAGAATGGATGAAGCAAAGGCTGGAGCGCAGCGGTCAGCGTCCTATCTCAGCACTGGTCGATATCTCCAACTATGTCATGCTGGAACTTGGCCGTCCGTCCCACGTGTTTGACCTGGACAAGATCCACGGTGGCCTGGAAGTGCGCTGGGGTAAAACAGGTGAATCACTGAAACTTTTGAATGGTAATACCGTAGAAGTGGATGACTGGGTTGGTGTTATTTCTGATGATAAAGAAATTGAATCTCTGGCCGGTATCATGGGCGGTGATTCCACTGCTGTGAGTCTGGACACGCAAAACATTTATCTGGAAGCCGCTTTCTGGTGGCCGCAAGCGATACAGGGCCGTGCACGTCGTTTCAATTTCTCTACCGATGCAGCGCATCGTTTTGAGCGTGGCGTGGACTTTGCCTCCATCGTAGAACACATAGAACGCATCAGCGCCCTGATCGTCGAGATTTGCGGTGGCACTGAACAAGTCAAGCTGGGTCCGGTTGATGACCAGATCGTCAATCTGCCACAACGTCTGCCAGTCAAGCTGCGTACAGCACGTGCGGTGAAAGTTATCGGTGTGGCGCTGGATGATGCCAGGATTGCCGATATTTTCACCCGTCTGGGTTTGCAATTCACCCAGCAGCCAGGTGAATTCCTGGTGACGCCGCCGTCTTATCGCTTCGATATAGAAATCGAAGAAGATCTGATCGAAGAAGTGGCGCGTGTATATGGCTTTGAGAATATTCCTGCATTGCCGCCAGTAGCTGCAAATGCCATGCTGATCGCACCAGAAAACCAGCGTTCGCTGTTTGCCGTGCGTCGCCTCGTGGCTGACCAGGATTATCAGGAAGTCGTGAATTACAGCTTCGTTGAAGAGGCATGGGAAAAAGATTTTGCTGGCAATAATACACCAGTCAAATTGCTCAATCCTATTGCCAGCCAGATGAGTGTCATGCGTACCAGCATGATAGGTAGCCTGGTGGCGAATACCCGTTATAACCTGAACCGCAAACTGAACCGCGTACGCATATTTGAAATCGGTGCAGTGTACTTGCAAGATGCACGCGTGCAAGATGGCCCGCTGGAAGTGGCGGGTTACAATCAGCCCAAGCGTCTGGCGGCATTGGCATATGGCCCGGTAGCAGAAGAGCAATGGGGGCAAGATACCCGTAATGTCGATTTCTTTGATATCAAGGCTGACCTTGAGGCGCTGTTTGCACCCGGCTCCCTGCGGTTCGTGAAAAATGAGCATGTCGCCCTGCATCCTGGTCGCAGCGCAAGTGTAGAATTTAATGGTAAAGTCATTGGTTTTATTGGTGAATTGCATCCACGCCTGCAGCAAAAATATGACCTGCCTTTGGCGCCAGTGGTATTTGAAGTTGATGTGACAGCCTTGCAACAAGTGCAGGTGCCCTCATATCAGGAAATATCCAAGTTTCAGGCAGTCACCCGTGATTTGGCGCTAGTTGTCAAGCAGACAGTTGTCGTGCAAAATCTGCTGGATGTTTTCAAACAGGAAACGCAGCAAAACGAAGTCTGTAAAATCGTGCAAGGCTTTGTTTTGTTTGATGAATATCGTGGAAAAGGTCTGGAAGCAGATGAGAAAAGTCTTGCTTTCCGCTTTAGCTTGCAAGATACTCAAAGTACTCTGCAAGACGATAAAGTGGAGGCAGCGATGCAAGCCCTGGTGCAAGCCGCAAGTCAGCAATTTGCTGCCAAACTGCGTTGATCTTGTCTGTAATTGTTAGTATTAATTGAGAAGAGTTTCGAAATGAATGATGTAATTTCCGCTGAGTTCCAGTCAGTGCTGGATGCTGATTTGAATCGCGCAATGCAAGAAGCCAGGGCGCGGTCACAGGCGGAAAAGGAATTGCCTACCTTAACCAAGGCAGAATTGGCCGAGCTTTTGTTTGAACATGTAGGCTTGAACAAGCGCGAAGCCAAGGACATGGTAGAAACTTTTTTTGATGAAATCCGTGATGCACTGGAAAGGGGCGAGGCCGTCAAGTTGTCGGGCTTTGGCAATTTCCAGTTGCGTGACAAACCGCAACGCCCTGGTCGCAATCCTAAAACCGGTGAAGAAATTCCTATTACTGCACGTCGTGTCGTCACTTTTCATGCCAGCCAGAAACTCAAAGGCATGGTCGACGATGTCGGTAATCAACCTCTTGCCCATGCTGCCTGATATTTTCCATGACTGAAATCAAGATTGAGTCTTTTGTACTGCCGCCTATTCCGGCCAAGCGGTATTTTACGATAGGCGAAGTTGGTGAATTGTGTGGCGTCAAACCGCATGTTTTGCGTTATTGGGAGCAGGAATTTACCCAACTCAAGCCAGTCAAGCGTCGCGGCAACCGTCGTTATTATCAGCATCATGAAGTTTTGCTGATACGCCGTATCCGCGAATTGTTATATGAGCAGGGCTTTACCATCAATGGCGCGAGAAATAAACTCAACGTCAATGGCGGCCCTGTGGAATCGTCATCCAATGACCCGGTCGATGAACCTGTGAATTTGCACCAGATCAGGGATGAATTGCAATCCATACTGGGTTTGTTGAAGGTTTGAAATAAAATCTGAGACATCAATCAACTGCGCAAACAACTGCAGCGCCAAGATAAAGCCACCAGCGGATTTGCCCGGTGGCTTTTTTCATGCTTGCGAGTTGCCGGCGGATCGTTATCGAATTACTTTATGCTGCCAGTTTTTTCTTCTCTCGTGCAGTCAGTGTAAAGCTGTCGTTTGAACTGCTGGCCAGATGCAGGCGCTGCGCTTCTGTAGTGACGGCCTGGGTTTTAAAGACGCTGACTGCAGCACCCAGCGATGCAGCCTGTTCTTCCAGCTTGGCAGTGGATGCACTCGCCATTTCAACCAGACGGGTATTGTCCTGCGTGATTTGATCAATATCACTTATCGCCTGGTTCACGTCAGAAATCCCTATGCTTTGTTCCTGGCTGGCCTTGGCAATCTGCTTGATGAGTTCAGTGACCACCTCCACATTGTCGGCAATATTGCGCATGGTCTGGCCTGCCGTGTTAATCATTTTGCTACCGGCTTCCACTGCCTGGGCTGAAGAGGCGATCAGGCCTTTAATCTCTTTGGCGGCATTCGCGCTGCGTTGCGCCAGGTTACGTACCTCTGCAGCCACTACGGCAAAGCCACGGCCTTCCTGGCCTGCTCTGGCTGCCTCTACTGCAGCATTCAGGGCCAGGATATTGGTCTGGAAGGCGATGCCATCCATGACGCCGATGATTTCGGTAATTTTTTTGGAGCTTGCGCTGACGGTTTGCATCGACAAGATGCTGCTCTCCATCACTTCCAGACCCTGTTGCACGCGTTCAGCCGAGCTATGCATGAGGCTGTTTGCTTGCGCCAGGTTGCAAGCGTTCTCGGCAATGGTGGCGGTCAGTTCATCAATTGCTGTGGCGGTTTGCTGTAGGGAAATTGCCTGGCTTTCTGTACGGCAGGCCAAGTCTGTATTTTCATTATGAATTTCTCTGGCTATGACATCCACGGTTTGCGCACTATGGCGAATATTGGCGACCAGATTACTTAATTCCACGTTCATCCTGCCAACAGCATTAATTAACTGCGCCAGTTCATCTTTGCCACGGCTGCTGACCCGGTTTTGTAAATTGCCTGCCGCAGTTTCTGCGATTGCATTTGTCAATGTGTTGAGATCCGTACTTAATGCCTGATAGATTGCCACCAGGAGGTAGCTGGCGATCAGCAAAAGCAGGACAATACCTGCAGACATTTGCCATGCATACTGATTGGCCTTCTCAATTTCATGCGCAAGATTATTCGCGATAAGGCTGGCGATCGCCGTTTTTGTTGCGGCGAGTTTATTCAAGCTGTCTGCACCTGCCTGCAGGAATGCATCACCGTTACTTTGATTGACCGATGCCAGCACTTCATCTTGTGAGCGCTCCAGGAATTTTTTGGCATCGGCGATGCTGGCCTGCATAGTGATATTTGCTACTGCATATTCTTTCCCATATGCGCCCAGATTTTGCATGTTCAGGCTAAGCTCTGACAAATTCAGCCTTGCCAGCATATGCAGAGAATTCAACGTCACATCTTCACCAGCCTCAAATAAACCAGTATCAATATAAGCCGCACCACGGCCAGCAATGATGGATAACTTCTCTTCTATGTGCGGCAGGGTGTTGATGTAGATAGTGACGAGTTGATGGGTTTTTAAATCGCTATCCAATGCCAGTTTTGAACTATTGGCAATTTCTGTAATCTCAAGTTCGATGGCATCGAGTAGCCTGCTGTGCTCAATAAAACTTTCCGCTGCCTTGAGCACAGTCTGTCTCGCCAGTAGCGCAGGCCACAGATTTTTGACGGGACTGGTCTGATCAGTCTGCTTTAACAATTTATCTATCTTGTCCTGATTTTCGGCGATGCTGGCTGCCAGTTGTTTGTTGCCAAGCAGTCGCATGTGCTGCAAGGCGCGCTGTTTTTGTATCGACAGGCGCAGATCATTTCTTGCAGCAATACTTTTGATGGCAACTTGCTTTGCCTGGGTTTGTAATACATCTTCACGCAAGTTTTGAAATAGCAAGGCCAGCACTACAAACAAGGGAATTGCAAAAGCAAGAGCGACAAAACTGAGCTTGTGGGCAATTTTAAAGTTGCGTAGCAGGCGGATGGTGGGGGAGGTCAGCAGGGTCATTTTGAGATACCAAATGAGTTTGTGAAAGCAGATAGGGCGAAGCCTAAACGGTCAATGTGACTATGCAGTGACAGCAGGCAACATCCTTGTGAATGGAAGGGGTTTGTCCATCCGGTCTTGGATTTTAATTTGCTAATGCTCTCTACTCTGGCATGGAGTAGTTAAATCAAACGTTTGATTTATATGCTAGTATGCATCGCATGAAAACATCCAGCCAGAAAAAAGCCTTAGTACGGCAAACTCAGCCAGACAAGCAGGTAGCTACACCCGATGGAAAAATATTGCGTGTCGATGGGATAGAGGCGCGTACGCGTCTGCTGGACACGGCCTTGATATTATTTGCAGAAAAAGGTTTCGCCAAAACCTCGATACGTGAAATTTCCAGAGCTGCCAATGTCAATGTTTCTGCCATCAGCTATTATTTTTCTGATAAAGCGGGTTTGTACCGTGCAGTGTTCAACGACCCGCGTACCAATCCAAATGTAGATCCAGAGATATTTGAGGCAGATGTTGCAGACATGCGTGCTGTTTTGCTGAAACTGATCTGCACTTTTACCGATTCTTTGAAGCAGGGTGAAATCATCGAGACCTGCATGAAGCTGCATTTTCGTGAAATGCTGGAGCCCACAGGACTGTGGATGGAAGAAATTGACACCGTCATCAAGCCCTCGCACCAGGGGTTTGTCAGGCTCTTGTGCCGTTATCTTGGTATCACCAAGGCAGATGATGATGTACACAGGCTGGCGATTTCAATTACTGGCCTGGCGATTTCACTGCTGATCAGCGGTGACGTGATACAGGCGATCAGACCAGCGTTGATCGCCAAACCCAAGGCAATTGATGCCTATGCTTCACGCCTGGTGGACTATGCCATTGCCATGTGTGAAGACGAAAAACGACGCCGGCTTTTAACAAGTTCTGATAAACCACATCTTTGACAGCGATATGACTATACGACATTTCATTCTTATGCCTGCCATTGCCGTCTTGTTGGCAGCATGCTCGACTACTGCTTCAATGACATCCAGTACCGGTAGCGTGCCCGCACAATGGCAGGCTGTATTGCCCTCTGTGGAAAAAAATACCGAATTGCGCAACTGGTGGCAAACCAATGGCGATGCCAGTTTGCTGGAATTGATTGAGTCCGCACAAAAGGCCAGCCCTTCCATTTCCCAAGCCTGGTCACGCATAGAAACTGCCAGAGCCGCGAGGGTGGCCAGTGGTGCAGCACTCTTGCCTTCGCTGGATGCTGTTGCCAACGCAACCCGGGCAAAAAACCAGCCAGGTATGCCTGTCGCCACCACATCACAGGCAGGTTTGCAGACCGCATGGGAAATTGATGTGTTTGGCGCGAACAGGGCAACTAATCAGGCTGCCCAGGCTGAACTGGAAGGTACTCAGGCGCTTTGGCATGATGCACGGATATCGGTCGCGGCTGAAGTGGCGCAGTTGTATTTCTCTGTCATCAGTTGCCAGCAAACTGCCGACCTGACCTGGCAAGACGCCAAGTCTCGCGCAGAAACTGCCAGGCTGACTGAACTCAGCGCCCAGGCAGGTATGTCCTCCAGTGCTACGTCAGCACTGGCACGCGCCAGCGCTGCAGAAGGCAATAGCCGTGCCATACAACAGGCTGCATTATGTGATCTGGATGTGAAGGCCCTGGTCGCACTGACCGCCAAGCCAGAGCCGGACCTCAGGCAGCTACTGACAATTGCCCAGGCCAGTTTCAAAAACCTGTTGCCTCTGGCTGTCACCACCTTGCCTGCACAATTGCTGGCACAAAGACCAGACGTATATGCGGCAGAGAAAGAAGTCGCGACCGCCAGTGCCCAGGTGGGTGCCGCAGAGGCGCGCCGTTATCCGCGTCTGACGCTCAGCGGTTCCATTGGCACCATGCGCTATGACGTCGCTGGCAGTACGACGAGGATGGATACCTGGTCTGTCGGCCCACTGGCCTTGACACTGCCCATATTCAATGGCGGCCAGACGACGGCCAATATTGAAGCTGCCAAAGCACGCTACCTGAGTGCCACTAGTAATTATCACGGCAAGGTCAGGCAAGCAGTGCGCGAAGTTGAAGAAGCACTGGTCAACCTGAATAGCACGGATGCACGCCGTCTTGATTCTGAAATTTCTGCAAAGGGCTACGATCAGGCTTTGCAGGCGACTGCCCAGCGTTACAACAAGGGCATGGCCAGCTTGCTGGAACTGGAAGATACGCGGCGCATTGCCTTTGCTTCCCAGTCTGCCCTGATCGCATTGCAGCTAGAAAGAAATCGTGCCTGGATCGCGCTATATCGTGCGTTGGGCGGTGGCTGGGACTTGAGTGCACAAGCAGCTGCCCAGCCCCAACGCCAGGCAAATTCCTGAATTTAAAAATTAAACAGAAAGCGTATCAGACATGATGAAACTCATTTCACGCAAACCATTATCCCTGAGCCTGGCTGGCATGATCGCTGTTGGCGCAGGTGGCATCTGGCTGTCAGCCACATCGAATGCTGCGGATGAACCTGCCAAGACTGCCAGTGCCTCTGCAACTGCGGCCAAGGTCAAGCCAGCCTTGACGGTTACCACGACCAAAGCCAGTAGCGGCAATCTCGTCATCAAGCTGGCCGCCAACGGCAGCGTCGCAGCCTGGCAAGAAGCCTTGATAGGCTCAGAAGCAACCGGCCTGCGCATACAGGAGTTGCATGCCAATATAGGAGATGTGGTGCAGCGTGGCCAGTTACTGGTCAGCTTCGCCAGTGAAACCGTGAAAGCCGATCTGGCGCTGGCACAAGCCAGCCTGGCTGAGGCGCAGGCCAATCTGGCTGATGCCGTCGCCAATGCCGAGCGCACCCGCGCCCTGCAAACCAGCGGTGCACTGAGTGCCCAGCAAGTCGGCCAATACCTGACGGCAGAACAAACCGCGAAAGCAAGGGTTGAATCGGCCAAGGCAAGTGTAGAAGCGCAGCAATTACGCATGCGCCATACCCGCGTTCTTGCACCCGATAGTGGCATCATCAGCGCACGTGCAGCTACCCTGGGTTCGGTCGTCGGTAATGGCGCAGAATTGTTCCGCATGATACGTCAAGGGCGCCTGGAGTGGCGTGCTGAAGTGACAGCCAGTGAAATGGCGAAAATAATGCCAGGTATTGAAGCCATTGTTACTGCACCAGGTGGCACGCAATGGAAGGGCAAGGTCAGGGTAGTATCACCGACGGTAGATGCACAAACCAGGATGGGTTTGGTGTATGTTGATCTGGTGCCAGATACAACTATTACGACTACTGCAAGCGGTACCAAACCACAAGCAGCCACGGCCTCTCTGGCATTCAAGCCGGGCATGTACGCCAAGGGTGAATTTATGATGGGTAGCTCACAAGCCTTGACCATACCGCAGCAGGCCGTGGTGGTCAGGGATGGTTTCAGCTATGCCTTCCGCCTTAATGCTGATGGTCGCGTGACTCAAATCAAAGTGCAGACTGGCCGCCGCGTATCCAGTGCGCAAGGCGACCTGGTGGAAGTGGTTTCTGGTTTGAATGCAGACAGCACCATCGTTTCCAGCGGTGCAGGCTTCCTCAATGATGGCGATACGGTAAAAGTTGTGACAGCAACCAAGCCAGCCAATGCTGCTGCCAGCGCAGCCACAGTAGCTGCTGCAAAAAATTAAGGGGTTCATGTGAATTTCTCTTCCCTCTCCATTAAAAATCCCATACCGGCGATCATGCTGTTTATCTTGCTAACGCTGGCAGGAATATTGTCGTTTCGCTCTACCATAGTCCAGGATTTTCCTGATATTGAATTACCCATCGTCACCGTCAGTGCTCCTTTGTCTGGCGCTGCACCTGCACAATTGGAAACTGAGGTCGCCCGCAAGATAGAAGATGCTGTCGCTTCACTGCAAGGCGTGAAAAACGTTTACACCAAAGTGTTGGATGGTGATGTTGAAGTCACTGTTGAATTCGTGCTGGAAAAAGTGATCTCGGATGCAGTCAATGAAGTGCGTGATGCGGTGGCAACCGTGCGCGCTGATTTGCCCAGCGAAATGCGTGACCCTACCGTGACCAAGGCATCTACTGCTGGCCGTGTCATCATGACTTACACGGTAGAAGCTGCAGAGGATGGCAAGGACAGCAAAGTTGTTGCTGGCGAAAGCAGCAAACCGGATGCACAAGAGCTTAGCTGGTTCGTTGACAATACCGTGGCAAAACGTTTGCGTGCCGTACCTGGTGTCGGTGCAGTCAGACGCATGGGTGGTGTCAGCCGTGAAGTGCGGGTTGAACTTGATACCAGCAAGATGGCAGCTTTGAATGTCGCTGCTGTTGACGTATCGCGTCGCTTGAAGCTGGTGCAGCAAGAAGCACCAGGCGGTCGCGGTGACGTCAGTGGTGCTGAGCAATCTGTGCGTACCATTGCCACCGTCAAGACGGCGGCGGAGCTTGCTGTTCTGGACATCCCTTTGCCAGATGGCAGGCATATACGCCTCGATCAGGTAGCACGTGTACTGGACACCGTCAGCGAACCACGCTCTGTGGCGACGCTGGACGGCAAAGCTGTAGTCGGTTTTGAAGTCTTCCGTACCAAGGGCGCCAGTGAAGTTGATGTAGCCCAAGGTTCACATGCGGCGGTGGATGAATTGCAGGCTGCTCATCCGAACATGAAGTTCCACCAGGCCATTGATAACGCCCAGCCAGTAGAAGAAAACTTCGATGGTTCCATGGACCTGCTGTACGAAGGTGCCTTGCTGGCCATCCTGGTGGTCTGGTGGTTCTTGCGCGACTGGCGTGCGACGCTGGTGGCGGCAGCTGCCTTGCCTTTGTCTGTGATACCTACTTTCCTTGGTCTCAAATATTTTGGTTATACCCTCAACACCGTGACCTTGCTGTCACTTGCCCTGGTGGTGGGTGTGCTGGTTGATGACGCGATTGTGGAGATAGAAAACATCGCCCGCCATTTGCACATGGGTAAAACCCCTATGCAGGCAGCGATGGAAGCAGCGGATGAAATTGGCATGGCCGTCATTGCCACCACTTTTGCCCTGGTTGCCGTGTTCTTGCCAACTGCCTTCATGGGTGGTGTACCTGGCCTGTTCTTCAAGCAGTTTGGCTGGACAGCAGTGATTGCGATTCTGGCTTCGCTGGTGGTGGCGCGTTTGTTGACACCAATGATGGCGGCTTACATCATGAAATCACCCAAGCCTGGCAAGGCCGGTGTGCATGGCCAGAAAGATGGCTGGATCATGACGCATTATATGAAAACCATGCAATGGTGTTTGCATCATCGTCTGATCACCATGATAGCTGCGACGATATTTTTCTTCTCCTCAATCGGCTTGGTGTTTTTGTTGCCCACGGGTTTTGTGCCTTCGGCCGATCGTGCGCAAACACAGGTCAATATCGAACTGCCACCAGGCAGCACGCTGGCAGAAACCCGCATAGTGGCCGAACAGGCCAGGGTCGCCATCATGAAGAACAAGGAAATTATCAATGTCTTCAGTTCTATCGGTGGTGGTTCAAGTGGCGATGCTTTTGCCCCAGGTGCCGCAGCAGAAGCAAGACGTGCAGTGTTGACCGTGACAGCAGTGCACAGAAATAAACGTAAAGATTCGATCGCCGATATTGATGCCAAAATCCGTGCTGAGGTGGCAGATATTTCCGGGGCCAGGTTCAACGTAGGCCCACCGGATACTGGTGTCAAAATGCAGCTGGTTTTGCAAAGTGAAGACCCGCTGGCTTTGCTTGAAGCTGCACAAAAAGTCGAGAGGGAATTGCGTACACTCAAAGGCGTCGGCAATGTCAGTTCCAGTGCTTCTCTGGTACGTCCAGAAATCATTGTGCGTCCCGACTCAGCGAGGGCTGCTGACCTTGGTGTGACTGCATCTGCCATCGGTGAAACCGTGCGGGTGGCAACGGCGGGTGATTATGATCAGGCCTTGCCCAAGCTGAATCTGTCGCAACGTCAGGTGCCTATCCGTGTCAAATTACCTGATAGCTTCAGGGCTGATCTGGCCGAGATAGAGCGCTTGACTGTGCCTGGCAAAAATGGCCCCGTCATGCTGGGCAGCGTTGCCAGTGTCACCATGGAATCTGGCCCGGCGCAGATAGATCGCTTGAACCGCAAACGTAACGTGACTCTGGATGTTGAATTGGGTAACCGTCAGTTGGGTGAAGTCAATGAAGAAGCCCGCGCTTTGCCGAGTATGAAAAATTTGCCACCATCAGTCAGCATTGCTGAGCTTGGTGATGCGCAGGAGATGCAAGCCCTGTTCGCCAGCTTTGGTATTGCCATCATGATTGGTGTGCTGTGTATTTACGGTGTGCTGGTTTTGCTGTTCAAGGACTTCTTGCAACCTGTGACTATCCTGGCAGCCTTACCTTTGAGTATCGGTGGTGCATTCGTAGCCTTGTTGGTGACTGGCCGCGCTTTGTCCATGCCATCCATGATAGGTCTGATCATGCTCATGGGCATAGTCACCAAGAACTCGATCTTGCTGGTTGATTATGCAGTACTGGCAAGAGAAGCCGGCATGACTCGATTTGATGCTCTGGTCGATGCCTGCCACAAACGCAGTCGCCCCATCATCATGACCACTATTGCCATGGGCGCAGGCATGATGCCTTTGGCGCTGGGTTGGGGAGCTGACCCCAGCTTCCGTTCGCCAATGGCGATTGCGGTCATCGGCGGTTTGATTACTTCAACTTTGTTGAGCCTGTTGGTGGTGCCAGCCGTGTTCACCTATATTGATGACTTTGAGCATTTGCTCGGGAAAATCAGACGCAAATTGTCTGGTAAATCTGCAAACCAGCTTACAACGGATGCTCATTAAAGTTTATAGAATTCGTTTTGCTATGTAGTAAGCTTATAGAAAGTAAATCAGAATAAAACCCCCGCAGCATGAAAGTGTTGCGGGGGTTTTATCGTTTGCACATTGGCAACGACCAATATTTTTCCAAATCAGCAGTCGCCGCTATCATTTATCTGATAGCACTTTTCCTTTGAGAAACAAAGGCTTGAATCAAAAAAGACAAATAATCAATCCAGCGATATATCAGATTGTGGACTCTATTCATGCTTTGCTATAATGCCTCCCTCATTTGTTACAAATTGTATAGGGCAACACTTATATAACCCGTGACATGCTAAAAATGGATAAAAAAATATAATAATGCGTGTTAATGGCGTTCGTTTCTCAATTGACAATTATGCTGCCTGGTCTCCTGGCGTCGCAAGCATGGACGCGTGGAAGGAATGGGCAATATCGCCATTTCCCCTGACTGGTGATGCTGAGCCTGGTGTTGCCGCAATGCCAGCAATGTTGCGCAGACGTGCCGGTTTTCTAGGAAAAATGGCACTGGAAGTTGCATATCAGTGCCTGAATGGGCAGACTAATGTTCCCACGGTATTTTGTTCACGCCATGGCGAGGTGGCGCGTGCTGTCGATTTATTGACAGAGTTGATGCAGGATGCATCAGTATCGCCGACTGGCTTTGGTCTGGCTGTACACAATGCCAGCGCAGGTTTGTTTTCTATTGCGCGCAAGGATCAGGCCAACCATATTGCCCTGGCTGGTGGGAAAAGCACAGTAGAACATGGTGTTATTGAAGCATGTGGTTTATTGGCAGATGGTGCCCCTATGGTGATGCTGGTGGCTTATGATAACGCTTTACCATCTGTTTTTGCATCATTTCAGGATTGTGATGAACAGCCTTATGCCTGGGCCTGGTTGATGGTGCCAGCGCGGGAAGATGCCACTCATCTGAAATGGGATGAAGTTGAAGCACAAGAATTAAACACCAATGATATATCTGGGGGGCTGGAGGTTTTGCGTTTTCAAATCGGAGAACAAGCTCAGATGCAGCGTATATCAGGTAAGCGGCGCTGGCTGTGGTCGCGTCATGGTTGAAAAACTTGATCGTTGCTGGCGAGTCTTGGCAACAGGTATCAGTTTTCTGACTTTTGGCATAGGCGGCTTGTTGTTGCGGGTGCTGGTGTTTCCGGCCTTGTACCTGCTGGTATGGCGACAGGAAAAACATACCAAGGCAGCGCGCCACATCATACGCCTGACATTTCGTGGCTTTGTTGGCTTGATGCGATTGCTTGGTGTATTGCGGTATGAGATCACGGGCCTCGACAGGCTGGAGCGTGGTGGCTTGCTGATATTGGCAAATCATCCTACCCTGATTGATACCGTTTTTTTGATGGCTTTTGTAAAAAATGCAGATTGCATCGTCAAAAGCCATTTATGGAATAACCCGTTTACCCGTGGTCCGGTAAGAGCAGCTGCTTATATCAGTAACGAGCAGGGCACAGAATTACTGGAAGCCTGTATAGCGTCTTTGCAGGCAGGCAATAATCTGATCGTGTTTCCGGAAGGGACGCGTACTCCTGCTGATGGCACCATTTGCATGAAGCGCGGTGCAGCCAATATTGCTGTACGCGGTGTCTGTGCAATAACACCGGTGGTGATACGTTGTGACCCGCCAACTTTGGGCAAGGGTGAAAAGTGGTGGCATGTGCCAGAACGTTTTGCGCAGTTCAAAATAGAAGTGAAAGAAGATATTCCGATTCAGCATTTTATTGGTGATGGCAAGTCGGATGTCATGGCAGCCCGTCATTTGACGGAGCATCTGCAGCATTATTTTACCGAGGAAAATCAACGTCATGCTTGAGCAAGAAGTAAAAGAACTGATCATCGAAGTGTTGCAACTGGAAGATATCACGGCTGCTGACATTGATAGCGATGCGCCCTTGTTTGTTGAAGGCCTGGGTCTGGATTCTATCGATGCACTTGAACTGGGTGTGGCCTTGCAAAAGCGCTATGGTATTTCTTTGTCAGCTGATTCCGAAGATACGCGTCGCCATTTTGCATCGGTGAACGCATTGGCTGCATTAATTGCTGCAAATAGAAAGAAGTAAGGAGTCTGTAATGGTAGTGGTAAGTGAAATGAGCAGAGACGAGCTCTATGTTTGGGTGGTGGACCTGCTGGCCGAAATGTTTGAGCTGGATAAATCAGCGTTGACAATGGAATCCAACCTGTACGCAGATCTGGATATCGACAGCATTGATGCGGTCGATCTGGCAGTCAAGCTCAAACAAATGACAGGCATGCGCTTGCAACCCGAAGTATTTAAAAAGATACGCACCATTGGTGACGTGATTGATGCCCTGCTCAATCTGCAGGCGGAGCAGTCAACATAGTTCGCGCAATCCTGACCGTTGTTGCGGTCATACTCACGGTGCTTTATCCACTCGTCATCTGGTTTGGCCAGGGGCAGGTAGAACCACGCTGGTTGGCAGTCTTATTGCTATTGGCAGCGGCAACCAGATTGCCAACTTTCAAGGTCAGCCAGGTAGCGCGCTGGTCCATGCTCTGTGCCTTGCTACTGGCTGGCTGTGCTGTGTGGGCCAACGCACTGTTGCCCCTTAAGTTGTATCCGGTATTGGTGAATGGCGTATTGCTGGCTGTTTTTTCTTACAGTCTGGCGGTGCCACCATCCATGGTGGAGCGATTTGCACGCCTGCGAGAGCCTGAATTGCCTGATGTCGCAATCGCCTACACACGCCGTGTGACGCAAGTCTGGTGCGTATTTTTCGTCATCAACGGGACTATCGCTTTTGCCACGGCAATGTGGGCTTCACCAGCAGTCTGGTCGCTGTATACCGGTGTCATCGCCTATATCCTCATGGGTATGTTATTCGCTATTGAATACCTGGTGCGCCTGCGATTTAAACGAATTCATCATGTCTGATTTTTCTCCCGATCCTTGCCTTGCGCTGGCAGCTCGTCCCGGCCACGCCATCATAGGCTGGAATGCCACTGGCGTAGTATTGCATAGCGATTTCTTGCAACGTATAGGCGCATGGAACACTGCGATCCGCAATACGCCAGGAACACAACTGGCCCTGTATCTCGAAGACAGTCTTGAATTCTCTGCCGCCTTGCTGGCAGCCTGGCTGGAAAACAAAACTGTCTGGCTGACAGCCGATACCTTGCCTGCCACATGTCTTGCGTTGTCCAAATCTGTGGATGCGTTTTTTGGTGAGTTCCCTCAAGAATATCAGCCGGTAAAAGCAGCGGTCACAGCTGCGCCTGTAATATTGAAAGCGCTTGACCCCGATTTTACTGGCCTGGTCGTGCACACTTCAGGCAGTACCGGGCAGCCGCAGGCGATACCTAAAAAACTCTCGCAACTGATGAGCGAAGTCGGCAGCCTGGAGCAAGTATTTGGCCAGCGTCTCGGCGATGCTGAGATTGTCACTACTGTATCTCATCAACATATTTATGGCTTGCTGTTCAAGGTCTTGTGGCCTTTGTCGGCAGGGCGTGCCATTCATGCCTTGAGCGTGAACTTTCCTGAACAACTGGCGCAAGTATTGGCACAGTGCAATTGCGCCCTGATTGCCAGTCCCGCTCACCTGAAACGACTGCCAGAATACCTGGACTGGCAGGCAGGCAAGCAAAGATTGCGCGCCATTTTTTCATCTGGTGGCCCACTGGCTGCAGAGACTGCATATACCGTCGGCGATATGCTAGGGCACGTCCCCTTCGAAGTTTACGGCAGTTCTGAAACCGGCGGCATCGCCTGGCGCCAGCGCCAGGCGGGTGCAATCGAAAGCTGGGAGGCTTTGCCAAAAGTCGATTTGCGCATAGTAGAAGAAGATTTGCTGGAAGTGCGTTCGCCACACCTGGGCCAAACAGACTGGTTGCGTATGGCAGACAAGGCTCAACTGACAGGCAATGGTCGTCTACTATTGCAGGGGCGTAGTGACCGCATCGTCAAAATCGAAGAAAAACGTATTTCACTGGATGCCATCGAGCAGACTTTATTGGCCTCTGATCTGGTCAGTGAAGCCAGAGTGATCGCGGATCATGAAGTGCCTGGGCAAAGACAAAAACTGTCCGCCTTTATTGTAACGACTGAACAAGGCCGTCAACTGCTGGGCCTTGAAGGGAAGAGGGCATTCAATCTGCGTATGCGTGCAATATTGAGCGGGCTGGTAGAGGCGATTGCCTTGCCACGTCGCTGGCGTTATCTGGAGCAAATGCCAGTCAATGCACAGGGCAAGACTACACTCGCACAACTGCATGCCTTGCTGGATGATGTGAGTGATCCGCGCCCACGTTTGCCACAAATACGTCTGCTGGAACGAGCGCCAGAGAAAGTCTTGTTTGAGCTGATCGTACCAGCGACATTATTTTATTTTGATGGACATTTTTCGGTGGCACCTGTGCTGCCTGGCGTGGTGCAACTAGATTGGGTGATCAAATATGGCCGCCAGTATTTTGCATTGCCGCCCATATTCAAGTCCGTTCATGCACTCAAATTCCAGCATGTGATACATCCTGAAGTACCAGTCATGCTTGAGCTCCTATATGACGTAGTAAAAGACAGTCTGCAATTCCGTTATTTTTCTGAGGCCGGGCAACATGCCGGTGGTCGTATTATTTTCGCTAATGAAAAGCCCGCATGCTAGATAAGAAATTTTCTCCAGAACGCCAATCCGCTTTTGCCGCGCGTTTTGAAGCGCAAAAAATTGCCTTTGGTCCCGTCGTTTTCCAATGCGTACGTTATGCCTGGAAGCGCGGCATGTTACAGACGCTTGCCGACGCCGGAGGAACAGGGCTGACGATTGCAGACATGGCAGCCACAGGTAAATGGACTGAATATGCATTGAAGGTGGTGCTGGAAACCTGCCTTTCATCTGGCGTGGTGTATCTGAGCGCTGGTTCTTATGTACTGGACAAGGCGGGTTATTGTGTACTGACTGATTCCATCACCCAGGTCAATCTCGATTTCAATCATGATGTCTGTTACGAAGGTTTGTTCAAGCTTGATGAGTCGCTGGATAATGAAAAACCTCTGGGTTTGAGTGCCTTGGGTAACTGGCCTACCCTGTATCAGGGTTTGTCGCAATTGCCAGAACCGGCAAAAACCAGCTGGTTTGCTTTTGACCATCATTATTCTGATACTTCTTTCCCCAGCATTTTGCCGGATGTATTTGCCACAGCACCACGCAAGCTGATGGACATTGGTGCCAACACTGGCAAATTCAGTTGTGCTGCACTGGCTTACAATCCTGCGGTAGAAATGCATCTGGTGGATTTGCCACGGCAATTGTCAGTCGCTGAAGAAAATTTGAAAAATGCCGGTGTGCATGAACGCGCCCATTTTCACTCCATTGATTTGCTGGACAATGAAGCTGCCTTGCCTGCAGGCATGGACTTGATCTGGATGAGCCAGTTCCTCAGTTGTTTTTCAGAGCCTGCCATTGCCAGTATCTTGCAACGTGCTGCCAAAGCGCTGGCCCCCAATGGGCAATTGCTGATCATGGATACTTTCTGGGACAGGCAGCGTTACGATATCGCCGCTTTTTGTCTCATCAATACTTCACCTTATTTCACAGCCATGGCCAGTGGTAACAGCAAGATTTATGAAAGCGGTGACTATGTGCGCCTGGCAGGAGCCGCTGGCTTGCACTTGATCACGACCCGCGACGATATCGGCTATTGCCATTCCCTGCTGCGTTTTTCGAGGGTGGAGAAGTAAAGTGTTCAAGCCCTGCGTCCTCATTCCCGTGTATAACCATGAACATGCGATAGCTGCCGTAGTGCAGGCTATGCTGACGCATGAGGTGGATTGTGTGCTGGTGGATGATGGCAGCTCGGCTGCCTGTGCGCAGGTATTGCACGATTTGCAGGCCGCAACACCAGGTCGAGTGACTTTGCTGCGTCACGATATCAATCAGGGCAAGGGCGCAGCCGTGCTGACAGGTTTTCGCTATGCAGCGCAAGCTACATATACCCATCTCTTGCAGATTGATGCAGATGGCCAGCATTGCGTAGCCGATGTGCCGCAATTCCTGGCGCAGGCAAAGGCACACCCGCAGGCGGTGATTGCCGGTTACCCGGTCTATGATGAATCAGTGCCTGCCATACGCCTGTATGCCCGTTACCTGACCCATGTCTGGGTATGGATTAATACCTTGTCGCTGGCCATACGTGATTCCATGTGCGGCTTCCGGGTCTATCCTGTGGATGCCGTGATCGCGTTGATGGCCAGGCAGGACATAGGCAGGCGCATGAATTTTGACACTGATATCCTGGTCAGGTTGTACTGGGATGGCGCGGCTGTAATCAACCTGCCAACCCGTGTTGCTTATCCCACGGACGGTGTTTCTCATTTCCGCGTCTGGCGTGACAATGCACTGATTACCGTCATGCATACCAAGTTATTCTTTGGCATGTTGTTGCGCATTCCTACTCTGCTGGCACGTCACTGGCGTAGCCAGCCTGAGGTGGGGAAATGAAACAGCATACACAACATACAGGCCCTGCCTGGCATTGGGCCAGCATCAATGAAGTCAGCTTTGTGGCTGGTATGCGCTTTCTGTTCTGGGTATTCAAGGTCTGTGGACGCTGGCCATTCCGCATATTCTTGTATCCGGTACTGGCCTGGTATGTCCTCACCAAGCCAGTACCGCGCCGTGCATCAATGGCTTACCTGCAACGCATGAGCGGCTATACCAAAGTCGCTCAGGGTTGGGCTGGTGTGTTGCATCATTTTGCCGCCTTTGCAGAAAACATACTCGACAAGATGTTGTTATGGGGTGGCTTGTTTGACGAGACCAAGGTCAAGTATATAGGGCAAGAGGAAATGCATGTTCAAGTCGCCCAAAAACGTGGTGGACTGATCGTATGTTCTCATCTGGGTAACCTGGAAATGTGCCGCGTACTGTCGCGCCGTTTTCCAGACGTGAAATTGACAGTGCTGGTGCATACCAAGCATGCCCGGGCATTTAACCGCATGCTGGCCAGGCTTGATCCTGACAGCCAGATGAATTTATTGCAGGTGACAGAAATGACACCCGCCACGGCCATGCTATTGGCAGACAAAATTGCTGAAGGTGGTTTTGTCGTGATTGCTGGTGACCGTATCCCGGTAGCGCCGCAACCCAGGGTGACGGCGGCCCCTTTTCTTGGGCAGGATGCAGCGTTCCCAGTTGGCCCTTATGTGCTGGCCAGTGTATTGCAATGCCCGGTCTATTTGCTGTTTTCCTTGCAAATGGATGGTGTGCCGCAAGTCTGCTTTGAACTCTTGCGTGAGACTATCAGGTTGCCACGCAAAGGGCGTGATGAAGCCTTACGCTGTGTAACCGCTGAGTATGCCGCCCGCCTCGAATATTACGCAGTGCGGGCACCGCTGCAATGGTTTAATTTTTATGATTTTTGGCATTTACCCGAATTGGAAAAACAAGATGCAATCCGCTGATCAGAGCACCAAGCTGCGCACCGTACAATTCGACCGTAACAGATTGAGCATAGAAGATATCGTCGATATCGCCCATGGCCGCGCCAATGCGGCGCTGTCTGCTTCCCCTGAGTTTCGTGCAGCGATAGCCCGTGGTGCAGATTTTTTGGATCGCCTGTTGCGTGAAGATGGCACTATTTATGGCGTCACGACTGGCTATGGTGATTCCTGTACTGTCACCGTACCGCCAGCCCTGGTGGCAGAATTGCCGCACCATTTGTATACCTATCACGGTTGTGGCCTGGGTGAATATCTTTCACCGGCGCAAACCCGTGCTGTCATGGCTACACGTCTGGCATCTTTGTCCAAAGGATTTTCTGGCGTTAGTGTAGAGCTGCTGGAACAGATCTGCCGTTTGCTGGATGCTGGCCTTTTGCCACTGATACCCAGCGAAGGCTCTGTCGGTGCCAGTGGTGACCTGACGCCTTTATCTTATCTGGCCGCAGTCTTGTGTGGCGAGCGTGAAGTCTGGCGCGATGGCGTGCAAATACCAGCTGCACAGGCGCTACGTGAAGCGGGAATCACACCTTTACGCTTGCGCCCGAAAGAGGGCCTGGCCATCATGAATGGTACGGCTGTCATGACTGCACTGGCCTGCATGGCCTATGACCGTGCTGATTACCTCGTCAGGCTGACCACGCGTATTACAGCGATGGCATCTGTGACGCTGGACGGCAATGCTCACCATTTTGATGAAGTATTGTTTTCAGTGAAACCGCATCCAGGCATGCAGGATGTGGCAGCATGGTTGCGCCAGGATTTGCCAGTCGGGCAAGCTGAACGCAATGGCAAACGCCTGCAAGACCGTTATTCGATACGCTGCGCCCCGCACGTGATAGGTGTGCTGGCCGATGCCATGCCTTTCTTCCGTCAATCCATAGAAAATGAATTGAACAGCGCCAACGATAATCCGATTATCGACGGCGACAATGAACGCGTACTTCATGGCGGCCATTTCTACGGAGGCCATATCGCCTTCGTCATGGATGGCATGAAGAATGCTGTCGCCAATCTGGCAGATTTGCTGGACAGGCAAATGGCATTGATGGTCGATAGTCGTTATAACCACGGTTTGCCCGCCAATCTGTCTGGCATGGAAGGGCCGCGTGCGGCAATCAATCATGGCTTGAAAGCCCTGCAAATCAGTGCTTCAGCCTGGACAGCAGAAGCATTGAAGCTGACCATGCCTGCCTCGGTCTTTTCACGATCCACCGAATGCCATAACCAGGACAAGGTCAGCATGGGTACCATCGCTGCCCGCGATTGCCTGCGTGTGCTGGAGTTGACAGAACAGGTAGTGGCAGCCTTGCTTATCACAGTAAGGCAGGGCATATGGCTGCGTTCACGCGTGAATCAGGATTTGCAATTGTCGCCAGCGTTGACGCAGATGATGGATGCACTGGCGAGTGATATAGCTGCAGTGCAGGAAGATCGCCGCCTGGAGCCTGACCTGCGCCTGATGCTGGAGCGTATCCGCCAGCAAGAATGGAAGCTCTATGCGTAAAAAAAATGCGCCCAGCCCATGGGCTGCTGAAGTCGAGATGCAAGTCCAGTTCTTTGACCTTGATCCTATGGAAATCGTCTGGCATGGCAACTACGTCAAATATCTGGAAATAGCGCGCTGTGCCTTGCTGGATCATATCAATTACAACTACGTGCAGATGAAAGAGTCCGGCTACGCCTGGCCTGTCATCGACATGCAGTTGCGCTATATCGCTCCCGCCAGTTTTGGCCAGAAACTGACCCTGCGCGCCGAGATTGTCGAATGGGAAAACCGTTTGAAGATAGATTACCTGATCACCGACACCGCCACAGGAAAGCGCCTGAACCGCGCCAGCACGACCCAGGTTGCCGTTGAAATCGCCAATGGAGAAATGTGCTTTGTTTCTCCTGCCATCTTGTTTGAAAAACTGGGAGTGCCTGTTCCATGATGCCCACGAAGCGTTTGCTATCCATTATCTGCATGCTGTTGCTGGGCCTTTCATGGGCGGATGTCAGTAATGCCGCTGCACCTATCAACAAAATCCAGAACATGCTTGCCAAGCCGCCAGTGCTGTGCGGCAGGTTTGACCAGACCAAGCAATTGCAGGGCATGAAAAAGCCACTGGCATCCAATGGCCGTTTTTGTGTCGTTAATGGCAAGGGCATCTTGTGGCGCACTCTGCAACCATTCCCCAACACCTTGCGTCTGACACGTGATGAGATTGTGCATCTGCAAGGTGAGCGCGTAGCAATGCGCCTGGATGCACAAAAAGAACCTACGGTACGCATGATCAATAGCGTGCTGTTTTCTTTGCTGTCTGGTGACCTGGGCAAGCTGGAAACTCTGTTTGAAGTCGAAGGCAGCGCCGATGCCACTAGCTGGAAGGTGGCCCTCAAAGCTCGTGAAGCAGCACTGGCAAAAGCGATAGGTGCAATCTCGCTGGATGGTGCAGCCTACGTAAAAAATATCCATATCGACGAAGCCAGTGGCGACCGTACCACTATCATTTTTTCAGATATCAAAACTGGTGAAACGGCCATGACGGCGGAAGAACTCGCCTTGTTTGCTCAATAAGGGAAAAGCAAACTCATGAGGGACGGTATGAAAAAACAGCATGGATGGACTAAAGGGCTGGCAATTACATGGGCAATCGTGGTTTGCCTGTTGCTGGCTCATCATGCCTATTTGTGGCTGGGCAAGCGTATCGCGCCTGATACCGATATCCTGGCCTTGCTGCCTGTACAGGAGAGAGACCCGGTCTTGCAGCAATCCTTCGCCCACATGGTGGACACTGCCCAGCAAAGGCTAGTGGTACTGATCGGTGCGAATGACTGGGAACAGGCCAAACATGCCGCCTCTGCTTATCAAAAAGTGCTGGCAACTCGCAGCGATTTGCTGACAGCCACCAATATCAGCGACCAGGCCCAGAATGATTGGCTGGCGGTATTCCAAAAGCAAAGCCTGGGTTTGCTGACAGCACAACAAGAACAGCAATTGCGTACAGAACCGGCGCAATACTGGACTGATCTGGCACTGGCAAAAATGTATAGCGCATTTTCTGGCCCCAAACTAGGCAGCTTTCAGGATGACCCTTTTAACCTGTTTTCTGGCTGGGTACAGGAACGAGCACAAGAAACACCGGTGCGCCCACGCGAAGGTTATCTGTTCGTGGCAGACAGAGAAAAACAATATGTACTGTTGCCCCTGAATCTAAAGCCATCGGCATTTTCCCTGACTGCGCAAGAGGCAGTTGTGCCTTTGCTGGGCAAGGCAGCCGAAGCAGCTTTGCTGGCAACGCCTTCGGTAGAAATCATCAGCGCAGGTGTTGTCCTGCATGCAGCCGCAGCCGGGCAGCAGGCTGGCGGCGAAGTATCGACGATAGGCTTGGGCTCACTGATTGGCATTATCTTGCTGATGTGGCTGAGTTTCCGTTCCCTGAAACCCATCACTTTGATTTTGCTTTCCATAGGCGTAGGGTTTCTTGGTGCCTTGTCAGTGTGCTGGATGCTGTTTGGCGGCATACATTTGCTGACCCTGGTATTTGGTGCCAGCCTGATCGGTGTGGCGCAGGATTATGGTATTTATTTTCTGTGCAATCGCCTGAGTGCTGACGCCAGTATTGATTCGCCCACTTTATTGAAACGCTTGCTACCAGGCCTGTGCCTGACTTTGCTGGCAGCAGTCATTGGTTATCTGGGTCTGGGGCTGACGCCTTTCCCTGGCTTGCGCCATATGGCAGTATTTTCTGCACTGGGCCTGGTGTTTGCATGGCTCACTGTGATTTGCTGGTTTCCGCAACTGATCAGTGCTGGCAGCCTGAGAAGTGGCAAGCTGGTTGCGCGTTATTCGGCAGCCCTCATGCATTGGCCACGCCTGGGAATGAATCCGCGCAGCTTGCTAGTATTGGCTATTTTTGCGATAGGCACAGCGATAGGTTGTTCGCGCCTGGGTGCCAATGATGATATTCGCCTGCTGCAGAACTCCCCCAAGCATCTGATTGCTGATCAGATCAAACTGGGCAAATTGCTGGATGCGCCAACGCCAGTCCAGTATTTCCTGGTGCGTGGTGGCAGCGCAGAAATCGTTTTGCAACGTGAAGAAGCCCTGAAGCGCAAACTTGATTCTCTGATAGAACGTCATACCATCTCCGGCTATCAGGCTTTGTCAAACTGGATACCGTCTGCACAATTACAAAAACAGCGCCATCAGCTGATAGATGAAAAACTCTTGGCAGAAGGAGGGGCTTTGAGTCTATTGGCCAGCAAGGTGGAAGAAGATGCTGTCTGGGCTGCTGCCATACGCAAGCATTTGCTGACGCTTACAGCCAGCACTTCTATCGATGAGTTTTTGAAGACCTCAGCAGGTGAACCGTGGCGACATCTATGGTTGAGAAAAATCGGCAATGAATATGCTAGCATCGTCGCCTTGCGCGGTCTCAGTTATGCCAATAATGGCCTGGCGACTTTGCAGCAGACAGGGCAGGGGCTGGAAGGTGTCCAATGGGTAGATAAAGTCAACGAGATATCCTCGGTGCTGGGGCGCTATCGTGTCTATATGGGCTGGGTAGTGTCCGCTGCTTATCTGGTGGTATTTGCCTTGTTATTTCCGCGTTACCGCCGCAATGCCTGGCGCGTGCTGGCACCTACCTTGTGTGCCAGCCTGGTGACTCTGGGTTTGCTGGGTCTGGCGGGGCAAAGCCTGCAGTTATTCCACGTCCTGGCGCTGATGTTATTGCTGGGTGTGGGTGTTGATTACGGTATCTTCATGCAAGAGCATCCTGACAGGCGCAATGCCACGCCCTGGCTGGCAGTTGGTTTATCGGCTGCCAATACCTTGCTGTCTTTCGGTTTATTGGGATTGAGCCGCACCCCGGCATTGCAGGCCTTTGGTTTGACGATGCTGATAGGAACCGCGCTGGTGTGGTTGATTGTTCCCTGTTTTACTTCTACTACAGAAAGTGCGCATGTCGCTCAAGCTTAAATCATGGCTCATGTTGGTCACTACAGCTGCGCTGCTGAGTGCTTGCGCCAGCAAACCTGTGCAACCAGAAGCGCGCCTGGGCCTGATGCTGGCCCCTGCTGCGCTGGATGCTTCTTTCAGTGTGCAGCAGCATTTGATCGTGGAAAGAAATGGTCGCATAGACGAACTGGATGCCGCGCTGGAAGTTGAACCTGCTCATCTCGAACTGGTGGGACTGGCTTTTGGGCAGCGCGTCCTGAGCCTCAGTTATGATGGCAAGCAGTTAAAGTCCTGGCGACATGTCATGCTGCCTGCACAGGTCAGGGCAGAAGACGTGCTGGAAGACATGCAACTCAGCCTGTGGCCAGTGAATGCCATTGCCCAGGCTTTGCCTGCAGGCTGGCGAATTGAAGAGCAGGGTTTGCATCGTTCGCTTTATCTTGATGACAAACTTGTCGTCACCATTGACTACAGTAGCATGCCACGCTGGAGCGGAATGGTTGTGTTGAATAATTTGCGTTACCACTATCGCCTGACCATACAGTCAGCACCTTGAACACCTTGATATCATTATGAAGCTGTATTTACATTACTGCGGCATCGTCTGCGCATTAGGCGACAATCATCAGGACATCCTGCGCCGTTTGCTGGATGAGGCTGGGAGTGGCGTCTTGCCTACTGATGCCTGGTCAAGTGGACGCACATTGCCCTTGGGGCAAGTCACCAGTACATTGCCGGATATCAGCGCCATGCCGCTAAGCATGCGCAGCCGCAATAACCAGTTGGCACTGGCAGCACTGACACAGATACGGCCAGCACTGGATGCTGCCATAGCACGCTTTGGCGCAGACCGTATTGGCATTGTGATAGGCACCAGTACCTCAGGCATCGCCAGTACCGAAGCTGCCTTGCGCCAATTCAGCGCTGATGCTTCACTGCCTGCAGAGTTTCATTATGGCCAGCAAGAGATGGCTTCACCTGCTGATTTCCTGGCCCATGTTGCGGGTATCACTGGTCCTGCCTATGTGCATTCCAGTGCCTGTTCTTCCAGCGCCAAGGCCATGGCCAGCGCTGCGCGCCTGATCAAAATGGGGCTTTGCGATGTTGTCCTGACAGGTGGTGTCGATACGCTATGCGCTTTTACCGTAGCTGGATTTTCAGCACTTGAATCAGTCAGTGACAGCCTGTGCAACCCCTTGAGTGCCAATCGTCACGGTATCAATATCGGTGAGGGCGCAGCCCTGTTCCTGATGAGTGCTGAAGCTGATAGCGCAAGTTCTGGCGTGGCTTTGTGTGGCTGGGGTGAGTCGTCCGACGGCCATCATATGTCGGCACCTGATCCTGCAGGTGGCGGTGCACGCCTGGCGATTAGCCAAGCTTTGCAACGTGCCGGTATTTCTGCTTCGGACATCGATTACATCAATCTGCATGGCACGGCCACCCCGCAAAATGATGCGATGGAATCACGCGTAGTTCATGATTTGTTTGGCGATGCTGTGCCAGTCAGTTCCACCAAGCCATTTACCGGACATACATTGGGTGCCGCTGCTGCGGTAGAAGCCGCATTGTGCTGGTTGACGATGCAGAGTGATAATGTGCAAGGCAGATTGCCCCCCCATTTGTGGGATGCTGTCGCCGACCCGCAATTGCCAGCACTGAATGTGGTTGCCCATGGACAGCAACTGGGCCGGCCAATACGTTATGCACTGAGCAATTCCTTTGCATTTGGCGGTTCCAATGCGGCCTTGATACTGGGGAGAGAATGAACATGCTGAATGAAAAAAAATTACCCCCGGTTCGCGACCTGGTACCGCATGATGGTGAAATGGTTTTGCTGGACAGGGTACTGAGCGCTGACGATGAGAATTTATGTGCCGAAGTCAGCATCAGGCCGGAAACGCTTTTCTGTGAAGCATCAGGCGTAGGTGCCTGGGTTGGTATCGAATATATGGCGCAAGCCATTGCTGCCCATGCAGGTTATCTGGCGCAATTGCGCGGTGAGCCTGTTAAAGTGGGGTTTTTGTTGGGTTCAAGGCGCTATGATTGCAGCCAGCCAGCATTTGTCTTGGGCAGTGTCTTGCACATCCACGTGCATAAGGCCTTGCAAGGTGACAATGGCCTGGGTGCTTTTGAATGCCAAATCAGGGATAGCGCGAATGGCACATCATTGGCAAATGCGACAATTACGGTGTTTCAGCCCGTTAATGTCAAAGATTTTCTGCAACGGAGTTAGTAATGAGTATGAGTGTGTTGGTGACTGGATCGTCGCGTGGCATAGGAAAGGCAATTGCATTGCGCCTGGCCAGTGATGGTTACGATATCGTCTTGCATTGTCGCAGTCAGCGTGAAGAAGCAGAATCTGTTGCGCGAGAAATTGCTGCCATGGGCCGTCAGGTGCGTGTCCTGCAATTTGATATCAGCGAGCGCGAGCAGGCTGCCGCCATACTGACTGCCGATATTGAACAATATGGTTGCTATTATGGCATTGTGTGCAATGCCGGTGTGGCGCGTGATAACGCTTTTCCAGCAATGTCAGGTGAGGACTGGGATATCGTGCTGGGCACCAATCTTGATGGTTTTTATAATGTGCTTAATCCTTTGGTCATGCCCCTGGTGCAACGGCGCAAGCCTGGCCGTATCGTCACCATGGCATCGGTATCCGGCCTGATCGGTAATCGTGGTCAGGTTAATTACAGTGCTGCCAAGGCAGGTATTATTGGTGCTACCAAGGCCCTTGCGATTGAATTGGCAAAACGGGCAATCACCGTCAATTGCGTGGCCCCAGGTTTAATAGAAACAGACATGATAGAAGATGTACCGATGGAAGAAGCCTTGAAAATGATACCTGCCAAGCGCGTTGGCAAGCCAGAAGAAGTGGCTGCCGTCGTTAGCTTTCTCATGCAGCCTGATGCGGCTTATGTCACGCGCCAGGTCATTTCAGTGAATGGAGGAATGGCATGAGTATGAACAATGTTAAACCTCGCGTCGTGGTGACAGGCATGGCCGGTATCAGCCCTTTGGGCAATGACTGGGCCAGCATACGCAAGCAATTGGGCGAATACAAAAACGCCATCAAGCGCATGGATGAATGGAGCGACTACGATGGTCTGAACACGCAATTGGGAGCCCCCGCGGCAGCTTTTGAATTGAACGAGCGCTACCACCGCAAGGCCACCCGCAGCATGGGCAGGGTCGCATTGATGGCAACACGGGCCAGTGAAATGGCGCTGGAGCATGCGGGTTTGCTCAATGATCCTGTCGTCACCAGTGGCAAAATGGGTATCTCCTTTGGCTCTTCTGCCGGTACACCCAGTGCCATTGGCGACTTTGGCCGCATGATGGAAGAGCGCACCACCAAGGGTATCAATGCCACCACCTATATCAAGATGATGGCGCATACTGCGCCTGTTAACATAGGTGTGTTCTTTGGCCTGACCGGGCGCGTCATCACGACATCGTCTGCTTGTACCTCTGGCAGCCAGGGTATAGGTTATGCTTATGAAGCCATACGTGGCGGCAAGCAAGTCGCCATGATTGCCGGTGGCGCTGAAGAATTATGTGCGACCGAAGCCGCAGTATTTGATACTCTGTTCGCGACCAGCGTGCGCAACGATACGCCAGAGATCACGCCACGTCCTTTTGATGCAGGACGCGATGGCCTGGTCATAGGCGAAGGTGCTGGCTGTCTGATACTGGAAGAGCTGGAACATGCACTCGCACGAGGTGCAACGATACATGCCGAGCTGGTAGGTTTTGGTACCAATAGCGATGGCTGCCATGTCACACAGCCAAATGCCGAGACCATGAAAATCGCCATGCAACTGGCGCTGGAAGACGCAGAGCTGCAGGCATCCGATATTGGTTATGTAAATGCCCACGGCACCGGTACTCAGCAGGGTGATATTGCAGAAAGCCAGGCCACAGCACAGATATTTGGCAATGCCATGCCCATCAGTTCACTGAAAAGTTATATGGGGCATACCCTGGGTGCCTGTGGCGCACTGGAAGCCTGGATCAGTATAGAAATGATGAACGAGGGATGGTTTGCCCCAACGATCAATTTGCAAGAGCTGGACCCGCAATGTGCAGACCTGGATTACATAAGGGATGAGGGCAGGGCGATAGATTGTGAATATGTGATGTCGAATAATTTTGCGTTTGGCGGAATAAATACTTCGCTGATTTTTAAAAAATACCGCTAAGTATTAATGCGGGCCATACTTGTTAAATAAGGAAAACCAGAATGAAAAAATTAATTTCAGCAGCAGTTGTAGTGGCGACGATGATGACATGTGCGGCTAGCGTTCAGGCAGCAGACAGAAAAGTCATGTTGCCTATTTCTGGCGCGATGAATGCAAATGATGCACAGAGTCGTCTGGGTGATTCAGTCAAATTTTATTTTGGTAAACAGCCAGGTCCAGTAGTCCTTGAAAAACTGGCCAGTGATAAAACCAGTCAAAAAACCAATGCATTTGGCAAATCAGATGAAAAGGCTTGTAACTGGGTATTTTTGTCAGCCATGCTGCAATTACAGAAACGTGCAAAAGAACTGGGTGCCAATGCAGTCGTTAATATTGCGAGTAATTACGATAACGTTGAATATTCAAGTGAAGCTGAATTTGAATGTCACGCCGGGGGCATCATGGCCGGTGTTGCACTCAAGGGCGATTTCGTCAGAATCGGCAATAAATAATAAAAAAAGAAACGTGCTGTAGCACTGGCAGATTAGCTATGATCTGCTGAATAATGAGGGAAGAAGGGATATGACCATCATATCCCTTTGTCTTATAACCAAAGGAATTGTATGAATGTCGTATTGAAGCGTGGTTTGCTGGTATCCACAATGTTTGCTCTGGCTTTGTTGCAAGGATGCGCTACTTCTGTAAAAGCGAGTGCTACGCAGAACCCCGCGCCAAAAGAAGCATTCTCCTCCTTTGGTCGCATCATAGTCAAACCTGCTGTGTTCAGACAGGGCTATAGTGGTGATATTTCTGGGCTCATCAAAATCAATGACAATATCCAGAAAGATTTAGCCAGCTACCTGGAAGAATGGAACAAACGCCCAGCCAATGGACGCACTTTGGAAATCCAGCCAGTGATTGAAGAAATACAGTTCCAGCATGGAGCCAAACGGGTTTTGCTGGGGCCTCTCGCGGGTAGTTCCGGTGTCTTGTTACGTTTGAATGCCACGGATAACAATGGTAATACTATTGCCAGGCCAGAATTTTTCCAGCGTGCTGGTGCAATGGCGGCGGGTTTTGTGTTTGGTGTCCATGATAATTTGATGTTGACTCGTGTCGCCAATCTTGCCAGTGGATATGTAATTGGTAATTACAGCACTGCTGTTGGCGGCCCAACCGGCGCTGATGACAAGGCTTTACGTTAAGCCATAGATATGTCGCAGCCAGATCTGTGCATGGTATGAAAACTCAATCTGATGAAGCCAGTATTTATCTGCTCAGTTTGCATGCTGTGAATGACGCCGGTCTGTCTGTTTTTTTACCCTGGCTCAGTAGCAGTGAAGTGCAGCGCTATCAGCGCTTTATCCGTCCTGAACGCCAGCGGCAATTTTTGGTTGGCCGTATTCTTCTGAGACAGGCGCTGTCCGGGTTGCTGGGCTTGCCTGCCACAGAACTTGAAGTGATAGAGCAGCCCGGTAATGCACCTCGCTTGAATGATCCAGAGTTAACTCATGCAGGATTCAGTCTCTCGCATAGTGGTTCGTGGGTAGCGTGTGCAGTCAGTGCCAATAGCAAACTGGGTTTGGATATTGAATTGTTGAATCCAGACCGCGATTTTTCTGCACTGGCATTACAGGCATTTAATGCAGATGAAAACGATTGGTTAGCGCAACAGGATGCAAGTGATCGCGTGCGTGATTTTTATCAGCTATGGACCACCAAGGAAGCGCAGATCAAACTCAATGTAGTAAGTGCGCAATGCATGCAATTTGTCCATCCTGAATTGTCGATTACGCTATGTAGTGACAAGCAGTTCGCGTCTACGCCACAACTTTTGCTAAGCAGTTTGTCAGCGAAATAAACCCCAGAACCATTCCCAGATGCCAGGTAAGTGAGGTTTGCTGCCAGCATCATCCACTGTACGTGCCAGAGCGGCGCGTTCGATTTCTGCCCTGTCATCGTAAAAGGCCTTGCTGCTGGTCGGCATCTCAAGCTCGCTGGCGACATCCAGCAATATATCCAGATATTCTTCCAGGTGATTGGCTGTGTAAGGATTGATATCGTGGAAGGTGACGACGAGGGGCGTGACACCATCTACCACTGGCATGGCGTTCTGACACCAGTCTGGCCGTAAAGCCAGCAATAGTTTGCGCATGTTTTTGCGCTTGGTCAGGCTGAAGTTGATGCCATAGATGATGCCATCATTCGCACTCAAATCGGTCAATAGCATACTTAAGCCATGGCTATGATAGATGCCCAGCGTGCGTGCGTCAAAGTTCCAGAAGGGCGGGCGCACCAGTTTAGGTGGCGTACCGGTAATGTCAGTTAAATCTGCAATACCCAACTCCAACGAGGCGATCAATTCTTGTTCGTTCAGATAGCGATGATTTGAATGACGCGGAGTTGCCGTATGAAAAGCCAGCAGGTGCCCGGCCTCTACTTCTTTCTTCAACAAGCTTCTGCCAAATTCTGTTCCGCCACCATTTACCGCTCTTGTCTGCGTAAAAAAGATTGCCTTGATATCTGGCTGATAAGGATTGGTTTGCAAAACCTTTAATACTTTTTCTGTCGGATTATCAGGCTGTACAGCGCTGGGGCCATCGTCAAAGCTCAGCAAAAATCTGATTGGAGCAGGGTTGGCGGGACAGGCATCTGCTGCTGCATTGCAAAAGCCAGAGCTTATTGTGGCGAGCAAACAAAAAAAGGCCCTATGCCAAGTGCGGATGGTAAGCAAAATCAGAAAAAAGTTTTTGAATGGGAGGCGCTCATTGTATCCGTTAGCACAAAAATTTTCCTGATTTAATCTGGTGCGTGGATGGCACATTGCCCACACCTTCGTTGACTTATTGCAGATAGTAGGTTCGGGCCTTAGGTGTGGTTGATGGCAATTCCACTTAGCTTGTAATTCGTGTCTGACGCATGTGGAATACTGTACTCAAGAAAGTAGCGTTTCTCAATTAAGCAATCCCTGG
>JACQDX010000011.1 GCA_016200895.1 Burkholderiales bacterium
TATTACTTGCTTGCGTCTTTCATAGAGCGCTTCCGGCTTTAATTTTCTGCTGTCTATTTTTTCCATCTCTTATTGACTGCACTTTTACATAAAAGTTCATCTATTTGAATGCCGGATCTATAAAGTACTGTCGTCGTCGCTACGGTGTAGTCGGGGTTTCAGACAACATGTTGCATGCCGACGTAACGAACCACCCTTGCAAGGGTGGTTTCCTGAAGCGATAGCCTTGCTGGGACAATTTTGCGTAAGTCCTGATAAATTAAACAATTTGCCTGCCATCGCGCCATGCTGCGATCACCACTGGCAGCTTGTCGAGCATGCGCACACGGATAAAATCTGCCTTCAAACCTACTGCAATTTCTCCCCTGTCATCCAGACCCAAGGCCCGGGCCGGTGCCTTGCTGACAGTGGCGATTGCCTTGGGCAGGTCATAGCCATCTTCCTGCAACATAAAGGCGGCCTGTAACAGGCTGGCAGGCACATAGTCGGAAGACAAAATGTCGAGCAAATCATGCCTGGCCAATTCACCAGCAGAAACATTACCTGAATGCGAGCCGCCACGCACGCGATTAGGCGCGCCCATGACGATAGAGAGTCCTTGCCGCCTCGCCATCTGTGCTGCCAACAGGCTGGTCGGGAATTCTGAAATACTGACGCCATCAGCCACGCCTTCATGCACATGCTCTGCGGTCGTATCATCATGCGAAGCCAGCGGGATAGGGTGCGCATGTTGCTGACATTGTCGTATGACGAGCTGGCGATTCTCAGCCACATGCCGTTGCTGGCGCTCCAACAAGATGCCCAGCATCTTGTCGACTTTTTGTTCACTCCAGCCACGTTTGCCGGTGACATAGACACGGTAATGTGCCAGGTCTGTCCACTGGCGCTGGCCGGGAGTATGGTCCATCAGCGAGACCAGCTTGAGCCTGTCATCCTGCAGGAAGGGAGAGAAAAGGTGTAGCAAATCCGGTTCCGCCAGCTCCAGCCGCATATGCAGGAAATGCTGAGCGCGCAACAAACCCGCCTGTTCCGCAATACGCAGACCATCTACACAAGGCTTCAGGGTTTGCATGCGCACACTATCGGGGTCAATATCACCTACCGCTATCGCATCCAGCACCGTGGTAATGCCAGCTGCAGCGATTTGCGCATCATGCGCGAGTATCGCTGGCATGACGGGCCAGTGCACCTTGGGGCGTGGCATGAGGTGCTTTTCCATGTTGTCGGTATGCACTTCTACCAAACCAGGCAATAAATAATCACCTTGCCAGTCTTCGCCTGCCAACCCGGCATCGCTATCAGCCAATTCACTGATTTTGCCTTGGCTGACGACCATGGACCCAGAAAACAGGCTGTCGGCAGTGACGATGCGGGCGTTGCGTATTGTTAACAAAGCTTGGGAAATTGGGCCAGGGTCAGATGAAAAATTCATGGTGATGAAAAACTGTGTGGATACCGTCACCTTAGCATGATTTTGCGAATGAGCCAGCCAAGCAAAGCACACTGGCAAGCTTGACAGCAACACATAGCAAGAACACATCTTGTTAGCTTAAACATCACGATTGCGCAATATAATTTTACCTTTTTTACTAAATCTTGTTTAGCTGATGCGCTTCAATTTCATACATTGTCTTGTACCATGACTGTTAGAGTCGACTAGTAAAAGGCCTGATCTCACGATGTTAATCACAAAATAACGGGTGGAAAATATGATGCGAAAAGCAATTGGTGGCATGACTGCCATGATGTGTCTGGCCTTGCCCCTGCTGGCACAAGCAGGCGATACGATAGGCAAAATACGCAAAACCCAGACCCTGGTAATAGGTATCCGTGAAACCGCACCATTTTCATATACGGATGAAAACAAGCAGCCTCTCGGTTATTCGGTAGACCTGTGTCTGAAGGTGGCAGATGCCATCAAAAAAGAACTTAAAATGCCGGCCATGAAGATACAGTTTTACTCTGTAGACTCTACCACCCGCTTCACTGCCCTGCTGGAAGACAAAATAGACCTGGAATGCGGCAGCACCACCAATAATGCAGAAAGACGCAAAAAAGTTGCGTTTACCATCCCGCATTTCTTTTCCAGCGTGCGCGCTCTGGTGAAATCCGACAGCGGCATCAAGAACTGGCCGCAACTGCGCAACCGCACCGTTGTCACCACCAAGAGCACCACCACAGTGAAATTGTTGAATGACAGGAACGACACCAGCTCACTGAACATCAAACTGGTAGAAGGCAATAGCGACCAGGATTCTTTCAAGATGGTGGAAGACGGCAAGGCTGATGCCTTCCCTATGGATGACGTGTTGCTGTACAGCCTGCGTGCAGAATCCAAGTCACCAGCATCTTTCGCCATCGTTGGCGACCCTTTGTCGATCGAGCCCTACTCCATCATGATGCGCAAGGATGATCCTGGCTTCAAGAAGATCGTTGATAGCGAGATGCTGAGACTCATTCATGAAAATGAAATCTACCGTATCTACGAAAAATGGTTTACCAAACCGATACCACCAAAGAACGTCAACATGAATATGTCGATGGGCTTCTTGCTCAGGGATTCCTTGCGCTTCCCTACTGATCAGGTTGCTGACTGATCTACGGTAAAAATAGGTATGACAAGGTATGCCCTGTACTTCGCCCCTGATGGTGAATGGTGGCGGCGAGGTTCAACATGGCTGGGTCGTGATGCAGCAAACGGCCAGCAACTACCCCAGCCCGCCATCGCCGGGCTGGATACGGGCCTGCAAACGCAACCGACGCGGGATGCTCGCCGCTATGGTTTTCATGCCACCCTGAAGGCCCCTTTCCAGTTTGCTGATGGCTTGCCCGAGGCAGACTTGCGCCAGGCATTGCAAGAATTTTGCGCGCAGCAAAACAATATCCAGATACATGCGCCACAGGTGCAATGGATGGGCAAATTTTTGGCCTTGCGACCAACCGGTGACCAGCCTGCGCTGGACGAATTTGCCTTTGCCTGCGTCAGTCACTTCGATCATTTCCGCGCAGCTATGAGTGAGGCTGAACTCGTGCGCCGTCAGCAAATGCCATTAAGTCCGCGTCAAAACGACTTGCTGCTGGAATGGGGTTACCCCTATACGGCAGAAGAATTCCGCTTCCATATGACGCTGACTGACAAGCTGGATGCAGGAGCAGTTGCAGATAGTCTGCATGATGCCGCGGTCCAGTATTTCACTTTGCCTGAACCCTTAATCATCAACAGCATTGCCTTGTTTGTCGAACATCAGGCTGGTGCAGATTTTGAGTTGCTGGAGCGCTTTTTGTTTAGCTGAATCACACACTCCTGAGTTCCTCAGACTGCATAATTAGCAACATGATCTGCCAATAAAGCCGAAACATGTCTCACCTTGGCCAGATGCTCATCTCGACGCGGTGTAATCGCATGCAAGACCAAGTCAGGTAATTTCCGCTCGGGCAAGACTGGCACGACGCTGCCATTAGCCAAAGCGCTACGCGCTCGGTGCATGGCTGGGTGGCGTAGTCATCGTTATGGGATATGGATGGACCTCAACCGGCTGGCTGCATTGCTGGCACTGGGTGGACTCGCTATCTTTGGTCTATCGATCAAAAAATAAAATCAGAAAATACTGCCAGTATTCAGTCACCCCAAAAGCAGGCTAGAATGAGGATAGAGAAATGGCATAAAGTCCGGCTCGCTATTTTTGGGGAGAGTGCGCATGTCCATCACACCAGAGCAATTACAGGATTTAATGAGGGAAGTAGAGAAGGAAGACCCGATAGATTTTGCTGACCTGCCCTTTGAAGAAGATGAGCTGCGCGCCATCACTGCCCAGCATCTGTGCGACATGGCAGATGCCATGGAAAATTTCAGTAATGAAGACAGGCAAGTCACTTTGCTGGCAGTCGCGGCAAAATTGGTGCTGGAAAATCTGGTCTTGCATGTACAGTTACTACGCCAGCATGACATACCGGTGAGCCAGCAAGTGAGCAATCTTTTGCAAAACATCAAGAAAAAATAAACATTCGCCATTCATCCGCATGCCTGAATTCACCATATCTGGTACAGCACCAGCGCGTCAGTTCCTGCTCATCCCCGGCTTCATGTGTGATGCCAGTTTATGGAAATTCATGTTGCCCGGACTGGAGCAATTGGGGCAAGTACGTGTCGCTGATTTGAATGAGGGTAACAGCATAGAAAGCATGGCGCAACGCCTGCTTCCGGCATTGCCAGATAAGGCCATCATCATCGGTTTTTCTCTGGGCGGCTATGTGGCGCGCCACTTGGCATGGCTGGCTCATCAAAAAAACAAAACCATAGGTGGCCTGGTTTTGCTGAACACTTCAGCACGCGCCAGCACAGAAGATGAAATCATAAAAAACCGCCAGCAAATCAAGCTGCTGGAACATTACCCTTACAAGGGCCAGACCATGACAGCCCTGCGCCGCGCCCTGCATCCTTTGCGTCAGGATGATAGCGTCATGCTGGCACATTTACAGGCCATGTCACTGGCACTTGGTAAGCAAGTCTTTTTGCAGCAACTGTCCATCGTGCGTGCAGATGGTCATCATGAACTGGCCGGGATTACTTGCCCTGCACTGGTCGCAGCCAGCAGAAATGACCAGATGCGCAGCCTTGTGGAGTCAGAAAAACTGGCGCATGGATTACCACACGCCAAACTGCATATCATCGAAGATTGCGGTCATATGTCACCACTGGAAAAAGCGCCAGAACTCATCACCTCGTTACATGACTGGCTGCAGCAGCATGCAATTTGAGTCTAACTTTATGGCAGCCAGACTGGTGCATGTTGCCCAAGTGTAGGTGCAGGCAATTCAAAATGTGCGGGTGTCAGGCTCATTTTTTCTACCGGAGCAATCGCCTGCATCTCGCCAAAACCTGAGCTTGATGTCTGCAAGAACCTGGCGATTTCATCGGGACGCAATTCTGCCGCATCTTCATGCAAACCACGTCTGGACATGGCTTGCAACCAGCGCCCCGTTTGCGCCAGCGATACCCTGACTTGCCAGCTACCACCTTCGACAGCACGTTTTTGCAAGGCCAGCATGGTCGCATATGCCAACAGGTAGCCGGTCGCATGATCCAGGGCCTGGAAAGGTAGCTTGCCGGGCGCTGCATTGCCAGCCGCGCGCCCTTCTGCATCCGCAATACCGCTGGCCGATTGCACCAGGCTATCAAAGCCACGCCTGTTTGCCCAGGGGCCGACGTGACCATACGCTGACAAGCTGACGTGTATCAAGCCTGGGCGCAATGCGCATAATTCTTCAATTGAATAACCAAGCTGGGCGATAGCACCGGGCCGGTAAGCTTGCATGAAAACATCGGCACCACGCACCAGCTCATGTAATTGCTGCCTCCCCCCGGCATTGCGCAAATCCAGTTGCGCTGAGCGTTTGCCACGACCAGTATCCATGACCAGCAACATGATGTTGGGCAGGTGTGCTGCGCTTATCGCCAATACATCAGCCCCATGTTGTGCCAGTGTACGCGCACCTACAGGCGCCGCAATTACCCGCGATAAATCCAGCACACGGACACCGCTTAATGGACGCAAGGGAGTTTGTCCGCTACCTTGTTTCAATGGTATGACAGGGCCATCGGCTATCTTCCTGACTTCAAACAGGGGCAATTCAGCAATCGCCTGTGCCTGTGGATGCGCCTGCCATTCCTGCTCTGTGCGTATCATGGCAGCACACATGTCTGCATTGGCGAGTACCTGCTCCAGCTCAGCCGCCTGCCATCCGGCGATTGCTTTGGCGACTGCAGCGCGCTCTTCTGCACATTGCAAAACAGCAAGTACGCCATCACGGTGATGCGGGAAGTTGGTATGCAATTGTATCCAGCGATCATCTCCCGCCTGATAGTAACCAGCAATCTTGTTCCAGGGATCATCAGCTGGCTTGCCATTGATACTGAGGTAGCGGTCACTCTTGAACATGGCAAGGGCATGACGTCTGTCCACCGTGATCTTTTGTTCAGATCCACCGCGTGCCTGCCATAACTGTGCAACCATCAGCGCTTGCACGGCAATGCTGGCCGAGGCCACATCACCTACCGGGAAAGTCGATGGCAATTGGGCGCAGTCGCCGCTGAACGTCAGTTGCTGCAAGGCTTCAGGCTCGCCGCCACCCATTTGCCATAAAGACGCCAATAATGCTTCTGCCGACATCATGCTCTCCCCAAAAAAATAAAACTGGCGCACAATGCGCTCACCTGATCTTGTATGTTTGCAGTCTAGAATCTGCATCGCCCTGTGGTCAATCTTGATTCTGCCTATCAATATAAATTAATCGTGGATAACACTCTTACTGCCAGACAAGCTGCCGAATTACTCGGCATCAGCCTGCCGACCTTATATTCCTACGTCAGCCGCGGCTTGCTGCAATCGCAGCAGTACCAAGGACAGAGGGCGAAACGCTATGTAAAGGAAGAAGTATTGCGCCTCCTGGCACGCAATACCGACAGTAAGCGGGCAGGCGGTGCTGCCGAATCAGCCATAGACTGGGGTGTACCTGTCCTGGAATCAAAAATCACGCAGGTAACAAATGGCAAGCTGTACTACCGTGGCCATGCTGTCGCTGAACTCGCAGGCACACATACACTAGAACGGACCGCATGGATTTTGTGGAATAGCGACGCAAATCTTGATCTTCCCCAGACTTGCCTGACTGATTTGACTACACTGTGGCCAAAATTGCTGAGCCTGACTGCACATCTGTCACCCTACGAAAGAACCATCAGCATATTGCCCCTGCTGACTAAAACAGTAGAGGAAATGCCAGATATCCATGCGCATCAAAAAGCCATGTTATGGATGCATCTGACTGCAGCGGCGCTATTGGGTGTCGCACCTGACTATCAGGCATTTCACCAAAAACTCGCTACAGCATGGCAATTGAATGAGGAACAAGCAGAACTGATACGCGCAGCCCTGGTCGTCAGCGCTGATCATGAGTTGAATGTGTCGACTTTTACTGTACGTTGTGTTGCCTCTGCAGGTGCGAACATGGGTATGGCATTAGTAGCTGGACTGGCCGCGCTCTCAGGCCCCAAACACGGTGGAGAAAGCCTGCGTGTCAGCCGCATGCTGCGTGCTGCACTGGTCACGCCATCAAGTGACACCTCCAGTTTTTTGGCAAAACGCCTGCGCAGCCATGATGCCAGTCATCATTTTTCACCGAGGCTACCGGGCTTTGGTCATCCACTCTACCCTGAAGGCGACCCGCGTGGTGCACTCATGATGAACATGCTCGACAGGAATAAGTATGCAGGCTTGTTTGCCGTGGCCGACATGGCAGAAGACCTGACCGGACAAAAGCTGAACATAGACTATGGCCTGGTCGCAGTCGAAATTGCCTGCCAATTGCCGTTGGGGGCAGCGCAAATCCTGTTCGCGCTGGGCCGCACAGCAGGCTGGATAGCCCATGCCATGGAACAGGTGGAAACAGGCCAGCTCATACGCCCTCGTGCCAGGTATGTGGGTAAATTCCCTGGCACTGCATCAGATTGAATCAGGTTTCTGTATCGGGTCGACATCTGGCGTATAAGCCAGGATGTCGCCAGGCTGACATGCGAGCACTTGGCAAATTTTTTCAAGGGTATCAAAGCGTATCGCCTTGGCCTTGCCTGTCTTTAATACAGATAAATTTTGTGGTGTGATATCGACCAGTTCAGCCAGGGTATTCAGACGCATTTTGCGCTGGGCCAGGACGACATCAAGATTAACAGTAATGGGCATAGCGTCCTCAGATGGTCAGTTCAGCTTCTTCATTGAGGTCTACGCCGATTTCCAGCGACCAGATCAGCAGCAAAAAAAACGCGATCAAGGCAAGTTGATCCAATACGCCACCAATAAAGGGGCCGATATCACCACGGCTGTTAGAACCTGGATAAAAATAACTGAAAATGAGACATAAGAAATCTAAAACCAACTTTGCACTGACAAGTAGTAATTTTAAATTGAATGCTTTTTTCGCATGAAAAACTGCCTGCCTGTTAAAAATCTCTCCTTTATAAAAACAGGTTATTAAATTTTTCAAATGCCCAATAATCATAAATAGCAATGCAGAGAAAAAAAATGCTGCCATTGCCGCTGCTATTTTTAGTTGCGTACTTATTCCACTTGCCAACAAAGAAGACAATCCATCGTCCACCGTAGCGGCTTTCGCGAGATAGCCTGCGATTGTCAAATCTCCGGAAGGTATTTTTGCCAGTACGAAAGGGAATAGCAAAGTCCCAAGCACAATAAAGATCATGGACAATACTGCCAAATATATAAAATATTTACTCAACTTCCGAATACTGGCAATCCTGGCATGTTTCTGAACTTGCATTTGGAACTCCTGATTGAATTAACTGATATAAATTCTAAACCATATATTTCGAAATACAATATTTATTTATCGTTTATCAGTAAATAAATACCGTAATTTAAAATTACTCTGAAGCTGGCGATACAAAAGAAAAAGGGCTGCATAAAGCAGCCCTTAACAAAAAACAAGTTCAAATCACATCATTACCAGGCGTAAGCAGCCTTCGCATAATAGTAACGACCATTGAAACCATAAGGCGAGAATGTGCTGTATGGCAGGGTTCCACCAGAATTCAAGTTGCCTGCCGATGTCACCAGATCAGGATATTTGTCTGTCAGGTTATCGACACCTGCGCTGATAGTCCATTTACCCAGTTTGACGCTGGCCGCCAGGTCCAGCACTGTGTTGGCGCTGTAAGTCTGGTCCAGTGCCACGCTGTTTTGTGGGGAGACAAAGCTGCCATAGCGGGTGGCCAGGCCATGGATATTCCAGTTAGCAAAGGCATAGTCAGCGGCGATGCTAAATTTGTCTTTTGGTGTCGCCTCAGTCGCGCGGTTGATGGTTTGCCTGTCTATCAGCAAAAGATTGTTTTGCGTCAGAATCGCCGGATTGGCAGCGACATTTTTGACTGTCGTATCGTTATGATTGTATGCCACGGTAAAGCCCAGCTTGTCTGTGCCAGACAGCGGGATCTGGTAAGAGCCAACAACATCAACGCCACGGGTTTGCGTATCCAGCGCATTGGTGAAATAACGTGCTGCACCTACCAGCACACCCTGCTGCGCCAGCACGCTTTGTAAAGCGGCAGGCAAGACCAGATTGCCGGAATACAGAATACGCTTATCAATATCGATCTGGTAAGCATCGATACTGAGGGTCGCATTCTTGCTTGGCTGCATGACTGCGCCCAGGCTGTAATTGCGTGATTTTTCTGCTTGCAGCGGTACTGCACCCAGGGCTTTGGCAGCAGCCGTGGCGACACCAAAAGTACCGGTATCCACCAGTTGCGATGTACCGTTGATGGTGAGCAGGTTAGTCGTGGATATCGTGTAATTCTGTTGTGCCAGTGAAGGTGCACGGAAGCCATTCGACGCAGCAGCACGCAAGGCAAATTCTTTAGTGAATTCAAAACGGCCAGACAATTTGCCAGAAGTGACGCTGCCAAAATCGCTGTAGTTCTCATGACGCAAAGCCAGTGAAGCACTGAGTTGCTTGCTCAACTCGGCTTCGACATTGGCATAGATAGCTGCACTGTGGCGACTGAAGCTGCCTGCATTCGACGGCTGGAAACCAGAGAAACCCTGAGCACCGCTACCGAAATACGAATTCGCTTCACCCGCACCGATTTCATACTGGTCGCGGCGGTATTCTGCGCCAACAGCCAGCGTCAGTGGATTTGCCAGACCGGCAAATTCTATCTCCCTGGCCGCATCAAAGTTTGCAAGGGTCTGGGTATTTTTCAGCTTGCCTGCATAAAATTTTGTCGGGCTGGTGGCACCCAGGCTCAAGTTGACGGTATTGTTGACATCCAGGCTGAATTCGCTGGAACCGTAATTGACACTGGCATCCCAGCGCCAGCCATTAGTGCGGCCTTTCACACCACCTACTACCGACACATCAGTATTGGTCGCCGCTTCATTCGGCAAAAAGCCATTCGGATACAACGATGTGCGCAAAGTAGTACCTGTGGTGTACGCCGTGCGCCAGGTCGCGGCAGCATCGGTGCTACGGCGGCTGTAATTGGCAAAGCCGTACAGGTCTATATCTGTTGTCAGTGCCAGCGAGGCATTCGCACCCAAGTTGGTTTGTTGCAGCTTGGGGTCGCCCTGTACCTGATTGACTCTGCCGTACAAGGGTTCCAGAGGATTGCGGAAATCAGCACCGGCGCGGTTTGTTTCATTCTGCTTGCGCTGTTCTGCGGTAAAACGTGCCCAGCCTTTATCACCCAATGCCGTACCAAAATTGGCGCTAAGACTGGCTTGTGTGCCGTCACGCTTGCTATATTGCCCGCCGCCCAGTTGCACTTCACCACCATTCGCACCTTTTTTGAGGATGATGTTGATGACACCAGCTATCGCATCTGAACCGTATTGCGCCGCTGCGCCGTCACGCAAGACCTCTATCTTTTCAATGGAGCTGATGGGAATGGTATTCAAATCAGCCGGTGAAGAACCGCGCCCTGCAGTGCCATTCACATTCACAACAGCCGAGGTATGCCAGCGCTTGCCATTTACCAGCACCAGCGTCTGGTCAGGTGACAGGCCGCGCAATTGTGCCGGGCGACTTGCGGAAGTGCCATCTGCTACGGCAGGACGCGGGAAGTTCAAGGATGGCAGCAAGCGGCTCAACACCGTTGCCAGTTCGCCAGAGCCTGTCGATTGCAAATCTTTGGAAGTCAATATATCGACCGGTGCTTCCGAGTCAGACACAGTACGTTTGATACTGCGTGTACCAGTCACGATCACGGTGTCTGATTGTGGCGGGATGATTTCCTGTGCCTGTGCAGACATGGCGGATAAGGCCGATAGCAATGCTGCTACCAGTAATGCATTGCGCCTTTTGGGCAAAACTAAAGATGATGTGAAATATGATGCTGTACTCATGCGCTGTCTCTTTCTATGCTAATGAACTTTAGGTTGAACCGATATTACTTCCTTGTGCATAGACGACAAACGATTGTTTTCGCCTTAAAGCATGAAAAAAACATATAAGGAAAAATCGTTTATCTCATCACCGCTTATCAAGCAAAACGCACAGGTATCCTTTCCAGCAAACCACTGCCATACACTTCATGCGATTTCATGGAGTCAAGATGGATATAGCCAATGTGGCAGTGGCAAGTCGCTTTGCTACAGCTTTCTCTCTTGAGCATGCTGGCTAGCGGGTCTGTAAAAATATTGCCTTTACGGGTTTTGATGAAGTGGCAGCGGAACAGGTCACCATTACCTTCTATGGACACCACTTCGCTGCCAGCCTTGCAGTCTTTGCCCATGCTTTCATACCAGGGCAGGTTCAATCTGAACAGATAATCGATGTCCTCAAGGAAAGCGATCTCTTCTTCAGAGTAATAATCAACTTCGCGCTTGTAGGCATTGATCCACATATACACATCCTGTGGCAGGCGCTGGCGCAGTGAAGTAATTTGAGGGAAGTGCTGTTTCAAGCCAACTACGCCTACACTATGGCGTATCTGCAATGCAGACAGCTCCTTGCATTTGCTGAGGAATTTTTCTTCCGTCACAAAGTCGGGATGATAAGTCGTCCACAAAGCCGTGGTCTGGGTATTGCAACGGGATAGCCATTGTGTGTTCCAGGCCAGATTGGTTTGTGCCGCCACCTTGCTCACATGTGGCAGATGCGACAAACGTATCACCGCTTCCTGATACCATTTACGCACAAGGGCTTCACCGTAGGGTGTAATAAACACTTCCATGGGTTGGTCTGCGCTGCTGTTTTGTTCTACCCAGGCAACAAATCTGTCCAGGTCCTTTTTATCCAGCGCCTGTAGCTCGCGGCTGTTTTTTTCTTTGGCAAACGGGCAGTATTCGCAACTGTAGTTGCAATCTGTAAGGTGGCCGCGATAAATGACTTTCAGGCTCATTTGACGACATACTCCTGCATTTTGTTTTTTACAGCAGGTGAAATAAACCAGTGGCCGATGAGGTCAGAATAAGCCATACCCTCCCCATGCAATTGCATGCGACCGGCGTTCTCTTGTGCCAGATTTATTTCCAGCAGGGTCTGCAGTTCAGGAAAATCAGCATACACGTCCGTGCCGTAAATGCTTTGATAATGCGCGCCATCCAATCCTTGCGCCTTTAGCAAAGACTTGATCAGGTAACGCCGTTTCCGGTCATCCTCAGACAGGCGTATCCCATAATTTGCCACCATAAAGTCAGCGCGTTCCCTGGCGACATAGTCGTCGATGATCGCTGCCACATTAGGTTTGGACACTGCATATTCCGTAGAGTAATGCACATCTGTTGTGTAAGACCTCGCATTCGTGCCCAGACCTATCATGCCATCTTCCTGACATGAATATTCTGAACTCTCACGCAGGCCAGCTACTGGCTTGCGGAACAGGCGCATGGAGTCTTGCACATAACCGTTTGCCTGCAAGAAGTCCCGCCCTATGCGGTAAAGCGTAGGACGTATGTCTTCGTTCTGTGCGATTTGTATGCTGCCATGCTTCTTGAATAACGAAGTCAGCGGGCGCACATATAAGGGATACAGGAAGATTTCAGTTGGTTGAAACTGCACCGCTTTTTGCAGCGATGCCAGCCAGGTTTCTGCAGTTTGCCCAGGAATGCCATAAATCAGATCCAGATTAAAAATCGGGAATTGATAACTGCTTATTTTTTCCAGCAGTGGCTCCATCATGGTCTCTGGCTGTACCCGCCCTACCGAACGCGCTTCCGATTCGATGAAACTTTGTATGCCTATGCTGAGTCGCTGAACTCCATGTCGCGACAGGAAAGTCAGCTTTTCATCATTGATGGTATCAGGTGAAATCTCGAAGGAGCCCGGCGTATTTTTCAGATCTACACCCAGCGTATTGGTATATATCGAGAATAATTGCTCCAGTTGCTTGATATCCAGATGGCTGGGTGTGCCACCGCCAATGGCATAACCGGCAAAGTTGAAGTCGCCCAGACTATCCCTTACCACTTCAGCCTCCAGCTGGATTTTTTTCAGATACAGACTGACCAGATCTTCCTTGGGGTGCGACACCGTAAACAAATTACAGAATGAGCATTTCATGCGGCAAAAAGGAATATGCGTGTAGAGATACAGCGCATGCTTTTTCTCAGTTGCCCAGAGTTCTTTCAAATCCAGTTTTTCTTCAAAGCTTCTGTAAGCTGTTTTGTGTGGGTAAGAATACAGATAACTTTGAAAACGATTGGTCTCTTCCAGATAACGGCGAAATGCGTGTGCGACCTCTGTCATGCCAGACTCCCGCGCGTCATATGAAAATCAGCATAGGGGATAGTCCAGACCTTTTCATGTCCCAGGCGGTGCCCTGTATAACCATCTTCGCCGTAAGTCGTTCCATGATCGGAGCTGATAATTACGAAGGTATCGCCCATTTGATTGAGCACCTGAAACAAGGGTGGCAACTGGCCGTCGATATAACGCAATGCCGCAGCGTGACTGGCCAGGCTGTCACCAGCTGCACCAGGCAGGTAATGACAATTGGGTTGATGTAGTGCAGATAAATTCATAAATAAAAAAACTTTTTTATCAGGTTTTTGTTGCAGCAACTTTATGGCAAATTCAACTTGATGTCTGGTTGAGTCAGGATCAGTCACGCCAAATTCTGGCTGCCAGTAACTTTCCTGAAATAGATTGGGCAAGACACAAGACAGTGGATTTTGCTTCTTGAAAAAACCTACCCCGCCTATGCAGATAGTGCGGTAACCGATGCCAGAAAAACCGCTGACGATATCTGGCGTATCAAAACAAAAGCTGGATTCACCAGTGGTTTCACTGCCCGCAAATTTCAATGAGAACAGGCGTTCATGCACACCGGGCCTGGCCGGAGTAGGGAGAAAACCAGCGAAGAAAGCACAGTGTGATGCATAGGTAAAAGAGCCGGGAGCATGGCGCTCTTCCCAGCCTGCTGGCAATAGTGTGGCAAGAAAAGGCGTGCGGCCTGCGGCAAACTCTTGCACAGCAATGTCATAGCGCAGGGTATCAAGAGTAATGAAGAGAATATTGCTCTTGCCAACAATCTGGTTCATATCATGCATGCCAATGCCCCTTCCAGATCATGAATGCTAGATAACTCAAGGTCTGGCATGATAGCGACGGTTTCATTGTCAGGATTGATGAAAATTGTTTTCAATTGCATGGCCATGGCTGGCTGCATATCATTGATGTAGTCATCACCGATCATGACTATACTGGCATGGCGACAATAATTTAAGACATGTAAAAACAAGCGGGGATCAGGTTTGGCATAACCCACTTCAGCAGAAATAAAGATATGTTCAAAATAATCTGTCAAGCCCGCGCGTTGTAATTTTCGACGCTGCATATTTGCAGAACCGTTGGAAATAATCATGAGCTGGTAATCAGCAGACAAACGTTCCAGCAACTCATTGAGCACGCTATCTGGCTTCACGAAATCAGGCAGTGACATATGATCTTCCCACAAGCTTTCTGCAGTGTAAGGAAGGGCAGGAAAACGCTGCAATAATTCATGGCAAAAGAGTTTTCGGTCTTTTCTGCCATGGCAGTCCAGCGCAATCATTTCCTCATGAACCACTGACATATCTTTGTCTGAAAACACAGCTTGGTTCTTGCCAACGAAATTCTGTAAGTAAGCATGAAAGGCAGCATCCCTGTCTACCAGAGTATTGTCGATATCAAAAAGCAGAGTCGCTTTCCTTGGGCTAAGCATGAGTCAGCCTCTGTCTTTTGAGGACTGCATTGATTTCTGCCAGATAGGTATTCTCGCCATTGTGCAGCAAATTAGGTAGCAAATCGCCAAAGGCATTGGCTTCCAGCAGCACGGGTAATTTATCGTTCCTGGGCAACAGGATATCAAGACCTGCATATAAGGAGCGCGGAAAAGCCTGCATGGTCTTTTCTACCAGGGAATCTATCTCTTGCCATGTAGATGAGGACAATTCCAGCTCATCAACTGCACAACGCTGGTTACCCAGATGCAGATTAGTCATGGGGCCACGACTGAGCCTGGCAATTGCATGCCTGCGCTGGCCGGCAATACCAAGCACTCGCAGATCGTAAGAACTGTCTTCATGCTTTGCTTTGGGTATCCAGGTTTCTACCATGGCACCTTGCGTAAATAAAAAATTCAAAATATTTCTTATCTCTTCTCGCGCAGTATATTTTTTGATTTTCAGTGAATTGTAAAAGCGATCACCATCAATACCATGCACGATCTCTACGGTAGAATAAGCCTGTTCTTTGCCATTTCTTTTATTGTATTCATAGGCAACGATACCAGAGGCCGAAGAACTGGAATTCAACTTGATAAAAAAACGGCTGTAATTCTGTTTTTTTGCAAAGGAAAAAAATTCATCATAACTGGAAAAGACCGGCAGCCTCGGTAGCGTAAGGGCTGGCAATATTTGCTTGCATAGCGGTTTGTTAAACATGCTGACGATATCGTCAGGGTGATTGAACCAGCTCACATTTCCGGCCTGCTGGGATATCGATGCCATCAATCTAGAGAACCCATGGAACCATAATCGCGGATAATAAATCCTGCCGCGTTCATCTTCCAGTTCAAGTGCATTTTCCAAACCACCAAGGGCGAGTATTTTCTTTTCCACGGCAAAATTCTCACCAGGCGATTCTACCCTCACTGTATCGCCTTCAACGAGTACGTCACCGAGCTGGTATTCACTGTTCAGGATACTCAAATAAGGGATAACCAGGGCAGCATCCTGCCCTGCTTGTTGCAATGCTTCCTGAAAAAAATGTACACGCCGGTTTTCAGGATTTCCTATCAGTACAACACGAGAATTCTCTTGCATCTGACTTTATTCAGTGACAGCTGGATAACGCCATTCATCTTCAATATCTTGCTGGTCTGTGACATCAACCAGGATAGGCAATTTTTTGAATTCCTTGATCATTTCATTCGAAAGATAATGGTAATGCAAGTCAAGTTTCTTAAGCACGCCTATCTTGCTGCTGTCCAGCAAGGCACGGCCACCATCATCACTGAGTGTGCCCATGGATAAATCCAAGGTTTCCAGTTGTTCCAGCACGGATGCCTGTGCAATTTCAGTTGCAATCTCATTGGCAATTTCACTGTCTACCAGACCCAGATGTTTCAGCTTGGGGAACAAGCCTTTTTGCATGAAAGGACGCAGATCATCAAGCTTGCCATCAAAGCCGTATTCATCAACACCGATATACAATTGCAGGTATTCGAGATTGGGTAATTGGGCGGTGGCAATGACATCAATTATTTTCTTGGGCAAGCCACCGCATTCTATGGTCAGTGCTTTGAGGTTGTCGTGCTTCAGCGGCTCGGTAGACAAAGTCAGGTCGGTAGAACCTTTGATGTGCAGGCGTTCCAGCGCAGGGAAGGCAGCAAACAATTTGGTGTAATCCGCCTGAATGATCCAGGATATCTCGCACTCCTCGGAATCCATGTCGCCCACAAATAACTCTTTCAACTGCGGTAGTTTGCCTGGATTTGCGATCAGCAAGTCCAGGGATTCTTGCGCGCCGGTTTCATGCGGCTCTTCCCACGCTGCGATGACCAGTGATTCAACTTCCGCTGCCTGTGCGGTTTCCAGAAACGCTGTTACTTTTTCCAGCAAGGTCTTGCCTTCTTCGGCCTCGTCGTAACTGACTGCAATACGTCGAGCTATTTTTTTGGAGCTGGCGTCAGTTTTTTCTACATAGCCTTTTTTGGTTTTTTCACTGATCAGCTTTTCCATTTCTTTTTGTGCTTTTTCTGGCGTATCAAAGTTGCTGATTTTTTCCTGGCCTGCCGTGCCTATCTTGCCGTACTTCACATTCAAGGTATTCGCTTCTATTTCAACTTGCCAAAATTTGTAAGACTTGGAATCCTGATATTCAAAATAATGTTTCATTGCCTGGCACCTTCAAAATGTGCGGTTGGTCTCGCGAAAAAATGATCAACAAATCATTTTTCGTATTAGGAACTGCAAAAATATCTTGTCTTTCATACTAGATAATCAGGTTCACTCTGCACCTTGTCAAGCAAGAAAATCAATTGTTACATTGCACAGTTTTACTATTTGTTTTCCTATGAAGACGTATCAATTTCTCAGACACATTTGCCTGGAAATACTTTTTTCCTCAGACTGTTGTGGCAAAGTAATTAGTTGCCGTTGCTACTGGCTTCTCATCACCCTTCAAAATATTTTTAAAGAAAATTAGACACTTTCAAAGTAAACGTGTATATTTCGTCCTGTACTTGCATCAAGTCCTTAATTTGTTGGTCCCAATTCCGCATAGCTTTATCTCTCTGGCTGTTCTGTCTTTTTTCCACTGGTTTTATCACTTGCTTACAAGTCCATTTTGGGCGATTTTGCCCATGGTTTTATCAAAAGGAAAAAAAATGAGTACTCAAACAGGTATAGTTAAATGGTTCAACGATGCTAAGGGCTTCGGCTTTATCGCTCCTGATGCAGGTGGTGCAGATTTGTTCGCCCACTTCCAGGACATACAGTCCAGCGGTTTCAAAAGCCTGAGCGAAAACCAGCGTGTGTCTTTCGAGCGCACAGCCGGTCCTAAAGGCGACAAAGCCAGCAACATCCAAGTTCTGTCCTAATATCAGACCAAGGTCTTTATTGACCTTGTCGGGCAAATCCAATTTGCCCTGTCGCAGCGCTTTTGACTAATTCAGTATTACCGGCCAGTGGCACCATGCAGATAGTATGGGTTGCTGGGGATTAGTCAATCGCAAGGCGACACCCTTCATCTGTCAGTATTCGTCTTGCACAAAATACTGATGCGCAGAATGATACTTACCGGCTCTTGGTACCATGCAGATAGTATGGATTAAGGGAAAATGGTATTGTCGTTAAAGGATGCATAGTGCATCCTGTGAACAAGACCGCAGAGTAAGCTCAGCCTACTCCAAAGCGCCTTCATTCTCACCGGCTGGATTTGCATGTATATGTATATGCGAACCGGGAAATGGTGTAGTGAAGTGTTGAAGGATCTCATTCGTGGTAACTCCTGTCATGGACCGAACTATAGCGGACCAGCAAGAACAGGCAAACACCCCCACATTGCACCGCGCAGATAGCACGGGTGATGCACCAATCAATGACACTATGCAGATAGCATGGGTTATTGTCAGTTTGCCGGAATGAATGGAATGCCCACCCCTGGTGGGCTTTTTGCGTTTACGGCCACAAGTTTATTTCAAAAATTCCTTCACTGCTGCTACTGTCGCTCCCGGATCTTCTTCATGTGGCACATGACCCAGCTTGTCGAATATCACGAGTTTGCTACCTGCGATATCCTGATTGAATTTGCTGGCATATTCTGGCGGTATCAGTCTGTCTTGCCCGCCCCAGATAATCAGTGCGGGAACATGTATCGTCTTGATGCTGGCTGCATGTGAACCAGAGCTGGTTTGTTGAAAGCGCTGGCCCAGCGCGTGACGGTTACCTTCTCGCAAAGTCATGGCAGTATACCTGTCCACCAGGGCTGGCGTGACTTTGTCCGGATTGCCATAGACGTTTTTCACACTGGTTTCCATCAAATGGCGTGGCAAGATGTGCTCGCCTATCCATGCCAGTTGCGGGATACGGGCAACGCGAAATCCCAAAGGTATGGAGGCAGCCTTAAAAGCATAACCACCCGCATCCACCAATATCAGGCGCTCTATTCTTTGCGGCGCTGCTACAGCCACCTGCCAGGCTACTTCACCACCAAGGGAATTACCGGCGATGATGCAATGATTGACCTGCATGGTATCAAGCAGATCGAGTATGAATTTGGCATAGGTAGTGATGCGGTAGTCGGCATCAGCCCTGGGGCCGGTCAGGCCAAATGCCGGGAGGTCCATGCTGATCACACGGTGCTGGTCTTTCAGTTCTGCCACCCAGCCTTCCCAGGTATGCAGACTGGCTGAGGTGCCATGTATCAGCACGATGGGTACAGGATCATCACGCCTGCCCTCATCACGTACATGCACTGAGACGCCACTGACATTAATGAATTGCGATGGCGGCGGAGCCCAGCGGGCTTTCAATTCATCCACGGGTTTATCTGGAGCCCAGAACATGACCAGGGCAATGCCCGCCAAACCAAGCATGGCCATACACAAGCCGGCTACGAAAAGGAAAAGTTTAAGGAAAAATCGCTTGCCAAGATTCAACATATTTTGCATGTTTATCCCTCATCAAGGTCCTACTTCAAAGCTGCTTCCAGTGCATTCCCTGCAATCTGCATGAAAGCGCGTACTCTTGCCGTATTGCGTAAATCCACATGTGTCAACATCCACAATGGTGACTGCAAGGCCTCGATTGGTTCGGACAAGGCGCGCAAACCAAATACGTCCTTAGCCACAAATTCCGGCAAGATGCTGATGCCCATGCCGGTCTTGATCAGGGCCGTCGCACTGGGAAAATGGTCAGCGCGTGCCACCACGACCTGTGATGGCACATGAGCATCAACCCAACGGTCATAACTTCTGTCCTGGCCATCAAAGCCTATCCAGGGAAAGTCCTTCGTCAAGACTTCCAGCGGCAGCAAAATATTTGGTTTGATCTCAGCGAGGTAAGGGGCTTCATGCCAGCCATACACACGTATCCTGACCTGGCCCAACTGCCGTCCAACCAGAGTATCCGGCACATCAGCCGACATACGTATCGCTACATCGGCTTCGCGCCGCGCCAGGTCCACTCTTTCGCGGGCGGTACGCACTTCGACTTCAATCTGGCTGTGTAATGCATGAAATGTTGCCAGTGCGGCGGGCAACAAATACATGGCGACTACATGGGCAGTCGTGACGCGTACATGGCCGGTAAGGCGGGTATCGCCGCCCATGATTTCGCGCTCGGCTTGTGCAATCAGAGGTTCACATTGTTCTGCTGCATGCCGCAGGCTTTCACCGGCTTCTGTGCAGACATAGCCCGTGCGCAAACGCTCAAACAAGCGCACTTCCATCTTTGCTTCTATGGCTTCTATGCGGCGCAATACCGTGGAGTGCGTGACTTTTAAAACACGGGCGGCAGCCGACAGGGAACTGGCCCTGGCGACCGCCAGGATATAGCGCAAATCATCCCAGTCAAGCCGCGTGGCAGGCTGCCCCGGTTTGTCAGAAGTACTAGCAGAGGGTGAGTTTTTTCTGTGCATTTTTGCGAATCAAAACTGCAAATTCGTCGATTTAATATGCACAGATTAGCACCTATACTGCGCCCATGACCAGAGTTGATTGCATCAACTGGCCTGAGAGGTACTCTATTAAGGACAGGAAAACAACATGAACAGACTATCATCCGGCATCAAACTTGCAGGAAAACTTCCCAGGCTATTTGACTTGATCAAGTCCGTGCGCGCAGCTTTTGATCAATGGATAACAGGCGTTAACAGCAGGATAGATGCGCGCCCCATGCCCCGTCAGCACAGGCTGGGCTCATGGGAACGCATACATCAACAAACAAGCAAACTGATACAGACAAACAAGGACGACAATTAACCCAGTTCTTTGGCCACTACAGCCACTGATCCGGCATCTGGCAGATGGGAGAGTTGTGCCAGCATGTGGTCTTTGATGGTTTCATTGATTTCATCAAAACGTGCTGGTGCCAAATTCAAAGCGGCAGCAATATCACGCACGGTCTTGGTTTCAGCATCGCTGAATGCGCCATCTGCAAAACCTGTCATGACGCTGAGTGCAACGACCATTTCGCGTTCCTGCTCTGTCGCAAAGTCGCTTGCTGCCAGTGTGTAAGCGTCGGAAACGGCCAGCAATTCATCAAAGGATGGATGGCTTGCCATGCTGATGCTGCCTTCATAAAAACTCTTGATCAAGGCAACTTCCGCAGGGTGGATGCCATCTGTTTTTGCTACCTGCAACATGATTTTGCTGGCGGCGATGATGGCACTATCACTCAGTGATTGCGGTGCAAAAAATGGAAACATGGTTTTCTCCTGGATATAGATTGAATTTAAATAGCGTTGCGCAAGACTTGCAATTGCTGCTGTACTTCTTGCGGTGTCATATTCTTGAAACGGTCAGGCAACATGGAGCGGCGTGAAGTTTCAAACACGGCCAGCATTTCCATGAAGGCGATCATTTGTGTTTCTTGTGGTGGCATGAAGTCAGCCACGGCCATCTCGAAAATTGCCGAAGTAATTTCACCATCACCGCGCTTGGCAAACTCCAGTGCCAGCAGTGCTACGGCTTCCAGATCCGCATTCGAATACCCGCGCAAGACATCAAACACAGGCAAAGTGTTCGCCCAGTCTATGGAACACTTGACGTCATAACGGCTGAGTATGGCCTTGACGATATCAGCACGCTCAGTGGCTGTATCGGCATAAAAGAAAGGAATTTTCCTGTCCAGACGGCCGGGGCGTTTGATATCGGTATCAAGCTTGTCAGGACGGTTGGTCATGAGGATGAACAAGACCTTGCCGCGGTTCTCGGTATCGGACATGAACTCCTTGAGGCGGGCAATCACGCGTGAGCTGGTGCCGCCGTCAGAGTCATCGCCCTGCTTGCCAAAGCTGCGGTCACCTTCATCAATGACCACGGCGATCGGGCCCATGGCCTTGACTGCATTCAGCACACGCTCCAGATTCGCCTCGGTAGACCCCACCCATTTTGAGCGGAAATTCTTCAGGCTCACGCCCGACAAGCCAGCCTCTTTCAAGAATGCCTTGATGACAAAGGTCTTGCCTGCGCCCATCGCACCGACTGCCAGCAAACCCATGGGAGCTCTTGCCTTGTCGCCGGATTTAATGGCCTTGGCAATTTCCATCAATTCTGTCTTGATATTCTCATTGCCACCGACTGCACTGAGATCATGCTTGGGTTCGATGAACTCGATGAGGCCAGCGCACTCTTTTTCTATCAACTCACGCTTGCGCTTGCGCACTATTTCCATCATTTCGGAATAGGGGTCGACATCAACATCCACAGCCAGGGTCTTGCCCGGGTCTATCAGGTGGGCAATTTCTTCCGGTGTCATGCCAGCCGTGATGGCGGATAATTTGGCCGCCCGGTCTTCTGCATTGGCCTGGCCTTGTAAAAGGCTGGCGATGAGTTTGGTGCGTTCTGCTTCGCGCAAACCTTGCGGGCCTTCTGCCGCGACGATGCTGCTCAGTTGTATCACGCGCAGGCCTGCAGTTTGCTTGGCCAGCAATTTGACTTGCTTCTCTTCCATCTTGGGGGCGTAATGCCTGACTGCAATTTCACGTTCAGCCTCTTGCGGAATCGGCACTTCTACCGCTGCCACCTTGGGGTTGGACATGATGGCCTGATTGATCTCGGCCAGTGATTCACACAACAGGATAACGACATTGTCTTTTTGCGCCAGGGCATCATCGAGTGACCATCGATGCAGGGTGGTAAAAGCAATGCGGTCTTCCAGCGACATCATTTGCGGGTCGCCATTCGGGAAGATGGTACCAGCATAAGGGAAGATTACGGCGTTCGAAGCATGCTCGCGCATACGTCGTTCTACCGATTCAAAGATGCCCGGCAAACCCTTGTCAGCCAGATAGCCGTATAAGACTTCTTTCTCTTCTGTCGTTGCACCTTGCAGGAAACGTACACCACGGTCAAGACTGATTTCCATGATGCGGTTTTTATTGTCCTTCAATAAAACCTGGGACAAAAACTCAGACATGCCATGGGCAACGCCGTCGACGAGATAGCGGTCAAATACATTGCCATACAAGACGAAGACAGAAGCCTCGCCCGCCAGATATTTCTGCCTCAGCTGTTCTGCCCAGACGGGCAGTGTGCGCTTGCTAGTGCCAGGTTCGCTCATGGATTTCTGCTTTGTCTCTTTGCTTGGATTATTCAAATTGGTGATGCCAAATGTAGCAACCAATTACATGGTCTTGCCGCCAGCGTTGTTCGCTTCTGCCTGGCCAGCCCTGGCTCTTTTCATGTCTTCCAGTTGCTGCTTGGCTGTCACTGCACCACTGCTCTGGCGCAATTTTGCCAGACGCACATCGAGGTCAGAGCTGCGCAATTCCTGACCCAGGTTGGCCTCGGCCACGGTGTTCTTGATATGGTCGCGCACATTGCTGAGAGCCTTGACTTCTGCATCGACCGACAAGCCTTCCAGCTGGTTTTGTATCGATACCCTGGCTTGTGCACTGTGCATCTGCGCCAACATGCGGTCTTTTTCTGCCTTGAGTTTATCGATCTCGCCTTTGACTTGCAGCAGCGAATCCTTGGCATCATCAGCATCAGTCTGGGCGACTTTCATGTCATCCTGCAAGGCTGCAACACTGGCATCAAGAGCATTTTTCTTTTGTATCAGCACGACTGCCAGATCGTCCTGGTTGGTGGCGATAGCACCTTCCAGATCGGCAGTGATGGATGCCAGCTCAGCCTGTTCAGATTTCAGGCGCGCTTCCACGTCCTGCCTGCGGCGTATGATGGCGGCTGTGGCAGCCTTGAGTTTGGTGTACTTGCTTATCATGGAATCGATGGAATTCTGATAGGCGATTTCCGGGTGGCGTTTTTCCACATCGGTAATCCACAATGAGACGAAGCCTGACCAAAGATTGGATAAGCGGGCGATGAAATTACTGTCAGACATGTTGTTCCTCTTTTAGGTAAATAATTGACCGTGCATTGACCATGAGTTGATCGTGTTATCGAACTATCGCTTCGAAGAAAGTTTTGTGATGCTTGGCAAAAGTCTGGAAGCCGTGATCCAGGCTGGCACGCATGGCTGCATGTTCTTTTTTCGGGCTATAAGTAAAGGCCAGTTCGGCACCTTTGGTGGCCCATTCAAAATGGTCAGCCTCGGCTGCGCCGCCATGACCGCTATGTATCTGCAACCATTGATAACATGAGTGACTTTGACCGGCGATTTCCTGCTTTGCCTTTTTCAGGAATCGGGTCACTTCTTTTTGTTCCTTGCGCAGGTATTCATCTATCATCGAAAACTCGCGGTCCGCCAGGATTTCTGAGCCCAGATGATAGCCTATCGCTGCCATGATGGCATCCCTGCTGTCTTCACTGCCATTGCCATAACCCTGCGCAACCTTGGCATTCAAGGTCTTTAACCAGGCGGGTTCATTGAGCATTTTATTCAGTTCTGCGGTAGAAGCGGCATAGCCCTGCTGACGTGCGTAACGCAATAAACCAGCCAGGGTTGCCTGCGCCAGGCAGCGGTGGGTATCGCGGTATTCGGTATCGCGGTCATCGAATTCATCACGCGCAGCATCAAAGAAAAAACTCGCGATAAAGACACTGCGGTCATTGAGCAGACGTTCTGCCACGGTCTGGTCCACGAACATCGTGCGAGAACGGCCTATCTTGCCGGACAGCGAAGCCACGCCAGAACCAAAGAAACCATTCCAGCTGGTATAGCGGGCAAAGAAACGCAGCAAGCCTACAGCGCCCTCATTACCGGCGAGATCCAGCGCATTTTTTACCCTTGACTGTGCCAGATCAAAATCTGCCAGTCCCTGCAAATCTTCCTGCGTGATGATGCTGTATTCCATGATGTTCGCTTTCCAGTGTTTACTGCGTATTTTTCTGTGCCTGCGGCTGTACTTTCACCCCGGCTGCAACGCGGCTTTGCTTGCGGTTTTCCAGTTCTTGTGAAATCACCGGCATGGTATCGCGCAATGCGCCTTCGAGTTCAGCTTCCAGGTCTTCTTCCAGCCCCAGTTTTGCAATCGATTCTGCCAGCTTGGAATCAACATCTGATGAAGTCGGTGCGGTCATGATGGTCTGGTAAATTTCATCCATCTGATCAGGCATGGAAATGATGGCTGCTTCTATCGCCGCCTTGCGACTGAGCATGCGGCGCTGGCGCGTGATGAGGGAAAGATAATCATTGCGCGCTTTTTGCAATTGCAATTGATCCATACCCGGCTTGATATCTGCCAGGTCCTGATCGATGCGTTCCAGGCGCATTTCCACTTCTTTCATGTTGACGGAATTGGCCCGTTCTTCTATCACCGTCAACGCCAGCCACATACTCAGGTAATCGAGGGTGGCATCATCGAGTTTTTCCACATCGTTCATGGACAAACTGGTGCGGCTGTCGCTGGCATATTGGTAAAGTGAAGCGACATGCTGCAACATGCGTTGATAGGCATCCATGGAACCAAATACCTTGAAGGCTATGCCCTCGCGTTTGTGGATTTCTTCCAGGAAGTGTTGTCTGGAAGCGGCCCTTTCCTGCTCGCGATATTTCTTGTCGACTGTAGCGCGGAAATTTTCTGAATACGGTATGAACATGGCGGCTATGGTTTCCCCGGCCACCAGGCCTATCAGAGGAATCAGCGCGGCATTGAAACCATAGGGTATGGACAGCAATACGCTGGCGGCAACCGTGCCCAGCACGGCAAAGATATTGCCCTGGCTGTATAGCATTTCCTTAACATATGAAACTTGTTTGATCTGCACGTTTTTATTTCAATTCTTTATTTCAATTCGTTATTTCAAATGGTGACTCTGAGCGTACCGCGTCCGGCGCTGAATTTGTGTAATTGGGAAAGCACCCGTTCCTGCATGGTGACTGCCTCGGTAGAACGCTGCCATACGGCTGAGCGCGGGCGGCTCTCGGTAATTTCAAAGTCGTCCGCAATCTTGGCGGGCTGGGTAGAAAGTACGATGACGCGGTCACCCAGCAGCAGGGCCTCAGTCACATCATGCGTGACGAAAACGATCAGGCAGGGGCTGGTCTTGTGCAAGGTAATCAGCAGTTGCTGCATTTCTTCACGGGTTTGTGCATCGAGCGCGCCGAAAGGTTCATCCATGAGCAAGATACGTGGGCGCAATACCAAAGCCCGTGCCAATGCCACGCGCTGGTTTTGCCCGCCTGACAACTGTGCCGACGAGAGATTTTTTTTATCTGTCAGCCCTACTGCTTCCAGGATGTCATCTACCCGTTTTTTCCACTCAGCCTCCGGGAATTTTTTCTTCCATAAACCCAGGCGAAACGGGAATGCAACATTTTCATAGACGGTCAGGTCAGGCCGGTTGGCGTAGCGCTGGAACACCATGACGGCATCGTCATGCGGGCCATCACATGCTTCGCCATTGATATGCACAGAACCGGAGGTCGGTGACTGTACGCCAAAAGGACGCACTCCCCCCATCATGTGCAGCAAGGTGCTTTTGCCACAACCGGATGGGCCAAGCAGCATATTGATGGTGGGCTTGTCGAAAGACAGGCTGATACCATCAATCACACGCGTGACAGGACCATCTGCATTGGCATATTCCTGCACGATTTCATTGAGTTGCAGGCTGATGTCGGTGGTAGCCATGGAAGTTGCAGCGCTTTTGTCCACGCTTTTGTCTGCGCTTTTGTCTGCGCTTTTGTCCATATTATTGTCTGTTATATTATCCTGGCTCACTGTGAGGTTTCCCATGGATAGAGTTTTCTTTTCAACAGGCGCATCAACTGATAAGTCACCAACGCCAGGGCGATGATGACGATGATGCCGGCAAATACCTGGTCCATGGCGCTGAAGCGGCGCGCATTCTGTATCAGTTGGCCCAAGCCTTCGCGGGCATTGACGTATTCAGCCACAGTAATATAAGTCCACATGACCGAGATACTGACGACGACAGCGTCAGCAATACGCGGCATGGCCATGGGCAGCACGGCTTCTGTGATGCATTCCCAGGGCGTGGCACCCAAATCACGGGCACTGATGTAATAGCTTTGCGGCACAGCTTGTATAGCATCGCGCACCATGGGCACCAGATACACCACGGCACCGATGAACAGGAAGGCGATCTTCATGACTTCACCTATACCCAGCCACATGACCAGGATGGGCAGCAAGGCGACTACTGGGGCGGAACGGAAAGGATCTATCAATGGCGACAGCAGGGCATTCAAACGTGGTGCCGCACCCATCATGACACCCACTGGTATGCCGATGGCAATCACCAGCAAGCCAGCCGCAAACACCCGCCCAGCCGACCAGAGGGTGGCATTGAACAACATGCTGTTACCCTCATTCCATGACAGGTAGAGCATGGCTTGCGCTACTGCCCAGGGCGACGGCAGTCTGGTAGGGCTGACCAGGCCGGATGCTGCGATGGCAGCCCACAGCACCAATACCGTGGCCACAGATGCTACGCCCAACTGGCGTCGCAAACCAGGCGACATGACGGCATAGGGATTCCAGAATGTCGTCATGATGCTTAACGTGCAAAAACGCCGATACGGGTAGTGCGATTCAAGCCACGGCAATCTTCCAGTGCCAGGCCATCTGCTGCCGGATTAGCTTCATTACACAAAGGTTTGTCGGGGCCGTTACCAACGATTTTGAAACGTGCTTTAGGGAATTCCCATTGCTCGTTCAGATACTTCACCACTGCCGCAGCACGTGCCTGTGACAGGCGCAAGTTGGAATCACGCGCACCAACGCCATCGCTGTTACCGCTGACTTCAAAATAGGCGCTACCATTGTTTTCTATAAAAGGCACCATTTCTGTATCAACGATGCGCTGGGCTTTCTTGGTCAGCTCGGCACTGCCAGTAGCAAAACCGACGGTGACTGGCTTGGTGACGCTGGCTGCCTGTTGGGTAGCCACTTTTTGTGCAGTTTCAGTAAACTGATATTGTGGTTTGGCTGCTGCTGTTTCCACTGCTGTGTTCTTGACCAGCATGGCCTTGATGAAGCGGTAGTCAAAACTCTCTTGCGGATTGACGACTGGCGATTTTGGATTAGCCAATGCACCCGCCGCACGGTAGATGGCATCAAAACGACGGTACACACGGTCATAGTGATTGGTGCCACCAACCAGGCCAAGGATACGGGCATTGTCTTCCAGACCCGTCCATACCAGATTGCTGAACAGCGACTTGATGAAAGGCTTGCCTTCCTGCTTGGCCAGCAGTTTAAAGAATTCTTCGGTATTGACCAGGGCATCGACTGCATTGTCAGGTTTTGCTCTTGCCTGTGTCACACCCTCCATCCACCCTTCAACAAATTTCTGGATGACCGGGATGTTTTCTTCTTTTGCCAGTACACGGCTGTCACAGACCATGATGTCAAAAATCAGGTTGGTGGCAGTTTTGGTGGAATACACGATATGGCCACCTTTGACATTGCGCAAAGCCAGTGACAAATCAGGGTCCCATAAAGCGGCAGCATCAACGTTGCCGGATTCCAGCGCAGCGCGTACGCCAGCCGTACCTTCATCGGCATTGATGAAGACAAACTTGACACTTTCTTTTTTGCGCGCAGTCATCGAAGAATTTTCTATCGCATCGATGAGCATGCCGTGCGAAGGGGTGAACTGCAATACGGCTACCGAATGCCCAGCCAGGTCTTCCACTGTGCGTATGCTACCGTCTTTGGCGATGACGGCATCTGCACCCTGGGTATTATCGACGACCATCACAGCACGCGCATCCAGACCGGCATTGCGCAAATTAGGTTGTTCCTGCGCCCATGAGTCAGAAGTACGCCATGCACATTGCGCAGCGCCTGATTCAAACACGGTTGCCAGCGCCGGGATGTCATCCTGGATGACGAATTGCATATTCACACCCTTGGCCGCATACACAGAATTGGGCTGGGTAGTCAGGCTATTGCCATTGGCAACCAGCGCAGGCGCATAACCATGGAAGCTGACGATACTGACCTTCAAGGGATTGCCGCTTGAACCGAGTGGCCCACTGCCGGACACTGGCGCAGGGGCAGGTTTGCCCGAAGGTGTCACGCCATTGGCTTTGCCGCTTGCAGGTGCACTGGCAGAGACTGTCGCGCCGGATTTTGCATCAGCCCGGTTGGCCCACCAGTCCTTGAGCGCCAGATTCCAGGCCGCAGAGCCAGCGGCTCCGAGGATAATCACTGCAATAAGTCCTTTAGCAAGAGGGCTAGCTGTAGCCATGGTCATTCCTTGATGATGTGTTGTTAGTCAGTATGAGTTCAGTGTAAGTTCGGTCTGGATTGTTCAGAACTCAGTGTGAAAATTGCGCTGGGATTTCGCGCAATCTTTCTATTTCTGTCTGCAGGCGTTTTACTTCGCGCTCACAGCTTTCCATTGCAGATTTTTGACCACCTTCCAGATTGGTGATCTGTTCTGCGGTTTTTTGTATTTCGCGCGCCAGCAGTCTTTCCATTTCCGCGATCTGCTTGCGTATTTCTGTCACGGCTCTTTCTTCTGCCTCTTTCAAATCAGCGACTTCGGTAATCACTTGCTGCTGGTTGGCAGTGAGCTGGGATTCCAGCGCTTTCTGGTAGTCTTCCAGTGCGGTGATTTTTCTTTGCGCATCAATGATGGAATCATCGATAGTCCAGTTATCGTCAGCCGCATCCATGGCGTGCACCGCTGCCTTGCGGGTGGCTTCATCCATGGCGCGCAAGCCATCAAGCAACCTGAGCAGGCGTTCAGCCGGGAACGGAGAATCTGGTATCTGGGCGCTTTTGAAGATATTCTCAAACGACTTGCCTTCGGCAACATCGGCAGCCGCGCAATTTATGGGTGGAGGGGAAGTGCCAGCATCGCTTGTATCTGGCAGGGGTGGCGGATTTACGCTAGCAGCTTCACTCCCCAAGCTGGTTGCTATGGGTTCATCGACCTGCTCGACACCATGCAGCTTCATTTTTTCTTCGTCAGACAGGTCGACCAGCTTGGCAGCAGCCAGAAACTTCAGGATACCTTTCACGCGAATTACCTCTTCAGAAAAACCTATGTGTGCAACAAGATACAACAGGCTGGCATAAATTGCCACTTTGATTGCATGCGTTCAGCAGTTGCAAACCAGGTTTTTGTCTCTGAGCAAACACAGTATTATCTGTCCATTGTGCGTGTAGTGCACCATGTGCGGGAGTACTCTTAAAAATCAATAGTGATTTAATAATATACTTTCGCCGCAAGCCTGCTTATTTCCTGTTGGCAAGTGTTCTAAACCAGCTGCTTGCGCATGCGACTTAATGGTGCAACTACGCCGCCAGGCAAATCCAGCTCGAAGCGTTCAAACACAGTAAAACCACAAGCCAGGTAAAGCGGCTCACCGGGCATGGTGGCAGCCAACTCCAGCGAAGTAAAACCCGCTGCCTGTGCCTGGGTGCTGCAATGTTCGAGCAAAATACGACCCAGGCCACGGCGCGCTGCCTTTGGCTCTACAAAAAATGCCCGTATGCGTGCCGCATCTGTCGCCGGATCAAGCAGATTATCCACACCCTGTTTGGCCTGGTCGCCTCCAAACAGGGTCTTGCGCTTGCTCCAGCCACCGCAGGCCAGCATGCTGCCCTGCTCTTCTATGACAAAATAAGTCTGGTCATGGATGAGCTGGGTGTCGACACCAAACACATGCATCAGCAAGGCCTGCGCCTGTTCTGGTGTGTAAAAGGATGCACTCAGTTGTATTGCCGACCTGGCGATCAAGGCCTGCATGGCGGCGATGTCCGCTTCCGTAGCGCAGCGTATCGTCAAATTTTCATTCATTACTCTTCCTTTTCCAGACCTGGCAATGCAAGTCCGCAAGATTTGTCAAATCCCTTCATGTTAAGGTGAACACCTCGCTGACTAGTGCACTTCTTTATCATGGATAAACTGGATTTGAAGAAACAACTGAAATCTCTCTATCAGGCACCGGCCACTACTGTGACTGAAGTGGAGGTACCGGCATTTAATTTTCTCATGATAGATGGCCAAGGTGATCCGAATTCTTCTGCCACGTATGCAGCAGCAGTAGAAGCCCTGTTCACAGTAGCTTACACCCTGAAGTTCATGTTCAAGAAAAGCAGCGCTGCCATTGATTATGCCGTCATGCCACTGGAAGGTTTGTGGTGGGCTGACGACATGGCTGCTTTTGTAGCCGACCGCAAAAGCGAATGGCGTTGGACCATGATGATCATGCAGCCTGATTTTATCACCGCTGAAATGGTGACAGACGCCATTGCCGCAGCGGGCAAGAAAAAATCTCTGCCAGCATTACAGGAATTACGTTTTGAAAGTTTCAATGAAGGACATTGCGCGCAAATCCTGCACAAGGGACCTTTCACTGAAGAAGGACCAACTATAGACAGTCTGCATCAGTACATCGATGCTCATGGCAAGCTGGCAGGCAAGCATCACGAGATTTATCTCAGCGACATACGCAAGGCAGCGCCAGGAAACTGGAAGACCATCATTCGTCAACCCATGAAAAAGTAAGACCTCTCAACAATTCAAGAATAGAATAAAACCATGCAAACAAAAATCGTAGAAAAAGTTGTAGAAATAAGCGGCTTCCAGGTCAGCGGCCTGCAAGTACGCACCCGCAATGCCGATGAAGCCGATAATGCCACCGGTAAGATAGGTCCTTTGTGGGGACAATTCTTTGTCAAAAATCTACCGGAGACCTTGCCCGCAAAAACCGGCGATGGGAAAATCTATGGCGTGTATTCAAACTATGAAAGCGACGCGCATGGTTTGTTCAACGTGACGGCTGGCGTCGCGGTCATGGCAGCTTCAGCAGAACTGGCCAACATCAGTATCGCTGCCGGGCGCTATATGGTGTTTGACTGCGAAGGTGAAATGCCTGCTGCCATCATAGAAGGCTGGGGCAAGGTCTGGTCTTATTTTTCGGGCGAGACAAAATACCAACGCAGCTATCTGACTGACTTTGAAGAATATCAGGGGCCAGCACAAGCCGCAATCTACATCGGTATAAAATAAGCGCCACATTATTATCCCGAGGCCAGCATGTCCGCATTGTCAACCAACCCAGCCCTGCAAGTCAGTTATGAACGCCGTCTTTCCCGCGTCACCAATTACCTGCATGCGCATCTGGATGAAGACCTGGATTTGAACAGGCTGGCCGACATCGCCTGCATGTCGCCCTACCACTGGCACCGCATCTACCGCGCCATTCATGGGGAAAGCGTGGTGGCGACAGTCAAGCGCCTGCGTCTGCAAAGAGCAGCTACACTGCTGGCACGCAGCGATATGACGATAGATAAAATTGCAGAATTTTCTGGTTATCCCAACTTGCAATCTTTCACCCGTATTTTTGCATCGGTATATGGGCAGCCACCTGCGCGTTACCGCAAGGAAGGCAGCCACCAACAAATTCCGCTGCCAGATGAACCCAGTGCCGACCTGCATTTCCCGGTCAGCATCACCAGTATCGCACCTGTGCAATTACTGAGCATAGATAATACTGGCAGTTACATGGGCATCAGCAAGACTTTCGATATCCTGACTGGCTGCTCCGCATCGCGGCAATTGTTCAGGGAAGATACCCGATGGTTCGGGATTTACTATGACGATGCAATGACGGTGGAAGAAGACAAGCTGCGCTCCAAAGCCTGCATCAGTGCGCCGCAGCCCCTGCCAGAGCAGGCACTGCAAGCGCCTTTGTCTTTGACTGAACTGCGCGGTGGCAAGTATGCGGTGCTGACTTACAAAGGACCATATTCCGACATGCAGCCGGTGTATCGTTGGTTCTTTGGCGTCTGGCTGCCTGCATCTGGCGAAGAAATCGATGACGCGCCACCGTTTGAAGAATACCTGAACAACCCGCGCGATACGGCGCCCGCTGACTTATTGAGCAATATCTATATGCCCTTGCGTTAGTTTTTTTGATTCATCCGACTTTCCTGTGGGTTCCTGAGGCAGGATAAAGTTCAAGCCCTCCACAATGGAAATAGATAGCGATCTTGAAGTTATCCCGGTTTCTGAATCCACAGGCTCGTTTTTGTACTGTTGCAATTTTCGAATTCA
>JACQDX010000052.1 GCA_016200895.1 Burkholderiales bacterium
GACACATAGTCGCTTAGCGCCAATGGTTGAAAAAGCCAAGCTGATCGCACGACATCTGCCGAATATACTGACGTATTTTAAGCATAGGGTGACCAACGCAGTAGCGGAAGGATTGAATTCGAAAATTGCAACAGTACAAAATCGAGCCTGTGGATTCAGAAACCGGGATAACTTCAAGATCGCTATCTATTTCCATTGTGGAGGGCTTGAACTTTATCCTGCCTCAGGAACCCACAGGAAAGTCGGATGAATCATAAATTTTAAGGTGCGTTTCCACAATAAAAAAACCGCCAAGCAAATTTGCTGGCGGTTTTGAGAATGGTGTGAGGATTCAGGCTGTGGTATTAATCGTTGTTCCTGTTACTTGGCCGCTGGTATTCACTACTGGTTTTGGCTGCTCGGGCGGCGGTGGCTCTGGCTGTTTCACATTTTGCTTGCTGGCTAATTGCGCCTGCTGTGCGGCTTGTGCATCTGTAATTCTTTTTGCATCTGCGATAGCGTCAGCCGTACCAGAGTCGCGGTCAGGTGCGGCACCGATAGTTTCGCTGTTTTGTTTTGCGCGAGCATCTGCAGCTTGCTGTATCAACTGCTGGTTTTGCGCTGAACCGGAAGAAGTGACTGAAGTTACCATCATAAACTCGCTTTTGCTCGCCTGGGGGCCATGGTTGAAACTCATTCCAACATAGTATTTATGTTCGAAATGTACAAGCGATTTAAACATAAATTCACTTTTCTTGCTTGAAATAAACTTGATTATGGGCAAGTTTATGATTTTTTCGTCTTTTCTTATGCATTTGGTTTGTATATACAAGTTCGTTTATATGATTGGAAAAGCGCGCTCCCTTTCGTTACAGTTACCTCCATCGGCTACATCTTTTGGTTGGGAATTCAGTGTTACGTATCGAGCAATTAGGCAAGCAATACAAGAGTCAGGGCAAGGGGCAGGCAGTAGTGGCTCTCAATGATATCAATCTCGAAGTAAGTAAAGGACAAATTTTCGGCATCATAGGTCGCTCAGGCGCAGGTAAAAGCACCTTGCTGCGTACTCTGAATTTGCTGGAGCGCCCAAGTCAGGGCCGAATATGGATGGAGGGTGAAGACATCACCACGTTTGATGGTCAGCAGCTACATAATTTGCGCCAGCGCATAGGCATGGTGTTCCAGCATTTCAATTTGCTGTATGCAAAAACTGTGGTTGAAAATATTGCCTTCCCACTCAAGCTGAGCGGAAAATATACAGTACCAGAAATTAATGCAAGGGTAGCGGAATTGCTTGAACTCGTTGGTTTGCAAGACCAGGGTAGCAAGTATCCGTCACAGTTGTCGGGCGGTCAAAAGCAGCGGGTGGGTATTGCCCGTGCGCTGGCAAATTATCCGCATCTTTTGTTGTGTGATGAAGCGACATCGGCACTCGACCCTGAAACCACGCAAGCCATCTTGCGCCTGTTATTGGACATCAATCAAAAGCTGGGTCTGACCATCGTATTGATCACCCATGAAATGCAGGTGATACGCACTATCTGCGACAAGGTTGCTGTGATTGATGCGGGTGAAATTGTTGAGCTGGGTGATGTCGTTGACGTCTTCCTGCATCCACAGCATGCAGTGACGCAAAGCCTGGTGGCAGAAAATCAGGCGCTGGATTTGTCGGTGCTGGAACGTAGTGATCAAGACCCAGACCGCCATTTGCTGCGGCTGAGTTATGTCGGTTCCAGCACGCATGAACCCATCATTACACGTATCGCGGCACAGACAGGGATTGATATCGCTATCCTGCAAGGAGTGATAGGGCGTATCAAGGACACGCCTTACGGGCAGCTGCTGGTCGAATTGCATAGCACGCAAGCGCAGTCACATTCTGTTGAACGTTTATTGCTCAATGCTGGCGTCAGTGTCGCAAGAATTAATGCTGGGGGAGTGCATTGATGGATTTCTCTCAAATTGACTGGAGTGATATCGCACTGGCGACACTCGACACCTTGACGATGACGGCTACCTCTTTGCTATTCACGGTGCTACTGGGTTTGCCTTTGGGTGTATTGCTGTTTTTGACAGGAAAAAAGCAATTGCTGGAGCAGGGGTTTCTTTACGCAGTGTTGTCTGTGGTAGTGAATATTTTGCGCTCCATCCCTTTCATTATTTTGTTGATTGTATTGATCCCTTTCACATTGCTGTTGATGGGGACATCGCTGGGTGTGCCGGGCACGATACCGCCGCTGGTGATAGGAACAACGCCATTTTTTGCGCGACTGGTGGAGAACGTTTTGCGTGAAGTGGATAAAGGAATTATCGAAGCCTGCCAGGCCATGGGCGCCAAGACCTGGCAAATTATCTGGCATGCCTTATTGCCGGAAGCATTACCTGGTTTGCTGGCAGCCGCCACGGTAACGACGATAGCGCTGGTGTCGTATGCGGCCATGTCAGGAGTGATCGGTGGTGGTGGCCTGGGTGACCTGGCGCTGCGTTACGGTTACCAACGTTTTCAAACCGAGGTCATGGTGGTCACGGTATTTATTTTGATCGTGCTAGTGCAGTTGCTGCAATTCGTGGGCGACAAGCTGGTTTTGAAATTCACACGTAAGTAACTAAGTAAGCAACCAAGTAAGTTTTTAATTTTTTATTGGAGCCTATATGTCTTTAAATTTGAAACGTCGTTTGTCCCTTATCCTGGCAGGTGGCCTGACAGCCGCAGCCGTGTTTGCACCAGCAACAGTATTTGCAGTAGAGACTTTGCATATCGCCGCCAGCCCTGTGCCACACGCCGAGATACTTGAATTTATCAAGCCTCAACTGGCCAAAGAAGGCGTGGACTTGAAAGTGAAAGTTTTCACTGACTATATACAGCCAGCAGTACAGGTCAATGAAAAACATCTGGACGGCAATTTCTTTTTGCATCAGCCTTACCTGAATGAATTCAAGAAAAGTCACAAGAACGATATCGAAGTACCTATCGCCAAGGTACACGTAGAACCTTTTGCTGCCTACTCAAGCAAGTACAAAAAGCTGGCTGACTTGCCAGATGGCGCTACGGTCGCTATCCCGAATGATCCATCCAATTCTGGTCGTGCCTTGCTGTTGTTGGCAAAGCAGGGTTTGTTGAAATTGAAGGATCCAAAAAATATTTCAGCGACGCAAAAAGATATTATTGAAAATCCGAAAAAATTGAAATTCAAGGAACTGGAAGCCGCGACTCTGCCACGTGTATTGAACCAGGTTGATCTGGCTTTGATCAATACCAACTATGCGATAGAAGCAAAACTCAATCCTGTAAAAGATTCTTTGTTTATTGAAGACGCAAATTCACCGTACGCAAATTTGCTGGTGGCGCGTGAAGATAATAAGAACAGCCCGGCATTCAAAAAACTGGTTGCTGCCTTGAATTCGCCTGAAGTTAAAAAATTCATTGAAGATAAATACAAAGGCGCGGTTGTACCTGCTTTTTAATAGTTCTCTGATGAAAAAACATCCCTGCAAATTTTTTTTGCAGGGATGTTTTTTTAGCTCAGCTTCTGTCAGATACTATCTGTTCATTGATGTTGGTTCAGTTGCTGCCTGCTTGAGTGATGGCTTTGCCGCAAAACTTTTTAGGTAATCAAGATTGTCTCTGAAGTCCGCATCTTTCATCGCATTCCCTTTTGGCGTACTGTATTCCAGTAAGAGATTATCGTCATTTGATAGTGTGGTTTCACTGGATTCAAGCAATTGTCTGACTTGCTCAGGATCCAGTATCAGTGCCCCAGAAATTGATTGTATGCCTTCCTTGTAAAGAGCCAGATAAGCTTTCATGTTTTGATTGCTGACCATCGATAACAAGTGTTTTTCTTTTGCCGCATCAGGGAATGCGTTCCTACTATTACTGGCGATCATCACGCCTTGGTTGTCCACGGTATATACCCATACGTACTTAAATGAATGTGATAAGCTCGCAATCATTACTTTCAAGTCCTGCTTGGACATGTGTGCCAACTGGAACCATTGTTTCAAGATGCCTTTGTCGGCCAGTTTGGCCTCCGCCAGGGTATAAAATTCCTGGTTGTAAAGCGATGCGGCACCTGCGAACCAGATTGACGAGAGTTGTATGGCGATCAAATCGTATTTTTGCCTGGTCAGTGACAGATGGTTCCTGCCATCGGTGTAAAAGAAGGAGACGCCAGGTTTAAATGCGAAATTCTGATTCACGTCGGCAAAATGACGGTTGGCAATATTTACCAGATCACGGCTCAGGTCGACCACTTCCATGGATTTGAACCCGGATTCGTGAATCGCCATTGCTGTCACGCCAGTGCCATATCCTATCACTAACGCTTTATCATAATTGCTCAAATGGAGCATGGGGATAAGGCCAAAACCAGCCTGGGCCAGCATCTCGCTATTCTTTTCCATTGCATTATTGCCCTGGAATTTGCCATTGGTTGTCAGGGTTTTATCCTCTACCCCTTTGTCGATTTGTGACATAACTGCAGTCAGGCCACCATCGGCACTTTCTGCATGATCGATCATTTTTCCATCCGCATAATAGGTGGGCTTGAAATAGGTATTTATGCCGGTGGTGATGACATTCAAGTCCAGCTGTTTGGGGCAGATAATCAAGAGTAGGGTGGCGGCAATGGCGCTACCAAACTGCTGAGACGTCGGAGTAGATTTATCGCGCGTAATCCATGTGGAAAGCAACAGCAAAACAAAAGCCACAATGCCACATAGCAGGCTGGTAAGAAATCCGCCGATGGCCGGCAAGAGTGCAAATCCCGCAAGCAATACCCCGGCTATGTTACCCAGGGTATTAATGGCAGATGGAAAGCCTATGCCATCATGCTGCCCTCTGGACGCAATGTTCATACTGACAGGGTACAGAGCACCAATGGCAAACGCGGGTGGTAGGGCGATGACGATGGCAGGAATGGCACGCAAAAATTCCCGGAACCAGAACGAATACGGCACCGTAATTTTTGCCAGTCCATAAAAATACAATGACGAAAGGTGCCACAAAAATGTTGAGCACAGGATAGTGCAGGTCAGCAAGAATAATGCTTCATTCAAATGCTCATTGGCAGAACGCCTGGATGCCTTGCCTGCATATCGCCCACCTAGCGCCAAGCCTGCAAGGAAGCAGGTTAGCATGAGGGAAAATGCATAGGTGCTATTGCCTATTACCACCGCCAACAAGTGTATGGTCGAAACTTCCATCATCATCGTGAGTGCACCTACGACAAGCAAGACGAGCAGGCCGAAATGGTGTGAACTTTGTACTGGCTGATTGCTTTGCTCCTGCCCTTCCGTGTGCAAGGTATCAGATGTTTTAGCTTCACTCACCAGCAAGAATGCCAGCGACGCCACCAGGATATCTATTACTGAAGAAAGCCAAAGTGTGCCATTCATGCCCAAAGCAGGAATGATCAGGTAACCGGACAATAAGGCACCAGACGCTGCGCCAAATGTATTGGCGGAATAAAACCAGGAGATAGAGGCGATACAGGATTTGCTATCTGCTATCGCACGCACCAGCAAGGGAAAGGTCAGACCCATCAAGATGGTCGGGAAAAGCAAGACAAGTGCGCCCAATAAAACCTGATAAATGACGAGAGAAGCAGAATCAGGCCTGTAGCCGACTGCGATCATCAGATAAATATCATGAGCAAATGAAAATATGTAGGGTGTACACAAGCAATATAAGGCGATGGCCAATTCTGCCATGGCATACGTCCGCACAGGAAAACGCGTGCTTTTTGCCAGGCCAGCACCTATGGCCGCCCCGATTGCCATGCCTGCCATATAAATCGCCAACACCGTATAAGTAGCGCTGGACTGGCTGCCAAATACCAGAGCAAGTTTTTTCGCGAAATAAATCTGGTAAGCGAGAGCCGCAAAACCGGAGGCAAAGAAAATTCCAAACAGCGTGTGTATTTTTTTCACGGGTATATTGTTGGTGAGGGTCATCCAGACGCTTCTTGATGGGTCTACTAGATGGCATTCATATCACGTGCATGATGCGTTTAAGCGAGCAATAGTAAAAACAGTCAAATATTAATGGTTGCAGTAAATATTGTCAAATGGATAAATCATGACTGACATATATATGCCCGTTGATTGTTGACAGGAGTCTGAGAGTCGCTCCAGATTTGACAAGCAAATTCTTTAGCCTTGTAGTCAAGGTTTTGATGTTGCTGGAATTGTAATGCATTGATTTTGGACGAAAAAAACGCCGCTATATGCAGCGGCGTTTTTGCAAATTCTTTACGTCTTATTACTTAGTTACGTACGACTTTTTTGTATTCGTTAGTGCGTGTATCGATTTCGATCATGTCGTCCTGGCTGACGAACAGTGGCACTTGAACGATATGGCAATTTGCTTCAATTGCATTTTCGATCTTGGCTTCTTTCAGGACGTTGCCTGAAGTATTGCCTTTGACTGCTGGCTCAGAGTAAATGATCTGGCGAACGATAGTGGTTGGCAATTCTACTGAGATTGCTTTGCCGTCATAGAATACAGCTTCACATTCCATGCCATCTTTCAGGTAATTCAGGGAATCACCCATGTTTTCTGCTTCGATTTCATACTGGTTGTATTCTTGATCCATGAATACGAACAGTGGGTCAGCGAAGTAAGAATAAGTAACTGGTTTTTTGTCCAATACAACTACGTCAAACTTGTCGTCGCCACGGAAGACGTTTTCTTGTGGGCTGTTGGTCAACAGGCTTTTCATTTTCCACTTGTAAGTGAAGCCTGTGCGGCTGGAACCGTTGACGTCAGAGCGCAATACGATCATTGGCTTGCTATCAACCATAATGATGTTGCCAACACGAATTTCTTTTGCAAATTTCATAGCGAGTATACGTAAAAAGTAGGTTGCGTAAAAATCATCTGTTGCCTACTGGCAAAAAATCACCGCAAGCCCACGTTTGATTGAGATTTAAAACAGGTTAAAAATTAACCCAACATTATACTGCATCTTTTTGGCTTGCCGCCCGAACTGAATTGACGAACTTCAATAAATTGCCCGTCATATCCCCATTTTCGTGCATTTTCCTCTGCCAAATGCCAGAAAGCCGTGCAATTTCAGGCAGGTCGGCTTGAAAGGCTTGCCATAAGTCTGTCCAGTCCAGCGGTGGATTGCCGACTCCATTCCAGGCATGGGACAAGGCCGTCTGGCTTGCGGTGACAGATGTAGCGATTTCTAAAAATGCATTCAATTTCACATGATGCAGGTTTTTATCCTGGGGATAGATATGCCAGATGAAGGGTTTGTTGGCCCACTGCGCCCGCACAAACGAGTCTTCACCGCGGACAAAGTTGATGTCGCAGGCCCACAGCAATTTGTCATAATCGGCTTGTGGGATGAATGGCAGAACGCGTACTGTTAATGCGTCATGGCTGATGTTAGCACCAGCTTTGGCAGCTTGCCCCAAAAATGTCTCTATTGCTTCCGTGGCGACACCTTCAGGCGCCAGGCAGATGACAGGCGTATCTGCGCTTTGCCACACTTTAAGTAAATCTGTTACTGGTGCATGCGGGTAGCAAAACAGGGATATTCTGGTGGCATGGATTTCGGCTTCGGTCAGCCCCAGTTGCCGCAGGAATGCTGCCATGGCCGCTGGATCTGATTGAAATGCCGTGCGTTCACTATCCAGACTGGCTTCGCGCAACAGGCCACCGGTTTTGTTGTTAAAGCCGGGGAAAAAGAAATGCTTGGTTAATGGCAAAGAAGGATGGGGCGAGGGCAGGGTGTGGCAGCCTTCTATCCACTCTTCTGCAGTCAAACCTTCGAGATTGAGCCAGACTGGCCGTGGTTCACACTGTGCCATGGCCTGGATATAGTCAGGCGGTATGTCGCAGGCAAAAAATTCTATGACGATATCGGCAATCTCAGCAACCGTAAATGTGCCTTGCTGATCGCGCCAATGCCTGATGGCGACGCCTGCAATTTGCTGTACTTCGGCATCTGTATTCACTTGCGGGCAGATACGTTGAAAGCTGCGCAAATCATCCACCCATAGCGTGACCGCGATGCCATGCTCTTGCTGTAATTGTCTGGCCATGCGCCAGCAAATGCCTATATCGCCGAAATTATCGACAACCTTGCAAAACAGGGCTAAAGATTTTGCGGCGGGGTTGGTATTTATTTCTGTTGATTGCATTGCGATGTTTGTTAAGAGCGTTCTTAAAAGCGGTTTTTCCATTCACGCAAAGCGGCGAAATGGCTGATATCATCTTGTGCAACTGGGATTTTTCCGCTTTCCAAAAGTCGGTTAATGACTGTGCTTTGGCGACTGCGCAAGAAGGGATTGGTCTGTTTTTCCAGACCTATATGGGTAGGCACGGTAGGTATGCCTTGCTCGCGTCTGGCCTGTTCGCGCTTGATACGCTGCAGCAAATCCTGGTTGCCAGGCTCGACCTCTTTGGCAAAGCGCAGATTGGACAGGGTGTATTCATGGGCGCAATACACGGCCGTATCATCTGGCAGGGTAGCCAGTTGATCGAGCGAATGCAGCATCTGTGCAGGCGTGCCTTCAAACAGGCGGCCGCAACCACCGGCAAACAGGGTGTCACCACAAAACAGCCAATGCTGTTCAGGTGCGAAATAGGCAATATGGCCGAGCGTATGGCCGGGCACATCCAGCACTTTGAGCTCCAGATTGATGCCGGGCACGGTCACTACATCATCTTGTTGCAGCTTTTGCGTGACCACGGCAATCTTGTCATTGGTGGGGCCAAATACGGGTACTGTCGCATGTTCGAGCAGGCGTGGTACGCCGCCAATATGATCAGCATGGTGATGAGTGAGTAAAATAGCGGACAATGTCAGTTGATGTTGTGCCAGAGCTTGTAAAATTGGCATGGCGTCACCAGGATCAACCACGGCTGCGTGCTGACCGTCATGGATAATCCATAGATAATTGTCGTCAAAGGCGGGGACAGTCAATATACTCAGGGAATTCTTCATATCAGGCATGGATGCTTTGAAAAAAAACATTATAGACCTTGGAGCATGGTTAGAGCTGCCAGCAGGTAGCTATATCCGTCAATGGGAGCAGGCCATGCTCGATAAATTGACGGTGGACATCTTTGGTTTCAATGCCCTGCAGATAGGTTTGCCGCAAATTGATGCGCTGGCTGCGAGCCGCATGCCACATCGCTGGCTGACCAATTCCCGTATGCCGGATGACAACCAGCCCGGGGAAAAGCGGCCAGTCGTGGTTATCCATGACTTTGCTGAGTTGCCCTTTGATGCGCACAGCATAGATTTGATCGTCTTGCCGCACGTGCTGGAATTTGCTGAGGAACCACATCAGATCTTGCGCGAGGTGGAAAGGGTATTGATACCTGAAGGCCGCGTCATCATCACCGGTTTTAACCGTGCCAGCCTGTGGGGTGCACGACAGGCAACCGGGCGTTTGAGCAAGAATTATTTCTTGCCCAAGGAAGGTGAATTCATCAGCCCACCGCGTTTGAAGGATTGGCTGAAATTATTGAATATGGAAGTGGGTAGTAGCGATTTTGGTTGTTATGCTCCCCCTTTTAAATCGGAAAAATGGTTGCAACGTTATCGTTTTATGGAAAAAGCAGGACAACGCTGGTGGCCTTATTTTGGCGCAGTGTATATATTGCAGGCCGTGAAAAGAGTAAAAGGCATGCATTTGATAGGACCCGCCTGGAAGCAAAAACGGGTATCCAGTGCACATGCCTTGCCAGTTGCGAACAAATCAAAAGAATCAAATGGATAATATAGAAATTTACACGGATGGTGCCTGCAAGGGCAACCCTGGCGTCGGAGGCTGGGGTGCTTTGCTGATAGCGGGCAATAAAGAAAAAGAATTATTTGGCGGTGAAAAAGAAACCACCAATAACCGCATGGAATTGATGGCAGTGATACAAGCGCTGGGCGCATTGAAGCGCCCCTGTCATATCACTCTGCACACCGATAGCCAGTATGTATTGAAGGGCATCACCGAATGGATCACTGGCTGGAAAGCCAAGGGCTGGAAAACTGCTTCCAAGGCACCAGTAAAAAATGTCGACCTGTGGCAGCAACTCGATGCTGCACGTACCATCCATGAAATCGACTGGCGCTGGGTGCGTGGCCACACCGGCCACCCCGGCAATGAAAGAGCTGATCAACTGGCTAACCGCGGTGTTGAAACAGTACTGTAAAAGCTGACAAGATATCTCATGGACATAGCGAGCATCCACACCGGAATACTACAAGGCGATCAGGGCGCTTTGTCCATGCCTGGTGTGCCTGAATGCTTTGAACATGTGAGTGACCGTGCCGAATTCAAAAGGGCGCAACATCGCCCCGGTGTAGAGTTGTACCGTGCTCATATTGTTGCCCATGCCTTTGAACCGCATACGCATGAAGCTTTTGGCCTGGGTTCTATTGCCAGCGGAGTAGAGCGTTTTCGTTATCTGGGCAGCGATCATCTGGCTCCGCAAGATTCGGTAGTGATGATGAACCCGGATGAGTTGCATACCGGCAGGGCAGAGACTGACACCGGCTGGCGCTATCGCATGATGTACATCGATCCTGATGTCGTGGCCGAAGTCACTGGCGAGCAAGGCTGGTGGTTCAAGGATGCGGTCGCCCACGATGCCGTCAGCGCGCGCAAGCTGGGTGTCATGCTGGAGCAAATCTGGCAAGCGCCGGACAAGCTGAGTTTTGACAGTCTTTTGTTTGATATCCTGTTCGAATTCAAACGCTTCGCCAGTGCGCCGCAAGTACCTGCGCCCATGGCTAAACAACGCTTTGCTGCTGTGCTGGATTATATGCGCGCCAGCATTGCAGAGCGCATTAGTCTTGAGCAACTGGCGCTGGTTGCCGGACTTAGTCCTTTTCATTTTTTGCGCAGCTTCAAGGCGCAGTATCACGCTACCCCACAGCAAATGCTGATGGCCTTGCGTCTGTATGAAGCCAAATGCCTGTTGGGCAAAGGCTTGCCACCGGTACAGGTGGCCGCCGCAACGGGGCTGACAGATCAGTCGCATTTGAACAAGGCATTCGTGCGTCGCTATGGCGTGACACCGGCACGCTATCAGCAGCAAATGCGCGCATAAATTGCTGTTTTGATTGCTCGTAAGCGCAATCTGGTACAAGACTACTTTCCTGTATTGTTTTAAGCTGATCCTTTTCAGAGGATGAACAGTATGGGTATAGGCGTTTTATATGCGATGGCCGCAGGTTTGATGTGGGGACTGGTATTCATTGGCCCTTTGCTCTTGCCTGAATACCCGGCTGCTTTACAATCATTTGGCCGCTACCTCGCATTTGGCTTGATTACGCTGCCTATAGCCTGGATGGACAGGCGTCAATTGCGTTTGTTGAACAAATCAGACTGGATAGAGGCACTGAAGCTGGCTGCGGTCGGTAATATCCTGTACTACCTGTGCCTGGCCAGTGCCATTCAACGTTCTGGTGCGCCGCTGCCTACCATGTTGATAGGGACGCTGCCTGTCGTCATCGCCATCACTGCCAATTACCGCAATGCCCAGCGTGATGGCAGCATCGCCTGGCGACGCATGTTGCCTTCACTATTGATTATTTTTACTGGCGTTGCCTGCGTCAACAGTGTGGAAATAAGCGCATTGCAGGCAGCCTCTGACAAAGATATCCGGACCTATATCATAGGCGGCTTGTTTGCCCTGGTTGCGGTTGCCTGCTGGACTTGGTACCCATTAAGAAATGCCGACTGGCTGCGTCACCACTCTGACCGTAATCCCAGAGTCTGGGCCAGTGCACAAGGTGTTGCCACTTTACCGCTGGCTTTACTCGGTTATCTGGGCTTATGGATATACATGGGTGTGAGCGGCCAGGATTTTGCCATGCCATTTGGACCCAGGCCACAATACTTCATCACATTGATGTTGATCATCGGTCTGTTCGCCTCATGGCTGGGCACGATGTGCTGGAACCAGGCCAGCCAGCGCTTGCCTACCAACCTGGCAGGGCAGCTCATCGTGTTTGAAACGCTGGCCGCGCTGGCCTATGCCTTCATACTGAGCAAACGCATGCCAGAACCCATGGTTTTGCTGGGGATCATTTTATTGATTGTTGGTGTCGTCACTGCCTTACAGGTGACACCAAAAAAATCTTCCGTATCCTCATCTATGCATTAAAAAATGGGTCTTGGTGTTCGAAATTGAATTTCTAACACCAAGACCCATTTTTTTACAAGCCAGGCTTCATGCAAAGAAAATCAGAAAGCGTAATTGACCGTAGTCATCAATATCGGGCTGGTTTTCTTTTTCGTCAACGGACTGTCAGCTGCATCACCCATCACTTGCGATACACCGGCAGCACTACGTACTGACCAGTTTTTATCTATCACATGTGTCCATGCAACTGTCGCCATTGCTTGCGAGAAGCCAGCCTTGGTAGTAAATGCCTTGTAGCCGGAGTTGGTGCTTTGAGTAGGTGTTACACCAAAATAAGTCTGGTTGTATTTAGCATCGCCATAAGTCAACGTACCGCCGACTTCTACCTTGTCTGCAGCAGCCTGGAATACCGGTGCTGACAGGCCAAAAGTATAGGCATTGCCGTTTTCTCTATGTGACAGTGCCATATTGGCGTTGAAGCTGGCTTTGATGCCTGGGCCAAATGTAGTGCTTGCTTGCAAATTGGCAGTGGCAGAACCGGAGATATTGCCCATGCCTTTCAAATCATCTGAACTGAACAAGGATTTTGAATCGCGGGAATCTTCGCGGCCTGCACGGTAACCCAATGCTGCACTGAGAGAAAAGTCATCCACTTTTGTGCCAAAGCCCACACCGCGCATGGTGCTGGCAAAGAAGCCGTTCTTGTTTTGGTATTCACCATAGATAGCTGGGCCAAAGCGATTTTTCTTTGCGCCTATGTACTCAGGTGCATAGAACACACCGGCACCTACTACTGCAGTGGACTCAGGCTCTTGCGCCGTTTTGTCTTGTGCATGAGCAGAAAACGACATTGCCATCAAGCTGGAGAAAGCGATAGCGGTCAGTTTAAAAATATGTTTCATGGTGATCCTTTTTAATCAATAGAAGCTAAACAGTCCTGGCGGCGTTCTTGCCGCACACCTACTCTCCGGCGGAGAGCTCGGAGCGAAGTCTCGCAAATATAAAAAAACTATGCCAATGGAAAATCGCAGGCCCTGCGTGCTTGCACAGCAAGTATTGGAATCCGGTACTTGCTGTGAGTTTTTAGTGGAGGATGGCAGAAGAAAATCATGAGCAGCCTGCTTGATTCTTATTCATGAGTTACGTCAAAGAGACAACAAGATGATTTTGTATTTGTTTTTTAGATAATCACTTGCGTATTTTGCAATCATGATGGATGATGTTAAATAGACTATTAAAATTGTTAAATATTTCTTTCTAATACAGAAAGACGTCAAGCGTCAGTGGACTAAGTGGACTGTTACCCATCGGGAGAATTCATGATTCGCCTCAAACATGCATTAATTGAATGCCATGACAATAGCTTCGATCATCGCTTGAAGTTACTCAAGCATTCCTTGCAAACAGCTATAGAGCTTGAGCATTCCACCATCCCGCCGTATCTGTATGCCTTGTATTCCATCAAGACAGCGCAGAATCTGGAAATAGCCCATCTCATCAAATCCATCGTCAAGCAGGAAATGTTACACATGTCGCTGGTTTGCAATGTCCTCAATGCCATCGGTGGGCATCCAAAAATTGATCATCCCCGTTTTATTCCTCACTACCCAGGAAACTTGCCAGGTTCGGTGGAAGACAGCCTGATCGTGTCTCTCGCAGCGCTATCCAAGCAACTGCTGCTGGATGTATTCATGGTGATAGAGGAGCCCGAGAAAACCGTGGATGGTGATACACCGCCATCTGATGGAGTAACCATAGGTCAGTTTTACGCACACATTAAAAAAGAGATTTCTGAGTTATCCAAGATGGGCAATATCTTTACCGGTCCGCCTGAAAAGCAATTGGTGACGGGTTTCAAGGAATTGCAAAACAAGGGTGTCTATGATGAGGCAACCGCGCTGGCGGCGATTGATATGATCGTTGAACAAGGCGAGGGCAGCGATACCAGTCCCATCGACCCTGAACATGAACTGGCGCATTACTACAAGTACGCAGAGATTTACCATGGCCGCAAACTGATCGCCAATCCGGTGCCAAGAGAAGGACAGCCAGCCTGGGTATTTGAAGGCCACCGGATAGAGTTTGATGCTGGCGGTATTTACCCCGTCATCAGTAATCCAAACAGGCATAGCTATACGGGCAAGCCGCGCATTGTCGATTTGAATCTGACATTTAACAGTACTTACTCTGACATGTTGCGCAAGTTGCACAATGTCTTTAACGGCCAACCCGACAATCTCGCACTGGCTTTGCTGTCCATGCAATCCCTGAGAGAGCAGGCGCAGTTACTGATGGCGCAGGAAGTTGTTCCCGGCCAGACTGCTGGTCCCACATTTGATTATATTCCCGCCTGATATTCTGGAGAGCAGCAATGACGCAAACTAACTGGTGGATGTTCCATGGCGATACTGCGCACACGGGTGAAGTGCAGGGCAGTGATATTCGCCGTGACACACTTGATCAATTCAAATTACTGCACGATATAGCCATCCCTGGCCCAGTCTTGTCCGTGCCTGCCATCGTCGATGGTTATCTGTATGTAGGCCTGGCGAATAATCATGAGCTGCCTGGCGCGAATGGTGGCAAGTTCATGAAGATTGAGTTGTCTAGCGGTATGACAGTGGCACATTATGAATGGCCGATAGACCCGACAGAAGGCGATACGCATGGCTTTATGGGCATGGGTTGTACCCCGGCTATCTGGGACAATAAAGTCTATTTCAGTGCTTTCAATGGCAAGTTCTATTGCCTGAATGTAGCTGATCTGAGTTTGAACTGGGTGGTGGATTTGCGCCATGCCGATCCTGATTTTAATCAGCCTACATCGAATCTTGGTGATGTAACGGCGGGTGTACCTGCGGCTGGTTGGTCGTCCCCTGTGATAGCCGCTACTGACGGTAATAATAGTGATGGTCTGGTCTTCGTTGGTATGGGCGAGGGTGAAAATCCAGGTTGCTTTGGTTTCATCTATGCCATGGATGCCCAGACCGGCCAAGTGCAATGGATATACTGTACCTGCCAGTACGAAGAAGGCGTGCCCAATTTGCCCAATGTCTTACCGCCAGAATCGGTGAGTGGCACTTTGCCAGCAATGTATTCCATGGGGCCAAATAATCCTGCCATACGTGGTGCCTCGGTCTGGTCGTCAATAGCATATGACGACCGGTTGGATCGCCTGTACTGCGCGACCGGTAATCCCGTACCTGACAGTGCCTTGCCGAGCAAGGGATTTTCCAACGGCATCTTGTCGCTGGATGCATCGTCTGGTGAGTTCCGTGGCTTCTTCCAGCCACCGGCAGAAAGCAGTTACCGCGCTACTGACGTCGATGTTGATTTCGGTGGGTCCCCAACCCTGATGACCATCAATGGCCGCCGCATCGTCACGGCTGGCTGCAAGAATGGCGGCTTCTTCAGGCTGGATGCCGCGACGCTGGAATTGCTGAACTGGCGGCAATTGCTGCCTTATTACAATGATGGGACCCAGATACCCACGGTTGACCCGCATGTATCAGGTAATGACCCGCGGCTCGACCCCTATGTATCGAATCAGGCGTCGGATGAAGAAGATCAGGAAAACTATTCCGGCACCTATAGTACAGCGGCAGTTCATACAAAGCTGGGGCGTCTGTACATGGGCGTAGGCGGCAATAATTATCACAATGTAGAAGCTGGCATTGATTACCGCACTACACCTTTCATGCGTGCACTGGATTGGGAAACCCTGGAAGATGCCTGGGCCATGGATGACAGTGATCCGCGCCTGTATATAGAGTCACAACCACCCATGTACCGCACACCCGGTGAATCAGGTTTAAGCTCACCCGTAGTCGTCAATGACCTGGTGTTCTTTTCCACCTCCAAAGTAGCTGTGTATGCCTTTGATGCCTATAGCGGGAAAATGCTCTGGCATGATGATCTGGGTGATCAGACCGGCGGCATGAATGGTGGTTACGGGTATTGCCTGGGCCCAGCGGTGGCAGGTAATTATATGGTGGCTGGCGCACTGGTATTTGGTAAACAGGGCGGAGTATTGCGCATCTATGGTTTGAAGGATAAGGAGGATCAACATGCTTGAAGTCATTTTATTTGGTATCGTTGCCGGGCTGGACAATTTACAGGCCAGCACCTCTCTTGGGCTTTTACCCATGCAGCGCAAACGCATGCATATGCTGGCGATGGCTTTTTGCGCCTGCGAGCTGGGTGCAGCCATTCTGGGACTGTTTCTCGGACGCGGCCTGATCGCCATGCTGGGGCCGCTTGCATCCAATATTGCGCCATTTGCCATGCTGGCTTGTGGTGTCGTTATCTTGTGCTTGGCTTACCGGAGTGAAGCCAAAGGCTTGCCGCAATTCGTCAATCACCCAGGTTTTTTGCTGGGCTTGCCTCTGGCATTGAGTCTTGATAACGTTATCGCTGGTGCTGGCGTCAGCTTTTCCAGTGCACCTGTGCTGACATCGGCCATCATCATCGGTGTCATCAGTGCGGGCATGGCTTGCTTTGGCCTGTACTTCGCCAACTGGATACGTAATTTTCTGCCCAAACGCGTGGAATTACTGGCAGGTGCCTATATGTGCTTTTTGGCCGTGCGCATGATGTATAACGACTGACGGACGGGCACTTCTCAATGCCAAAAGACCAAAGCGAACGCGCGGCCATGCATGCCTATGTGCGCAATCTTAATTTTCCCAGCAGCGTGGCAGTTTCTCCTGCGGGGCAGGTATATATTGCTGAAACGGGTTTGCCATTTGATGGCGCTGCCAAGGGTGGACGAGTCCTCAGCGTCAATCAAGACGGCAGTGTCCTGGAGTTATTGAATAATTTGCGCCAACCAGTCAATGGCCTGGTCTGGCATGACAACAGCCTTATCATCTCCGAAGGTGGTTACCCTGGCCGCATCAGTCGTCTTGATCTGCACACTCGCGCATGGACAGTGCTGCTGGATGACTTGCCCGGCTTTGGCAATTACCACACCAATATGGTGGCAGTAGGGCCAGACAATAAAATGTATTTCGGACAGGGTGCCATGACCAATAGCGGCATCATAGGCACGGATTCTCACGATCTGGCCTGGTTGCGCGAGACCAGGCATGCGCCAGATATACCCGGCTATGCCATTGAGCTTAGCGACCACGTTGCGACAGTCACCGACCCTGAAGGCCGGCAAATTTCTACCAGCGCCTTTGCCCGCTTTGGTCAAGTGCATGCAGGCGGGACGCGATTGAAAGGCCAGACACCATGCACCGCCAGCATCATGCGTTGTAATCTGGATGGTACAGATCTGGAACTGGTGGCCTGGGGCATACGCAATGCCTTTGGCTTATTGTTTTTGCCGGATGGCAGATTGATCGCAACTGAGCAGGGTACCGACGTGCGTGGTGTGCGACCAGTTTGGAATTGCCCTGATTTTCTGTTTGAGGTAAAACCTGGGGCCTGGTATGGCTGGCCGGACTATCTCGGCGGCTTACCTATCAATGCGCCTGTTTATCGCAACCCACTAGGCGAGGGGCAAGCGTTTGTGTTGAGCAATCATGCAGAATTGCCAGTACCTGAAGAGCCTTTGCTGGCGTTTGATGTCAACGCCTGCGCAGTGAAGATGGCGCAGATACCCGTTGGATTACGCCATGCTGGTGATCTCATCGTCGCGCAATTTGGTGATGAACGTCCCATGACCGGGCCACCCGGGCCAAGGGTAGGGCGCAATCTTATCCGGGTTGATACCAGCGACTGGAGCAAGCATGCCTTGCCAGCTTTGGCAGCCGTGCCCTGGCATAGGCCTATTGATGTCGCCTTCTCGCCAGATGGCGCTTTCATGTATGTAGTGGACTTTGGTGATTTTGAGTTCACTGCAAAAAAAGATATACGTGCACGTGCCGGTAGCGGCTGTGTCTGGAAAATTCCTGTTGATAATATGGAGCTGACATCATGAGCCAGGTTTCGTTTGAAAAAGATATCGCACCGCTGTTCAATCAGTTTCGTGCCTCAATGATGTGGCGGCTGGACCTGACCAAATATGATGATGTCAGACTCAATGCCAGCATGGTGTTGAACCAGTTACAGGGGGGGATGCCACCACCGCCTTACCCGCCCTTTACCAAAGAACAGGTCGCCATGTTCCAGGCCTGGATCAATGACGGTTTCCCAAAATAATTTGTCTGCTAGGACTTGCGCAAAACTGCCCCAGCTGCGTTACAGCTTCTAGCCGTACTAAAGTACTGTCTTCGTCGCTGTGCCTTGCTGGGACAATTTTGCGTAAGTCCCGCCACTAAAAGTTAGAGAAGGAGTTTCACATGAGCCTCAATGCACAAACCCTTATCGGTAGCTGGGAAATGGTCGAAGCCTGGGACATCGGGGATGATCCCAGCGACCCGACCAAGAAGACCTACCCTTGGGGTAATCCGTCGGCAGGTTACTGGGTGTATGACAAGAGCGGCCATTTCAGCCTGATGATCTCGCAAAATCCGCCACTGGCGATACCGGCCGACCCTTTCAGTGGCCAACCACAATCATCCTGGCTGACACCGCAAAAGCCTTGGGAAGTGCCGCATTCGCTGCTGATAGACAGCTTTGCCACTGCCAGCCCGTATGCCTATTTTGGGACCTATACGGTGGAGATGGATACAAATCACCCGCATCTGGGTGGCACCATAGTCATGAATGTATTTGCCGATGTCATGCGTGCCTATGCAGGCACAGTACAAAAACGCAGCTTTGTATTTGATGGCAAGGATTATCTGAATGTGGGTACGCCGGGTCAGTACTTGAGACGTTTGAAGCGCCTGACTTGATGCTGGTGTCATGAGTCTGTAGAAATGAAAAGCCTTACTCGTCATAAAACGAGCTAAGGCTTTAGTTTTTCAGTAGCTCAAAGTGAAACGCAGACGTTGATGTACGACCACTACAGTACTGGCTTTCCAGACTCATTCAACTCGTCTGATTCGTTTATTGATACCTGCAATGTCAAGGCATGGATGAGCTGGCCAGCTTACGCAAAGCCTCGCCCTGTACGCGGCGTACCATCATGTGGCTAGCCTCCACTGCGCCGATGGAGTCATAAAACTCTTTGCTCATTTGTTTGTCCTTGACTGTCAGCCATTCTATCCTGGAGCAGCCTTCATCGACAGCGATACTGGCCAGGTGTTGCATGATGTTGAGTCCCAGACCCTGACGGCGAAATTCAGGGCGTATATAGATGGCTTGCATATACATGTCACGCACACCTGTGAAGCTGCCCCATTTCCAGGAGTAAATGACAAAACCGGCAATGGCTTCATTCACCACCACAAACTTGGCGGTGACAGCAGGGTTTTTACCAAATAATGCCAGTTGCAGAGCTGCTGCGTCTGTGCGGATTTCAGCGACGCCATCGCTATGCCCCAAGGCTAAGAGCATCTCCAGCAATGCATTGATATCAGTTTCTATCAGGCTTTTAAATTGCATCACTTTTTTCTCATACTAATTTACTGTACAGCTATTTCTTGAGTTGCCAGATAAGCTTGCAGCGCCATTGTTAACTGCCCTGGTTCATCAACGTAGAGATAAATCTGCTGCACATCAGTTTTTTGTAATTGAAAATGACTTATCTGCACCTGCGCATTTGCATGCAGACTGATGACCAGATTAGGTTTGTCAAAGGGTGTAATGACGATGGAATTCTCTGGGTAATCAAATTTTTTCCATGACGGTTGCTTATCATCGACAACAAATCTCTCACAGCTACAAATGGCCGCATAAGAAATCACACCTGAGCTTCTGCTGCCAAGTTGAAGTTGCAAGGCATCTTCGGTTAACACATGGCAGCTGTGCCTGACCCAGTAGCGGTCACCCAGTAACCAGACCATGGAATACATAGTCAGCATTAGCATGATGCCATGTACGAGCATGCGAGTATGCGCATCAGGTGCCATCAAACTGACCATCAGTGCAGAGAAGGGTACTTCAGTGGCGAGAGCAAGCAGGATGACAATGAAGATAGTGCTGTAGCTACCCTTGTCCCAAAAACCAAAGACCCTCCCTGGAACAGGTGCCGCAGGTGTTTTTCTTGTCAGCCATTGCCAGCATCCTGCCCACATTGTGCGTTCCAAGCGTAATACCGCCGGAAATTCTGGTGGTAGAAGCGCGGCGAGAAATTGCAGCCAATTCCCGCCATGCTGCCTGCTGGCCTTTGCCCTGCGTATCGCTGTGGGTGCTTCCAGTAAGTCTTTCAAGACAATCACGAGCAACAAGCTAATCGTTGTCACTTCCTTTAACAGCGCTGCATATGATGGCAATGCTATAGTCAGCAAGAGACTGGCAATGAAAACCATCATCAGTATTTTTAGCAAGCCAAACCAGCTCATCCCTGTCAGTTGCTGTCTTAGCGTAGAAGTGGAATTGTGCATGCTTGCGGCTTTCTTAAAATGAATTGTTGGCGCTCAAAGAAGATGCGTGTAGCAATTTTTCAATGTCATGGATACATCGTCAGTATGATAAATTACTTGCCCAACATGCGCTTTAAGGTGGCATCTTTGTCTATGAAGTGGTGTTTGAATGCTCCTGCCAAATGCAAAAAAATGCCGGCAATCAGGACGTAAGCAGCTGCCTGGTGCAAGCTTGCACCGGTCTCTGCCCAGAATTCGCTATAGGCTAATACTTGGGCGGGATTGTCGGGCATATGATGGCTTGGTACGATGACCAGACCAAATATGCCAAAGCCATGACCACTGGCACCTGAAAACAGCATGCCGGTGATGGGCAAGGCTAGCGTAGCGATGATTAATACCCACTTGATGACTTTTGCCATTTGTCGCTCAATGTGGGAATAATCTGCCGCTGCTGCAGGCCAGCCATTCCTGATGCGCCAGATGACGCGCAATATAGCAATAAAAAAGACCAGCACGCCTATGGATTTATGCAGCGGATATAAAGCCCAGGCCTCAGCGCGCGTCATATATAAGCCCGCCGCACATAAACCCATGATGACGACCGCTGTGATCCAGTGTAAAGAAATAGTGATCTTGCTGAGCTTGTCTGCTTTATCCATCATCCTATGCTTTCATCTGTTAAAGATAGAATGGACAGATAGCGGAACTGAAAGTTTCAAAACACATCAGATTCAGGCTTGCTATTGCACTTATCTGGGTAAAAATTCCCTGATTTGGATGACATTACCTTCAGGGTCATGTCCATCGCAGATACGGTAATGCTGGAATTCCCATTCATAATTTGCCCCATCTATTTGCCCGCCAAGGCTAACTGCGGCATCCCTGGCTTTGCTGATGCTGGCAACTGGCAGCATTAATTTGATGGCGGAGTCTGCCCGACGGTGAGGCGGAGTCGAAATCTCAAAAGTACTTGCAATCTGTGCAGGTATGGCATGGATGACTAAATGAAAATGTGGCAACTCAAGAATAGTGTAGTCGTCATCAGCATGAGTCGCGGTCAGCTGCAAGACCTGCTCATAGAAACAGCTGAGTTTGCTCAAGTCCTTGGCGTAGATGACAGCACCTGGGGTTGGTAAATGTGACATGATTTTCCTTCGCTCTGTGAGATGAGTAAGTGCGGAATGAGTTTTTGACATCATTGGCACCTGAATGGAAGGATGGAATGAAGCTACATTTAGACCATCATCTCCAGCATATACGCAAATCGCTTACAAATTTTACACGGATTGGCTTTTTGTTATGCGTTAATATAAATGTCAGACTTCGTACTGTGTGACGAACTTTGGGAGAAAAAGCCAGTTGCGGTTTATAATTTCAGCTGTTACAACTTTAATGCGCATTTTTTGTCACTGACATGGTCAACACTTCCGGAACCAAGTCGGGCAAATAAAGTCTTAAGGACTATGAATCAGGTTTCTAATCAAGCTCATCCGGATTTTCATCAGCAGCAGACAGGAAAATTGCGAGCCATTGCACTGGCTGCTGTCGTGCATATTGTTTTGCTAAGTTTTTTGTGGATAGGCGTAAGCTGGCAAAATAAAGAAAGCCCCGTCATCGAGGCCGAGGCCTGGGACATGACCACCCGCGAAGCCGCCCCTAAACCTGTCCCCGTCCCTGAACCCATCATAGAAGAAAAACCTAAAGAGCCTGCACCGGTCAAGGAAGAAGTGCGTCAGGAAGACCCTGAAATCGCCCTGGCACAGGAAAAAAAGCGTAAATTGCTGGAAAAGAAAAAAGAAGAAGAGCATCAGCGCGAGCTGGCTGAGAAGAAACGCAAAGAAGAACAGCAAGAAAAACTTGCCGAGCAAAAACGCAAGGAAGAAAAACTGGCTCAGGAAGTGGCTGAGAAAAAGAAATTGCTGGTCAAGGAAAAAGAAAAGACCGACAAGCTGTTTAAAGATGAACTGGCTCGTGTCACCAAACAGGCAGCAACTACAGGTAGCGGTGGTTCTGGAACCAGTGAAAAATCCACCGGGAACAACCGTGGTGACCCAAGCTATATCGCAAAAATTGCCGCCAAGGTCAGATCCAACACCAATTACGGTGGAATGGACAGTACGGCTGGTAATCCTACAGTGGAATATAGCATTAACCTATTGCCAGATGGATCACTCCGTGGTGCAATACGCAAAGTTAAATCCTCAGGGATTCCCAGTTTTGATGAAGCCGTCGCAGTGGGAATAGATAAGTCTGCTCCTTTTCCGCGTGACAAGACAGGTCAAGTTCCATCCAGCCTGACGCTGGTTTATCGTATGAAGGAAGAATAAACTCCAATGATGTCCATGTTGAAAAAAATTGCCGTGACTGCAGTCATCGCTGCTGTTGCTAATTTATCTAGCCTTGCTCCGGCTGGTGCCCAGATTACGGTGCAAGTGTCAGGCCCAGGTTCTAACCAGATACCGATCGCTATTGCAGGATTCACAGATGAGGCACTTACCCCTCAGCAAGTAACCAGCATCATCAGGGATGATCTGACCCGTAGTGGTTATTTCAAAATTATTGATGCCAATATCGTCCTGAACGAAAATGCAGTCGTCAATTTTGGCGACTGGAAAGCCAAGGGCGCAGATGCACTGGTTGTCGGTAGTGTGCAAAGTCTGGCCGATGGCCGCTTTGATGTGCGTTATAAACTGCTAGACACTGTTAAATCCAGTACCTTGTCCGGTTTCTCCGTGACTGCGCCACCAGCCAATGTACGCCTGACCGCACACAGGATTGCGGACGATATCTATGAAAAACTGACGGGCGTGCGCGGCATTTTTTCTACCCGCATCGCCTATGTGACCAAGGCCGGTTCTGAATATCGCCTGGAAGTGGCGGATGCCGATGGTGAAGGTACTAAAATCGCCTTGCGTTCTTCTGAGCCCATCATTTCCCCCTCCTGGTCACCAGATGGCACCAAGGTCGCCTATGTGTCCTTTGAAAAGCGCAAGCCTGTGATTCTGGTGCAAAACCTGATCACGGGTGAAAGAACTGAAGTTGCCAATTTCAAGGGTAATAATTCGGCCCCGGCATGGTCGCCTGACGGTAGCAAGCTGGCAGTGGCATTGTCACGTGATGGTCAGACCCAGATTTTTACGGTGAGTGCCAATGGCGGTAATTTGCAAAAATTGACCACCAGCTCTTCGATTGATACTGAGCCACAATTTTCTGCAGATGGCCAGTCGATTTACTTCCTGAGCGACCGTAGCGGCGGTCCGCAAATTTATAAAATTAGTGTTGGCGGCGGTGAGCCTAAACGTGTCACTTTTAATGGCACGTATAATATCACCCCAAGAATATCCCCTGACGGCAAGACTTTGGCTTATATTTCACGTCGTGATGGCAAGTTCCAGTTATATGCACTGGACTTGGCCAGCGGCCAGGAATTAAGACTGTCTGATACGACCAAGGACGAGTCACCGAGTTTTTCACCAAATGGACGTTACATCATGTACGCAACCGAGTCTGGCCGTCGTGGTGCGCTCGCAGTAGTGTCTATTGATGGCAAGGTGAAACAGAAATTGACGGTCCAGGCCGGAGATATTCGGGAGCCCAGCTGGGGTCCTTTCATGAAATAAGCGGTATTGACTAATTGCTTATCTATTTTAAATCAGGAGAGAAAATGCGTACTACATCCCAATCCAAAACCCTGGCAATCTTGATTTCCAGTGTTGTTCTGATGACAGCTTGCGCTTCCAAAGTCCCACTGGAAGACAAAAAAGTCGAAGAAAAATCTACGAACACGACAGCAACGACCAACACTGACACAAATGCAGTGAAACAAGTTACTGCAACTGTCGATCCGTTGACACAAGGTGCATTGGCCAAACGTAGCGTGTATTTTGACTATGACAGCTATGCTGTAAAAGAAGAATTCAAACCAGTAATCGACGCGCATGCCAAGTTCCTGGGTACAAACAAAAACCGCAATATCCTGATCCAGGGTAATACGGATGAACGCGGTGGCCGTGAATACAATCTGGCCTTGGGTCAAAAGCGTGCAGAAGCAGTACGCAAATCCCTGACACTGCTGGGTGTGTCTGATGCGCAAATCGAAGCAGTTTCTTTGGGCAAGGAAAAACCAAAGGCAACAGGTAGCGATGAAGCTTCCTGGGCAGAAAATCGTCGTTCCGATATTCTGTACAAGTAATCTCGTGTTTGAAAGCCTCGGTTGAGGCTTTCTTTGCATTTGGCGCTGCATCTTTTAGTTGAAGGTGCAGTGCGTATCCATTTTTTCAGATTGCCATGAAACTCAATTCCATACGCACTACCATTCTAGCTGCCGCGCTGTCTTGCGCCTTTTTGCCCTCCATGGCATCCGCCGGTATTTTTGACGACGATGAAGCGCGCAAAGCCATACTCGATTTGCGGGCAAAAGTGGATGCAGTCAATGTCAAGCTTGATTCCAAACTGGAGACCAAGGCAGACAAGGGCACGGCGCTGGAACTGGCAAATGAAAATGAAGCGCTGCGCGCAGAGATTTCCAAATTGCGCGGTCAGATAGAAGTCTTATCGAATGACCTTGCAAATACCCAAAAACGTCAGCAAGACTTTTATGTCGACCTCGATAACCGCGTGCGCAAGATGGAACCCAAGCGCATGACCATAGATGGACAAGAAGCGACGGTAGACGTCAATGAGCAGCGTACTTTCGATGCTGCCATGGCCCTGTTCAAGGCAGGCGACTATAAGGCGGCAGCACCGGCTTTCACCAATTTCCTGACGAACTATCCGCAATCGGCTTTTGCCGGATCTGCACAATACTGGCTGGGCTTCTCTTACTTTGCCCAGCGTGATTTTCGCAATACTATTTTGAACATGCAGCAAGTGGTAAAGAATTATCCTGATCATCCCAAGGCACCAGATGCTTTGTTGAATATCGCCTCTTGCCATATCGAACTCAAAGAAAAACCTGCTGCCAAAAAAGTACTGGAAAGCGTGCTGGCTAAATACCCGGATACTGAAGCTGCCCAGGCAGCCAAGAGCCGTTTGGCTGCATTGAAGTAAGCCAGGTTTCATAGCGCCGTTGCATAATGACGACGGCGCTATACTGCTCTTGAGGACCTTGCTTTCCTATGACAAGGCGATAAAACAAGGCCAGCCCGATTGGACTATAGTTTCTTATTCCTTAGTCAGCGTTGACAGGGTGCCCGAAACACACTATAATTTTGGTCTTCGGGTCGTTAGCTCAGCTGGTAGAGCAGCGGACTTTTAATCCGTTGGTCGCAGGTTCGAATCCCGCACGGCCTACCACGAATACCAAAGACTTAGGTCGCACTACTAAGTCTTTAAATTTTTTTAGCAGTATGTAGCAGTTTTGGGTCGTTAGCTCAGCTGGTAGAGCAGCGGACTTTTAATCCGTTGGTCGCAGGTTCGAATCCCGCACGGCCTACCAAAACAAAGGACTCAGGTGTCATACCTGAGTCCTTTTTTGCTTTTGCGTCACGGCTGATGGCATATTTCCCATAAAATATAGCGGCAGGATAAGGACACATTTCGCTTTGGTCTTCTGTCATATTATTGATTAGGGAACTATCATGCCCTTGTCACCTTCAGTAAGCTTATTATCATGAAAAAGAAATCTGGCAGTGCAAGCAAGCAAGTCGCGCCTGAGGCGCAGGAAAAGCACGAAATACGCCCTGGTCAGTCGCTGGAGTTGCTCAAAGAGCTGCACATCCTGACGCGTGATGGCAAGATGAACCAGGATAGTCGCCGCAAGCTCAAACAGGTTTATCATCTTTACCAATTCATAGAGCCGCTATTGCAGAAATTGCAGCAGGACCATGCGGATATCAGTCTGGTGGATCATGGTGCGGGCAAGTCTTATCTGGGCTTCATCTTGTATGACTTGTTCTTCAAGTCAGAACAGGCGCAAAGCAAGGCCAGGATTTATGGCATAGAAACACGGGATGAACTGGTGCAGCGTTCAACCGAGCTGGCGCAACGCCTGGATTTTCCAGGCATGTCTTTTTTGAATTTGTCTGTTGCTGATTCAATTACTTCATCTGCCTTGCCAGAAAAAATAGACATCGTCACCGCCTTGCATGCCTGTGATACAGCCACCGATGATGCGATACAGTTCGCTCTCAAGAAAAAAGCCCAATTCATGGTGCTGGTGCCTTGCTGCCAGGCTGAAGTGGCGGCAGAGTTGCGCAAATCCAAGGGCGATGCAGTAAAGAATAATCCCTTATCGGAAATGTGGCGTCACCCCATCCATACGCGTGAATTTGGTAGCCAGATCACGAATGTGCTGCGTTGCCTGCAATTGGAGGCGCATGGATATCAGGTCAGAGTCACAGAACTGGTAGGATGGGAGCATTCGATGAAAAACGAGTTGATCGTGGCTGAATACAAAGGCCTGCCAGCCAAGCGACCTGCGGAGCGACTGGCCGAAGTATTAAAAACGACGGGCCTGGAAGCCATGCAGAGAAGATTTTTTGTGCAGCCTTGAGCATTTTGTGGCGCACAGACCACCGCGGCTTATCAAGGTCACTGTAAGGTCATAAAAAATGATTAATATCATTTATGCTTATTCTGTAATTCATCTGGTTTTTCTACGCATTTTTTGATTGTTGCACCCGTACTCAGTAAAGGATAAAAAGCATGCTGGCCGCCGTTGATCTGGGTTCCAACAGTTTTCGCATGCACATTGCGCGGCATGAAGGTGATGTCATCAAAGTCATCAAAAGCGCGCGCGACCCTATACGCCTGGCTGCGGGCCTGGATAAAAATGGCAACCTGACGCCAGAGGCCATGCAAAAAGCGATTAGCTGTCTGGCGCGCTTTCGTGAAATTCTGAATGCCTACCCGGTAGAAAGTCTGCGTGTAGTCGCCACCAATACCATACGCATCGCAAAAAATGCTGCGCAATTATTACCGCTGGCTGAGGCTGCCATAGGTTGTCCTATCGAAGTGATTTCTGGTGAAGAAGAAGGCCGCCTGATTTATATAGGTGTATCGAATGCGGTGGCCGTACCTGGTGAGCGCCGCCTGGTGCTTGATATCGGTGGTGGTTCGACTGAGGTGATACTTGGAAATGGCCACGAAATCCTCAGGGTGGAATCCTTTAGCATTGGCACTGTCAAGCACAGTGCCAGTTTCTTCCCGGATGGACGTTTGACGGATGCCGCATTTGAAGCGGCCATATTGTCAGCACGCTCCATGTTTGAAGATGCTGCACCACCTTATCAGCCACAGCACTGGCGCAAGGCTTATGGCTCCTCTGGCACAATGCGGGCGATTTCTGACGCCATCAGCAAAGGTGGCCTGGGTGATGGCACCTTGACCCTGAAGAGCCTGAATGCGCTCAAACAATACTGCGTGCAATGCGGACAGTTAGATCAACTGGAACTCAGCGGTATCAAACCTGAGCGTGTCGCGATGGTGGTTGGTGGACTCGCCATACTCATCGGTCTGATGATGGAATTCAATATCACTGTCTTGCTGCCAATAGAAGCTGGATTGCGCATGGGTGTGATGTGGGATTTGTATTTACGTGCAACCAGGCGTGACCGCCGTGAAGTTGCCGTCGAATCCTTTGCCAACTTATTCCGTACCGATATGTCACGCGCTAACCGCGTGGCAGATATGGTGAAGTCGCTATATCTGCAATTGAAACCTGCCGGGGATACCTATGTGCGCTTATTGCAATGGAGCGCGATCTTGCATGAGGTTGGCATGGTGATTTCACATACTGGCTATCACAAGCATGGCGCTTACATGATAGAGAACGCCGACATGGCGGGCTTTACTACGCGCGAGCAAAGAGTGATGAGCAAGCTCATCCTCAGCCAAAAAGGGAATTTGCGCAAAGTGGGTGATGGCCTGGCTGACCAGGATTTTGCCAAGGCAGTGCTGGCCCTGCGCCTGGCCGTGATGCTCATGCATTCACGCGCAGAAATTGACTTTGAAGATGTGCGCCTGAAAATGAAGGGTCGGGTTGAACTGGAAATGAAACGCGACTGGGTCAGTGTCCATCCAACAGTGGCTTACTGGTTGCAAAAAGAAATTGAAGCCTGGCGTGAGATAGGGGTGGATTTTTTGGTCCGGGCAAATGTATAACTTCCCTTGCGTTTTGCTCAGCTATCCTTGCCCTCGCGATCGTGCGGGGTAAGGGTGATTCCATCAAATGCAATCAGCGATCATGATGGACCTGAATACGCGACCCAGGCGTTTTGCTGACTTGTTATAGGCTTCGAAAATTATGGTGCCGCCAAATTTGTTGGCTTTACTGCCCGCTCCGCCCACCATATCGTAATAGTGAATCTTGCTCACTTCTTTTAAAGAGAATGAAACCAGCGGTTTTTCTCCCGCATACGGATCTTGCTGCAATTTATGGATGTGAATGAGGGCTACTTCTGCTTCATTGAGTTTACTAAATGCGGCTGAATATGGATCTGTCTCATAGTCCAGTGCAGGGGATATCAAGTACTCTTTCATCTTGATATCCTGATTGGCGGGCTTGGCGTCAATTTTTCCTGCGAGCTTGCCATCTGCCAGCTTGTCTATCTGTATTTCAAACTGGCGCTTGCCATTCCCAAAATCGGGAAAATTAGCCCGGCATTTTAATGCTTCTTCCGCACTTGCAAAGCTGGTGAGCAGGATGCCTGCGATCAAAAAAATATGCTTGAGGGTGTTCATCATGTCATTACCCGTGGATTAACTTGGATGAGAGCTTTAAGAATGACATAGTCTGGACCTTTTGCCACGCATTGTCTGTAAGGTATCGAATGCCAGTACTACGGGCCATAAAAAAGCGATCCCAGATAAACGGGCGTCGCTTTTTGAGCAGGCATGTTGCATCAGAAATCGAATGGTGGTGACACTTTATACGCGTATGGCACACCCCAATCAAAAGCAGTTACTGTGAGCTTACGTCACACCGAGAAACACAAAGTTCTCTTTTTAAATGTGGCATAAATGCCTATGAGTATCAATTTAATTTGTATGTAACGACTGTTTCATGTAACATTCGTTTCATGAACAGACGAGATGAATTGCGCGATAACGCGCTTGACTATTTTCTGGCCCATGGACTGGCCGAGTTATCGTTGCGGCCACTGGCAGAAAAAATCGGAACCAGTGCGCGATTATTAATCTACCACTTCGAATCCAAGGAAAAGCTGATCACTGTCGTGATGGAGGAAGTGCGCTTCCGTGTCCAGCAATCAGTGATCAGAATGATGCATGCGACCCGGGGCGAAGCGAGTATGGAGTCGTTCTGGAACTGGATTACCGATAGCGAAAATATTCGCTATGTGCGCTTGTTGTTTGAGGTTCAAGTGCTGGCACTGCAAAATCCCGCAGTCTATGCACAATTTTTATCCGACACGAGTTCTAGCTGGCTGGAGGTGCTTGAGCATGGAATACCTGAGTCAGCCGACCGCCGTACCATCGCGACTCTATGCGGTGCCGTGATCGATGGCCTGGTGCTGGAATATATGAGTACGGGTGATCTGGATCGCACGACGGCCGCATTGAAATTCTTCGTTAGGCTGTTAAGTCAAGGCAATGAAAAATTCAAAGCATAAGGATCATGCATCCCGTGTTTTGTGGAAGTAAAAAACTGAGGATAGAGGCGAGGCGAAATGACAAGAGCACATTGCCTTTCTTCATCAGGTTTGCATCACATCGATAAAATTTTCTGATGTTTTATCACACTTGATATTCAACAAATATAAGGATATGCCCAGCATGAACCAACTCTATAACAATTCAGCAAGTGCGACCGGAACGATAGAAAATCCAAAGAAATTATTGGCATCACCAAGGCATACCTTGACTTTGTTTGGCATCGTCATGATTTTGCTGGTGGCTGGGGTGTTGAATGTTTCAAACAAACCTGCTGTTAGCCAGACGCCTGATCCATCTCAAATGCTCAAGACGAATTTGATCATGATTGCGATACTCTGGTACTGGGCATTTTTCATTTATAAGGGCATGCAGGGCTATGGCCGTTCAGTGCTGGAATTTTTTGAATTCAAGTCCTTCACGCCGAATAAATTGATCAGTGATTGTGCCTATGCCGTACTGGCGCTTGTGCTGATTTATGCATGTTCATCTAGTGTGCATCATCTCTTGCCTGATCAGGTTTCGCAATCCAGTAATCCTATACTTTCTTCCAGGCCGACTGGCTTGTTCGGAATCACTGCCTGGATATGTTTATCCATCAGTGCCGGTATATGTGAAGAGATCGTGTTTCGGGGTTATCTCCAGCGTCAGCTTGCTTTAATGACGGGAAATGTCGGTATTGCCATCTTGCTACAGGCCATCCTATTCGGTATTGGACATGCATATGAAGGTCTTAGCTCAGTAATAGCCATTGTGTTGCATGGTCTGTTCCTGGGAATACTCGCCAAATGGCGTGGCAATATCCGTGCAGGTATTATTGAGCATGCAGCTTGGGATATTCTCGCCGGATTCGGGCTCTTAAGTGCAAATTGGTAAAATGCGATAACAGAAAACCAGAGCAGCTCGTCGCAAGATAGCAGTGCTGCTGTACCCATAGTTCAGGCAATATTCAAGACGCGCAGACAATGGAAATAAAAAAGACAGGTTTGAACCTGTCTTTTTTATAAGAGAATCCATCAGAAATCAAATTGCGCCGACAGTTTATAAGTACGCGGCGCACCAGGGAATAAATAACCACCCAGTGATTGCGTCACATCACGCCAGTAAAACTTGTCCAGGGCATTGTCGATATTGAAGCGCAAGGTAGTTGCAGTACTGCCGATCTGTGTGGCGTAGCGCGCACCCAGATTCACTACATGATAGCCGGGCACAGTCACGCTATTGTCCGGGCTGAATGCCTTGCTGCTGGCATATTGCCAGCTTGCATTCACATTCAAACCCTTGATTTCAGCTACGGCATAATCAGTATAGATAGTGGATTTGAAGCGTGGCACATTCATGACACGCTTGTCGTCCAGGCTGCTGATGCCGGTGTTTTGTTGCTTGGCATCGAGAGCAGTAACGCTGGCACCCAGATTCAGTTGTGACGTCAGCTTGCCTTGTGCTGAGAGTTCCAGTCCCGTATGCAAGGCTTCACCATTGCTGACATAGGTATTACTGCTATTGGTATATTCCAGTGGTTTCTTGATGCGGAAGATGGCGGCAGACAGGCTCAGGTCGCGCTGCACATCTGCCTTCACGCCAAATTCAATTTGCGTGGATTTGCCCGGGTTCAGCATTTTATTTTCATTGCTGGTACCAAAAGGGGCGATGCCGCCATGTTCCAGGCCTTGCGCAAAACTGCCGTAGACAGACACTTGCTGCGTCGGTTTGAATACCAGCGCTGCGGTAGACAGGAACTTGTTCTGGTCATAGCCAGGATTATCAAACTGCGTGCGGGAAATATTTAAATGACGCAGACCCAGATGCAGTTTCAGGTTATCTCGCAGACTGATAATATCTTGTACAAATGCAGACCATTCCTTGTCGGTACGGCGCAGCAAAATCGGGCCAGTTTTATTTGCCGATGGCGTTACGCTGATGGGACGGAACAAATTGCTGCTGCCCGCATAGTCATACACATAGTCACCAAAATAATCCTTGCGTTGTGAATTGCTGAGTCCCACAGCCAACTCATGCTGCATGCCACCCGCATTGAATTTGCCATTCAGCAGGGCTTGCGTACCCCACAGTGATTTGGATTCATTCACGCTTTGATAGTCATACACATCATAGTCGCCATTCGCGCAATAGCCTGGATACAGATTGGCGGCACCACAGCCATAAGGGAAGGCGGTGTAGTCATCACGTTTGAATTCATGCTTGTTGGCAGAGACACTGGCGCGCCAGTCAGCATTGATCTGGTATTCAAAACGCAGCCCCAGATTGCTGTTGCGAGTGTCTACTGGTTTTGCCCATGGCTGGGCATTCAGCATCAGGTCAGCAGGAACGCCGCGTGGCAAATCTGTGCCATTGAATAATTGAAAGCCGGGAACTGACAATTGCGATTTATGCTGGTAGTCAGCATCGATTTGCAAAAGGGCTTGCGGTGTGATGTGCCAGTCAAATGCAGCAGAAACGAACTGGCGGTTGCCATCTGCACCTTTGACATAAGAGCGCAGACGTTCACCCGCTGCATTGATGCGGAAGCCAAACTGCTTGTCGCTGGAATTGTCACTGATATCGGCGGCACCGTACACAGTACCGCGCTCACTGATTTCAAATGTAGCGGAACGGATGGCATAACTGGCAGGGCGCTTGGTTACATAATTAATGATGCCGCCCGGTGTGCCGAAACCAGCCTGGAAGCCTGCAATGCCTTTGAGGATTTCTATACGTTCCTTGTTTTCCAGCGGGATGGAGGCATCACCTGGTATGGCAAAACCATCCTTGCGATAGCTGCTGGAATTATCCAGGGTAAAGCCGCGTATCGAAAATTGTTCGGCATAACCGATGGCGTTATAAGCATCATTGACGCTGGAATCAAACTTCATCGCATCGGTAGTCTGACGTATCCGCAAGTCTTGCATCTGTGTCGTGCTGAAGGCATTCACTGAATTGGGCGTATCCAGCAACGCTGCATCAATAAAACCAGTGACCTTGCTACGCTCTACCTTGGTTTCAGTGCCTTTGCTGCCAGTGATAGTCACTTCAGGCAGCGATTTATCATTGCCAGGTGTGCTTTGGGCATGGGCAGAAGATAGCAACAAGCAAGCCTGGCCAATGGAAAAGGCAATGGCAGTGGGACGTAATAAGCGAGGACGTAATACAGTGTAAGTTGACATGGTTTGCTCTTGGTGCGTTGTGGGTGACAGCGCGGGAGCAAACAAAGAAGCAAGAACAGCCGGGACTTTGCGCTTCCCTTCGCTGGCATTATCCAGATCAGGTAGAAGGGACTCTCTCACCCGGAAACTATTATTCCCAGGACCCCTAGCGTAGGCGGCAGTTTAACACGAAACCACGGGAGTGGCTTTTTGGTATGCTTCGATGCCTAAGTGCCTTGTTTTGCTTCGATTTTGACAGTTCTGAAATTACGCCATAAACCCTCAGCCGAATACACGACCAAAGCTGCCCAGATAGCGATAAAACCTGCCAGTTTATTGGAATCAAAGGGCTCATGGTATAGCCACACACCGAGCAACAATTGCACCAGCGGCGAGATGTATTGCAATAATCCCAGTGTTGTCATCGGTATGCGACGGGCACCTGCCGCAAACAGGAGCAAGGGGATGGCGGTAATCGGGCCGCTGATGAGTAACAGCATTTTGATATCGACACCGCTGGTGATGAAAGTGTTTTGCCCTTGTGCGGTAAGCCAGCATAACCATGCAAAAGCAAACGGGAAGAGCAGGGCGGTTTCCAGCGACAAGCCTTCAAGCGCGCCTAGTGCAGAGGTCTTGCGCAGCAAGCCGTAAGTACCAAAGGTTGTCGCCAGTACCAGGCCTATCCAAGGCAAATGACCTGTCTGTACGGTTAGCCATGCTACACCCACAGCAGCCAGTGCCACCGACAACCACTGGCCAGGACGCAGTTTTTCACGCAACAAGACGGAACCGATGAGGATATTGACGAGAGGTGTGATGAAATAACCGAGGCTGGCATCAACGATGTGGCCGTGATTGACTGCCCAGATATATACAAACCAGTTGGCAGATAACAGTATAGCGCTGAGGGCAAAACCAGCGATGAGTTTAGGTTGTTTCGCTGCTACCCTGACCCAGCTCCATTGCTTGCGCCAGGTCAGGACACCGACCAGGAATAGCAGCGACCACAGCATGCGGTTCAGTAAAATTTCCAGTGCTGGTACGTCGTGCAAGGCTTTGAAATAAATGGGGAACAGGCCCCAGAGCAGATAAGCGGAGCCTGCAAACAAAATACCTTGGCGCATGAGAAGCAATCAATCCATTGAGCTTGCAGCAGCAAGCAAGACACACATTATCGCTGCAAAATGAATTGTTTGCTGCGCGCGCCTATTTTGCTTTTGCTGCGGCCAGATGCTTGCAGAGTGCTTCTGTACCATCAAGTATGCGTGGCCCGGCACGGTTCAGCCAGTCACCTTTGACTGCATAGAAATTGTTTTTCTTTACCGATGTCAGGATGGGAAATTGCTTCCAGTCCACCAGGCTATCCACATTTTCTCCACTGGTCAGTATCACGTCTGGATTGGCTGCCAGCACTGCTTCATTGGTGATGGTGGAGCTAAGTTCCTTGAGTTGACCAAATACATTTCTACCGCCACATAGACGGATGGAATCAGACACCATATGCGTGTCATTGATGGTCATCAATGGCCTGCGTATCATTTGATAAAACACACTGACCGGTGTTGCTGATGCTGGCAATTGATAAGTCTTGCGCAGATTGTCGAGACGTTGCCTGAATTTTTGTGCATTGGCCTTGCCTGTACTGTCAGTACCAGCCAGTGTCGCCAGTCTTTCTATCGAGGTAGCCACCATTTCAAAGTTGTGAGGTTCACTTTCAAAGACGGTGATGTGGTTGCTGCGCAATTTATTGGCCAGGATTTTCGCATTGCCTGTGCCCCAGACAATGACCAGATCAGGTTTGAGTGCGAGCAGACGTTCCAGATCCAGGGCAAAGATATTGCCGATGGAAGGCAGTTTTTTTGCAGCTTCTGGATAGTCGCTGTAATCAGTGACGGCAATGATATTTTTTTCAGCCCCAGCCTCAAACAGCATCTCGGTAATATGTGGTGCTAGGCTGACGATGCGTTGCGCAGGTTTGGCCACCGTAACCTGGCGTTGCGCATCGTCGAGTACGGTGATGGACGCGAATGCAGTGGATGATGCAAGGCAGGCTGCAAAACTGAATGCAATTGCGGCACTGCCAGATACCAATTTGTCATTAGACTTCAGTGCTACTGACAAGCGCATCAGATTTCCAGATTGTCGATCAGGCGCGTGCCGCCCAGCTTTGCAGCAGCTACCACAACCAGCGGTGATTGCTGGGCGATATCGCCAGCAGATGGCGGTTGCAGGTCGGCGCGTTTGCGTATCGAGATGTAATCTGGTTTCCAGTTACGCGCTGCCAGTTTTGCCATGGCTTGGCGCTCAAGTTCAAACATATCCAGATGGCCGGCACGTACTTCTTCTGCGACTTCATTCAAGACTTTATACAAGGCCGGTGCTTCGGCGCGTTCTGTTGGCGACAGATACATATTGCGTGAAGACAGGGCCAGGCCATCATCTGCTCTGAAAGTTTCTGCGGCGATGATTTCGGTAGGCAGGGCAAATTGCTTGCTCATATTGCGTACTATCATGAGCTGCTGATAATCTTTTTTACCGAACACGGCAACCCGTGGTTGTACGCAAGAGAACAGCTTCAATACAACCGTCGTTACACCGGTAAAAAAGCCGGGGCGGAATTCACCTTCGAGTATATTACCCAGATCATCTGGTGGGCGCACACGGTATTCCTGCGGTTCTGGATACAGGTCTTTTTCAGTTGGTGCAAACAAGACATATACACCTTCTTTTTCCAGCTTCTCTACGTCAGCCTGGAAAGTGCGTGGGTATTTGTCGAAATCTTCATTCGGACCAAACTGCAGGCGGTTCACGAAAATCGAGGCGACGACAGGGTCTCCATGTTTTTTTGCCAGCCGCATCAGGGATAAATGCCCTTCATGCAAATTGCCCATGGTCGGCACAAATGCAGTACGCAATTGTCCGCTCAACTGGTCGCGCAATTCTTCTATGGAGGAAATGATTTTCATGTGACGGCTCTTTAGTGAGGAATAGTTTTATTCTTGCGATCAGGCTGGGGAATATGCCAGACGCACGTAGATGGGCGCAAAGGCTTCGGCCTGGGTGATTTCTATCAAGGTTTCTTTGGCCAGCTCAAGCAGGGCGACAAAATTCACGACCAGCACAGGTGCACCACGGCTAATATCAAACAGGTCAGAGAATTCAACAAACTTGGATGACTGCAGCTTGCGCAAAATACCTGTCATGTGCTCACGCACTGACAGTTCTTCACGACTGATCTTGTGATGGGCGACCAGGGTGGCGCGCTTCAGTACATCAGCCCAGGCAGATTGCAGGTCGGCGATATCAACTTGGGGCCAGTGCAGCACCGTGTTTTGTTCGACAAACACCTGGGCATGTAAAAAGTCACGCCCCAATTGCGGCACCGCATTCAGGTCATAGGCTGCCAGCTTCATCTGCTCATATTCGAGCAGGCGGCGTACCAGTTCTGCACGTGGGTCATCGGCTTCTTCGCTGTCTTTGCTTTTGTTCGACGGCAGCAGCATGCGCGATTTGATTTCGATGAGCATGGCTGCCATCAACAAATACTCAGCCGCCAGTTCCAGATTGTGTTTGCGTATCTGTTCGACATACTGCAAATACTGCAGTGTGACTTGCGCCATGGGGATGTCGAGGATATTGAAGTTTTGTTTGCGTATCAGGTACAGCAGCAAGTCCAGCGGGCCTTCAAATGCTTCCAGAAATACTTCCAGCGCATCAGGCGGAATGTAGAGATCATTTGGCAGTTTGAATAGCGGCTCGCCATACAGTTTGGCAAACGCCAAACCATCGACAACATCAGGTGTGCTGTCGACTGCACCAACCAAGGGTAAATCGCTTGGTGTCAAAGCGTTTGCGGTAGTCACAAGCTTTCCGGGCTGCGTATCTTATATATCGACCAGGCTCAATCAGCCCTTGTTTTGATACACGTAAGCTTGCTGATTGATGCGCGATTCCTGATTGCGTTTTTGCGTATCCAGATCTATCGCTTGCTTGTCCCACAGCAAGGCACGGCCGTCACGCTGGCTTTGTTCAAGCGCAGGATTGGCTTTTTTCAAGTCTTTGATGAAGTTGGTTGCTTCAGATTCGTACAACGAGAATTGCTTGGAGAATTTCATAATTTGAAATAAACACGAAAAGTCGGATGAAGCCGCATTTTACTCTGCTTTTGACATCTGAATATCATTTTGCCTGTGGGGGAAACACTCAGCCGGGCAAAGAAATTACAGGTCCTTGCCTTCCAGCCATTTTTTGACGTGAACAGGGCGATACTCTGCAAACTTTTGTAATAGCCGAGCAGGATCTGTTTCTATATACAGTAAATCCAGATGCGCAGGTCGCAGGAAACCTTGTTCTACCGTATGCAAGAGGAAATCATGCAATTTCTGGTAGAAATTATTAATATTGTATAAACCAACTGGTTTTTCATGAAAACCCAGTTGTGACCATGTCAGCACTTCAAATAATTCTTCCAGCGTGCCTATGCCACCGGGCATGGCGATGAACGCGTCAGACAATTCCGCCATCATGGCCTTGCGCTCATGCATATTGGCAACGATATGCAGCGAGGTGAGGGCAGTGTGGCCGACTTCCTTGTCCATCAGCGCTTTAGGGATGACACCTGTTACTCTGCCGCCCAGGCGCATGACCTCATCAGCGATGACACCCATCAGGCCGACATTGCCGCCGCCATACACCAGTCCAAGGTCTTGCCTGACCAGTTGAGCAGCCAGTTGACGGGCCGCAATGGCATATGCGTCAGTGACGCCTGGCGAAGAACCGCAATAGACGCAAATGTTTTTCATGCCGGATTGATCTTGCGCAAATAGTCTTGCGACAGTTTTTCAAAGACATTCTTGGTTTCGCCGCGCAGGTAAGGGCTGATCAGGACGATCACCTGATAGCAGCCGCGTGCCAGCGATTCCGACATGGTTTGCAGCTCAGTATATTTGCGTGGGTTGCGCACATATTCATACGACAGCCAGTAAGTTGCTACCACCACCATATTGGTGGCCAGGGCATCAATCTCTATATCGTTGGCTTCAAACTCGCCGTCGGCGCGCAAGCCGTTACACAATTCCGTCGCCACCTTGATCTTGTGCGTCAGGATTTCTTTGAAGTTGAGTTCCAGCTTGCGGTTTCTGGAGAGCAAATCATTCAGGTCGCGATAGAAAAAGCGATAGCGCCAGACCAGTTCAAACGTCAGGTGCAGATACGTCCAGATATCCTGAATATTGGCTTTGCGCCCTTCGGGGAAGGCCAGTTTCTTGTTGATTTCCGCTTCAAACTGCACAAAGATGGAATTAACGATGTCGTCTTTATTGCGAAAATGATAATATAGATTGCCCGGGGAAATATTCATTTCCTCGGCAATCACGGTCGTGGTGATGTTGGGTTCACCGAATTCATTGAAGAGGCGCAGGGATAGTTCAAGTATGCGTTCCCTGGTGCGACGAGGAGCTTTGTGTTGCATGTCATTCTTCTCGATAATTTATTTCATAAGAATAACATTGAAAGCGCAACATCAAAAGAGTATCAGGCGTTTGACTGTGCTTTCAGCTCAATTTCTGAGGGAATGTGAATCAATCTGGTTTTGGCCAGACGGTCATGCAAAAATTGCCCATGCTTGTGAAAACGGGCAGTGTAAGCCCAAGCCAGCATGCCAGCGATCACTACACCGGCCATTTGCCATTCTTTCAAACCCAGTTGGTAGTCCAGCGCCATGGCAGGCAAAAACCACATCCAGGCCAGGCAATAACGGACGATGGCTTTGATGACAGGCAGTTTGCCGCCATCCAGATCCACCACTTTGATGCGCCAGGTTTGCATGGCCAGGGTTTGGCCGCTGCGGCTCCAGCAGAATACAAAATAGGTGCCGATGACCACAAACAGCCAGAACTGACGGGCGTGACGCAACATCAGGGCGTGCCTGCTTTGCGTGATGACGTCAAAAATAAAGCCGGAAACAAAAACAATGCCAAACAAGAGCATGGCTTCATAGACCATGCAAATCAGGCGGCGGCGTATAGCTGGAGCGGTTAGATCAGAATTCACGGTATTACTTGAGGGAGGATGCTGGAGTGCTTGCAGTGACTGTGTCTGTCGCAATAGAACCAGGTGACGTAGTTATGGCAGAGGACGTCGTCACTGCTGGGGTAACTACCTTCACCGGAGACAATGCTGCGCCGGTAGCCGTACCAGGTGTTGTAGCAGAGGCCGCTTTTGGGCCAACTTTGATCGGCGCCAAAATTTTTGGATTCTTGACAGATTCCGATGGAAGATTGGTCACACTTTTCTTTTTTTGATTCTCATCAGCCAGGCGTTTTTTTTCTTCTTCGCTTAACTGTTGGTATTGTTGCCACTGAGCAGATTTATGCTCGGGCTTGAGTTGTGTTGACTTTGCGTAATTTTCACGCGCAGCCATACGTTGCTCTGGTGTCAATTTGACCCAGTCGCGCATACGTTCTTGTAGCCTGGCTTGCTCATCTGGCTTCATCGCCGCATAACGATTGGCGATCTCCAGCCATTTTTTCTTGCCGAGCGCAGACATCTTGTCCCACTCCGGACTCAGCGGTGCCAAAGCCTGCTTTTGCGCAGCACTTAATTCTATCCACAAAGGCTTGCTCAGGGTGCTGCTACCCAGCAAACTGCTGCTGGTTTTAGCCGTACTTTGTGGATTGGACGCAGGAACAGAAATACCGCCAGCAAAAGCCAGCGGTATTGCAAGAGACAGAATAATGAGACAGATAGAATTCGGTATTAACGCAAACGTCACTACTACTCCTCTGTTTTGTTCAAATAAGCACTGAACCCGGTATCAACATAAGCTGCAGGAGGCAATTCATCAACCAGAACAGCAGCATCAATATCTGCCAGTTCATTAATGTTTTGCTGTTGCTCGTATTCATAAATACCCAGCAAGCCAACAACCAATACCAGCAAGGGCAAGGCTAAACCCAGTTTGCCCATCCAGGAACCTGGCCCCTGGAAAGAAAAATCAGAATTTCCAGCCAGTGCGCCTTTAAATACCCGTACTACCACAGGCGCTTCTTGCTTCTTGCGGGCTAAAGCTTGTTTGCGTGCTTGTGCCAGCCTGTCCAGAGTGGGGGCAGGCAGGTTTTCCGCTGACTCATTCAGCGCCCGTCTTACCTTGTAAGCAAACTCAAGGTCTTTCGCTTCTTTTGAATAGTTCATAGGTGAATTCCTTTAGCCTTGAGCGTGATGGCCAATGCGTGTGTCGCTCTGGAGCAGTGTGTTTTGACGCTGCCTTCTGAGCAACCCATTGCAGCGGCGGTTTCCGCTACATCCATGTCTTCCCAATAACGCATGAGGAATGCTTCTCGTTGACGTGCTGGAAGTTTTTTTATTTCTTCGTCAATTATGTTAAGAACTTGCTCACGTTCTATCTTGTCGGCACTGGATTCTGATGATTCCGAACCCTCTTCGGCAGCATAACTTTCCAATAAGTCAAAATTATCGTCATCCTGGTTATTTGACGGCGTAATGCTGGAAAATAAGCTGACCCAGGTGTTTCTGACCTTTTCCCGGCGGAAAAAATCCAGAATGGTGTTTTGCAGTATACGCTGAAACAGCATGGGCAATTCTGCGGCAGGCTTGTCGCCATATTTTTCGGCGAGCTTGATCATTGCTTCCTGGACGATGTCCAGAGCAGACTCTTCATTTCTTACCGTGTAGACAGCATGTTTGAAAGCGCGACGTTCTACGCCTTCCAAAAAGCTGGATAATTCTTTGTCTGTGGCCATTGTTGGCAGTTACGCGCTTTACGTGGTTTACAGCAGGCGCTGCTTCTTGACTATGATTGAACTTTTTAAAGAAGCGGGCTATGCAAAATTGCGCACATGCTAGCAAAAATACGTGCTTATGTCCTGAATTTTGTGCTTTCTTGTCATTTGATAACATTTTAAAGGGAAATAAGTTTCTTTTTTTATAGAATTTCCCTTGACCAAATTGCTGCGACGCAGTACCGTATGAGTCCGTCTCAAAATCTCGGGGCATAAAATGCTTGCCTGGAACAGCCCACAATGCTGCAACCGGCAAGTTCGCTTTAAGAAGCTGTTTGTTCTGACCCATGCCACAAGCGTGAGAAGTCTGTCGTTGTAAAGCCTTAATGCTGATTGAACGAGTGCACTAAGCCTTGCCTGGCACCATATCCAACGGATGTGTAAAGGGGAATGTGACCGCACATAAAGGGATCTCAGCTTTCCGGTATTTACATGTCGATTTCGCCAGGAAAGAACATCCGATCAATCTCCTATGGACCTTGAAAGGACACAATTTATGAGTTCAGAATTTACAGGCGCAGAGATACTTGTCAAGTGTCTGGCCGAAGAGGGTGTTGAGCATGTGTTCGGATATCCGGGCGGTGCCGTACTCTATATCTATGACGCGATTTTCAATCAGGACAAGTTTCAACATATCCTGGTGCGTCACGAGCAAGCTGCGGTACATGCCGCTGATGCTTATTCCCGTTCCTCCAATAAAGTAGGTGTGGCTCTGGTCACTTCCGGACCTGGCGTTACCAATGCGGTAACCGGGCTGGCAACTGCTTATATGGATTCGATTCCCATGGTGATCATTTCAGGTCAGGTGCCCAGTGCCGTTATCGGACAGGATGCTTTCCAGGAGTGCGACACCGTTGGTATTACCCGTCCTTGCGTCAAGCATAATTTTTTGGTGAAAGACGTCAGAGACCTGGCCGAGACCGTCAAGAAGGCATTCTATATTGCAACGACAGGTCGTCCGGGTCCTGTGCTGGTAGATATCCCCAAGGATATCAGCATGCACAAAACCACCTATAGCTACCCTAAAGAAATCGAAATGCGCTCTTACAAGCCAGTCGATAAAGGGCACGCAGGACAAATTCGCAAGGCTGTGCAGTTGTTATTGCAGGCTGAACGCCCGATGATTTATACCGGTGGTGGCGTGATCCTCGCGCATGCAGCACCGGAATTGAACAAGCTTGTCGATCTGCTCGGCTTCCCATGCACCAATACCCTGATGGGTCTGGGCGCCTACCGCGCCAGCGATGAAAAATTCGTCGGCATGCCAGGTATGCATGGTACTTACGAGGCCAATATGGCTATGCAGCACTGCGACGTGCTGATTGCCATTGGTGCACGTTTCGATGACCGCGTGATCGGCAATCCTAAACATTTTTCTTCGCATCCACGCAAGATCATTCATATTGACATTGATCCTTCGTCGATTTCCAAGCGCGTCAAGGTTGATATTCCTATCGTGGGTAATGTCAAAGACGTGTTGCAGGAAATGCTGTCACAACTGAGTGCAGTTGAGACACGTCCTGATCCCAAGGCGCTGGCCGCCTGGTGGAAGCAAGTCAATGAATGGCGTGGTCGTGAATGCCTTAAGTATCCGACTTCCACTGAAGTCATCAAGCCACAGTCCGTGGTTGAAAAAGTCTGGGAAGTCACCAAGGGCGATGCCTTTGTTACCTCTGACGTAGGCCAGCACCAGATGTGGGCTGCGCAATACTACCGCTTCGACAAGCCGCGTCGCTGGATCAATTCCGGTGGCCTGGGCACCATGGGTGTCGGTTTGCCGTATGCCATGGGTGTGCAGATGGCTAATCCTGATGCAACTGTTGCCTGTATCACGGGCGAAGCCTCGATACAGATGTGCATACAAGAACTGGCTACCTGCAAGCAATACCACCTGACGCCGAAAATTGTTTTGCTGAACAACCGCTTCCTTGGTATGGTCAGGCAGTGGCAGCAAATTGATTATGGTTCACGCTACTCTGAGTCTTACATGGACTCTTTGCCTGACTTTACCAAGCTGGTCGAGGCTTATGGCCACGTCGGCATGAAGATAGAAAACCCGGCAGACGTAGACGGTGCAGTGCGTGAAGCCTTTGCCATGAAAGACAGGTTGGTATTCATGAACTTCATTACTGATCAAACCGAGAATGTCTGGCCTATGGTCAAGGCAGGCAAGGGCTTGACTGAAATGTTGTTGGGTTCGGAGGATCTGTGATGAGACATATTATTTCCATCCTTCTTGAAAATGAAGCCGGTGCCTTATCCCGTGTAGTTGGCCTGTTTTCTGCTCGCGGCTATAACATTGAAACCCTGACCGTTGCGCCGACTGAAGACGCGACCCTGTCGCGTATGACCATCGTGACTTCCGGTTCCGATGACATCATTGAGCAGATCACCAAGCATTTGAACCGCCTGATTGAGGTGGTTAAAGTGGTTGACCTGACAGAGGGCGCGCACATAGAGCGTGAACTGATGCTGATCAAAGTGCGAGCGGTCGGCAAGGAGCGCGAAGAAATGAAGCGCACCGCAGATATTTTCCGTGGCCGCATCATCGATGTCACCGAAAAGACCTACACCATAGAATTGACCGGTAATAAAGGTAAATTGGATGCTTTCATTGATTCCATAGACCGCACGGCAATTCTGGAAACGGTACGTACCGGTGGTTCAGGCATAGGACGCGGCGAACGCATCCTCAAGGTTTAAAAAAATAGTTTCAGGCATACGCCACTCCCCTACAAAAATACTTAATTATTAGGATACAAAATGAAAGTTTTCTACGACAAAGATTGTGATCTCTCTCTGATCAAAGGCAAAAACGTTGCTATCATCGGCTACGGTTCTCAAGGTCATGCACATGCACAGAACTTGAATGATTCCGGCTGTAAAGTCACTGTCGCCCTGCGTAAAGGCGGCGCTTCATGGGACAAGGCAAAAAATGCCGGTCTGAACGTCGCTGAAGTGAACGACGCAGTCAAAGCAGCTGACGTCATCATGATCTTGCTGCCAGATGAAAACATCGCTCAGGTTTACGCTGAAAACGTAGCCCCTCACGCCAAACAAGGTGCAGTGCTGGCATTCGCTCACGGCTTCAATGTTCATTACGGTCAAGTCGTGCCACGCGCTGATCTGGACGTCATCATGATCGCCCCTAAAGCACCTGGCCACACTGTGCGTGGTACTTATAGCCAGGGCGGCGGCGTGCCTCACCTGATCGCTGTATATCAAGACAAATCCGGCTCTGCCCGTGACATCGCTCTGTCTTACGCGATGGCTAACGGCGGTGGCCGTGCCGGCATCATCGAAACCAACTTCCGTGAAGAAACAGAAACAGATTTGTTCGGTGAACAAGCTGTTTTGTGTGGTGGTGCGGTTGAACTGATCAAAGCTGGTTTTGAAACTCTGGTTGAAGCTGGTTACGCGCCAGAAATGGCTTACTTCGAATGCCTGCATGAATTGAAACTGATCGTTGACCTGATCTATGAAGGCGGTATCGCCAACATGAATTACTCGATCTCCAACAATGCAGAATACGGCGAATATGTGACTGGCCCTAAAGTCGTCACAGAAGACACCAAAAACGCCATGCGCCAATGCCTGAAAGATATTCAGACTGGCGAATACGCCAAGAGCTTCATCCTGGAAAATAAAGCCGGTGCGCCGACTCTGATCTCCCGTCGTCGTTTGACTTCCGAGCATCAAATCGAAGAAGTGGGCGCGAAATTGCGTGCCATGATGCCTTGGATTGCTAAAAATAAATTAGTCGATCAAAGCAAGAACTAATTGCTGAGATCGCCTGGCATCTCCCAGCGTGCGCTTGCAGGCGCGCGCAGCTCGAAGACCAAAAATCGCCCGAACGGGCGATTTTTACTTTCAGGGTCTCACGATTGCTTATCAGGTATGTGTGCATTTAATGTTTAGTTAAATGTGAATGAGGATGTATATTTGATGTTTGAATGTGTAGAAACATGTCCCTGCGTTTGTTTTCATTGCCAATAATCGGGGTTATACTTCGCACTCTTTTTCGTTCCTTGCCATGGCAAGAGATGTATTTCACAGATTACGATAGCAAGAATGGCACCTATATTAAAACGAAAGCCCAAAGGTAGTTTCAAGCTCTTCCCCAAGGGTATGCGCAAGAATACAGCCGCGAGTGTGCAGGAAGGGGGAGATATACGCACCCCAACCAAACCGAGACGTGGCATTTATCTGTTGCCTAACGCATTCACGACGGCAGCCTTGTTCTGTGGCTTCTATGCCATTGTCATGGCAATGAATCAGAGTTTTGACCATTCCGCCCTGGCAATTTTTGTGGCCATGGTGCTGGATAGTCTGGATGGCCGCGTTGCCCGCATGACTAATACCCAGAGTGAATTTGGGGCGCAATACGATAGTTTATCGGACATGATTTCTTTCGGCGCGGCCCCCGCATTAGTGGCTTATGAATGGTCACTCAAAGGCATGGGCAAGCTGGGCTGGCTGGCAGCCTTCGTCTATTGTGCCGGTGCCGCTTTGCGTCTGGCGCGTTTCAATACCAATATTGGCGTAGTCGATAAACGTTACTTCCAGGGTTTGCCCAGTCCTGCGGCAGCCGCTCTGGTTGCTGGGTTCGTATTGTTGATGGAAGACTTGCATTTCCTGGGGCGTGACCTGAGCTGGAGTACCTGGAGTATCACCTTGTTCGCTGGTTTGACGATGGTGACCAATGTCCCTTTCTATAGTTTCAAGGACGTGAACCTGCGTAAGTCGGTGCCGTTCATTGCACCTTTCCTCATCGTGCTGGCTTATGTTGCGGTGGTCAGTGATCCACCCAAGGTCTTGTTTGGTTTGTTCGTCTCGTATGGCTTGTCTGGTTATGTTGTTTTGCTGTGGCGCTGGCGCAAGGGCAGGCCAGTCAGCATTGTGCAGACTAGTGTTGATGATCATCACCATGATGATAAATAGGTCTTCATCAAAAAAGTCCGGATCAAAACCCGCAATGCCAGATTAAATTCGGTGTTTTTGAAAAAAAGTCGTAATGCAGAAAATGTATCGCGGCTTTTTTGCCTTTTTGCCTGAGAAAAGCAGGATTTTTCTGCTATAAATTCTTGCACTTTTCTGCCTTTGCGCTTATAGTCTTTGGCATGAACTTCGCATCTACATCAATAGCAAAAAACACTACAGCAGGCCTGTCTGGTCTGCTATCGCTATTGCTGGTATCTCTACTAGCGTTCACGCGCTAAATCCCCCTACACCCACAATTCGAGTAGTCTCACCACCCATGTGCGTCTTGCAAGGGTAGGCTAAAGAATATTCACAGTGCAGCTTTATATCTACAACATTTCAGACTTAAATTCATATCAGGAGCAATAACATGGCCGACAAACTCATCATATTCGACACAACCTTGCGCGATGGCGAACAATCCCCTGGTGCATCCATGACCAAGGATGAAAAAATCCGTATTGCCAAGCAACTGGAAAGAATGAAGGTTGATGTGATTGAGGCCGGTTTTGCGGCAGCATCACCAGGTGATTTTGAGTCCATCAAGGCGATTGCCTCCATCATCAAGGATTCGACGATCTGTTCTTTGTCACGCGCCAATGACCACGATATTGCCCGCGCAGCAGAAGCCTTGCAGGCAGCAGAGCGCAAGCGTATTCATACTTTCATCGCGACTTCTCCTTTGCATATGGAAAAGAAATTGCGCATGACGCCGGATCAGGTATTAGAGCAAGCCATACAGGCTGTGCGCTATGCCCGCAATTTTACCGATGATATCGAGTTCAGCCCTGAAGATGGTAGCCGTTCAGATATGGATTTCTTGTGTCGCGTGCTGGAAGCAGTCATTAAAGAAGGTGCGACGACGATTAACTTTGCCGACACCGTCGGTTATGCTGTGCCTGAGCTGTACGGCAATATGTTGAAGTCTTTGCGTGAGCGTATCCCCAATTCCGATAAAGTGGTCTGGTCTGTGCATTGCCACAATGACCTGGGCATGGCTGTCGCCAATTCCCTGGCGGGCGTCATGATAGGCGGCGCACGCCAGATTGAGTGCACCATCAATGGCCTGGGCGAACGTGCAGGTAATACTGCATTGGAAGAAATCGTCATGGCGGTACGCACCCGCAAGGATTATTTTGATTTGCAACTGGGTATAGATATCAGCCAGATCGTACCTGCATCCAAGCTGGTGTCGCAAATCACCGGTTTTGCCGTGCAGCCAAATAAAGCCGTGGTCGGCGCGAATGCCTTTGCCCACGCGTCCGGCATCCACCAGGACGGCATCTTGAAAGCGCGTGACACCTATGAAATCATGCGTGCCGAAGATGTGGGCTGGAGCGCTAACAAGCTGGTACTGGGTAAATTGTCTGGCCGTAATGCCTTTAAACAGCGCCTGGAAGAATTGGGTATCGCACTGGAATCAGAAACCGAAGTCAATGCGGCCTTTGCCCGCTTCAAAGAACTGGCCGACCGGAAGTCTGACATATTCGACGAAGATATTCTTGCCCTGGTCTCTGACGAAGAGCATGCCCACAATAATGATGCCTTTCACTATGTGTCTTTGTCGCAGCGTTCAGAAACGGGTGAATTGCCTTACGCCAAAGTCGTATTTACTTCAGACGGCAAGGAAGTCACTTGTGAGGGTAATGGTAATGGCCCGGTTGATGCCATCGTGAATGCCATCGATTCCAAGGTGCAGAGTGGGGCAGAGCTGTTGTTGTTCTCGGTGAATGCGATCACCACTGGCACGCAGTCGCAGGGTGAGGTCACCATGCGTCTCTCCAGGGCTGGCCGCATCGTGAATGGCGTAGGCGCTGATCCTGATATCGTTGTTGCTTCAGCGAAAGCCTATTTGTCGGCATTGAATAAATTGCAATCAAAAACCGAGAAACTGAACCCACAGATTTAAAGCTGATTTGATTCTGGCTTGAAACGGTGTTATAGTCACGCGTCCTGCCATTCCGGCGGGATTGTTATGTCACGATAATGATGGTTTTGTAGCTGTTTTTATAAAACAGCGACTATTGTTATCGCATGTTAAGGAAAATCATGTCTATCGAAAAAAATGCAAAAGCCGCTATCGTAGCGGACAATGCCCGTGGTCAAAACGACACAGGCTCTCCTGAAGTGCAAGTTGCTCTGTTGACTGCACGTATCAA
>JACQDX010000053.1 GCA_016200895.1 Burkholderiales bacterium
CTATGCGCGAAATTGCAACAGATATAGCCTCAGGAAATACCAAATGCACAAAAAAGCCTGCACACTTCAAGCGTACAGGCTTTTTAAATTCAAGCGGCTAAGTCTATAACCAGCTCTTATTCTTCCATCAGTCGGCGCGATCTGCCAGATTCAAGTTCAGTTGCGAACGCAGCAAGTCTTCGGTATCTGGACGTGGGCTATTGCGTGCTGTTTCCAGCTTGTCGAGATAACCTGACGTGACATCGCCTGTGATGTAAAAACCATCAAAGCAGGAAGCTTCGATGTTTTTCAACATCGGATTAACATCGGAAATTGAACGCTTCATTGCTGCCACATCCTGATACACCAGGGCATCAGCGGTGATTTCACGGCAAACTTCTTCTTCGCTACGGCCATAGGCGATCAATTCACTGCGGGTAGGCATGTCGATACCGTAGACATTAGGAAATTGCACCGGTGGCGCTGCAGAAGCAAAAATCACGCGTCTGGCACCAGATTCACGTGCCATTTGCACGATTTCACGGCTGGTCGTGCCGCGGACGATGGAATCATCGACCAGCAAGACACTCTTGCCCTTGAATTCAGAACCGATGGCGTTCAGCTTTTGACGCACTGATTTACGGCGCACTGCCTGGCCTGGCATCATGAAAGTACGGCCAATGTAGCGGTTCTTGATAAAGCCTTCGCGATAATCCAGATTCAGTTTCTGCGCCAGCTCCATCGCCGATGGTCGGGAAGAATCAGGAATAGGCATGACGACATCAATTTCACCATCGCGGAATTGATTGCGCACTTTCTCGGCCAGGTATTCCCCCATTTTCAAGCGTGTCAGATACACCGACGCGCCATCGATAATGGAGTCAGGACGGGCCAGATACACATACTCAAATGCACAAGGATTCAAGCTAGGATTATCTGCACATTGCTGAGTATGCAGTTTGCCGTCCATGTCGACGAACAAGGCTTCACCAGGCTCTACGTCACGCAAGAACTTGAAGCCCAGACCTTCGAGCGCAACTGATTCACTGGCGATCATGTATTCAGCGCCGTTTTCAGTTTGCGAAACACCGACGCACAGCGGGCGGATGCCAAATGGATCACGGAAAGCCAGCAAGCCGTAGCCTGAGATTTGCGCGACTACGGCATATGAACCACGTACACGCCTGTGCAGCATGGCAACGGCACGAAACAGGCCTTCAGGATCAAGAGAATAGCCGCTGGTGACTTCTTGTATTTGATGCGCCAGGATATTGAGCAAGACTTCAGAGTCAGAATCAGTATTCAAATGACGACGGTCATTTTTGAACAGCTCAATTTTCAACTCAACAGCATTAGTCAGATTACCATTGTGTGCCAGCACGATACCAAACGGTGCATTCACATAAAACGGTTGTGCTTCTTCTTCACTGGTTGAGCCAGCAGTTGGGTAACGTACCTGGCCGATACCAACATTGCCTGGTAGGGAACGCATATTGCGGGTACGGAATACGTCACGTACCAGGCCATTCGCTTTATGCATGGCGAATTTATTGCCATGATTTGTCGCGATACCAGCTGCGTCCTGACCGCGGTGCTGTAACAACAACAGCGCGTCATAAAGCAATTGATTGACAGGATTATTTGAGAATACGCCTACGATGCCACACATGGTGGACTCCTAAAAAAAACAATTAAAACTTTACATGCTCCGAAACCGAGACTGGCAACAGCGGGATCACCGTGCGCGCTGCAGTTTCTGCAAGGGGGCTAAGCCATGCATGGGTCCAGAATGGCTGTTGCGGTATGGAAGTCATACCGCACACCAGTACAGCAGCCAGCACCAGTATGCAACCGCGCGCCAGACCAAACAGACCACCCAAACCACGATCAGCCAATGTCAGGCCGCTGGCCTTGATCATCGCGTCAACCGCCATCATGATCAGTGCCATCAACAGGCGCACGCCGATAAACAGGGCGATAAAGGCAACAATCAGGCGCAACATCTGGCCGGGCACCATGGATGGCAACCAGGTCGCCAATACATCACTATAGGCATTGGCAATCACAAATGCGACCACCCAACTGACCAGTGACAAAATTTCTTTAATTAATCCGCGCAATGTACTGATCACGATAGAACAAACCAGTATCAGCAGCACGAGATAATCAAACAATGTCACGCCAGATATTCCTTACTTAATAGTGGACTGTAGTGAAAAGCGAAGTGCCTGCCATGCGCGCGACGACCATGGCTGTGTTGCAAATACTCGCGATAGCCCGCTATCGCTGTGTTTTGCGCCTTGCCCTGGTTCGTTGGGCACATGTCTTTCACTTTCGCTTTCACCATTACAGTCCACTAGTTAGGCGGCAGGCTGGCACTCAGGCCCAGCTTGCTTAATTTGGCGCGCATTTTATCTGCCTCTTCTTTGGAAGCAAAGGGGCCTACCCTGATCCTTGTCACTTCACCATTCGTAGTGATGATCTTTTGCGTATATGAATGAATATTTGCCGCATTCAGCTTGGCTTGCACCTCATCCACTTTGGATTGCGTGGAAAACGCGCCAGCCTGCACTGTGTAAGATGATTTTTCTGCCGGTTTGTCTGCAGACTCAGGTTTGCTGACTACAGGCTTGGCGGCTGGTGGAGCTTTACCTTCGAGTATGGCCAGCGCACGTGCTGCCTCGTCGTCTGCATTAGCAGGTTTGGCGACGACTGGCTTTACTTCAGTTTTAGCAGGCTTGGCCTCAGCTTTAGCATCATTTTTTGTCGCCGCGACATCCTTCTCCACAGGTTTGGCAGGAATTTGCACAGGCTTTACCTCGACTTTTGGCTCAGGTTTGGCTTCTGCTTTTACAACAGGCTTGGTTTCTGTTTTTGTTTCTGGCTTAAGCTCAGGCTTGACTGGTTTAACCGTTGCTGGTGCAGTCTGTGCAAGCGTATTGGGAGCGGCAGTACCGGCAGTGGTCGCATGCTTGACCTGTCTGTCAGCACCGTCAGTTGCAGCGACTTTGTTTTTTGGCGAAGCAGGTACTTCTATGATTTCTTCAAGCGGCTGATCCGGTACTGGTTTTTTTGATTTGGGCGTGACTGCATCGGCATTGATATCCGGCGCCTTATCCTTGGATGGGATACGGATATTGATATCGTCCGCCAAAGGTTTAGGATCAGAGTCAAGGATCATAGGCAAACCTATAATCGCTGCCAGCGCCAGCGCAACAGCACCTATCAGACGACGTCTGGCGCGTTTTTTCTCTGGCAATATGGGATCATCGACCTTGGAGCGCCTTCTGGGCTCAGCCTTTTTTGTCCTGGAACGAGTTTCGATACTCTCTTCTTCAGCGCGGGAACGGAATTCACCGCTATCCTGAGTATCGGAAGTTTCTTGCTTCTGTGTAAAACGCGAGAGCAAACCCATGTGCAAATTTCTGGTTGGTTAGCTAACTGGTCTATCATCACGACCATCACGATCGTCAACAAACCAGTTCGCAAAAAACATCAATGGAGAGCAGAACGACGGGCGCGCATCACACCAGCTACCGTCAGAAAGGATCCAAAGACCACTATTCTATCATTTTCGCCCGCTTTGCTGATCGCGTCTGCATATGCCTGCTCTGGCGTATCGAAACCGGTGACGGTTTTTTCAGTATCTGCCAGCACTCCCGCCGCAATCAATTTGTCTTTCAACACCTCAACTGGGGCCGCGCGCGGTAAAGGCAAGGCCGTGACACACCAGTGATCGACTTTTTCTTTCAATTGAGCAATGACGCCATCAATATCCTTATCAAGCATGGAACCAAATACCGCATAGGTATAGGCATGAAAACCCATGTTGTCGAGGTTTTGCGCCAGGGTAGCTGCTGCGTGCGGATTATGCGCCACATCCAGTACCACCGTCGGGCGGCCCGGCATGACCTGGAAACGGCCAGGCAAATCCACCATCACCAGGCCAGTGCGCACTTCTTGTGCGCCCACCGGCAGTTCAAGCTTCAAGGCTTCAAGCGCGGCCAGCACGGCAGACGCATTCAAGAGCTGGTTCGCGCCACGCAGACTGGGATAACCAAGGGAATTACGGCGCTGGTTGCGGCCTGCAAAATTCCACTGCTGTTTGTCGCCGTTATAATTAAAATCTCGGCCAAACAGCCACAGATCAGCACCTATCGCCTGCGCATGGTCTATCAGGGACTGGGGAGGTAAAGGGTCGCCACAAATAGCTGCCTTGCCCGGGCGGAAGATACCGGCCTTTTCAAAACCTATCTTTTCACGGGTATCGCCCAAGTAATCTACGTGGTCTATATCAATGCTTGTAACAATGGAGACATCAGCATCAATGACATTCACGGCATCCAGGCGACCACCCAGGCCCACCTCAAGTATCACGATATCAAGCTTGGCATCGGCCAGCAATTTACAGATTGCCAGGGTAGTAAATTCAAAGTAGGTCAGCGAGATTTCACCACGTGCTTCTTCAACCGCATTGAAGGTGGAGATAAAAACATCGTCCTTGACCATCTCGCCATTGATACGGGCGCGCTCATTGAAGTCGAGGAAATGCGGCTTGCTGTACAGGCCAACACGGTAACCGGCCTGCATCAACACTGCTTCCAGCATGGCGCAGGTAGAACCCTTGCCATTCGTGCCTCCCACCATGATGACGGGGCAATCATAATGAATTGCCAGCTTGTTTTTGACCGCGGCAACACGGTCCAGGCCCATATCGATTTCTTTGGAATGGCGGGTTTCGAGTACGGCCAGCCAATCAGCCAGGGTGGCAGGTAAATTTGTCATAAGATAAAAAAAGCCCGAACAAAATGCTTCGGGCTTATTAGGTATTCAATATATATCAGGTGGATACTGCTTCAGCAGGCTGGTTTTGCAACAAAGCCAGCAAACGCGCAATTTCTTCACGCATCTTGCGGCGGTCAACAATCATGTCGATCGCACCTTTTTGCAGCAGGAATTCAGATCGCTGGAAGCCTTCTGGCAATTTTTCACGCACGGTATTTTCAATCACGCGCGGGCCAGCAAAACCGATCAAGGCCTTGGGCTCTGCAATCACCACGTCACCCAGGAAGGCGAAAGAAGCAGACACGCCACCCATGGTAGGGTCAGTCAAGACAGAAATGAACGGCAATTTCTTTTCAGACAATTTGGTCAGCATGGAAGTGGTTTTTGCCATTTGCATCAAAGACAACAAGCCCTCTTGCATACGTGCACCACCGGTAGCGGTAAAGCAAATGAAAGGTACTTTTTGTTCCAGCGCAGCCTGCACACCACGCACGAACCGTTCACCAACGACAGAACCCATGGAACCGCCCATGAATTCAAATTCAAAACAAGCTGCCACGACAGGCACTGCCATGATGGAACCACCCATGACAATCAGGGCATCGGTTTCACCGGTAGTTTCCAGCGCATCTTTCAGGCGATCAGGGTATTTTTTGCTGTCTTTGAATTTCAGTGTATCGATAGGCAAGACTTCCTGGCCAATTTCATAACGGCCACCGGCGTCGAGCAAAGCATCCAGACGCTCACGTGCACCTATGCGCAAATGATGGCTGCATTTTGGGCAAACATGGATATTGGCTTCCAGATCAGAACGGTAAAGCACCGCTTCGCAAGACGGGCACTTGACCCACAAACCTTCGGGAATCGACTTACGATTTGCAGATTCTGAGCGTTGTATACGCGGTGGTAACAGTTTTTCTAACCAACTCATGTTTTCTCCTTATGGCCGCCAGGCTGTCTTTTTAACAACCCGGCATCAGGTTCATTCTGGTAAAAGAACCAGTCAGGCGCGTATTTTACTCGTCCAAAGCCTGTCTGACACCAGAAATAAAGCTTTTCACTGCAGCAACAGCGTTTTCACGCGGGGTATTTTCCAGTTCCTGGATGATACGCGAGCCTATTACCACCGCATCCGACACTGTGGAAATGGCCTTTGCCGTTGCACCGTCACGTATGCCAAAGCCCACGCCTACCGGCACTTTGACATGCTTCCTGATGCGCGGGATCATGGCGGCAACGGCATCCAGATCCAGTGCACCAGAACCGGTAACACCCTTCAGCGACACATAATACACATAACCACTGGCAATTTTACCAACTTGCGCAATGCGCTCATCGGTAGATGTAGGTGCCAGCAGGAAAATGGTATCCATACCCTGTTGCTGCATTTTACTTGCAAATTCTTCACATTCTTCCGGTGGGTAATCGACTACCAGCACACCATCCACCCCAACTTCAGCAGCCGTGGCAATGAATGCATCCTGGCCCATGCGTTCTATCGGGTTGGCATAACCCATGAGTACGACTGGTGTCTTTTGATTACTTTGCCGGAATTCGCGGACGAATTGTAATACATCCCGCAAGCCAACTCCAAATTGCAGGGCTCTTTCAGAGGCGCGCTGAATGACAGGGCCGTCTGCCATGGGGTCAGAAAACGGCACACCCAGCTCGATGATATCGGCCCCACCCTCGACTAAAGCATGCATCAGCGGCACAGTTAACTCAGGTGCAGGGTCGCCTGCGGTGATGAAAGGGATTAAACCTTTTTTGTTATTGGCTGCCAATGCAGCCATGGTATTTTGAATTCTTGACATCTTTTCGATCCTCATCTGACGCACTATTGGCAAGGCAACGGCATCAATCTCAATTCTTGATAGGGAAGACATACAGGCGGCATCTCTCTATGGATGTGCCTGTATGTCATTGCGCAATGGCGAATCAGAACTTCAGCCCTGCCCGCTCAGCCACGGTGTGCATATCCTTGTCACCACGCCCCGACAAATTCGCCAGGACTATTTGATCCTTGGGCAAAGTCGCGGCAAGTTTGGCGGCATAGGCAAGAGCGTGACTAGATTCCAGCGCGGGAATGATGCCTTCTATGCGGCAGCAATCATGAAAGGCCTTGAGTGCCTCATCATCAGTAATCGTGACGTACTGCGCACGACCACTTTCTTTCAACCATGCATGTTCAGGGCCTACACCCGGATAATCAAGGCCTGCCGACACAGAATGGGTTTCTATGACTTGGCCATTCTCATCTTGCAGCAAATAAGTACGGTTGCCATGCAATACACCGGGCGAGCCTGCAGTCAAGGACGCAGAATGCTTGCCGCTTTCCAGCCCCTCGCCTGCCGCCTCAACACCAATAAGCCTGACTTGCTGATGATCGATATACGGATAAAAAATACCCATGGCATTCGAGCCACCGCCTACGCAAGCCACGACATAGTCTGGCTGACGCCCGGTTTGCTCAGGCATCTGCCATAAGCATTCCTCACCGATAACGGACTGGAAGTCCCTGACCATCATGGGGTAAGGATGCGGGCCAGCCACCGTGCCTATGATGTAAAAAGTATTATCAACATTCGCCACCCAGTCACGCATGGCTTCATTCAGCGCATCTTTCAGGGTCTTGGAGCCAGATTCGACTGGCACCACGGTTGCGCCCAGCAACTTCATGCGATACACGTTTTGCGCTTGGCGCTTGACGTCTTCCGAGCCCATGTAGACTACGCATTCGAGGCCAAAACGGGCACAGATGGTGGCAGTGGCAACACCATGCTGACCGGCACCAGTCTCAGCAATCACACGCGGCTTGCCCATGCGCTTGGCCAGCAAAGCCTGGCCGATCACATTATTGATCTTGTGGGCACCGGTATGATTCAAGTCTTCACGCTTGAAATAAATTTGCGCCCCGCCCATCAAATCAGACCAGCGCTTGGCGTGATATACAGGCGATGGGCGACCGACAAAGTACTTTAATTCATTGCGAAACTCAGCCAAAAATTCAGGATCATGCTGGTACTTGGCGTAGGCTTCTTTAAGTTCTGTCAGTGCGTGAGTCAGCGTCTCGGACACAAAAGTGCCACCAAACTGACCAAAATGACCACGTGAATCCGGTAAATGATATTGGGCTGACTGATAAATTGCCTGACTGGCGATAGACTGGCGCTCGAACTGAGCATCCAAAGACTGAAGTTCTTTCATTTTCTTTCCTTCAAACTGGCTTGAAAGCGATGCTCCGGGGATATACCCCACGCAACATCACTATTCCTGATTGTCTGCCAGACGCACCGCAGCGATAAACGCGCGCACGCTGGCCTCATCCTTGATACCCTTTGCCGCCTCGACACCACTGCTGATATCGACCGCAAACGGGCGAACCTGACTAACTGCGCCAGTCGCGTTCTGTACGCTCAAGCCACCACTTAAAACGACCCGAGGCGCGAGCTCTTTTGGAATGAGAGACCAATCAAAAACCTTTCCACTACCGCCATACCCATCAACATGAGTATCTAGCAATAAACCACTGAATAAAGGACTAGCCTTACGATAAGACTGCTCACATTCTAGCAAATCTTCAGGCCTTGTGTCAGCTTTGACGCGATAAGCACGAATAAAAGGACGATTCACGCTAGCAGCCAGGCTGGCGCATTGCTCAGGCGTTTCATCGCCGTGGAATTGCAGCAGTTGTACAGGGGCCTGCTCTATGACTTCCTGCAAGCCTGATTCATCAATATTCACGAACAGGCCTACCGACATCACGAATGGCGGGATTTCACACAACAAAGTCCCAGCGACCTCAGGAGAAACGTAACGTGGACTGGGTGGATAAAATACGAAGCCCAGGGCATCAGCCCCAGATGCAACAACGAAGCGCACATCTTCTGGCCGGGTTAAGCCGCAAATTTTTATTCTGGTTTTTTGTTGCTGCATGTATTGCTGCATATTCATCACCGATTTTTAGTTTGCTTTATTTTACCTGTTTAATCCGCCTCACCTTCCATTCCTTAAGCAATTTCAGGCATGTCCTATGCGATAATCGATTACCATTCCAGTCATTCACGCCATGAATTCACCTGCGACAAAACCGCTCATTACCCGACTATTCGGATTAGATATCTGCAATATGTGTTTTGCGGAAGCCAATCAGCATTTACTGGAAGTGGCGAGCAGCCGTGATCATGCCAGTCGCGTGGTGGTGACGCCGAATGTGGATCACATGACCAAGCTGGAATATGAGCCTGAATTCAAAACCCTGTATGCGACTTCAGATTATATTTTTGCCGATGGCATGCCCATCATCTGGGCCAGCAAGATGTGCGACCTGCCCTTGCCGGAACGAGTAACTGGTGCGGACCTGTTTGTGTCGCTATGCCATGGCTGCATAGAAAAAGATTTGTCGATTTTTGTTTTGGGCGGCATGCCAGAGCAAGAAAGCCTGTTGCTGGAGTCCTTCGCTAAAACATACCCTGGACTGAAGGTAGATATTTTTTGCCCGTCCATGCAATTCACAGCGGATGGTGCGGAAAGTGATCTGGCAATACAGCGCATACAGGTCGCAAAACCAAACATCCTTTTCATTTGTCTGGGCATGCCCAAACAGGAAAGACTGGCATTTCGCTACCGCTCGCAATTCACTACTGACAATGTGCCGCTAATATTGTGCGTGGGTGCGGCCATGGAATTTGCGCTGGGACAGAAAAAACGTGCGCCGCTGTGGATGCAAAAGATAGGCATGGAATGGTTCTGGCGCCTGGCCAGTGAGCCGCGCCGTCTGTGGCAGCGCTATACGACGCAAGCGTGGCGTTTTGTCGGGCTCATGCTGCGCGAGAGAAAAATACAAAAGCAAATGCGCTGAAACATCAGATCAAATCAAGCCAAGAACGCAACACGCCAGGCAATAAAAAAACCGCACAGATAACAATCTGCGCGGTTTTTTCCTGGGAGTTTACTTTAAATACTTATGCTACTTTTTTCGCGTCGAAGAATTGTTCATCTTCGGTAGAACCATGCAAAGCGGTCGTAGAAGACTTAGACGTGCGTAGCCATGTGCCAGGTTGAACATGCCGTAATTCAATGCATGGAAACCAGCCAGTGTGATGAACTGGAATTTGTAGCCCATTGCGCCCAGTTCTTTCTGGAATTTGGCGATCGTTGCATCGTCCAGGTTTTTCTTCCAGTTGAAAGATGGTGAGCAGTTATAGGACAGCAATTTGCCTGGGAACTTGGCGTGGATAGCGTCAGCAAATGCCTTGGCGAATTCCAGGTCAGGTTTGCCAGTTTCACACCAGATCAAGTCAGCATATTCTGCATAAGCCAAGCCACGGGAAATCGCTTGCTCCAGGCCTGGTTTGGTTTTGTAGAAACCTTCGACTGTGCGCTCACCTGTGCAGAAAGGCTGGTCGTTGGGATCAACATCAGATGTCAACAAATCAGCAGCCTCAGCATCAGTACGAGCCAAAATCACGGTGGATGTACCCATGATGTCGGCAGCCAGACGTGCTGCGTTCAATTTTTCAATCGCTTCACGAGTAGGAACCAGAACCTTGCCGCCCATGTGGCCGCATTTTTTAACGGAAGCCAATTGATCTTCAAAGTGAACGCCTGATGCGCCCGCTTCTATCATGGCTTTCATCAATTCAAAGGCATTCAATACACCGCCGAAACCGGCTTCAGCATCAGCGACGATAGGGGCGAAGAAGTCGATGTCGTCTTTGCCTTCAGACCATTGAATCTGGTCAGCGCGTGTCAGTGTGTTGTTGATTCGTTTGACAACCAGTGGAACGGAATTAGCTGGATACAGGGATTGGTCAGGGTACATTTCACCGGCAACGTTGGCGTCGCCTGCAACTTGCCAGCCAGACAGGTAGATGGCTTTCAAGCCAGCCTTGACCTGCTGCATGGCCTGGTTACCAGTCAAGGCACCCAGGGCATTGATGAAAGGCTCGTTATTGACCAGATCCCACAATTTGATCGCGCCGTTTTTTGCAATAGTATGTTCGACCTTCATGGAACCACGCAGGCGAACGACTTCTTCCGCCGTGTAATTACGCTTGATACCGTTCCAGCGTGGATTAGTATCCCAGTCTTTTTGCAATTCTGCTACTTGTTGTGCGCGAGTTGTCATGTTTCTCTCCTGTGGGCAAATCAAATAAAAAAGTGAATCCGTTGAGAGAAATAATAGAGTATTTTTTGCGTAGCAACAAGGTCTTATATAAGACATATGACAAATATTTAATCGTTTAAAATCAAATACTTAAAATTACTTTTTTGCGATGTGAAATTATATTTCTTAGAATGAGAAAAATAATTTGTGCAGCGAGGTAGATATTTTTCATAATGTGAAAAATTGAGTTCACATTATAAAATTCGGCGGTTTAATTTTTTACATAAAGAAAATTAAGTTTCAAATTCCTGCAGGAAACTGCAAATTTTTTGCTCAGAACTCACTTATTTCAGCGATATTATTTTATTGCCATAATTTCAGCACACTCAGTTCTGCACACTCAGTTCTGCACACTCATTCCAGCACAATTTCATACCAGGGCGACGGAAAATCAAATTCCAGCTCAAAACCATCTGTTTTTTTGCTGATCGCAGTACTTGCCAAAGCCTTCATGCGTACGCCATTTCCATCAAGTGGATAGACCGTGATCTTTTTGCTTTTGCTGGCATGGAATAGTTTGACTGGTATCCGTTCCAACCAGACAGGAGCAGCACCATCAAGTGAACCTGATGGTTTTCTGGCCGTTGCCAGGTCAGGCTCCAGCGTCCACCAACCGGACTTGCCTTCATAACTGATCAATTGCTTGGGGCGCTCAGGTTGCACGCCTGGCTGTGTAGTCGCTGTTGCTCCACTCAAGACCAGCAACAGATGGCGACTATCCCTCAAGGGCAAGGCGTCACGGCTAGTCATCATGATGACACCATATTGCCGCCCTTTTTCTAAAAATGCAGGTAGGTATTTGTCTGCATCCATCATGGCTGAAACTAAGGCTTTGCGTCCTGCAAACAAGCGCGTATAGCTTGTATCCGCTGTCAGCCACGGACCAGACTCGCTATAGCGCAATTGCCCACCAGGGGCAGCCCAATTCATATCATCTTCACGCCATAGTCCAGCAGTACGCTGTGATGGGCCCGCTGTTCTGGATTGTGTGCCATACAACATGGCCACGCGTGTATAAAAAGCATGTTTATAATCGATGCCGTACTGCGCCTGCAAATATGCTGGCAAACCACCACCACTGACACCATCACGCAAGGCACCCAGCATGGTGCGCTCTTCAGGTGCCAGGCTGATATTCATCTGCGCTGGCAATGGCCGTACCTGGTATTGCCTGAACATGGCAGCTGCCATGCCACTTACCGCCAGTTGACCACTATGCCCGCTCAATCCAAAGCTGTCGGGAACAGAAAGCCAGCGATCACCGTCTATATATTGAAACAGAAACAACCCATCCCAATCCTGGGCACTGGCGACTGCGCTCATGACAGGCAGGATTTCTGCAGACTGCTGATTTGGAAATGCCTGGTTAAATTCACTGACGACGAAGGGCTTACGAGCATCACGTACATAAGCACGCTGTAATAGCGATTGCCAGCCCTCACGCAAGACTGAACTATTGCGGATGCGCCAGTCATTCCTGTCCCATTCCTTACGCGGAAAGTCATAGTGATCAACATAGAAATGCTCGTCGACATAATCCATCTGCTGTTGCGCATCGGCGAGTGCGACACCACCGAAATACACCTGCGTACCGGTCACTGGCAACAAGTCCCCTGCTTCTTGTCGTATGGTTTTGCGGATAAGGTTTAAATATTGCTGATCAAGATCGGACAAAAACCGCACATAGTCCAACACCCTGCGGCCATTACCCTGTTGATGTGGCCGGTATTGCTGCTGCAAAGACTCTGGCGTATCCCAGCCCAATTTGTTGATGGCCCGTCGCGAAAAGCGCTGTACACCGGCGACCCAGCCTTCACCATATTCAAGTATGGCGGCTTCAGACGACTTGACATTAATAACGCCCTTGCGCGTCAGTGAACAACTATCCCATAACTTGCAGGCACTATCTGCATGCCCATGCTGGCGCAGCACCCACTTTTGCCAGTGCAACTGCAAAGCTCTTTCATATTCACCGGTCAGGCGATCAAGCTGACCACGCTGCCAGGCACCCAATAGTGAAGATTCATTATTGATTTCCACCATGGCCAAGGCGGGTTCGTCCTTGAGATCCAGCCTGCGCAGTAGCTGCTGCACATATTCGGCCTGCAAACTGATCATGCGTGGTTCAAACAAGTGCAGGGGATGGCTGGCGAAAGGCATTTGCTCACCTGCCATCAAAGGCGTGACCTGATCAACGGCGGGACGAAATTGATAACCCACATGCAAATTCAGATTGATGTACAACCCCTCAGCCTTGAGCGCATCAATAAAGACGCGCAAACGCCGCAGGGCAGCTTCATTGAAGCTGGGATATGCTGCTGTCGTCAAAATGCCACGCGGCTGATCCAGACTATCGCTGAGTATGCTATCCAAATGGTGCAGGCGCACTGCATTAAAACCCAGTCGGCGCAAACGACGGGCTATTTTTTGCGCATCTTTTTCTTCAGGAAAGTTCGCCGCACTGGACAGACTGATACCAAAGAAACGTACGCGTGCATCGTCTTTTGTACCTGCTCTGCCATCTGGCCCCACCCGGTAAAAATGTCCCTGCTTGACGAATACCCGGTCACCTATCTCCAAAGGGTGATTCATGCCACCAAAATCCACCACTGGCGACAAGGCATCTTCATTAACCTCAAAGCGGTACCAGGCAATATCACCAGCAAGCGCGAAAGACGAATGGAAACAAACAAGGCTCAGCAACGTCAATCTGAAGACGAAAAAGGCCTGCAATCGAAAATACTTCATAGTTTGGGTCGCAACAGACAAGGTAGCCATTAGAATATCGCACAAACACATGACATTAGTATTGAGAAATGCAAAATTTGTCCGTACTGCCCAGCAATACCAGCCTGAACCTGCTGGAAACCAGAATCGTCAAACTGATGATCATTCTGTTCGTGGTTTTTTCCCTATTACCTTATGGCATCTCCTGGGACTACACCGGCTCCTCAGCGCTGACCATGGAAGGCTCATTGACCACCAAATTGCAATGGGGTAGCTTGTTCTTGCTAGCCAGCTTTGTACTTTACCGCCATCTGGCTGAGGCGGTGCAAGACTTACGGGTAATGAACCCCTTTCTTGTCATGGTACTGATATGGTGTCTGGCTTCATGCATCTGGTCACCTTTGCCGACTACAACAATCAAACGAGCCATACAGCTTTATGGCCTTGTCATGATAGGGTTGAGCATACAACTCGCCGCACGACCGCTACAAATGATGGTCAATCATATTTTGTACACCTTGACGTGCATGTTGGTGTTGTCTTTTATCATTGCCATTGCCGTTCCAAGCATAGGTGTGGATTATGAACTTGGTGGTGCATGGCGCGGCGCATTGTCCCAAAAAAATGAATTGGGCCAGATTGCAGCACTCAGCATACTTTTATGGCAGGTCAAGGCATGTACAGAAATCATCGGAATTAAACCATTGATGCTTGGTTTGTTATTCTCTTTTTTCATGCTGGTCATGAGTAAAAGCTCGACCAGCATGATTATTGCGTTGATGGCGACAGGTATATTTCATCTATTGCGCAAACGCTATTTGTCGTCATCCTACGCGCTGACACGCTCAGCGCTTGCTTTTTTTTGCGTACTTATCGTCATTGTTTACATATTCTTCATGCACGAATCCCGTCTACCAACCTGGCAGGAAGCGGCATCCCCCATTGCAGGATTGTTTGGCAAGGGAACAGATTTGACAGGGAGGACTGATATCTGGGAGCTAGTCTGGCTGGAAATCAACAAGCACTACATTATTGGCCTGGGCTACGGTGCGTTCTGGCTTGGGCCAGACAGCTTATCCCAATTTGTAATCGATGTCCTGCACTGGATACCCCTGCAGTCGCACAATGGCTATATGGATATACTCAATGAACAAGGCTTGATAGGTTTGATACTGGTGATACTCACGCTGGCAACGCAAGTGAGGTTGCTGGTTGTACTCTCCCGTCTTGATCGCCAGCAAGCAGCCTTCTGGAGTACGATATTAATCATTGTCGTTACGACAAATTTCACTGAAAGCAGCTTATTCCGCGGTTTCGTTTTTCAAAATGTTTTCTTCATGTTCAGCATGATTGCAGTCACCTCAACCACCAGAAGATTAAAACTTCATGCCGAAGGAGCAAACAAACTAAAGCAAAAAGTGGTGATCTGAAGCCTCAGTTATTAAAACGATGAAGTGCTTGCGACAAAGCGATTGCTATAGTTTTTTTTGCTTTTCAAGTGCGCCATAGGCATGGCTGGCACTACCCCAAAAGTAACTGAGTTTGCCCAGTTGCGAAGCCGCCACCCTGAGCCAGGTAAAACTGCCCAAAAATTTGAAAGGTAATAGCAGCATTGCAAAGAGCAGGGCCAGGAAAAACTGCACGCAAGCGCGGACGCTGAGCGTCAGCGCAGGGCTGATTTTCTTGCTGCCCTCCAGCATTGCCAGTTCGGTACGGATGAATAGTTGACCGGTACGATAAGATCTTTGCAACAACCATTTTGCCGTGGCCCTGTCAGCCGGAATAAATTCATCTGCTGGTGCTTCATCACACCAGACCATGACTGCACCCAATTTATCCAGGCGACGAAACAGCATGGTATCTTCACCACCCGTTGTGCCAAAGGCGGGATCAAACGGGCCTATGCCATCTTTTTGTAACGCAGCTATACCCTGCAGTATTGAGCGACGGATAAGGACATTGCCACTACGGGCATCCTTATGATCTATTTTTGTGCCGGTAGGCATGCGGCGGCGGTCAAAGTAGCCGCCCTTGCGTATCCATGCTGGTGTGCTTTCAGAGTATTCTGGTAACACCGGGGCAAACACGACATCTGCCTGCTCAGTTTTTTGCACTTTCAATAGCTGTTCCAGCCAATCGGATACCGGGACTTCATCATCGTCGATCATGACTATCCAGTTACCGCTGGCTGCAGCTATTGCAGCATTCCTGGCTAATGAAATATTTGAATTTGCCAGATTAATCGTCTTGAGTCTTTTGTTGAAACTAGCAGCCATTTCGCCTAGCACTTTTGCTGCAGACTGATTACTATCATTATCCACGACAACAACTTCTATCTCCACACCACGCAAAGTCTGCGTCAAAATGGCTTGCAACAAGCGTCGCAATAAGTCTGGTCTTTTATAGGTGCAAATGCAAATACTCAGTTCAGGCATATGAACTCAGTTTTTCCGGCGGAACAATCTGGACAACAAACGCATGGCCCAGGTAAATGGCGCAAACCGGCTTGCACCTGCCGACTCATACTGATTAAATATTGTCCCTAACACTTCGACACCGGCTGCTTGCATATCAGCTTTGGCCTGGCGCAACTCATCGACATAAGTATGATCTTTTCTGGCGATCAGCAAGACGCTGCCCGTCTGATGAGCAACCATTTGCGCATCAGATGCGAGAGTCGCCGTGTGCGTATCGACCACAAAGGCATCAAACTGATCAGAGCAGGATTCCAGCAATTCGCGCATACGCGGGGCGCGTAAAATTTCCAGGGGATTTGGTGGTTGCGGCCCTGCGGGTAAGAAATGTAAATTCGGCATCAACTGTATCAAGGCATCGGCAGCCGTGATGCGTCCTGCCAGCACTGACGACAAACCATCTGGCTTACCAAGCGAGAAATACTCATGCAGGTTGCCACTGCGCAGATCAGCATCGACGAGCAGAGTGCGCTTGCCGACTTGGGACAAAGCGATGGCCAGGCTGGCGGCCATGTAGGATTTGCCATCGCGGCGCGCAGGACTGACCAGGGTGATCTTGATCTTGTCTTGCCCGCTGAATTTCAAAAGCAGCTCACTGCGCAGGCGGCGGATTTCTTCAGCCTCTTTACTGAAAGGGAAATAGAAAAATTTCAGTGACTTGTCGGCACTGCCATTGATCAAGTCCTTGGTGGAATAACCGAATTGCTCACCCAAAGCCTGGTCAAGCTGTATCTGGGTCAAATAACCGAGCGCCAACGCCGCGTCACCAAACCTGAGTTTCTTTTCTTTTTGCAGTTGTGCGATCTGGTCAATCTGCTCAGGCGTAAGCAAACCTTTTTGCAAGAACAACTCACCAAGTCGCCCTATTTTTGAGGCTGGCTGGCTCATGGATTCAGCTTGCATGCAAACCACCTTGTCCATTGCCAGTCAATTTTTCATCAAATCCAATTTTTGCCATCACGGGTTCATCAAATTCACGTTCCAGGTCTTCCAGACAACGCACCCGCCTGTTCATCAATTCAAGCAGGAAAGCCAGACCAAATCCAAACACCAGGCCAGCCAGCAAACCAAATACCAGATTATTGCGTAGCAAAGGTTTGGCATGCTTCTCAGGCAATTCTGCCCATTGCATGACTGAGGCATTTGAAATGGCCACATTACTGGTCATCAGCAACTCATCAAATTTTTGGATTGCCGCGTTGTAGATTTTTTGCACGCTATCGAGCTGGCGCTGGTAAGAGCTGATCACATCCCTGTGCTTCTTGTTTTCAAAAGTCTTTTTTTGGTACGCCGCGATTTCTGTTTCTATCGCTTTTTCTTGCTGCGTCAGGCGCGACTCTGAAGCACCCAGCATTTCAAACGCAGTGGCAGATTCTCGTTTCAACTTGTCCAGCAAAGCCTGGCGCTCGTCATTGATCGCCATGTATTTGGGGTGACGCGCACCCAAGGTGATTTTGGCATTCGCCAATTGCGTATCAAGCGAGATCAACGCAGCCTTCAAGCCTGATATATGACCTATACCTGCAATTTCGGGAATGTCGGATTCAGGATTACCTTCCCTCACCAATTTTTCCAGCGATTGGCGTTTGGCTTGCGCTTCTACCCTTTGCAGTTGTATATCAATCAGGCGCACGCTCAATGCATTCATTTGCTTGGATTCGAGGTCGGCTCTTTCATCGACATCAACAATCTGATATTCCTGCTGATAAGCAGTCAATTTTTTTTGCAGCTCGTCAATTTGCCTGCTCATGGATTCAAGTTGGGCATTGTATTGATCACGCCGCGCCCTTGCTGGCGCATTCATCATCTCCAGCGACAGGTCTATATAGGCTTTGACTATGGCGTTGGCAACATCCTTGGCATGCCTGGGGTCACTGGAAGAATACTGGATTTCTATGACGCGGCTATTCTTGTGCGGTGAGACATCGGTATTCCTGACGATGGTTTCGGCGAGAGCGCGCAAGCCACGCTGCTCGCCATATCTCTGCACAAAGCGCTTGGCCTCAGGCGTCGTCTGCAAACCCAGTGCCTGAATAACGCGCTCAGCCACTTGCACGCTCTTGATGACATCAAATTGCGTTTGCAAATAACTTTCATCCTGCATGGGATGAAATTGCCGCCCGCCAATGGGGTCATTAACGCGGTAATCAATGAAAATATCAGCTACCGCAACATAAGTTTTTGGCAGCATCAAACTTGCCACCGCAGCACCAACAACCGCGACTATCATGACGAAGGCGATCAGCAGCTGGCGCGCCCGTATCATCGCGCCTATCTGGGCAAAGGATAGTACCAATTCACTGGGGGAGGTTTTTATCATAGACGTCAGAATATTCTTTCGTTGATAAATACCACGTCACCCGGCAACACCTTATCAGTGATACCTGCCGAAATTTCGCGTAACTCACCACTTTCTGTTTTGCGATGGATGATGATGCGCCGCACCGAGCCCCTGTCAGTAACACCGCCACCTATGGACAATACCCGCATGACATTCAAATCGTCTTCCATGGGATATTCACCAGGACGGCGTACTTCGCCATAGACATAAAAGTTTTTTTGCTGGGGCACGAATAAAACATCATTCGGTTGAATTTTCTGTGCCAGCTCAGGCGCCAGTTTTGTCGCATCCAGCTCCAGTTTGACGGAAGCATATTCTTGCAGCTCAGTAGCAGGCTTACCTGGTTCGCGGCGCAATATGCGCAAACTCTTTTCACCTTTTTGCGAGACTCCACCAGCCAGGCTTAACGCTTCCAGAATACTGATTTGCCCCGTCAGAGGATAACGCCCTGGTCGCAACACTTCACCCAGCACAGAAAAAGTCCTGCTAAGCTGCTGCATGACCTTGATGGAAACTCTTGGGTTTTTAATGTACTGCCCTTGTTCCAGTTTTTTTGCAAAGATAGCGGCAATTTCTGTTGCAGTCTTACCCTTGACTTCTACCGTACCAACCAAGGGTAAGGTGACGACACCACTCTCCCCTATGGTGACATCGGCAGTCAGATCCGGCTGCCCAAACACGGTAATCAGTAATTGATCACCCTCACCGATGACATCTGAGGCAGCCCCTCCTTGCAGTTCATCCGCAGTATTTTTTGCAGGTACCGGAACTCTGTCTGTCTGGGGCAATTGCAAAAGCTGGCTTTCCAGTTTCATGCCATTTGCCGGAGCCGTCTTCATTTCTTGCGCTTGCAGTTGTCCAATAAAAGCAAAGGCCAGCACTGCGATCAGCAGTTTGCGGGCAGTTATTTCAGAATAAGCAGAAAATTTGGACCAAATTGTCATCTGACTTGGGACATTTCATAGAAAGAACTTCATTTTATATTGCAATAGTAAGAATAGATGCAAATTTTTGTCAGGACAACAAAACCCTGTAGCAATAAGGTGCAGCACTAATAGCATTGCTATTTAATTACAAAAATTAACCTTTATTGAATTGTGGGCAACTCAAAGCTCAGTTAACATGCAAATAAAAGTAAGAAAGACTAATTATGCAAAGCCCGAGCACACAGCCATCAGCAAGCCCTGCCAGAGTGGTCCCTCTGGTCATTATTGCGCCGGTGCGTGATGAAGCCGACCTGATCAGGCTGACGCTGGACTCGATGGTAGCGCAAACAGTCAAACCAGTAGAGTGGATCATCGTCGATGATGGCTCACAGGACGGCACTGCCGATATCGTGCGCGATTATGCAGCCAAGCACCCATTTATCAGGCTGGTACAGCGCCCTGACCGTGGTTTTCGCAAGGTGGGTGGTGGTGTAGTCGCTGCCTTTAAATTTGGCATTACCCAAATTGAGCATCAGGAATACGAATATATCGCCAAGCTGGATGGTGACATGTCTTTTGGCCCCAGGTACCTGGAATGCATGTTTGAACAATTTGCCCTTGAACCCAAGCTGGCCGCTGTGTCAGGCAAGGTTTATCGTGATGAAAAAGGCCAGAAGATAGAAGAAATCATCATCGATGAGCATGTCGCTGGTCAGTTCAAGCTTTACCGCAGAACGGCATTTGAAGAAATCGGTGGTTTTGTGGAAGAAGTCTTGTGGGATGGTATCGATGTTCATACCGCCCGCATGAAGGGCTGGACGACCAAAAGCTTTTTGCATCCGGACGCCATACTCATGCATCACCGACTGATGGGCTCGTCCGACAAGAATGTGTATCGCGGTCGCCTGCGCTGGGGGCGGGGTATCTGGTTCATGGGCTATCACCCACTGTATGCCCTTGCCTCAGGCATTTTCCGCATGCGTGAGAAGCCTTTTGTCATTGGTGGTTTGCTCATTATTGCTGGCTACCTTGGCGCTGCGATTAAGCGTGCGCCCAGATATGAAAACCCTGAATTCAGAGAACACCTGCATCACTGGCAGCTTGGGAAGATCAAGAAACTATTATCAGGGCAAAAAAAATAAGCATCCGTGCGCGGTAATTTGTGCAAAAAGAATTTCCAACGTATCAATCCCAGGAATATAAGCGAAAAGCCCCACAACCATGCTCAATGCTTCACCCGCCTCCAATACCTCACAATCAGCGCAAATTCTGGCTGCATTCACAGGCGTTGCATTTGGCATAACGACCTATTTGACACTGCTAGGCATCATCCTGTATTCCAATTACGCGGATACTGAGATTTTTGGCGTGCGTATGTTGATTGCCGGCCTGAGCAGTATCATCGTTTTCTCCAGCCAGCAGTTACTGGGAACGCTGCAGGAAAAACACGTCCTGGCTGCCTTCCCCAGCATTACGGCACGCTGGTTTGTGGTGTTCATGATCGTGCTGATGAGCGCTTATGTTGACAAGTCTGCCGAACGACTGTCGCGGGCAGTCATGCTGGTGTGGTTGTTCACCACGCCATTCACGCTTTTGCTGACTGCGTTGATCATGCGCAAGCTGGCAGTGTATTACTACTCCAACCCTACAAGAAGGCGCAAGGCGGTGCTGATCTGGTCAAATTCAGCCTGCGCTGACCTGGTAGAGTCACTGCGCAATACGCCATTGGCTGCAATAGACTTCGTCGGCTTCTTTGATAACAGGAATGAATCGCGCCCGCCCAGCAATCTGGAGAGACTGGGGGACTTGAGTGACGCCGCCGCCTGGATAGTTGATGCCGAAACGGGTCATGTCAATGTCGATGTGGTCTTCATAGGACTGAACACCAAGGAGCCGCCAGAACTGGCAGAAATTATTGCGATTCTGGAGGACAGCACCGCATCCACTTACTTTGTACCCGAATCGCTGATTTTTGGTATGCCTGGCATACAGTTGCGTGAATTAGCGGGGCGCCCTGTCCTGGCATCAACAGAGACGCCGTTCATAGGCCTGGCTGCCCTGCCCAAGCGCATGCTGGATTTATTCGGCTCTTTCTTTGGCTTGATTGCCTTATCGCCGATATTGTTGTTGATAGCGATAGGTGTCAAACTGAGTTCACCCGGGGCTGTGTTTTTCAAACAGGTCAGGTATGGGATAGCTGGTCGCCCGATCAATGTCTACAAATTCCGCAGCATGCGTCAAAGTAATCCGAATGAGCGCGTAGTACAAGCTACTGTTGGCGATCCACGTGTTACCAAGTTTGGCCGCTTCCTGCGTCGCTCTTCTTTGGATGAATTGCCTCAATTATTCAATGTACTCAAGGGTGAAATGAGCCTGGTCGGGCCGCGTCCCCATGCGGTTGAACATAATGAGTTATACCGCAAACTGGTCAGTGGCTACATGTTCCGCCACAAGATCAAACCTGGCATCACTGGCTGGGCGCAAGTCAATGGTTTGCGCGGCGAAACCGAGACCCTGGAAAAAATGGAAGAACGCATTGAGTATGATCTTTACTATATCCAGCACTGGTCTATCTGGCTGGACATTGTGATTATCTGGCGCACTATCAAGGTAGTACTTGGTGATAAAAACGCATACTAAGTATTTAAGTTAGGACTTACGCAAAATTGTCCCAGCAAGGCGTAGCGACGAAGACAGTACTTTAG
>JACQDX010000054.1 GCA_016200895.1 Burkholderiales bacterium
AACCGCCACCTACGCCGGTCAAGCCGACCAGGGTGCCCACTGCAAATCCCGAAAATATATAGGTTAACGTCATATCGCCTCGCGCAAAGTAGGTGCATCGTAATGAATTAAGGCTTTATTCCAAACTACTTAGTATTCATTTGCTTATATACGTATTTGATATATGCAAAATCGCTGGACTGATATTGCCTTTAGTCTAATTCACAAAATAGAAATAAATTATTTAAAAGATAATTTATGCAAAAAAGCTTGCGCTTTTGATGTGTTTTTATCGAATTGAAGCCATGACAGAAGTTTGTGTTTCTGATTCATAAACATGTTGGTGTGAAAAAAACTAGGAATACCTTTGAAATTAAGAATAGATGTTGCTATATGGAAATGCGAGTCAAATCAGACAATATTTTTAACAATTCTTCTATGAGTATATTTTCCGCATAAAGAATGTTTGCAGATATATAAATTTTGTCGGTATAAAGTTTGCACCTGTTGATACTGATGGCATGAAGAAGTCGTATTGTTTGAAGCCTGGATATTGAGATTTTGAGCTTGCCCAAACAGTAATTTTATTTTTGCGTATAATTCATTTGCCGAATAACTCGGTAGGTTGTACGTCTTCAGGGCGGGGTGTAATTCCCCACCGGCGGTAAATGCACAGGATTACTTTGGTAATTCTCGTACACAAGCCCGCGAGCGCTTGCAGTAAAAAACGGTTGCAGTAATTTTGCAGCAGTTTGCAAGGTCAGCAGATCTGGTGTGATTCCAGGGCCGACGGTCATAGTCCGGATGAGAGAAGATGCGCCCTAGAACCTGTTTCCGATCTTACTGCGCGTATGTGATCGGGGCTCATGTGCTGCTCAAAATGCTCATGTACTTAAGTACATTTCGCTTTTTGCGCTGCGTTTTTGTTACCCTGACCCCGCTGACGCTCGCTCGCGACAGATCGTAACAGGTTCTTACACAAAACTCCTATGGTGAAGGCCATGGGTGTTTGTGTATGGCTATTCGTTTTTTACTCCCTGAAACGTCTTTTGCACATTTACTTTTGCCGGAGCGTTTCATTATGTTGAATATTATTAGTAATACTAGTACTACTGTCCCATCCTCCATTTCCGACCAGCCGGAAATATTATCCCTTAGTCCCTTCGATCAGCGTCTGTCCAGAGCATTGGCAGACCTGCGCAACGGACGTCCTGTATTGCTCATGGATGACTTTGACCGGGAAAACGAGGCGGACCTTATCGTTGCTGCAGAAAAAATCACGGTCGAATCCATGGCCAGGCTGATCCGTGATTGCAGTGGCATCGTCTGTCTGTGTCTGACTGATGACAGGCTGCAACAACTCGCCTTACCGCCCATGGTCAGCCACAATGAAAGCCGATATGGCACAGCTTTCACGGTATCGATAGAGGCCAAACAAGGTGTGACGACCGGGGTTTCTGCCGCTGACCGGGTCACTACCGTCTTGGCTGCCATCGCACCTGATGCCCAGCCTGAGCACTTGGCACGCCCTGGCCATGTCTTCCCCTTGCGTGCGGCACCCGGCGGCGTGCTTAGCCGGCGCGGTCATACCGAAGGCTCGGTTGATCTGGCAATGATGGCAGGATTGTCACCAGCCGCTGTATTATGTGAATTGATGAACCCGGATGGCAGCATGGCCAAAGGCGAGCAAATCATAGAATATGCAATTGCTCACGATATCGTGATATTGACTATTGATGAACTTGCCAGCTATCGTGCGTTAGAACCTGTTTGGGATCTTACTACGCGTGCGTGATCGGGGCTCATGTGCTGCTCAAAATGCTCATGTACCAGAGTACATTCCGCTTTTTGCGCTGCGTTTTTGTTACCCTGACCCCGCTGACGCACGCTCGCTACAGACCGTAAACAGGTTCTTAGCCAAAACCTAAGCCGCGTTAACTTGCATTAAATATCAGGAGGAGTGACGATCATGATTATGTCCAGAAAAGCTTTTGTGCTGACCATGGTATTGACGGTCACCCTGGCGCATGCCGCACCGGCAGCCTGGTATAAATGGCGTAGTAAACTCAATGCGCATGTAGTCTGTTCCCAAACTTCGCCAGGCGAGGGTTGGGAACAACTGCCCAAGGCATATCAGGATGGTCGCTGCGAGCGCCTCAAACCAGACTGATTTACCCCCTTACCGCAGCCTCCTCGTTCTCAACGATTCTTGAAAAATTGTTACTTGTTTTTCAAAACAAGTATTGCGCATAGTAGTTTCTTTACATAAAGTTATTTTGCCGACATATTGCATGCGACTAGCTTTAGTAGTCGCAAGAATTGACGCAGATTCGCTGTTCAACTCCATGATTCACTTCCTTATAACCCAAGGATAATCAGTTTCTCAGGCCATACACAAAACGAATTTCAAGATCCGCTTGTTGTTGGCGAGAAAAATGACTGTCCTGTTGAGCTCTTCATATGGCAGCCACATGATGAAACCAGGTAAAGAAGGAGTGACCATGTTGATTGAGCGTGAGGCAGAAAGCTGCTACCTCGGACAGTTTATCCCCCTGCAATACCATCACAATATGCTGATGGACTTGAACCGCATGGATAATTTCAAAGCGGCGATACGGCGCCAGGTATTTGAGGGCGCAAAAGTGCTGGAGTTGGGCGGGGGCACAGGAGTCTTGTCCTGGTTCGCAGCGCAGGCTGCCTCTAAAGTATATTGTGTCGAGTTTAATCCCGATATGGTCGATGAAGCGCGCCGCTTGCTGGCCATGAACCGCTATGGTGAAAAAGTCGAAGTCATCCACGCTGATGCATTTGAATACCTGCCACCAGAACCTGTAGATATCGTCATTTGCGAAATGATACACGTTGCCATGTTGCGGGAAAAACAGGTGGAAGTCATAGAGAACTTCAAGAAACGTTATGTGGCCAGGTTTGGTGGCCCCTTACCCCTGTTCATTCCCGAGGCCGTCGTCATGGCAGTGCAGCCCCTGCAGCAGACCTATGACTTCTCTGGTTATCAGGCACCGATCATCCAATTCCAGCAACCCGGTGTTTTTTCTGCCGACACGGTGGAGTTGGCGCAACCTGCCTTGTACAGCATTATCGATTTCAGCCAGCCGAATGATATGCAAATCAAATGGGAGGGCAGTTTTACCGTAGAAAAAGCGGGCACAGTCAGCGCCTTGCGGTTTGTGACCAAGAATATCCTGGCGGTCTTGATGGAAACTTCAACGACCATAGACTGGCTGAATCACTATATGGCCTTGCCACTGACACAGCCAGTGGTTGTCAAGGAGGGTGATCTGCTGCAAGTCAGCTTCCAGTACCGTGCTGGCGGCTCCATCGCCTCACTACAAAATTCCATGCAGGTGGAAGTGAAATCCACAGCGGCTGTCCGTGCCGGACATTTGACACTGGCTTATGGCTAAATAATTTCGCTAAATGAAAAAAGAGCCTGCATTTGTTCAAGTGATTGAATTGAACAAATGCAGGCTCTTTCTCTTTGATGATGCAGACTTATTCAGGCGGAATATCTTCGTACTCTGCTGCAGATGCCAATGCCTGCTGTATTAATTCTTCATCAGTAATCAGCGGTATTTCAGTGAGTTCTTCAGACCCGGCCTGATCTGCTAATTCCAGTGCATGCTCACCAAGGAATGCCAGGACAGCATGCTCAGAATCTGGCGCATCGTTCGAGCCAGATTCTGTCTCCACGCCTTCGTTATTCACATTGCTTTCTACTTTTTCATCCAGATCATATTCATTACGCTCGCCTGCAGTTGCCAGGGCTTGCGTCAACAGATCATCATCAGAAATTGGGGGAAGTTCCGCGAGCTCCCGCAGGTGCAGTCTGTCGTGATCCCTTAAGTCTTCATTATGCGGATGTTGAAAGGCAGCCGGAGTTGTGCTTGTTGCAGAAATTGGTATGGCATCTGTTTTGCTCCGCCTATCTAAATGTTCTAGATAGGCGGCAAAATCACCATTGTCTGGAGCATCATTATTCACAATGAGCAGAGTCATTCATGGTTTAAACGAAAAATACTAGAAAATCAGTTTTCATGACCATCATGCATGGGCATGGTGTCTTGGTCAGGCTTGAGCAGATTGATATCGCGTACATTTTTTTGTACCGCAACGGCAGCGAACAGACTAAGTAAAAATGCCATGGCAAAGAAGCCTTTTTCACTCCAGCCCAAAGTCGCATTAAACAGGCCTACGGCAAGCAACAGGATGGACAAGCCCAGTGACAACCAGCACAGACCAAAATAAATACCGGTAACAGGGATACCTTCGAGTTTGTCACGTACCGATTTTTGCAGGGAAACGGCAGCAAACAAGCCATACATCAATACAGTGAAGTAATAACCTTTTTCATTCAATTGCATTTCAGCATTCCAGACACCTGCAAAATAGGTGGCGGCACCTATAAACAATGCGGCCCAGGATGCGCCTACAAATGCACCGGTAGGTGCTTGAAGTTGAGGTTTCAAACAAGGACTCCTTGATGTAAAAGACTGATTCAGGTTTTACCGGATTCGCCAGGTTTTTGCAATATTACAATGAGAAAAACCCGGAAATAAAACAATCCGGCCAAATAATTGCATGGAAAGGTAATAGATATATTTCAGGTATATGGACAAAACAGTCTCATTCGCGTAAGGTCACCCATTCTTGCCTGAGCGGCAATTGCGCTAATTTTGCGCACCTTACCGGAGTCAAATAATGCCTTTACGTTTTGCTGTGCCCGCTGGAAAATCCCTGGTGACTTGTTTGATCGCGGGTCTGTTTTTGTCTGCTACTGCCTACGCCTATGCGAAGGCGAAAGCCAAGAGCGCGCCTGCCAACGTAACGCAGGTAGCACAGGCATCCAAGTTGAATTTGGGAGATATCGTTAAAAATTCCAGCGCTGCAGACTGGCGTCCGCTTGACCCTGACAATACCCTGTATCTGAATCTGGAAAAAGGCCGTGTCGTAATAGAACTAGCCCCCAACTTTGCTCCCAATCATGCGAAAAACATCAAGGCATTGGTGCGCGAGGGTTATTTTGATGGACTGGCTATCGTACGTTCACAAGAGAATTATGTTGCTCAATGGGCTGACCCTGATGAGAAGCGGGAAGTCAAAACAGCCAAGCGCAAGCTCAATGGCGAATTCACTGTCAAATACCCCGGCAATTTGCCGTTCACCCGGCTGCCTGATGTCGATGGCTATGCGCCGCAAGTGGGCCATGCGAATGGTTTCCCTGCCGGGCGTGATCCCAAAGCAGGTACAGCCTGGCTGGCGCATTGCTATGCCAGCGTAGGTGTGGCTCGTGGCACGGACGCAAATAGCGGCGATGGCACATCTCTGTATGTGGTAACCGGGCACGCGCCAAGACAATTGGATAGAAATATCACTGCCGTTGGCCGCGTCGTGCAAGGCATGGAATTACTGACGACCTTGCCACGCGGTACAGGCCCCCTGGGTTTTTACGAAAAAGCGGAAGAGCGTACCCCCATCAAAAGCATGAAGCTGGCTGCCGATGTGCCAGAAGCTGAGCGCAGCAAGCTCGAAATCATACGCACCGATACAGCGACTTTCAAATCGATTATTGAAGCGCAAAGAAATCGTGGGGGTGACTGGTACAAAGTGCCAGCAGGACATATCGACCTGTGTAATGTGCCGCTGCCGGTCAGGCCGCAAAAATAATCGTAGGTATGACGTTGGCAACGCCTTATTCAGGCGTCACGCGTTTTGCTTTACCGGAGGTTTGCTAATAGCTCCCGCTATCCATGCTTGTTACTGAGCAGGAGCTGGCTATGTCAACACTGCATGCAATACTTGTCGCTGCGCTGGCATTGATTGCATCTTGTGCCAGTGCTGCTGGGGTATTACTACTGGTGATGGAATCAAGGCCAGGTGGATTTGTAGCAAACCACAGCCAGGCTGGGTCGATAGCGCCTTTATTGATACTCCATTGATTGAAGCCACCCCGGACGATGATCGTCAAATATAAAGCGAAAGCAAATACAAAAATACCCAGCGCTATATAAGGAAAGACATGTAAAGGGGAAATATTGGGCACGAGGCTGCGCAAAAAAACGACCAGCAGAGCAGCTATGGCAAAAAAACAGATCAGGGACTTGATGATATTAATACGCAATTGGGACATCTCGGTTCTCCGGAAAAAGGATCAATAGGCATTTGCTGCAATTGCACTGGAATTCTATGTCAGGTAAAAAATCCTTGCCGGAGTAGCGATTTTCTGATGTCCCATTCACGATAATATTACTGGCCGGGGTTGCTCAACTCTTCATGGATGCGATTGATACCTTGTACTACTTCATCGCTGAGCTGCACATCCAGCGCATCGATATTTTCTTTCAACTGCGTCAGATTGGTCGCCCCTATGATGGTGCTGGCGACAAAGCTGCGCGAATAACACCAGGCCAGTGCCAATTGCGCTGGCGTCAAACCATGTTCACGTGCCAGGGCTGCATAACGTTTGCTGGCTTCAAACACGGTGGCGCGCATATAGCGCGGGCTCCACGTTGGTGGGAATATCGTCAGGCGGCCATGGGCTTTGGCATCGTCTGTATACTTGGCGGTCAGTTGTCCGAACGCCAGCGGGCTATAAGCTAGCAAGCCGACATTTTCACGGAAGCAGGTTTCATCCAGGCCCTGCTCAAATGAACGGTTTACCAGGTTGTAGGCATTTTGTATGCTGGCGATGTTCGCCGCGCCTTGCAGTTCTGCCTGCTTGATAAATTCGCTGACACCCCAGGATGTTTCATTCGATACGCCAAAGGCGCGTATCTTGCCTTCCTTCACCATGGCATTCAACACGGCTACTGTTTCAGCGATCTCTGTACAGGGTCTTTCCAGTGCAGGATCAAATTGTTTTTGTCCAAAGATGGGCGCATTGCGGCTGGGCCAGTGCAATTGGTACAGGTCGATGTAATCAGTTTGCAGGCGCTGCAAGCTGGTCTCTATGGCAGAGCGAATATTTTTTTCATTCAAGTCATTTTCGCCATTACGTATCCAGCCCATGCCGCGTGATGGCCCTGCAACTTTGGTGGCCAGCACAATTTCGCTACGCTTGCCGGATTTTTTTATCCAGCTACCTATGTATTGCTCGGTCTTGCCCTGCGTCGCCGCACGCGGCATGACCGGGTACATCTCTGCCGTATCGATAAAATTGATGCCGCGCTCCAGCACATAATCAAGCTGCTCATGCGCTTCTGCCTCAGTGTTCTGCTCACCAAAAGTCATCGTGCCCAGACAGATGGTGGATACATTCAGCTGGCTATTGCCAAGTAAAATTTTCTTCATGATCGTATAGATAAATTATTTGTGTCCGCGCAAGGCATCAGCGCAGTCTTTTACCAATGCGGGGCCTTGATAAATCAAGCCGGAATATACTTGCACCAGTGCCGCACCTGCCTGCATTTTAGCCACGGCATCGGCACCTGAAAAAATCCCGCCCACGCCGATGATGGGTATCTCATTACCCAGTTCTGCCTTCAAAGTGCGGATCACGCGGTTGGATAATTCAAACACGGGTTTGCCAGACAGGCCGCCAGTTTCTTCTGCATGCGGCAAACCCTGCACGGCATCGCGGGTGATGGTGGTATTGGTCGCAATGACACCGTCTATCTTGTGACGCAACAAGGCGTCACCTATGGTCTTGATCTGCTCTGTATCAATATCAGGGGCGATCTTCAATGCGACCGGGACATAGCGTTTATGCTCATCGGCCAGTTTTTGTTGGGCTTCCTTCAGTTGCGACAGCAATGCATCCAGCTCAGTCGCGCCTTGCAACTGACGCAGGTTCTTGGTGTTGGGGGATGAAATATTCACTGTCACATAACTGGCATAAGGATAAACCTTGGCCAGGCAGTGCAGATAGTCTTCGGCAGCGCGTTCTATTGGCGTATCGGCATTCTTGCCTATGTTCAGGCCAAGCACACCTTGCTTGTCCTGGTAAAAACGCGAAGCCTGCACGTTTTTTACAAAGGCATCGACACCGCCATTATTAAAACCCATGCGGTTGATGATGGCATCTGCCTGTGGCAGGCGGAACATGCGTGGCTTGGGGTTGCCCGCCTGCGCACGTGGTGTGACCGTGCCAATTTCTATGGAGCCAAAACCGATTGCCGCCAGACCATCAATATAAGCACCATCCTTGTCCAGGCCAGCGGCCAGACCAACCGGATTAGGAAAGCGCACACCCATGACAGTGCGCGCATCTTCTGCAGGCTTATTGCCGAGCAAGCCACCCAGCCCAAGTTTATTGGCACGTTGCAGAGCAGGTAAAGTCAGGTGATGGGCATTTTCCGGGTCCATGGCAAACAGGGCAGGGCGGATCAGGGAGTAAAGAAGTTTTGCAGACATGTAAATAGGTGGGAAGAAAAGTTGAAAGTAAATTTTTGATCGGCAGGCGGGAGAATCGCTTCACAGATCCCGCAAAGTCTGCCAGCGCCCATGCATCAAGGCATCAAGGGGGCGGAAATTGGTCTTGTAAGCCATCTTGGGGCTGGCAGCGATCCAGTAGCCCAGATAAACATAGGGCAGCTTCAATAAGCGCGTTTGCTCTATCTGCCACAAGACATTGTAAGTACCATACGATGCTGTCGCATCATCCGGATCATAAAAGGTGTACACCGACGACAGGCCATCTGTCAGCACATCAATAATGCTGACCATACGCAAGACATCTTTGTCATCCCTGAATTCAACGAGGCGGGTATTCACCCGGCTTTGCAGCAAGAATTGCGCATACTGGTCGCGGCTGTCATTGTCCATGCCGCCGCCAGAATGACGTTCCCCCTGATAGCGCTGATACAACTCATAGTGTTCATGCACATAACTAAGGCTGCTGACGCGTGCATGCAAGTTGCCATGCTTCTTCCAGGCGCGGCGCTGGCTGCGGTTGGTTTCAAATTCATTGACGCGCACACGCACAGGTGTGCAAGCCTGGCAGTTATCGCAATGCGGGCGGTAAATAAAAATCCCGCTACGTCGGAAACCACTCTTCACCAGTTCTGAATACGCGTCGGCATTAATCAGATGTGCAGGTGTTGCCACTTGCGAACGCGCCTGCAAGCCTTCCAGATAACTGCAAGGGTAGGGCGCTGTCGCATAAAACTGTATGCTGGCGAAGGGGAGTTCGTTAAGCTGGGTCACGGGCTGATCTTGTTGGCTATGGTCCAATTGCTAATCGCTGGCAAGGCACTGGCATGTTCCACCCAGCGCAAAAATTCGGTTCTGCTGATCGCTTTTGCGCCCAGAGATGCCAAATGTGCCGTCTCTTGCTGGCAGTCTAACATTTTCACCCCATGTTCACGCAAGAAAAATACCAGGTGTGCCAAGGCTATTTTGGATGCATCCGTGACCCTTGCAAACATCGATTCACCATAAAACATGCGGCCTATGCAGACGCCATAAGCACCACCCACCAATTCCTCATCCAGCCACACCTCTATGGAATGGGCATATCCCAGCTTGTGCAAGTCACTATAACCAGCCACGATATCTTCAGAAATCCAGGTGCCGGTGCCTTCCTTGCGTGGTGCGGCACAGGCTCGCATCACATCTTCAAAGGCAGTATCAAAGCGCACTTCCCAGCGCGGGTCTTTACTGACCTGGCGCAAACGCTTCTTCAGGCTGAGCGATAGTTTGAAATCCTCCACCTGCAAGATCATGCGCGGGTCGGTAGACCACCACAAGATAGGTTGCCCATCAGAAAACCAGGGGAAGATGCCATTCTTGTAAGCATATAACAGCCGCTCTGCCGACAAGTCTGCGCCTGCTGCCAGCAAGCCTGCAGCGCCGTCTTTTTCTGTCAGTGCGGTGCTGGGGTGAGGGAAGGGGCTATTCGTTTCCAGCCAAGGAATCACGCAGCCCCCAATATGGCTTGCACCAAAAAAACGCCATATTTAAGTGCGTCAAACTTATTCATTAAATAACCTGGTTTAAAAAATCGCATTAAATCAATCACTTATAAATTGCACCAAATTGGAATGTATTTTGCTTTATCAGTGCACCTTCGATTTAAATTTGCACCTATATTGGGAGAAATTTTGCATGAATGCACAAAATAGCAGCGCGGACGCTTTGTTTATCTTGCTTGGCGCAATCATGATACTAGCAATGCATGCGGGCTTTGCGTTTTTAGAATTGGGCACCGTACGCAAGAAAAACCAGGTCAATGCCTTGGTCAAGATACTGGTCGATTTTGCCGTATCCACCATTGCCTACTTTTTTGTCGGTTATACCATCGCTTACGGCGCACAGTTTTACTCCAGTGCCGAGGTGCTGGTTGCCAAAAACGGCTTTGAGATGGTCAAGTTCTTTTTCTTGCTGACCTTTGCAGCTGCCATTCCCGCCATTATCTCAGGCGGCATTGCCGAACGGGCAAAATTTCACCCGCAACTGATCGCTACGGCCTTGCTGGTGGGCCTCTTGTACCCCTTCTTTGAAGGCATAGCCTGGAACCAGCGTTTTGGTATACAGGCATGGCTCAAAGCCGCGTTCTCTGAAGAATTCCATGACTTTGCCGGTTCCGTCGTCGTGCATGCCTTTGGTGGTTGGGTAGCCTTGCCCGCTGTATTGCTGCTGGGCGCGCGCCGTGGTCGCTATATGAAGAATGGCGCAATTGCCGCCCACCCGCCATCGAGCATCCCTTTCCTGGCGCTGGGTGCCTGGATACTCACCGTGGGCTGGTTCGGCTTTAATGTCATGAGCGCACAAACCCTGGACAAAATGAATGGCCTGGTTGCCATGAATTCGCTGATGGCAATGGTTGGCGGCACGCTGGTTGCCTTCATCCTCGGCAAAAATGACCCAGGCTTCGTCTACAACGGCCCCTTGGCTGGCCTGGTTGCCGTTTGTGCCGGTTCTGACCTCATGCATCCGCTGGGCGCATTGGTCACTGGTGGGATAGCTGGCGCCATCTTTGTCTGGATGTTCACCTGGACGCAAAACAAATGGAAGGTCGATGATGTACTGGGCGTATGGCCCCTGCATGGCCTGTGCGGTGCCTGGGGTGGCATAGCAGCCGGTATCTTTGGACTAAAGTCTTTGGGTGGCCTTGGTGGCGTCAGCTTCATGTCGCAATTGCTGGGCACCACCATGGGTGTTGCAATTGCCTTCATCGGCGGCTATATCATCTACGCCAGCCTGAAAAAACTCATAGGCATACGCCTGGAACCTGAAGAGGAATTTGAAGGTGCAGATTTGGCTATACACAAAATCTCATCAACTGCCGAACGCGAAACCAGTTGGTAATGACGAAAAAAAATGGGCGATTAAAAAATTTCGCCCATTTTTGTGTGCAAGCCCAGCTTCAATCATGCAGCATGGGTCTGAAAATATCATGTTCATGCATCTGGAAGCGTCCGCCATCCTTGACCTTCGCCAGGTCTTCAAAGAAAAACTTCAGTGTATGGCCTATGGTGGGGAAGGCGATGTCATCCCAAGGGATTTGCTCTTCAGTGAATAACGCCACTTCCAAACTCTCGACCCCCGCTGCGTAATTCAAATCCAGCAAGGTAGCGCGGTAAAACAAATGTACCTGATGTACATGCGGTACATTCAATATAGAGAACAGCTCATGCATTTTGATATTTGCGCCAGCTTCTTCTTCAGTCTCACGTTGCGCAGCCTGCGCCGTGGTCTCATAATTTTCCATGAAGCCTGCAGGCAAGGTCCAGAAACCCAGGCGCGGTTCTATGGCACGCTTGCACAATAATATCCTGGTGACACCATCTTCTTCCCACACGGGAATGGAACCCACCACCATCTTCGGGTTTTGATAATGGATAATGCCGCAAGCCGGGCAAACAAAACGCTCGCGGGTATCATCAACAGGGATTTGCAAGACCACCGGGGACGCGCATTCAGAACAGAATTTCATGGGCAAAAAGAGTCAAAATTGGCAAATCTGCAAAGTGTAACACCTGTCCGCAAAAGTGCGGCAAAAGTCCTTGTCCCATAAAAGAATTGCGCGGAGCAGCAAAATCATGTATAGTTTCATTCTTCAGACGCGTGGTGGAGCAGTCTGGCAGCTCGTCGGGCTCATAACCCGAAGGTCGTAGGTTCAAATCCTGCCCCCGCAACCAAGTATTCAAGCTCTTGATCAGAAATGATCAAGAGCTTTTTGCTTTGCGCTGTCAGGCAATCACTCTTGTCGTTGGAAATGCCTGTGTAGATTGCTATTTGTCATGTAGTAGTTTTCAAAAATAGACATGAATTTTGACGGGTGTTAAATCATTATGCCAATTCCCTGCAATTCTTTGCATCAAGCAGCCTGGCTGGCGTTGAGGCAGCAATTGTGGCCAGAAGGCAAAAGCGAGGAACATCTTGCTGAAATGTCTGAGCTGCTGGAATCGCCAGAGCGCTATGCGCAGTTTATTGAGTTTGGCGAGACAGGTGAGGCGCTGGGCATGGTCGAAGTGTCACTCAGGAGTGATTACGTCAATGGAACCGACACAAGTCCCGTTGCTTTTCTTGAGGGCTTGTTTGTCGTGCCGCAAGCAAGAAAAAAAGGAATCGCCCGTACCCTGGTTGCTGAGGCAGAACGCTGGGCAAAAAGCAAGGATTGCAGCGAATTTGCATCCGACGCTCTGCTGGAAAATACCGCCAGCCACGACATGCACACGGCGCTTGGTTTTGCTGAGACTGAGCGGGTCGTTTACTTTAAGAAACGCTTGGAATAAATCTGGTGGATGTAATTCAAATGCTGGAAATAGTTGCGTTGTGCCAACTTGGTAATGCCTTTTTTTCATGACTTTAAAGCTATAATGCCGGGCAGATACCCGCTGGAAAAACAATTTATACCTACTCACTAGTGTCCCAACGTTTCTCATAGGAGAGACATCTGTTTTGGTTGATTTCCGTCATTGAGATTTCCCGATGACTGCGTAAGTAGTTGATTTATTAGCGTTGTTTCAAACATGGTGAGACTCAGG
>JACQDX010000055.1 GCA_016200895.1 Burkholderiales bacterium
CCTTGAGGCCCGCTTCTGCCAGTGCGGTTTTAACCGCATCCATGATCTTGTTGACGACTTCGCGGCGATTGCCACGGGCAGCCTTGACCGCTTTTGACAGAGTGCGGTAACGCATGGGGTAGAGATGCGAAAATGCCAGGTCCTGCAACTCGCGGTAAATATTATTCAGACCCAGTCTATGTGCGATAGGCACATACACATCCATGGTCTCACGTGAGATGCGGCGCTTCTTCTCCCCAGACATAAAGTCCAGGGTGCGCATATTGTGCAAGCGGTCTGCCAGTTTTACCAGGATTACGCGCACGTCTCTCGCCATGGCGAGCAACATCTTGCGGAAGTTTTCTGCCTGGGCTTCTATCTGGCTCTGGAATTCTATTTTTTCCAGCTTGGAAAGGCCATCAACCAGGGTGGCAACTGGTGCGCCAAAGCGCTCGATCAGCTCATCCTTTTTAACGTCCTGATCTTCCATGACATCATGCAAGAGTGCAGCCATGATGGCTTGCACATCCAGCTTCCATTCGGCACAGATTTCTGCCACAGCAATGGGGTGAGAGATATAGGGTTCGCCAGACTTGCGTACCTGACCCAGATGCATCTCATCAGAGAAGCGATAGGCTTCCTTGACCAGTTTCAATTCACTGGTCGACATGTATTCGCTGATGCGATTGGTTAATGCAGTAATGGAAGCGACGCCGGTATTCGTCGATGATGCACGAATACTGTCTATCTCATCCAGAGGGGAGCTGTGTTTGTTGATGCTATTGGCGGGGCTGCGCATGGCAGCCAACGCGACTGAAGCTGAATCGGCCGGTTTGTTTTCCAGAGATGAATGACTGTCATTGAGGTTCATTCTGTGATTCCCGGCCGGATAAAGGCTTAAAGAAGGGGCGGCTAAGAATGCAGGTGCTGCGGTTTATACCGGCACTTTTTTCAACATTTCTATACCGATTTTACCTTCAGCGATTTCGCGCAGGGCGATGACCGTAGGTTTGTCCTTGGAGTCAACCTTAGGTGTGTGACCTTGCAGCAATTGGCGCGCACGGTAAGTAGCGCACAGTGTCAACTGGAAGCGAGCATGTGGCTCGTCCTGGCCGCGTTTTCTCAGACGTTCTTCCAACGCTGGTATTGATGGCGGCAAGATGAAAATGCCAACAGCGCCAGGGAACTGTTTTCTGACTTGCTGCGCACCTTGCCAGTCTATTTCCAGCAAAACATCAGTACCGGAGCGCATCTGGTCTTCTATGATAATGCGTGAAGTACCATAGTAATTGCCAAATACTTCTGCGGACTCCAGAAATTCACCCTGCGCCTTGCGTTCCAGAAAATCTTCCGGCGTCGTGAAATGATATTCCCTGCCATCTTGTTCGCCCGGACGTGGCGTACGAGTAGTATAGGAAATCGACAATTTGATGGCCGGTTCCTGTGCCAGCAAGGCATTTACCAGCGAGGACTTACCCGCACCAGAGGGGGCGGCGACCACAAAAAGACTGCCAGCAGTCGTATTATTGGTTTGCATGGTGTTCCTCCGGTAGAGTTAATTCAGGTCATCAACAAGACAAAATTGGGCTATATACTCCAGTCAACCCTTATCTCGAAACATTTCCCAAGAAAAAGAGTGCGGGAGTATAAGCAAATGCACCCGTTTATTCAAGATTTTGCACTTGTTCGCGCATCTGTTCTATGAATAACTTCAATTCCATAGATGCATCAGACAATTCCTTGGATGCTGCTTTAGAGCCCAAAGTATTCGCTTCGCGGTTCAATTCCTGCATCATGAAATCCAGTCGTTTGCCAACCTGTCCGCCTTTTTTCAGGATATGTCTGGTTTCTGTCAAATGGGCTGACAGGCGCGCCAACTCTTCTGCCACATCCACACGTATGCCGTACATGGTCACTTCCTGACGGATGCGGTCCAGCGCTTCTTCGCGGGAGATGGTCTGGCCAGCATTATTGCCGCTGGATTGCAGAGCCAGCCCCAAGGCTTCTTCCAGCCTGGTAGTAGCTTTTTGCTGGAATTGCTGGACGATCTGTGGCATCAAAGGCGTGATACGGACAACAATCTCTTCCATCGCAGTGATACGGCTCAGCAGCACTTGCTCCAGAGCTGCACCTTCACGTTCACGGCTGACGACAAAGGCTTCCAGTGTCTTGTTGATCGTGTCGTTGATCGCAGTCTGCAAGAATTCTGCATTGATTTCGCTTTCTTCTATGACACCAGGCCAGCGCAGGATTTCATTCGTGCTCAGAGGGATAGCATCAGGGAACTGCTGCTTCAGATTGACCTGGAAACTGGCAAGCTGCTCAAGTAAGTTGGCGTTTAGGTTCTTATTATGCGTTTCTGTCAGTTTTTTGCCAAAGCTGAAGCGGCATTCCACTTTGCCCCGCGCCAGTTTGCGTGTCAGTGCTTCGCGAAATTGCGATTCAACCGATCGAAACTCGTCGTTAATACGAAATTGCAGGTCCAAAAAGCGAGAATTGACGCTTTTGATCTCTATGGTAATGGTGCCAGCGTCGGTTTCATTGGTGCTGGTGGCATAACCTGTCATGCTGAAAATGCTCAAGGTAATTCCTTAAAAAAGCGTGAACTGTGTACTGGATTGGCAAAATTGCGCATTAGACACTAGGATATTCTTTACAAATACCGCAATAATCAACACAATCCGTTTTGTATAGTGAATTGGACGATTGATGGCCGCACAAAATAACGCACCTCTGCCAGATGGACTGGAAATTGCCGGATACCGCATTGTAAAGAAAATTGCGTCCGGTGGCTTTAGTATTGTATATCTGGCTTCTGACGAAGATGGCAACGCAGTTGCAATTAAAGAGTATTTGCCCAGCTCCCTGGCTTTACGCCAGCAAGGCGAACTGGTACCGGCAATCTCGAATGAGAACTTGCCGATTTACCGCATAGGATTGAAGTGTTTTTTTGAAGAGGGCCGTGCACTGGCGCGCATCTCGCATCCTAATGTAGTCAGCGTTATCAATTTCTTCCGCGCCAATGAGACTGTGTACATGGTCATGGCCTATGAATCAGGCCGCTCATTGCAAGAACACATCCTGCGTCGTCGTGACAAAGGTGAAAAGCCGCTGGTGTCAGAACGGTTTATCCGCCGCATGTTCAATCAGGTCATGAATGGCTTGCGTGAAGTGCATACCAACAAGTTGCTGCATTTGGATTTGAAACCGGCCAACATTTATCTGCGCCTGGATGGTACGCCCATTTTGCTGGACTTTGGTGCTGCCCGCCAAACCCTTAAAACTGACATACCCAAGCTCTACCCAATGTATACTCCGGGTTTTGCTGCGCCAGAGTTGTATTTAAAGAATGGCAATCTGGGGCCGTGGACTGATATTTATAGTATTGGTGCTTCGATTTTTGCCTGCATGGTAGGTGCGCCACCACAACCATCCGATCAGCGCAAGACCAGTGACAAGATGGAAGGGCACTACCGTAAGCTGGAGGGTTTATACTCTACAGAATTGATAGAAGTAGTGCGTTGGTGCCTGCAACTTGACCCGCTGGAGCGGCCGCAGAGCGTGTTTGCCCTGCAAAAAGCCCTGGCTATTCAGGCACAGCCGCAGCGTGAACTGACTTTTATGGAAAAAATAACACTGAAGTTCAAGACCCTGATAGGCAGTGCAAAAAGAAAAAAAGTCGAAAGCGATCATACAACCATACAGGAAAGTACCCTGAATTGAGTATGTTGAGTTAGCTGCTGGGCGGGCCTTGGACTAAAGTAGTTTATTAGTAGTTTGTTTTCAGGCCTGTTTTTATAAATAATCAATATAAAGTTTTAAAAATCTCATGCGTTTTTCCGTTTATCAAGAAAGTCATATTGGTGGCCGCAAGGTTAACCAGGATCGAATGGGCTACAGCTTTACCCGCGATTCGATTTTGCTTTTGCTGGCGGACGGCATGGGTGGTCACATCATGGGCGAAATGGCGGCTGCCATCGCCATGCAAACCATAGGTAACTTGTTCCAGCAACAAGCTCACCCCATGATAGGCCGGCCTGAGCGCTTCATGGAAGACAGTTTCCTGGCTGCCCATCAAGAAATACACCGTTACCGTGCCATCAATAATTTGCCAGAAACACCACGTACTACCATCGTTGCCTGCCTGATACAAAATGGCTATGCATATTGGGCGCACTGTGGCGATTCACGCTTGTACTGGATGCGCCAGGGACAGATTTTATTGCGTACCAAGGATCACTCCCGTCTGGAAACCCTGATCGCTCAGGGCAAGGTTGACCCGGCAGAAAGACACACCCATCCTGACCGCAACAAACTGTTCAACTGCCTGGGTGCACCAAATGCACCTATCGTTGAATTATCACGCCGTGCGGTGTTGCAGCCTGGCGATTTGCTGTTGCTGTGTTCGGATGGCCTCTGGTCAGTCTTGCCTGATCATATGCTGGCGCAGCGCCTGCATGATCACACCATCGTCCGTGCCGTACCTGAGTTGATACGCTCAGCCGTCGATATCGCCGGCAAGCAAAGTGACAATGTCACAGCCCTGGCCATGATGTGGGAAGGCGATGACCGTATGGATAATTCCACCATCATCTCAACCAATACCTTGCCGATAGGCTCGGTCACGACGACCATACAAGCGCCAGTCGACGCAGAAATTGAAACCACCGATGGTGATGTATTCAATGATGCCGAAATTGAAAAAGCCATAGCAGAAATTCGCAACGCGATCCACAAATCATCACGCATCACCTCCAAGAACTAAACATCATGTCAAATTCATTTCGCCCTAGCGGGCGCGCACCGGACGCACTGCGTCCGGTGGTTATCAGCCGCCATTTCACCAAGCATGCAGAAGGTTCTGTCCTCATTGAATTTGGTGACACCCGCGTTATCTGCACTGCCAGCATCGAAGACAAAGTCCCAGGCTTTTTAAAAGGGAAAGGGCAGGGCTGGATGACCGCAGAATATGGCATGCTGCCACGCTCCACGCATACCCGCATGGACAGGGAAGCAGCCAAGGGCAAGCAATCTGGCCGCACCCAGGAAATCCAGCGTTTGATAGGCCGTTCCCTGCGCTCTGCCTTTGATCTGGAAGCCTTTGGTGAGCGTACCCTGCACATCGATTGCGATGTGATCCAGGCTGACGGCGGTACCCGTACCGCATCCATTACTGGTGCCATGGTTGCAGCCTATGATGCATTTTCCAAACTGGTCGAGCGTGAAGTCATCCCTTGTGTACCACTCAGGCATTTTGTTGCTGCTATCTCGGTTGGTGTCTATCAATCGCAACCAGTGCTTGATCTTGATTATCCTGAAGATTCCCAATGTGACACAGACATGAATGTCGTCATGACTGAGCATGGCCACTTCGTTGAAGTGCAGGGCACTGCAGAGGGTGAAGCATTTGATCGTATGACCATGAATGCCTTGCTGAATCTGGCACATGATGGTATTGCCGATTTGATCGCCTTACAAAAAGAAGTATTGGGTTTGCAGGTAAGCTGATTGGAAGTATGAGCATATGGGTATGAGCAAAAACCAAAAAATAGTCCTGGCCTCGAATAATCAGGGCAAACTCAAAGAGTTTTACCAGATACTGTCCCCGCTGGGCATAGACCTCAGGGCGCAATCTGAGTTCCAGGTGTCTGAGGCTGAAGAACCTTATCCCAGCTTCGTAGAAAATGCCCTGACCAAGGCCAGGCATGCATCGCGCCTGACTGGCTTGCCAGCCCTGGCCGATGATTCTGGTATTTGCGTTAATGCCTTGCAAGGCGCGCCAGGCGTGCTTTCTGCACGCTTTGCTGGCGAACCCAAGTCCGATTTGCGCAATAATCAAAAACTCATTGCCGATTTGGCTGGCATAGTAGACAAGTCGGCCTATTATTATTGTGTACTGGTCTTTGTGCGCTCAGAATTTGATCCTCAACCCGTGATTGCCGATGGTGTCTGGACTGGTGAAATTATTGCAGATGCCCGTGGTGAAAATGGCTTTGGCTATGATCCACACTTTTTCATCCCCAGCTTGAACCAGACTGTGGCTGAACTCGCAGCAGCAGAAAAGAATCAATTGTCGCACCGTGGGCAAGCCTTGCGCGCCCTTGTTGAAAAACTGAAATGATACCCATCAAGCCCATAGCGGCGAGCCAGCCTGTACAAAAAAAATCACCGGACTTATCCAATATCCCCGGTGACGTAGCCAGCCAGTACCTTGCACCAGGCAACCTAAGCCTCACTCAATTGCCGCCGCTATCGCTGTACATCCATTTCCCCTGGTGTGTGCGCAAATGCCCTTACTGCGATTTCAATTCGCATGAAGTTAAAGGCAGCTTTGATGAAGCAGCCTACCTGGATGCCATGCGCGCCGACCTCGAAGCCGCATTGCCACTAATCTGGGGTCGCAAGATCTACACCATTTTCATCGGTGGCGGTACACCCAGCCTGATGTCGGCGGCAGGTCTTGATCGCTTGCTTTCTGACGTGCGTACGCTGTTGCCACTTGATGGCAATGCAGAAATCACCATGGAAGCCAATCCCGGTACGTTTGAAGCAGAAAAATTTCGCTCTTACCGTCAAAGCGGCATCAATCGATTGTCGATAGGAATACAAAGCTTCAATTCCAAGCACCTGGCAGCTCTGGGTCGTATCCATGATGGTGATGAGGCACGTCGTGCCATAGAAATCGCACAGGCAAATTTTGATAACTTCAATCTCGATCTGATGTTTGCCTTGCCAGGCCAGACTCTGGATGAAGTCAGGGAGGACGTGGAAACAGCGATCTCTTTTGCGCCTCCGCATCTGTCGCTATACCACCTGACGCTGGAACCAAATACTTACTTCGCCAAGTTCCCGCCAGCCATACCTGATGATGACCTCAGTGCAGAAATGCAGGACATCATCCATGGTCGCATGGCCGCTGCAGGTTATGGCAACTACGAAGTCTCTGCTTATGCGCAAGCGGGCAGGGCATCAAAGCACAATCTCAATTACTGGAACTTTGGTGATTACCTCGGCATAGGTGCTGGTGCGCATGCAAAAATATCCTTCCCACACCGCGTAATACGTCAGGCACGCTACAAGCAACCCAAGGCTTATATGGATGCCATGGCGAATGGCAATTGCGTGCAAGAATCGCTGGAAATTCCAACGGATGAAATGGGCTTTGAATTCATGCTGAATGCGCTGCGCTTGCAACAGGGCTTCAAGGTCAACCTGTTCCAGGAGCGAACAGGCATGTTGCTCAACACCATAGAAAAAGAATTGCTGATTGCCGAGAATAAAGGTCTGCTCTACCGCGACCATGAAATCATTTGCCCAACACCGCTAGGTAAACAATTTTTGAATGACCTGCAACAGATTTTTCTGGGTGGCGACTAATTCACCCGCATAGTTCACGCAATAAAGCATGGTATTTTTACCACATGCTTTATTGGTGAAATCTAAAATATCTTCTATGCTGATAGCTGCATGGCAGCATTCACAGCCGCTGCTGCAAAATCAACAATTCGGCGATTTTTCGCTTGTTTCTGGCAATTGTGTCAGATTAGGCTCATCAAGTATCAAAATACCTCACCTGTCGCTTTAAATTGTGTTGCAATTGGTTAAGTCCCAAACTAATATCTCTACCAATTTTTGTAACATTTGAAGTCTTTCTTTATGACTCTTGCTCGTGGAATTGGCACTTTTTTGCCCGTGATGAATAGCAAGCAACAATTGCTTGCCTTGCAAGCTGATTTTGGCGCTTTGCCAGTCAGTGATGTCATTGCTTTGCTACAGTTTTTGCATGAAAAAGAAATCTTTTCCAGGCTTTCTGGTATTTCTGTTCTGGTTAAAATCACAGACCCTCTCTTGATTCCGGCAGACATCGATACACGTCTGCCATTGGAGCGCATACTTTTATGTGTGCCAGTAAAAGCTGCAGAAGATAAAGAAGTACAAACCAGGCTCAAATATTTCAGTTCGCATGGTGCCCGCATTGTTGTCGATGACTTGCAAACGCACGATCATGCAATATGGGAAGGTGCAAAAAAAATCAGCGTTGACTGCAGCAAGGACATTCCTGGGCATGTCAAACCCTTGCTGCTGCGCCTGCATGGTGGCAACCATCTCGCGCAACACCTGCCACATGCTGCCTTGCAAGAACAGGCCAACGAAGCTGGTTTTAAATGGTTCTCAGGCGATTATGCATTCCACCCACCCGTCAGCAACAAAGCCGCAGATGCCACAGCCAGAACTCGGCTATTGAAGCTGCTGGGCCTGGTCGCACGTGATGCCGAATCGCGTGAGCTGGAAGAATTATTCAAACAAGATGCGACTCTATCCTTCATGCTGTTCAAGCTCGTCAGTTCAGCCGCCTTTGCGCAAACTGTACGTGTGTCCAGCTTTGGTCAGGCCATCAATTTGTTGGGTCGCAGGCAGTTGCAGAGATGGTTGCAATTATTGCTGTATGCGCGCCAGCAAGATCATCATGGTGGCTTGAATCCACTGATGCCACGCGCGGCTTTCCGCGCCAGCCTAATGGAGGCAATTTACCTCAAGCGTGGCGGTAACAAGGATGAGCTTGACTGCGCCTTCATGGTCGGTATGTTTTCCTTGCTCGACAAACTGTTCGGCAATCCTCTGGGTGAAGTTTTGCAGCCCCTCAATCTGAATACAGAAGTACTGGATGCCTTGCTGCACAAGTCCGGCGCACTGGGTAAAAGTCTGGATCTGGTGGAAAGGGCAGACCGGCCTCTCAAGGACTTTGACCCAGGTTTGATAGAAGAGCTTGGCCTGACTGCAGACGACTATTATGACTGCATGATCACTGCTTATGCATGGGTAAATCAGGTTTGCCAGGACATGTAGATGATTTGCTTGCCTGCGATAGATGAACTTGAAGTCGGTGCCAGTCTTGGTGAAGCAGTGCTATGCCTGCAAGGTGAAGAGCTTGATGCTGCTTTAAATCGCATCGTCAAAGAAGTTTTTCATGATGCCAATGCAGCATTCCGGCGCGGCAAGCTGGATGAACAAAAGACGCAAAGCGATGTGCTGTGCATGGCATCGCCAGAAACCTATTACATCTTGTCCGGCAAAAAAGGGCAGATCAACGAAGCCGATCTGGCAAAATTAAATACCCTCGCCAGTCTCACAGCCAAGCTGTTTTCCAGGCGCGCAAAACTTGATCAGGAATTGCAGGTATCTGCTCAGGCACAATGGCAACAAACCCAGATCATTGACCAGATACATGAGTCCGTTGTCACCATGGACCTGGCTGGTTTCATCCTCAGTTGGAACCGTGGTGCAGAAAAACTCTTTGGCTATGCCGCACAAGAAGTCATCGGTACCAATATCCTGTTTCTGTATGACGATGAAGATGAGTCGGGCGTTCATCTGTATGACAGTTTTCTGGAACACGGCGGTCGCGAGATGGAAGTGCGCCGCAAGAAAAAATCCGGCGACATATTCTGGGCCAGCCTCAGTCTGTCACCCTTGTGCGATGCCCATGGACTGCCCATAGGCATCATAGGCTACCTCAGTGACATTACTGACCGCAAGGAAGCAGAACAAAAAATCAATCACCTCGCTTATTATGATGCCCTGACCAATCTGCCCAACCGCAGCCTGTTCCGGCAACTTGTTGATAATGCGCTACTGCACTCGCAAAGAAATAACACCAGCGCCGCCATCATTTTTCTTGACCTGAACCGTTTCAAGCTCATCAATGACACCCTTGGGCACGACATAGGCAATGAATTACTGCGTCAGGTGGCAGCCCGGTTCTTGCTGACCCTGCGTGAAAACGACATCGTTGCACGTCTGGGTAGTGACGAATTCGCCATCGCCGTACTCGACATCAACCAGCATTTTCATGCCAGCCTGGTGGTGCAAAAACTATTGCATGCGCTGAATGATGCTTTCATCGTCTCTGGTCATGAATTGCGCGTCGGTGCCAGCATAGGTATCAGCGTCTTTCCGCAAGACGGTAATGATGCCAATACCTTGCTGCAAAAAGCCGACATCGCCATGTACAAGGCCAAACGCAGCGCTGGCAATGTGTCCGGCAGCTTTGTCTTTTACAGCGACAGCATGAACCAGAGCATCGCTGGCAGGCTGTATCTTGAATCCAGCATGCGCAAGGCCCTGGAAAGCCAGGAATTCTATTTACAGTATCAACCCAAGGTCGATATACAAAGCGGCAAAATCATAGGTGCAGAAGCCTTGCTGCGCTGGCAGCATCCAGAAAAAGGCCTGATCTCACCGGCAGAATTCATCCCTATCGCAGAAGAAACCGGCCTGATATTGCAAATCGACGCCTGGGTGCTGGAAACCGCCTGCGCCCAGGCCAGGGAATGGCAAGACAGCGGCATAGCGCCGTTCCGCATCGCAGTCAATGTCACAGCGAGAGAATTTACCAACAGCCTGCCACTGCGCGTTAAAGAGGCCCTGCATCGCTATCAGATTTCTCCTCAATGGCTGGAACTGGAAATCACCGAAAGCATGCTCATGCACAGCACAGAAAGCGTGATCGCCATCATGGAGCAAATCACCGCCCAGGACGTCGTGCTGGCGCTCGATGATTTTGGTACCGGCTACTCAAGCCTCTCATACCTGAAACGTTTCCCGATCGACACGCTAAAGATAGACCGCTCCTTCATCCTCAACATCCCCACAGACCAAAACGACTGTGCCATCGCCAGCGCCATCATCATGATGGCCAAGCAACTCAAGCACAAAGTCATCGCAGAAGGCGTAGAAACCCGCGAGCAACTGGCTTTCCTCATCAATGCCGGTTGCGACGAAGTGCAGGGCTACCTCTACTCCAGACCCGTCAGCCCCCAACAATTGTTATCTTTACTAGATAAAAATTTCCATTTCGAGATTTGATCCTTGCCCAAGCACCGCACAAAGGTTATACTGTCAGGCTCGGAAGCTTGGCAGAGCGGTTGAATGCACCAGTCTTGAAAACTGGCGAGGTGTTATAGCCTTCGTGAGTTCGAATCTCACAGCTTCCGCCACGGAATACGAAAAAGCCCTTGATGAATAATCAAGGGCTTTTTTTTGTGCATTTTCATTGACTTTATTGTAAGAAATTATTAAAAATAGCAAAAGCGGGCATGGTTACGGAGGCAGTGTCTGCAACTTGAAAAACGGCATAAAACTTTGCACCAGTTTGCACGCAAATTTGCATTTACTATCGTAGCGTGTGAGTACACCGGGTTGTTTTCATTTACGCCTGCTGCCGCCATCGTTGCACAATTCCAGCGTGGTATTGCCGACGACAAAACTAAACTTGCCCTCAGTAGGCAAGGTGATGATGTAGTGATGCTCTGCGTGGTTGTAATCAGCCGTCGCGCCGTCTGGGTATTCGGTGCGGTGTTGTCTGGGTTGGTGTCTGGTGTCTGGTGCCGGGTTGTGGTTGCTGGCGATGCCTGGCAAGACCACGCCGCCCGCGAATTCACCGGAGGGTGAAAGTAAAACGCATTGTTCGCCCACGGTGGGCGGGTTCCATGTCTTTGTTTTGCCAGCGCGTGCCGTTGCCATGGGGAAGAAGCCGGTTTTAATGTCGCCAATTTGCAGGCGCACTTGTGGTACGCGGCCGTGCTTGACTTCGGCAACGGTGCCAAAGCGGACTAGATTTTGCAGGCGGCGGGAGAGGTCGGCAAGGGTGAATTCCATGCCGACTATGGTGACGTGACCGGGCTAGCCAGTCACGCGGGGAGGGGTTACTATGGAGCCTAGTAACCAATACTCGACGTCGCGAAAACTATAGGAGTGAGATTTTTTGTCGAAGTGCGAATGAATATGGTGGATGAGCCGCTTATGTGTGCGCTTAGGAGTCATCATGCTTCTCTTTTGACATGTCAAGCAAAGGTACGGGCGTTCCGCTCGGCAATTCTTCAGCGCGAGATTGCGTTTGCCATACAATGCTAGCTATCTCTTTAATTCTATCAACTAGCGGTTTAGCATCGTTTCCGAATTTTCCAATAACAACACCCGCATCACCGATCAACCCCCATAATCGATCAAGGTCGGAAACCTTCTTGTGTAACTCAGTTTGAATTTTTTCTAATCTTCGTAAAAGGCGCTGTTGATGTTCACCTTCAAATAAAGTGGAAGATGCTATTTGCTCGCGCAGTTCATTGACCAACGTCTGAATTCTTGTGAGATCCCCCTGCGAGAATTCATAGGAAAATCCACCGCCAAGAGTTAGTTTGAATTGCGATTTCATTTGACTGAATTTTTGCTGCGCCGCTGCGGTAGTAAAATGCTGGCTTATTGAATTTAGGAAAAACTTCAAAGCCTTGCAGTCGTCTGTTACATTGCCTATTACCGTCGGAGTTTGAGTGTCGAATGAAATTAACTCAGATTCTATTGCACTATCAATTAATGCCACAGCTTCTAGTAGGACTTGGTACTCTTTGTTAGTCCAATAATCAAGTTCGTCGTTAATTTCCATCTCTACACGCTGGCATATTACTAATACGCTGCTAATTGGATCGTCTCTTAACTGGGTCAAAAACTTTTCATCGAACATCATTTTAGCTCTCCTCTTGTTGATTAAAGGCGAAGTTGTATCATCTCATTACTTCAATATGCTGCTTTGGCATTAGCCTGTCTGAATGTAAATAGTGTAACGTAATCACACGCATGTCGAGGCTGAAAAATATCAAGAAACACCTCAAAATCATGCTTGCGAATATGTGGGGCTAATACTTCATCGACTTGCCAGCGATGATGCTGTTGACGACGGTGTTTTTTAGGTAGGGGTTGTATTTGATTAGGGGGATGTTGCGGCGGATCTCTTGGCGGTTGGGGAGGGGGATTTTGTTTTCTTGGGCGAGGCGTGCCACTTCGTTGATGTTGATGGCGATGGTTGTGGTGTCGCGGGCGTGGTTGGTTTTTATGCCGAGGTTGTTGAGTTCTTCGATGGCGTCTCAGAATTCTGTGATGACGGGTTCCTTTGGCTCTGTGCTGCTCAGGACGACCAGGGCAGGGGTGGCGTAGCGCAGGTTTGGATGTTTTGGCAATGTGTGTTGCTACAATTTTATGTAAGACTTTTAGCGCAGTTAAATATGCTTATAGTCGAACGGGACAACGCAGTATCCTAAAATCTTGGGTCGGATTGTAGAGCTATAGACATGAATATCACTAGAATTTCGTACTATTTTTTTATCATCAAGAGTCTCGAATCTCACTGCAAACACGACGTCATTTTCTGAATTGTTTTGGGGGCGTTTTCCGCAAACGTGACTTAAACAGGAGCGGCTTTCAAATGCGTAACTGACTGATTCGAGTGGTGCGACAGCCTTAAACCCATTATCGAGAATTGAGTGAAAATTTTTTTGAGACGTTCCGTGGAACAGAATCAACTTATCGTCTTCTAAGTCTTTAGGAAATAAGTTGAAGTTGTAAATATCAGTTTTGTTCGGTAAGGGAAAATCGTACTTTTTTATTGTTGACATACTAATTGCTTTGCACTGTTAAATTTGGCTTCGCGCATTGCTAACTTGGCTAGCTCCGCAGGCTGATGCAATTTTCTTGAATTTGCTTTTAAAGCCACGGAAATATACGGTAACTCAGAGCTTCGAGGAACGACAAGATTATCAGAAAATATGAACACCTCGCTGCCTTTGTAGGCTTTAGCGGCGTTGTACTGAAGTTCATATAGAAACTTTCTACGGAATTCGTAATACTTCAAAATCTGATTTACACCGTCATAGGAAACAATCCATTTCTTATCACGTTGTTGTTGCTGAATTATTTGCGAAATGCGCTCATGATCGCCTGGCGCATAGTGATTCAAATAAAGTGTGCTTGCCTTCTCGAAGTACGGGGGGTCACAGTAAATTAGTGTGTTCTCGGGGAGAGTGGGGATGTAATCAGTTATGACCTTTTCTGCATCAGTATTTAACAGAGAAATAGAATCATGAAATCCTGCTATAAGTTCTATCCGTCTGATGAGTTCATTTCTCGGAAATCGGGCGTCAATTTTCCATTTTCCTGATTGATCGTTACCGCCAATTACACCGGCGGAAAGAACTCCCGAACGATTTGTTCTGTTTAAATAGAATGTCGAAAAGCCGACATCCAGTTCCGAATGATTCATCGGATTCTTCATGATTTCCCTGTGTTCTCGCCATTCTTCAATATTGAGTAACGAGCGAGAAATTCTGCGACAAAATTCTTCAGAGTGCGTTAATACGGAATTCCAAAACGCATAGATCGGGAAAGATGAATCATTCAGATGAACATGGCTGACATTGCCTGCAATCAGTAGTTCCATTGCCACACCTGCGCCGCCAGCGTACGGTTCTACATAGTGTCCACCTTCCAGATTATTGGCCTTGAGTATTTCAAGGACAAAAGGTGTCAATTTTTGTTTGCCTCCGGGGTAGCGGAGTGGAGTTCGATTTTGTGCCATGGGTCGAAATGTAAAATATTAATTTTTCTTAGATACTATTTATTCATTTCTTCCAGTAATGGAAATACATTAGCAAAAGAAGTTGGTATATCTGAAGGCCGGATTGCAAATGTTGGGTTGTGTACAAGCTGATTTAACGATGTAATAGAAAGTATACCATTTGGACTGGCCAGATCTGTCATAGAGCCGTGCAATGTTCTGACCATTGCCTTATCAGCTTTACTTTTAGTTAAATGATTGACAATGTCTCGCAATACGTCTACCAATTGACGGTCACTCCCATCCTGTTTCTTGGCAGTTAGCCCAGATGATGCGTGATCGTCACAGTACGCTTTTGCGCTGATCTCAAACATGCTTCGGAGCAGAAAGCAAAAAGCTATTGGGTTGTCAGTCAGAGTTAGATGTCCTGCCTCAATTCTCAGCGTCGCGACTTTTGCGCGGTTTTGACCAGATAACTTTAATTGCTTTAGTGCCCGCCTAACAGATCGTTGATCGTTAATTGGTGCCGCTGCTACCTTTACACCTTTTGTTGCGTTTGCGGAATTCGCAGCGGCCGCGGAAGATTGGTTGCCAGTAACTGCAGCCGTTGCATTCTGTGCCGTACTTGGCGCAGCTGAGGCCGAGGCAGACTGTCCACTGTTTTTACTTTGTGCAGTAGTTTGGTTTGCTGAATTTGTGTTCGTAGCTTGCTGTTGCAACGGTGGTAGACCAAACGGAATTCCAAAATCAGCTTTATCGCGAATGTCCTTGAAACCAAAAGTTTGCATACCAATTGCAAAAATGATGTCGTCGACAGCCTTTTTATTTTTGATCTTTGGGTAGAGTTTTGCGAGTTCAGAGCTTGAAGCTATTCCTAGGCGAGATGCAATTTTGGGTGCTGCCTCATCCAGAATCGTCAAATAATAATCACCAGACCATCGTGTTCGTTGTTGCGCTGTAAGATTGGTCGCATTCTTAAAGTATTTTTCAAGCAAGTCTAGGCCCGACTCTACGACGTTGTTCGCATCACGATTATGCCGTGCTCTAGCAATTGCACTCCAGTCATCTCGCCCTGCCTTTACAGCTTTGCCATGAGTCAATGTTACTATTTTATCGACCAGCTCTGAGTCTTTGGGGCCGTAAATTGAACATGGCACCGATGAGTTCGCATTTTGCCATTCGTCTGAAAGGGCGTCTATTTTCTTTGTGATCCCAGCAGGTAAATCTAGTTCAGTAACATCAATTAAGTTGAATGCGATTTTTAAGGCAGCAATGCGTCTGTTGCCTTCCTTGACGACTTTTATGCCTTTCTGTTCTTCCAATACTATTATGTTCTCTGTCGGCAGATAGCCATCATCAAGTAAGCTTTCCATTAAACCCCAAAATTTTGAAGGGCTTATGGAAATCATCGCTTGAATTGCAGTCAGCTCATTCTCTTGGGCAATTGTTCTAAAGTTGTTTAAATCAATATCTAACTCATTAACCGGAACTTGTTTTGTTTTAGGCATGACGTGAATCCAGATCTAGTTATACGGATGAAGTTTATTTTTTATCATCTTCCTTTATGTAAAAATAAATAGCAATAGTCCAGATATATAAAACACAATTTTTAATAATATTAAGAGCAATTCTCTCCTGAGCAACTCTGGCGACTTGTGTGTTGTCGGTAAAAATGTACATTTCAAGTGGTTAGTTAACCATTTTGACAACCGAGAACGATATTTCAGATATGGTTGCGTGCTCTAACTCAATCAATTTTCTTTGCAAATAATTAATCTCACCCCCACCCGCCACAACCCTATCCCGTAGCCCGTATTGATGCACCCGCGCAATACGGGCTACGCGGCCATAGAAACCCACTTCCAGCCCGTTGCCGTCTGCCTTTGCTTTGAGGTGGGTGTTGGTGCGCAGCTTGTTGAACATGCTGGCTTTTTGCTTTTTGATGCGGCCTTGTTTGCCCCTGATGTTTTTGCGTTGCTTGCGCGGTGCGTAGGGGGTACCGTCGGGGTTTTGTTGTGCCTGGATGCGGGTTTGTTGCTGGCGGCGCAGGTCTAGTGCTAGCTGGCTGGTTAATTTGCGGCGGGCGGCGGGGTCTAGTTTGGCCAGGAGGGTGCTGGCCCATGTTTCTAGCGCGGTGAGGTCGTCTTGCATGGTGTTGCGCTATACGGGTGGGATGGGCTGCACCTGCCACTCGGCCAGGAGCTTGGTGCCGTTGTAGAGTTGCCACCAGGGGGCGGCGCAATCTGGGGTGGGGGTGACTTCGCCTGCGTGGGTGATGTCTAGCCGGGTGCCGGTTTGTTTGACGATGACGCGCTCTGTTAAATCAATCTCCAGGCTGATGTCGACGCTGTTGTGGTTGTTGAAATTGACGATAAGGCGTATGTAGCTGCGTAAAGCGTATGAGCGCACGCTAGTGATTTTGACATCTCGCTCGCCACAAAAATTGCGATGGTGAGGATGTCACAAATCTGTAAGGTGTCAGCCTTAAAATGAAGCTGACATCTCCTCGGTGTTGATTTGTTTTTAAGCGGCCTGCGGGCTGCTTTTTTTTTTGAGGAGTACGTTTAGTCGTTGGTGATGTAGTAGTTGCACATGGTTATCAAGCCGCTTAGTTCTGCTGCGTCTTCCCTTGTGGTGAGGATGTCTCGTACTTCTTGAATTTGAGTTCGGCTTGGTATGATTTCTGTGGGGCTTTTGCACATCCAGTTAATCAATATTGTCGTGATCTTTTTGGGCTTGAGTTTGGCAACTTCTTTGCGTGTCGGGATGCGAATGTGAAGAGATTTATCTATATCGCCAGACGTCCATCTTTTTGCTGCCCGCAGATTTTCGGGTGGTACACCAAAGTGTTCGTAATAAGACTTCATAGGCTATGTTCCGTCTTTGTTCGGTTGAAGCGCAGATGCAATCGACAGGAACTTATTATATAGGATGCGTGCGCTTTATTACGGGATTGCATATTCCTATTCTAAGCATATATCAAGGTGCGACTTATATCGCTAATCCTGTTTATTGAGTTTAATCAAACGTACGTTCATCTTTCCTGGCTATATGTGGGGGTTTCGGTCAGGCGCAGCCAGGAAAACCGATCTCGCTACGGTTTTCTTTTGACTCAAATATGCGTCACTGCGCTGATTTACATTGAAATTTGATGATCTGCTTTGCGGAATCATTTGCGTCGGCCCGGCATGTTATTGATAGAGATTGCGCCTTGACCATAAAAGTTTGTCTGGTGTTTTTCCTGCTTTGCCGCAGACAATTTGGAAAAGTGAAATCCAGTCTTTATTAAATGCGTATTCACAACCGGCAAGGTAAACTCTCCAGATACGATATTTTCTCTCGCCTACCAGATTCCTGATTTTATCGTCATTGCGTTCGAAACTTTCCTTCCATAGGCTACAGGTCCTGGCGTAGTGTTTTCGTAAATTTTCTACATCATAGACTTCCAGTCCTCCTTCTTGCATGGATTTTAATGCCAGGCTAATGTGGGGGAGTTCGCCGTGGGGAAATACGTATTGTTCTATAAATTCACCGTTTCCGTAGGGGGTTTCGCCATTGTCGGCATCGGTAGAGGTGATGCCATGATTCATGACCAGCCCGTTTTCATCAAGCAAGGAATTGATCTTCGAAAAATATTCAGTTAAATGGCTAAGGCCAACGTGTTCAAACATGCCCACACTTGTGATCCGGTTGAAGGTCCCTTTAACATCCCGATAGTCCTGAAGTCGAATTTCAACGAGATCACTTAATCCTTCCTGCTCGACCCGTTGGCGAGCAAGTTCAGCCTGGTTCTCGGATAAGGTAATACCTACACACCTTGCACCATATTTTTTTGCTGCACGTATAACCAAGGCTCCCCATCCACAGCCGATATCAAGCAAGCGGTCGCCTTGGGAGAGCCGAATTTTTTTCAATATATGGTCAATTTTCTTTATTTGCGCAGTGCTCAGATCCTCGTCACCATTTTCGAAATAGGCGCAGGAATACACCATATTTTCATCTAGCCACAGGCGGTAGAAGTCGTTTGAAATATCGTAGTGAAATTGAACGGCTTGCTTGTCCTTGTCTTTGCTGCGACGTAATTTCCGGGATATGCGTGAAAACTTTCCTTCCAGTTTAAGAGTGTTCTCTGCCAATAAATTGCCAATGGAAATAATTGCACCTGGTTCACCATAGACATCAATCTTTCCGTCAATATAAGCTGTGCCAAGATTGAATAGTGAAGGTGTGAGCAGATAGCGTAAGCCAGAGACATGGGGAATTCGGACTATGACCTGGGGGAATTCTGTCGAGAAATTTAATTGCTGACCATTCCACAGATCAACACGCAGCGGTATATCTGAACGGCTGCGTATCATGTCGGCCCAGCTTTCGAATTTTTTTTGCCAAAACATAATATTCCCCTCACCAATTTGAAATTTAATTTTTTGCTGGCTCCAAAGTAAATCCAAAATAAATACCTGACCTGCATCGCAATTGCTCCGCTGTCGTAGTGCGTACGCCATGCGGTCTTGAGTCAAACGCGATACCTGTTGAGGCGAGAGACAGCCACATTCTTTTTATTAGGACTTACGCAAAATTGCCCCAGCTGCGTTGTAGCTCCTCTCCTAGGAGCCGCGTACTAAAGTACTGTCTTCGTCGCTACGCCTTGCTGGGACAATTTTGCGTAAGTCCTATTTATGAAAAGACTTCTCAAAATATCCATTGGCGGATTCATTTAACCCGGCTCAAATTAGGCAAGATTCGCCTACAGCGGTAAAAAGAAGGTTTCTTCTTTTCTAATTTTTCATCCGAATCAAAAACTCAGGAAAATCGGTATCTGCAGAGTTGCCAACGTCACTAACTTGATTGGCACCTGTCAAACGATGACGTTTATTGTTGATGTTTTTTCGATACGGATTACTTGCCTGGCATTATTATTTAACGCAAAGATTTGGACCGAAATCAACAGAGGATTCATATTGGAGTTGTCAACAGTCGGGCACTTGGAGCTTAGCCAATTACGTCATAATAAACACGTGATTTGTATTAAGTAGTCAGCGAATGCAAAGGAAAGTTGTAGGAAGGTGCGTAATCAGATAGTAAGAAAAAACTTACAAAATGAAAGTCAATGTATTACTGCACTGTCGATGAGCGCGGGACTAACTTACCGACATTTTTAATTATTTGGCGATTTTAATTAAAAACCTGTAAGCATCATTTGAGCCTCATACATTCAAAGGATCCGACAATCAAGCAACACTTCAACACTGAGCTGTGAACCTTCTGCATGAAAATGGGCGCAAGTACCATTAAGTGTTAAAATTGCACTTAAATTGTCATTTAATTACTCAATGACAAAAGTGCCAAGAGCATGTTGGTAGCCAATACCTTAATGAATTATTGAACGAATAGTCCGGTAGCACTTGTGGCAAACATTTGAACAGGTCTTCATCATCAATTGATCCAAAATTATCGGGTGCTTCTATGTTGAAAAATAATGAGTTGGAAGAACGTCTTTTCTCAATGTTGCCGAAAGAGTTGAAATTGTCACATGAAGAGTTGACCCGCGAATCGAAGCTTGAGGAAATTGGATTTGATTCTTTGGCTGTTATTGAATTTAAGTTCGAAGTTGAAGATGCATTTGGTATTCGTTTTGGCCAATTCGTCACTCCACCAATTACATTGGGCGAAGTGTTTGACCAGATTGAAGAGGCGATCAACCTGGCGTCAGGGCGATCATGAGTTTAACGCGTGTTGTTGTCACAGGGATAGGCATCGTCTGTCCTTCTGGCAATTGGCCTGGGCAGGTGTTTGAAAACGTTGCTGCCGGGCGGTCTGCAATTCGTCTGTTACCTGCTTCTACCCGTCAATCCCCTGTGCTTTTGGCGGCTTTTGTTGATGAAGCTGTAGCGCAGGAGAGTCCTGGTAGTGATCGAGTTGCGCAGTTATCACTCGCCGCGGGGCGGCGTGCCCTGGAAAATGCCGGTCTGCTTGAACGTCCAGATTTGCTGCTGGACATGGCAATCCATTTAGGTACGGGCAGTGGTGGCAACGCAACGCAAGATGCTGCATTCCATCGGCTATATGCGGAGAATAAAGATCGCATAGCACCAATGTCTTTGCCGCGCGGGATGATGAGTGCTTCTGCGTCAGAAATGTCGATTAAGTTTGGTATTCGCGGTCAAAATAATACCTATGCAGTGGCATGCGCATCTTCTTCTGCGGCTATTGGCGAAGCCTTGCGAACTGTCCGGCACGGGTATGCCGATCGCGTGCTGGCCGGGGGGAGTGAGGCACTGCTTACTTATGGTGTGCTGCACGCCTGGCATGCTCTATGTGCCCTGGCCCCGGCGGATAAGGACGTTGCTGCCTCATGCAGACCATTTTCAAAAGACAGGAATGGATTGGTGCTGGGGGAGGGGGCTGCATTTCTGGTATTGGAATCTTTGGATTCTGCGTTGTCACGTAAGGCAACAATATTCGCGGAGCTTGTCGGTTTTGGCAGTTCCTGTGATGCCAGTCATATTACACATCCGTCGGTGGACGGGCAGGTAAGAGCCATGCACCTGGCTTTGAAGGATGCTGGTATAAGTGCAGACGCAGTTGATTACATCAATGCTCACGGCACGGCGACCGTAGTGGGCGATGCCGTTGAAGCAGAATCGATACGAACGGTATTTGGTCATCGCAATGAAGCAGTGCCGGTCAGTTCAACGAAGGCCGTGCATGGTCATTTAATGGGGGCGGGTGGTGCAGTTGAACTTGCGCTCTCGTTGCTGGCGATGGAGCATGGTCTGATTCCACCAACGGCAAATTGTCGTGAGCTGGACGAGACTTTGGGAATCGATGTAGTGACTTCGGCTCGCCACAAAAATATTGATTGTGTGATGTCGAATTCCTTTGCGTTTGGTGGCAGTAATAATGTATTGATTGCGAAAAAATACCGGGCAACATGAGCCTGTAAAAATAACAGCGCAAACTGGACAATCAATCAAATCATATTCAAGGTCGGGAATATGTCTTGCCCGGTAATGCATCATCAGCATCAACTGAGTCAACTGTGTCTACTGAGTCAACTACATCAACTGACTCTCAACCGCAGCAATGATCAGTTAAAATTATTTTCATCAATAAATTAATCGCTGTCATATTCTGAATTTTCAGATTCTGAGTTTTCAGATTCTTGATCTGATTCTTCCTCCTTTTCATCATCCAGTTTTTGTTTTTTTCGTGCTTTTTTCTCTTTCATTGCGATTCTTTTGCGTTTTTTCTTGCCTTCATCGGATAACTTGCGCTTGCCCTTGAGTTTGGCTACGCCTTTTAGGTTACCCAGGCCGTTTATGCGCATGTAATGGCTTGCTGCGGTCCTGTCTCCTGAAAATTCTACAATAACAAATTCGCTAAAACTGCTGTACTGGTTGTATACCTCCCGTGCCTCGTCAATTTGCTGTTGACGGGCCAGGAATTTAAGTTGCCGCTGCCTGTCAGCCTCTTTTTTGAGTTTCTTGGCATGTTTTTTTGTTATACCACCTTCTTTGATGGCATTCTTGATGTTTGGTAAGTCTTCATTGGTGACGGAGTCGAAGTAAGCTTCTGCGACATAGACATAGCGTTGGCTAGTGGTCCAGCCACCACTTTTACCCAGAACGTGACCACGATCTGATGTGATGTCGATCAATCCTTCTTTTCCGTCATTCAGATTGAGAACGATATCGGGATATGAGGTGCCGCCCATATCGTCGGAACGTTGCTTGGTCCAGTCCAGTGGCAGGTCGGTTTCATCCATCAGCGCATATACCCGCTCTTCCATGGCATTACCGACATGCGTGACAGCCATATTGCTATTACGTTCGAGTAAATCAAGGAAGGAGGCAATTTTTGCGCCCGTCCAATCCATGATTTTGCCTGCCATCAATTCATCATAAGCTTGATCAACCAAGTCGCTGACAATTTTGGCAAAGTCTTTGCAGGCTTTCAGATTCTTTTTGCTGGTGGTTCCGGCGGCATCAAAATCTTCATCCAGTTGGCGTTGAATCAAGCCCCTGTCATTGGGTAGTATGAATCTCTGTGGTTGAGAGGTGCTGCTCTGCAGTTGCATGGCCTGGCTGCCACGCTGGTCGGCCTCTTGTTCCAGTTGTTGATTATCGTTAATGGCAAGGCCATTGGCATGTAGCGTGGGCTTGACCCGGCCTTCGGCTTGTTGTACTACGTGCCAGGCTTCATGTGGCAAGTGCTGCTCTTGCCCCTTGGCCAAATGGATATTGCTGCCTTGGGCATAAGCCAGTGCATTGAGTTGTCGTGGTTTGCTGGAGTTGTAATGGACGCGAACATGGTCCATGGACATGCCGGACAAAGTTTCTATGCCTGTCTTGAGTGAGTCTGGCAAACCAGTCTGGTTGGGCTTGTTGCGCAACTGCATGGGGCTGCGTGCATATTGGTAGTTGCCCATGGGTTCCAGCCCGCTTTGTTGGGCCGGTACTTGTTCGTCAGCGCGTGCAAGCTCATCCGCCTTGCTCCTGGTTTGTTTTGCCGGGCGAGTAAATTGACCATGCATGCTAGTCTCGCTTGGCCGGTAAACTGGTCAGCGCATCAGGAGCCAACGCACGGGTAGTTCTTGCTAAGTGCTATGTACAGTGACAGGCTGCCATTTTGGCTCAAGGATTCAGGGTTGCTTTGCAAGAACTTGGTAAACACGCGGGCCACTTGCTCGTGGGTCACGCCACCTTCGGGTGGGCAGTAGAGTTTGGGTGTCTTGCTGATTTTGCTGTTGAGCGCCAAAGCCTCGCGAAAGCCCGAAATATAGGTCATGCAATTGAGGGCGGACAAACTGTCTTCCAATGTCATTTGCGCACCGTCTGCCTGTTTGACAGCAGCCTCACATGCCCTGAGAAAATACGCTCCGTCCTTGGCTTGCACCTGTGGTGCCAGGCTAATGCTGCAAATGAATATGCATGTCCAGAATAATTTTTGCATGTCAATCTCCGTTGCTGTTGAATGCAGGGTGCATGCCACGGCACGATGCGTCGCCGGAATCCGGCAAACTCTTTTACATCACCTGATCTGACCAGTTTTTTGCAATGTCTGTCTTTATCAGAACGAGAATCCTACTCAAGCTGTCGTCGATAAAACATGTTGAAAAACCTCGTCAACTCAAACAGGCAATTTAAAAGCCGATTGCCATATTAGCATTAAGAATAATAAATAAACTAAATAAAATTACAACTTTGTTGCGAAAAAGCTAAAAAATATTTAGTTTAAAAAAGATAACTTTACTTATAGATTTTTCATCTAATTCGGATGTACGATGACCGCTCGTAATTGAATCGGTTACGAGATAAACAGGAGCGACGAATTTAGCCAGGTTGCAAATGTTCTTTGCTTTTGCGATGTTTGGAAGTCTATTTTGGAATACTTTTCTAATTTAAAAGGATGCTATTATGTCTACTTTTGCGTCAGGTACTATTACAGTCAGTAATGCAACTCCTGGTCAGTCAGTTGCAATCAATATTGCTCCCCAGCAGGGCTATGCATGGAGCTCAGGTAACCCAAGTGATCCCAACAATAGCGGCATTACGCTGTCAACAACCTCTGGCTCGCCTGTGCCTGTTAATTCCTTCAGCATGACCAATCAGGTTATGCAAACAATTACGGCTTCCGGTGGCTCTAGCACGGGTTCTTCAACTATTTCGTTCAGTATTGCCACTTATATTTCCAATGCGAATACGGGTGGTTATGTTGGTATGAGTTGCACTGCAGATCCAGGTGTGACGGTGACGTTTGCATTCTCCAATTCCAAGTCAGTCACTCTGACCAGCGCACAAGTTGGTGTGATGTGGCCATCCTGAGTCTGATGACCAGCTAGCCATGCCCGAACCCCGCACTCAGGTTGTTGCCAGACCTGCTGGGCGGGTATGGGGAAAACAAGAATTGAAATAATTGTGGATGTGATTTTTCCATCACGAAGGAAAGTTTCATGAGCTCCCGCAAAAATGGTGCCCCACCCAAGGCAAAATCACCTGAAGTCGTTGCAGGTGATGTGGCTGCTCCGGTTGCGGCTGCTCCAATTGCTGATGACGCAGCAGAGCAGGTGGCACCAGTTCATGCTGAGGAAGCTCCAGTTATCGTCGAACCTGAACCACAGGCTACATCGGCAGCTGCACCCGTGATTCTTCCCGAGGTTGCCATCCCGCCTGAGATAGTCAGTCATCCCGATGCGGATGCATTACGATTATTGCAGGAACAAGCCAGCTCTTTAGGTGTTGAGGGCAGTGAGGATGACGTTGAATTGAGCGATGAAGAACTGCGATATCTTGATTCGCACATGAAAGCTAATCCCCTGAATGAAGTCAATGAACATTGCTTCACCGAAGTTAATGTATTCAGGCAAATGAATATCACGTTTTATAACCTGCGGGCCAACAGCAAGGCGTTTTTATCTATCCGGCCTGATCAAATGGCGATCTGGAGCGAAGGAGGGGAAAACAGCAAGATGGTGGGCTTGAGTTTTTCAACCAGCACCCAGCCAACCTTGTATTTGCGTAATTTTCTGATCAATGCGCGTGAAATGTATTTGGAAACTTATCAGGACTGCAGTGAAATCAATATCGGCTTGTATGTGCGTACTGAACAGTTTCAGTTAAAAGGACGAGTCGATTTACCTCCTGGGGCTAGCGTCACCATGCAATCGCGTTGTGACCGCACCAGCATCATTGGCCTGAGTTCGTTTGGTATTGATCTGGAATAGGGAAAACGCCATGATCCGTGAACTATTACCTGTCGTTCTGAAATTTGACAACGTCGCGGCCAATTCTAATATCAATTTTATTTTTACCACGGCGGGAGTGAGTTGGTGCCTGGGAGCACGTTCGGGCGACAGCATGGGGTTTTCCATGTTATCCGAACAAACTGACGACAGTTTTGAGTCTTGTATCCAGAAAATCGAATTCAATGAACAAATGCTGGCGATTACGACAGCCAACAACAATAGTGGTTTGAGTTCGTTTGCTTTGACTTTGTCCCTGAAGGTAACACCCGGGGTTGATTATCTGCAAGGGTATTGCACGCTCAATAATGAAGCCAGCGTGATGGCATATTTTGGTGCGCAACGTGCCAATGAGTGGCGTAACGGGCGTATCAGCGCGGCGTTGCGCGATCCTGCTCATGAGTATCGCAGTGTCTTGATTTCAGTGCAGGGCGCGCGACCTGGTAACCGGATTTCGCTCGATGTCACGACCAAAAAAGGTTTGGGCAATGTGTACTGGTGTCTGGGGCCACCATTCTCAGAATCGGGCGGTATCCGCCTCATGGGTTTGAACGGTGGCGTACCCCTCAACTACATGTCGTATGGTACTTCGGTATTAACCTTTGAGACCGCAAAAACCCAGGACAACGATAATGAAGAGATGGAGTTTTTAATGCTGGCATATATCGGCTGGAGTCCTGAGAGTTTACCCTACATTTATCTGAAAGCCAGTTGTGATGGTCATATCAGCATGTATGCGCATGTCGGCAATCGTCAACCACAGCTGGTCAGTCAAACCTATACGGTGTTTACGCTATGAGTAACACATCGTCCAGCGTTGACAGTGGTCAGGTGCTGCGGTGTGTCAGCGAATCGCTGCGCAACCTGATTCGCGCTCATATTTCGGAATTGTCATCAGAATCGGCGGTGGTGTTTGAATCGCCGGCAGACATCGACAGTCAAGGTGAAACCAAGCTGTCACTATTCTTGTATCAACTTGAAATCAATCCGTTCTTGCGCAATACCCCGGCAACGCTCAATCGCCAGCAAGGTGCAAATGGCATGCCAAATTCACTGACAGTGACCGCACCGCCGCTGGTGGCGGACCTGCTGTATATGATGGTGCCGTATGCACGTTCGGCAGAACTGGAGCTGGTACTGGTGGATAAACTGGTGCGACTGTTTCATGATGTGCCAGCCTTGTATGGGCAATGGCTGCATCCGGTGTTGCGCCAAAGCGGCAATGAAGTGATTCCTATAGTGCCGGACTTCAGCAATTTTGAACGCTTGCATAATATTTGGAGTGGTTTTCCCAATAAGCCCTATAAATTAACCAAACTGTACACGCTCTCTCCCGTCCGCATACCGTCAGGGGATGTAAGCCAGGTCAATATGATAAGGGAAGGTGAATTAGTGGCAGAGCAGCGACCAGTGCACACATTACCGCAAACGGTGGAACAAACATGATCACGCTGTCGGCAGTGGTGCAGTTGATTGATGGTTTTACAGGGCAACCGGCAGTAGCACTGGAGGTGAGTTTTCTGCTGGATGGCAAGCCAGTGGTAGCACAAGCAAAGCAGCAGGCGTTCTATGCATTTCCTGACCTCGATGATGGGCAATACCGTCTCAAGATTATTTGCCGTAAACCGTGGTTTCTGGATCAGGAAGTCAAGTTGCAGGTACCGTTGAGCGAGCCATTGGTCGATGCAATTACGGTTGTCACTATGTTGCCCGGACCAGCCTATCCCTATCCGCCGGGCACTACGCTGATTGCAGGACAGGTGGTGGCAGCGAAGCAGCAGCCAGTGCCAGGAGTTGAAGTGATGGCGAATTACCAGACTGCGCGCGCCAATGTCAAAACGGCCAGTACGCGTTCTTTTGGGGCCGGTCGTCATGCGGGTTGTTTTACTCTGGCCCTGACAGGTAATCTTGCGCCACAAAGTGCGGTGGTATTGAGCTTCAGTAAGTCCGGTTTGAAGAGTGTGCAAAAGAGCGTCACAGTGCAAAGCGGAATGATGCAGTGTGTGTCTGTTGAAATGCAATAATTGATAAGGGAAGAACTATCTTGGCTACTTATAAACATCCCGGCATATATATACAGGAAGTGCCAGGCACTCGCAGCATTCAGGGTGCTTCCACTTCAACTCCGGTCTTTATTGGCGTGACCGAATTCGGGCCCATTGAACAACCGACACTGATCACCAGCTGGAATGCCTACCAAAGCGCGTTTGGCAATTTGGCCTGGTATGCGATGGTGTCATGGTCAGTGTATGAATTTTTTAACGAAGGTGGTACTGCATGCTGGGTGGTGCGCTGCACCGATACGGCTGCGGCCAAGGCAGCGACCGCGACCCTGAGCAGCCTGGTTGTCAATGCAGTGACAGCTGGTACTTGGGGCAATTCACTGGGGGTCATGATCAGCAACGGCAGTACGCCTCTTACCGCTGGTGGCAGCACCCCGGTATTTAATCTGAGCGTCACGGTAGATCAATCTAAAATCGGCCTGAGCAGCACGGCGGCACCGACGCAGATGGGGATGCCAAACGCGTTGTTGCAGCGCTATGTGCTGCAGAATAATCTGCAAGTTGAATCCGGGCAAACCTATTATGTGCTGGAGTCGTTTAACGGATTTACTGGCAATAGTCTGATAGGCGATGCCGGAGCCTATAGTCCGATTGCGACCAAGATCAACACCAGTTCCATGTTTATCCGCATTGCACCGAACGCCAAGGCGATTACTACCAGTTCGCGGCCAACCAATACTGCTACACCATCGGCTTTGAAAGGTGGTACCTCGCCCAACTACAATTTCACCACGGCCACTGCCTTGCTGCAAAAAGTCCAGGGTATCAGCCTGCTTTCTGTTCCTGATATTACTACCTACGAAAAGACAGGTGACAGCAATCCATTATTAACTCAGGGAACGTTCATCAATCAGGAGTTATTATTCTGTGAAAGCTCGCAACAGCGAAACCTGTTTTATGTAATTGATCCTCCATTTGGCCTGGATGTACAAGGTATTTTGTCATTCAAAACCGGCCAGGGCAGTGCTACATCTGGCAACCCCAATGCATTGAGTTCGGACTTTGGCGCGATTTACTATCCGTGGGTGTACATCTATAACCCGATTGCTGGCGCCAATGTGCCGATTCCTCCCTCTGGTCCCACTTTGGGTCGTTATGCTTATACCGATACCAATGTTGGGGTATGGAAGTCGCCAGCGGGGGTGGATGATGGTGCCTTGTTGACGGCGGTGTTGCTGGATCAGAGTATTACTGATTCGGATCAGGATCAACTCAATCCTGAAGGCATCAACGCGATTCGCAACTTTATCAATTACGGCAACGTGATCTGGGGAGCACGCACTCTGGCTCTGAATACCGAATGGACGTATATCAGCATTCGCCGTTTGTTCATCTATGTAGAGCAAAGCCTGAAACAAAGCTTGCAATGGGTAGTGTTTGAACCTAATGACCAAACTACCTGGTCGTCAGTGACGCGGGATGTGACTGCTTTCCTGACTACGTTATGGCAACAGGGCGGCTTATTTGGTGCGACTGCACAGGAGGCATTTTTTGTGACCTGTGATGCGTCGAACAACCCGCCCAATACCAGGATGTTAGGGCAGATGTTCATTGATATTGGTCTGGCACCGGTTTATCCGGCTGAGTTTGTGATTTTGCGTATGTCGCAAAAAACGGCTGCGCCGGATTCGGGCGGTTAATCTGACCCGATTTCCCCAAAAAAAACCAGATGACAGATTGCGGAGAAAACAATGGCTACAACTTTAACTGACCCCTACCGTGGGTTTCTCTTCCGGGTTGAAATTTCCGGCATTCAGATTGCAGCATTTTCTGAGGCAACCGTGCCTGATATCACGGTTGAAACCGTGGACTACCGCGAAGGCACAGACCCGGTGTGGAAGCGACCATATTCAGGTCTGACCAGCTATGGCAAACTGACCTTGAAAAAAGGGCTGACAGATTCCATGGATTTATATAACTGGTTCACCCTGGTATCGACCCAGGGTTCAACTGCCACAGGTGCCCAGAAAAACGTGTCCCTGATCCTGGTGGATACCACCGGGGCTGACAAGGCGCGCTGGAACGTTATTAATGCCTTCGCCAGTAAATATGAAAGTACTGGTTTGAATGCATCAACCAGCGATGTGATGGTGGAAACTTTTGAATTGACCATGCAATACATGGTACGTGTCTCTTAACCCTGGAGTTATGTCTCATGAATGTGATCAGTACGGAAGTTGAATTTACCTTGCCCATAGGCTATCGCGACGCCGACGGTAATTTGCACAAGAACGGAGTGATGCGGCTGGCAACTGCAGGAGACGAAATTTTGCCGCTCAAAGATCACCGGGTCCAGAATAATCCAGCTTATCTGATCATCATTGTGCTCTCACGTGTGATTGTGCGCTTGGGAAGTCTGGATATTATTAATACCAAGCTGGTGGAAGATCTGTTTTCTGCCGATTTTACTTATTTGCAAACGCTATACAACAAGATCAACCAGGTTGATACGGACGAAGGGCAGGGTGGGCCGGGAAAGTAGGACGCGTACCTGAGCAGTTGTATGCAGAAATTGCTTTTATTGCTTATCACTTTCATTGGTCGTATGAGGCAATTTTGGCGATGGAACATGCAGAGCGGCGGCGGTGGTGCGAGCAAATTTCCAAAATCAACAAAGCCATGAGCAGCGATGATAATCATAAGAGTTTGAGAAATCTGGGAGTATGAGATGGTATTGGGTGTAAATGCTGCTGCCGGTTTAGCTCAGCGTCAACTGGGTTTGCATATTGACCCGTTCAAGGCCTACAATTTTTTTGTGGAAGTCGAAGGTATCCTGGTGGGTGGATTTTCATCGGTGGAGGGGCTGGAGTCTCGCACCGAAGTCAAAACCGTACGCCAGGGTGGAGTCAATGATACGGAATACAAACTGCCTGGCCAGATGACTTATTCCGATATCGTGTTAAAAGCTGGAATCACAGCACTTGACCCTATGTGGCTGTGGTATCAATCCACCTTGCAAGGACAGATCAAGCGCAAGAACGGCTCAATTTATATTCTGGATGATTCCGGTTTGCCCAGTGTATGGTGGGATTTCTTCAATGCCTGGCCAATATCCTGGCAGGGGCCAAGCCTGGATGCCGGACAAAACATGATTGCGACCCAGAGTTTTACCCTGGCGCATGAAGGTATCAAGAAAAGCCTGGCCAGCGTTGCCTATTCTGCCGCCAAGGGGATACTTTGATGGCACTGGGCATGCGCACGGCCAGTGCCAATGCAGCCCGGGCGAACAGGCCACAGGTGTTACGATTGACTAGTCTGCTGAAGCTGAGACAGACCATGCAGGTGCATCATGATGGAGATATGCCGCCCACGCTGGCGTATTTGAAGTTGCCGCAGAATGTCACCCAGAATCACTTCACCCATATTGTTCAACGCATCCAGTGGCTGCAAATGCAGCAAAGGTTATTGGCACAGGGTGTGGGTAAATTCCTGCAAAAAGGAATGCAGGCCGACAGAAGCCCCATGCAGAAAAGGGGTAAGGCCGGGCTGCAGGCAGAAGGCAATGCTTCGGGTAAGCGACTTTCTCATGCTGTTCTCTCGCAACAGACCTGGGTGCGCTGGCTGCAAACTTTAATCATCAAATCACAAGCCCGTAATACCAGACTAGTGCCAGCGCTGACGTCTGCAGCATTGAGCATACCGGGCATGCCACTGGACAAACTGGCAGGACAAGGTTCATCCCCTTTGCTGACACGTCTTTTGATGCAGCACAGCGCTACGCTGGTGATGGAACTTTTTGGTCAACGGAACAGGCAAACTGCCCATGCGCGATTCAGCCCAGGCATCATAGCCGGATCCAGTTCTGCGTTGGTCTTATTGCAGCGTCAAGCCATGGTGCGGGCCAACCCGGCCAGAACCAGTATTGGTACTGACAGAAAAATATCAACAGCCAATTCCAGCTTAGTCACGCAAAGCCATACCGCAAGTGTGTTTTTAGCCATGCACACACTGAGCGCGACGCGCAGCAACAGGCTAGAGCGCATGTTACTGCGCCTGCTGACACCACCGGGCAAGATGAAATACGAATTTTTTGAGCAGGGACGAAATCTGATCAATGTTATGCGCACCCAGTCGAGTGTAGCGCTGGAAGTGCGGTCTGGAGCAAGAGCGCTCATCGAAACATTGTTGCCCTGGTATTTACGCTCGCGCTTACGTGATGTTGGCAATTCATTGGCGCAAACGTTTTTGCAGCAAGGGGCACAGAAACGTTGGCAGCGCACTGTGATGCGGTCACATGAAGTACGCGGAGCTGCAGCCGAGAACATGTTGTTGAGGGTATTGCATTTGCGACCGGCCAAAGCTGCGAGCATGTCAGGTTCTGGCCGGCAGACCCGGTCAACAGGTCATACAGTGGCGTCGATGCTGCGTGCGCAAGTCGATATGATCTGGCAAACCAGCTTGCGTCAATATGTATTAAGACAAACTGGGCGTCGCTTGCCAGCCTATTCGTCATCACCAGCTTTAGGGCGACAACAGGTAAATCTGGAACAGCCCATGCTGCGTCAGTCTGATGCAGACCGTGCCAGCCTGTCTAACCTGAGTAGGGTGGCAAGTTGGCGCGAAATGGCGAGTCGCATGAAGGTGCCAGATATGTTGGCACTGATCAGGCGGCGCAGCACACTGGTTGCCACGCGCGGTACTTATCTACCGCCACAAACCGGGCACAGCACGACGTCTGAGCCAGCAGCGACACGTCTTACTTTGGCGCAGCAGGCGTTCGGGCCACCTTTGGTGCAGCCGTCATACCAAAACGGTATGGTGGCGCAGCCTATGGAACTGGTACCTTACCGTTCGCGTCAGAGCGTGACGCAGGTGTTGCGCGAAACCCATGTCAACCGTTCCTGGCAAGATGGTCTGCAGGTTCAAATGCAAAAACTCATCCAGAGTCAGCTGACGTCAGTTGAACGTTCTATTCAAATGAAAGTCGTTCAGGAACTAACTCAACGCAATCAGGATGTCTTGCATCAGGTAGTGGTCGATTCACTGTTTTCTCCACCCGTCATGCGGGTTTTGACGGACCGCTTGTGCAGTGCTGTTGAAAAGCGTACCGCGATTGAACATTATCGCAAAGGAGCCAATTGATGCTGGAAATGGCCAAGATCGTGGTACAGCAAACCCGCGAAGAAATTCCGGTGATGTACAACCCGACAGAGTTGTCGCTCAATAAAACCGTGATGGTGCAGGGTGAGGGTTCGAACATCCAGTTTCAGCGCGTCAATAACGATGACCTGACGGTATCACTATTTTTTGATACCTATGAACAGCAAATCGATGTGCGTACCAAGACCAATAAAATTGTGGCATTGACGGTACCCAGCGTAGGCACCAATATCCGCAAGGAGCCGCCAGTAGTGGTGTTCACTTGGGCCGGGCCATTGTTCACCGGCATTGTGACCAAGTTGGATCAGAAATTCACCATGTTTTTGAGTTCTGGCATACCGGTGCGGGCAGAGCTGTCGGTGACGTTCAAGTCCGTTCTGACGGAAGAAGAAGATTTACAGGCACGCGGTTATTTCAATTGCCGCCAGCTATGGCGCGTCAAGGAAAGTGACCGTCTGTACCTGATTGCCCAGGATACGCTGGGCGATGCCAATCAGTGGCGCTTGATAGCTGATGCCAACCAGATCTACGACGTACTCAATTTCCCTCAGATCAAGGATATCGGACGCAACCTGATTATTCCAGATGTGCACGCCGACGGTTTTCCGGGAGTGAGCAATGCTTAGCGTTAATACAGGAGCATTCAAGATTCTGAAGAATCGCAGTGCCTTGCCCAATTCGATTTTGGCCAATATTCATGATGTGCAGGTGACCAATGAAATCAATGTGCCAGGCATGTTCAGTTTTTCTCTCAATATTGTTTCCAGCAATGGCACATGGGAAGATGTTGATCTGGATGTGTTCAAGCCTGGCGATGAAATTACCATTTTCATGGGCCTGAATACGCTGCATCAATTGATCAGTGGCGATATTACTGCGGTCGAGCCTAACTTCAGTACCCGCTCATCCAATGCAGTAATCCGTGGATTTGACCGCATGTACCGATTGAAGTTTGGCAAACAAACCAAGACCTATGAAGATTTGAATGACAATGCCATCGTCACGCAAGTTGCGCGCTCTTGCGGCCTGACTGTTCAAACGCCTGGTAACCCGGCACTGGTGAATCAATACGTTTTGCAAGGAAATATCTCCAACTACAAGTTTGTACTTAATCGTTGCAAGCAATTGAACTATGAAATCCTGATGGATGATACCGCGCTGATATTCCGCCCTTCTGCAGAAGGTGGCAGTGCACTCAAGACCTTACAGTTTCCTCGTGACATGGATGATGTCAACCTGAACATGAAGCTGCCTACCCAGGGTGATGAAGTCACGGCTACGGGGTACGACATTGAAACCAACAAAGTGCTGACAGCAGTGGCAGCATCAAGCACGCCACAGGAAACCATGGGGGGCAGCGAGACCGGATATCAGGCGGCAAATGATTTTCCCAGTAGCCAGATTTTGGTGGAGTGCCCCAATATCAGCGACCCGCAAGCCTTGCAGGCGGTGGCAAAAGCGCAGTATCAGGCCAATTTACAAAGTTTCATCGAAGGCAGCGTGAACCTGGTGGGGGACAACCAACTGGTGGCGGGCGTCAATATCAAACTGACTGGCCTGTCTACCCGCTATAACGGTATTTATTACATTACCTCCAGCACGCATAGCTACGACGATAGTACGGGTTACAAAACCACGCTGAAGATCAGGAGAACCGGCATATGATGAACGACGATATGGGCGAATTCAGCCCAGGGGTAGCGCTGGCGACAGTCAGCAACACCCGTGATGAGCAAAGTCTGGGGCGTATCAAGGTGAAGTTTTCACTCAAAGGCGCGCAGATAGAATCTGACTGGGTGCAGATCATGAGTTTTTTTGCCGGAACCAGTAGCGGGGCCTTTTTTTTACCGCAAGTCGGTGACTCTGCCTTGGTGGCCTTTGCCGATGGTGATCCGAGCAAACCTTATGTGCTGGGCTTTTTGTGGAATGGGCAGCAAAAGCCGCCGATTGCCAACGTGGAGCAACAGCAAACTATCCGTGTGATTAAAACCAAAGGTGGCAAGACCATTACCTTTGACGATTCTGATCAAGGAAAAATCAGCATTGTCGACAACAAAAATAATCAAATCCTTATTGATACTAGCGCTAATAAAATCAGCCTGATCAGTCAGGGTGATATCAGTATCAGTGCTGTTGGCAGCATCAATATCAAAGGTGCCCAGGTGGTGGTGCAAAATACCGGCGGCAGCGTCAAGGCTGATCTCACTGCAGCCAGCATGCAACTGACAGGCGGTACCAATCTGAAGCTGTCGGCCAGCATGATCGATATCAACTAGGGAGCAGGAAATGGGTATGCCAGCGGCAAAATTGGGCGACAGCATAGTGAATGCAGCCGATATTCATATTGTACTGGTGCCTTCGCCGGGTGGCCCGGTGCCGACTCCGCAACCGTTTCCATTTAACGGCAAGATCAATGCCAATACCAGTTTGAATGTACGCATCAATAGCCGGCCTGCTGCTACTGTCGGATCGATGGCGACTAATATTCCACCCCATATCCCAACCAGTGGCACGTTTCAGGTGCCACCGACCAATTTGGGGCGGGTCATCTTAGGCAGCATGCGGGTGCGCATCAATGGCAAGGCCGCAGCACGTGCAGGTGACTTTTGCGAGACCTGTCATGATATCCCTCCAGTGGGACCGCAAGCGCCACCGCCTACAGTGCAGGTATTAGGTATGTCCACCGTCTTGATAGGCTAGTCATGGCCAACAGTGCAGATTTCCTGGGGAAAGGTTGGGCATTTCCGGTAGCCACCCAGGGAGGGCGAGTGTTGATGGCTAGTGATGCCACTGACATTGAGCAGGCAATTTTGATCATCCTGCAAACTGCCCCAGGCGAGCGTGTGATGTTGCCCAGCTTTGGTTGTCGCATCAATGAACTGGTGTTTGCAGCGGGTAATGCCACCTCGGTCAGTCTGGCGCAGTTGTATGTCAAGCAGGCACTGGATCGTTGGGAGCCGCGCGTCGTGGTGACTCAGGTGGCCGCAGGGATTGATCCTAAAACACCGAACTGCCTGAGCATTTCAGTCAGTTATGTCATTCGCACTTCGAATCAACCAGGTAATCTGGTTTACCCATTTTTTCTTAAATCATAAGTACGGAGCCAAGCCAGCATGGACATGGAAATTATCAAAGCAAGGATACAAGATCTGAAACGCAATCAAGAAGCGGGGGAAGCGCAAATGCAGGACATGGATCAAAAAAAGCGTGAATTGCAAGCCACCCTGATACGCATCAGTGGCGCGATTCAGGTACTGGAAGAATTGATGGCCGAGCATGAGCAAGCGACCAAGAACTGACTGAACTGACGATGGCAGATCCTATCCTCGATTTTCGTGATGACGATGCTTTTTACAGCCAGGTGCTGGAATTGGCATTGGCGTATGCGCCAGAGTGGGCTGACTACTGGCCCACTGCTGTGCCTGCCAAGCAGGATATTAATCAGGACCCGGGGCTGGTATTACTGAACCTGTTTGCGCATCTGGCTGCTTATACCGCCAAAATCGAAAACCAGATGCCCTTGCAAAGGCGGCTGGCCTTTTTTCAGTTCATGAACATGAACCTGCGTCCGCCAATTCCAGCACAGGCGGTGTTGCAATTTCAATTACAACAGGATCAGCCAGCGCAAACGGTAGCAGCCCAGACGCCAGTACTGGATGGCGACAATCAATCCTTGCATTTTCAAACAAATAGCGATTTGCTGGTGCTGCCCGCAAGCCTGGTGGCAGCCATGACCATTATTCCGGCACAAGACCAGTATATCGATGCCTTGCCTTTGATTTTAAGTGGACAGGTCGGAGTGGTCGCCAACACTGCTACCAATGGCGGCAGCGTAGTATCCCCTGCTGCCAGCATTCCCTTGTTTGTCACTGATCAAAGCAGTGATCCGGTTGAGCAAGCTTTGGGGCACTGGTTCATGATGGGGGACAGTCAGTTATTTAAACCGGACGATTCCTTGCAAAACATCGTCATCAGCTTGACGGGTAAAAATCTATATCCCGAATATTTTGAGCAATGGTTCGATGGTGCCATGCAGTCTCTCGAATCGACAGCTGTTGCTTCGCCAGACAATCTCAGACTCGATATCAGCTTGCAGAGCACGCCAAGGGCAGGTGCACTGACAACAGCGCAATTGCAGGAGGAGTTGTATCACGCCGAAGAGATTGAGGCCGGATTTGCAGCTTCACCCAAAACCAGTAGCGACGACCCTGCGATGTATTGGTTGTTGGTCCAGCCTGCACCTGGCCTGAAAGTTTTGTCAGCGCAGGAAGCGCAGTTGCCGGTGGTTACAGGCTTGCAATGCACAATGAATGGCAAGCAAATTCAGCCTCAACAGGCTGCCTATAACACGGTGTTGCTTGATGTTAGTAATGGCGTCTATCCGTTTGGCGAAACGCCGACGCAAAACGATGCGTTTTACCTGCGCTCCGATGCGGTGTTTGCTAAAACTGGGGCCAGGATAACGATCACGTTTCAGGTGGTGCCGGTCAAAGTCGTGATGCCTGTCGTGTTGAATTGGCAGTTTTGGGATGGCGCGGCATGGCAGTCGTTCAATGAAACCCAAACCGATGTCAGTACTTATGATTTTGTCGATCAATCCAATAATCTGCAACAGAATAATATCAATGGTTCCGCGTATATCCAGTTTCAATGCCCGGTTATTAGCGAAACCACAGTAGCTGGTGGCAAGGGATTATGGATGCGGGTAGTGATCGCCAGTGGTGGCTACGGTCAGGATGGCGGTTTTGAGACCAGCAGCGTCAGTGCGACGATTAATGGTATTCCTGATTCCATCCTCGACTCCAGCGTCAAACCAGATGTCATCAATTACCTCAATAATACGGCTGGAGTAAATTTTTCTTATACCTTCACCAGTTCCAAATATTTTCCACCGTTTATTCAGTCGACACAAATTACCTATGAATATGTCAACAAGCCCAGTAGCTACTGGTGCTATAACGCATTTGACCTGAGTCGCTTTTTGTTCAGCCCTTTCAAACCAGTGAAAGAGTTGTTGACCAGTTTTTTCTTTGCCTTCGCGCCCGGCGATTTTGGCAGCATGAGCCTGGGCAATAAAATGACGCTGTATTTTTATCTGCAACAGGAACAGGCACAAGCAGGCGGCACCCTGATCTGGCAATATTTTGATGGGCTGGCGTGGCAAAAACTATCAGTCGATGACAGTACCTATGGCTTGTCACGGTCAGGCATAGTCAGCTTCACGATACCCGCCACCATGCAGGAAGCGTATCTGTTTTCCCAGTCCGCCTATTGGTTCAGGATTGTCAATGCGCGTGTGGATCGTACTATCCGTATTTATGGCATGTACCCTAACACGGTGATGGCCAGCAATATTACCAGCGTGATCAATGAAGTGCTGGGCTCTGGCAATGCGCAGCAGTTTCAGACTTTTGAATTGAATTACACGCCTGTGCTGGCCAACCTGCAAGTGGTGGTGCTGGAACCAGTAGGCTTGCTGATAGAAGACCTGATCGCGACGGATGCAGCCAATACTGCGAGCGGTATTGGCTTTGACAGTAGTAATGCAAAGACCAGCAGCACCAGTAACGGCAAAACTGGTCTCAGTCTGGGTGATGTGATTGCCAAAGTGGCCAAAACCAATGCCAGCACATCAAGCTCCACAGCCAGCACCATCAATAATTCAAAGACGGATGGTGCCAGTATGGTGACTGATGGCTCAAACAGCAGCAACACCCTCAGCGCGCGATCCGGCACAGCCGTGGCCGCTGAATTTGATATCAGTGTCGGTAGTGATGAAGTGGCGATGGTGTGGGAAATGGTAGATAATTTTGTGTTCAGCGGCCCTGGCAGCCGGGTGTATACACTGGATTTTCAAACTGGGCTTGTCACCTTTGGCGATGGTTACCACGGCATGATTCCACCAGTTGGACATAATAATATCATTGCCGCTTATTATGAATATACCCAGGGCTTGCAAGCCAATGTCCCCGCGCAAACCATTAATTTGCTGCGTCCCGGTATTAGTAATATCACGGCGGTATTCAATCCCGCAGCCGCCAGTGGCGGCGTGAACGGTGACACCATTGCCAATATCAATGCTACCAGCCCCGCTAAGATTCGCAGCAGTGGTTACGCAGTGCAATTGGCCGATATCACCGTCATCGCGGCAGCAGCCAGTGCTGAAGTGGCTAAAGCGCGTGCGGTCGAAGTCGGTAGCATGATACAGATTGCCGTGTTGGCCTTGTCGGCCGATCCTGTGCCTTACACTACACCTGCCTTGCAAAATACCGTATTGACTGCTGCACGCCAACATTGTCTGGCGGCTCTGGCGCAGCGCATTACCGTCTCGCCGCCCGATTTTGTGCCGGTAACAGTGACTGCCCAGCTTTTGGTCAAAACCACACCAGACCAACTCAATGCTGTGCAAGAGCAGATTGTCAGTCTTTTACAGGCATTTTTCCAGCCAGTATTTGGTGGTTTGCGCGGGCAGGGCTGGGATTTCGGGCAAACCGTATTGGCTTCCTCGGTCAGTACATTCCTGGCGCATATTCCGCAAGTTGTATTGGTGCAAGGCTTGAGTTTGAATAACAAACAAAATGGCAATGTGACGCTGGGGCCTACTGAATTACCTGCTGCGGGACGTATGCAAATTTATCTTTCGCTGGGGTAATCGCCATGTCTTTCGAATTGCCCAACCTGGATAGAAAAACCTGGCAGCAATTGGTGCGGGACTTGATGCGGCGCATTCCGCAATACACCAGCCAATGGACTGATTACAATGATTCTGATCCTGGCATCACCTTGCTGCAGCTGTTGGCCTGGCTGGATGAATCATTGTTATACCAGGCAAATGCCATCCCGCTTGCCACGCAGCAAAACGATTTGCGCTGGGTGCTGGGGCTGGCATTTTCGAGCAACCAGACTGCTTACAGCCAGGCAGCGATAGATAATTATGACTTTGCATTTTTGGCCTTGCAAGAGGTGCTGGCCAAAGTCGAGGCAGGTGCCAGCCTCTCGGCCACAGATTTGCAAAAAGCAGTACTCAGTTATGTTGATCATCCCTATCTGGCCCTGACCCTGGACAACATTGAAACCCTGGCGCGTGAAACTAATCAGATGATTGCCCAAAATGTGGGCGAAACTTCCACCAGGCCGTTGTTAGTGGCCAATGCGTATGCCCAAGTGGCACAGGAGGGCAGTATTGCCTATATCTTGAGCGATGCCCGGCCCAGCTATCAATTTCCTATATATCCGAATCAGCAACAATATCAAGGCTCTGCCAATACCATGCGCAAGCTGGGCATGATAGTTTCCAATAACAATAGCGCAGCATTGCAAACCTTGATCAAAAACGTGCAGCAATATCTGGCAGCACGGATCATAGGCGGCAATGTCGTCCGGGTGAGGCCAGCGCAAAGGACAGATATCAATCTGTCGATGACGGTATTGTGTGCCGCCAATACCCGTATCGATGTGACCCTGAACGAAGTGTTTGGCAAACTGTTTCGTTATTTTTTGCCTTTGTTGGGTGGCCCCAATAACCAGGGATGGGAATATGATGTGGCTCCCGTTGCTGATGCGGTGCAACACCTGGTATTGAATGTGGCAGGGATAGAAGCGATTTCATCCTTTGACATGAATTATTTTCCCACCATTGAGCTGTCGCAAACCGCCTGCCTGGACGTGAACGCGCAACTGGCCGATTTGCCGTCGGGTACCGCAGGGCAGTTTTATCATGGACTGCCGCGTTTGCGTTGTCTTGATATTACTGCCAAGGGGAGCCAGGCATGAGTCAGGCACCAGGTTACCTGCGCTATTTACCCGCGGTCTACAGCACGACCAACCCGGCTTTCCTGACCCAGTATTTGCAGATTTTTGAAAAAATCCTGACAGGTATTCCTGATACCGAACTCGATAGTCGCAAGGGCATCGCCGAGCTGTTGGCCGCGCCAGTGATTGGCAATTTGTTTTACCCGCGCTTGTCATTCTTGTTTCCACCTACCGACAGTGACTTCATTCCACCCATTTCGGGAGCCAGTACGAATGATGAAAATCAATTATTAACTGAATTAAATACTTATATCGGCGTGCCCGACAGTGCTGATCTGATGGCTGGATATAGCAATACTGAACAGACAGCACAAACTGATCCGCTGACAGGGATTACTGGGTGGCTGAACGATTTCCTGGTATGGCTGGGTGGCTGGGTTGATCTGGTAGTGGATAATAGCTGGAGTATTGATAAGAAACGCACTGTAGTGGCTGAAATCATGGCCCTGTACCGGCTGCGAGGTACCCCACAGGGCATGAGCATGATGATCAATCTGTTGCTTGATTTACCTATGACCATGACAGGCGTGAGTTTTAGTGCGAATAACACGCAAAGCAGTATCACTGGTCAAATGTCTGTTGTCGTGAGCAACCCGACCGTACCGGCATTCCCGGTCAGTAACCGGGTCAGCCAGGCGTTTGTGCTGCAAAGTGCATATCAGACTGGTTCGCCCGTGGTGTCGGGATATTTGCCGTGGCTGTTTGTGGTCAAGCTACTGTTACCGAATGCCTATAACAGTAACTATATTTTGACCAGTCAGAACGTAGTGCAAATCCAGTCGGTATTGACGCAATTGCGCCAGATATTACGCAAAATCAGGCCTGCAGGCAGTCAATTCGAAATCTTGCTGATACCCAGCATGCAATTGCAGGCAGGCGGTCATGCTTCGCAACTGGGTATCAACTCTTTACTTGGTGAACAAGGAATAACATCATGAGCCTGACCATACCTTCCAATATCATGCAAAGCCTGCTGTATACCGATGGCATGTTTTTGACTTCGGCCAACATGACGGCAGAGCAGGCATATTTCAACAATTGGATTTATCTGCAAAACCAGTGCACGTTTACGCCAGGGGTGTTTGCCGGGGGGATGCAGGTAACGCAGCAAGGTAATTCCTTGATCGTGTCGTCGGGTGCCGGGATTGATGGTGCCGGGCACTTGCTGGTGGTAGCCAGTAACGGCACACCTGTCGCTATGCCTGCAACCCTGACCAATCCGTTTTATGTATATGCCCAGTACCCCGCTATCGGTACGCCAATAGCCACTGGCTCGCCAGTGCTGAGTTATGCCGCACAGGTAATGATAGGTAGCAGTGTTCCCAGTGGGGCGGTGCAGTTGGCCACTGGAGCGGCCAGCGGTACCACCATCAGTAGTATCACCAACAACAGCCAGCCCGTGTATTTGCAACCGACAATGCTGAACTCATCACTGGTGAGTATGGCCAATGCATTGAAAGGTAGTGTCACTGTTGATAGCAGCAATATGAAAAATGCGGGCACCAGTACCACCGCGACGGTGGTTTTCCCGACCACGGACACGACGTTCACCTCCGCACCTCTGGTCACTGTAACGGTGCAGGGCAGCATTCCTTATGCCTTGGCGGTGGCATCTGATACTACCCAGTTTGTCGTGACACTGACCGCAGTACAAAGCGCGCCAGCCACCGACAGTAAAACGGCCAGTACTAACACCAGCCCCACCAGCCCCACCACTAGCAGCAGTGTGGTGTTGAACTGGATTGCCGTTCCCAATTCTTGAAAATGCTCTGTTCATGAACTCTTTACGTATAGAACGCCCGCATTATTTCACTGGTGAAGCGCTGCTGACCGATGATTTTGTGTGCGAGCAGTCATTTCAAATGGGCATGCTGGCGACCCATAATGCCAGCTTGTATACCTATGGTATTGCTACCGGGCTGGTCGTATCTGAGCCTGAAGCCAATAATGGTGTGCAACAGGTACAGGTGTCTGCAGGCGTGGCGATTGACCGGCTTGGGCGGCAAATCATTTTATTGCAAAAGATGGCATTGCCATTGAATGACATTCAACCATCCACCACCTATTTTATTACGATTAACTATGTTGAAGTTTTTGCTGATTACAGTGATGAGACTGGCACGCCAGGTTACAAGCGTATAGTCCAGCAACCGCAATTGAAATACCTGCGTAATCTGGATGAGCCAGGCATCAACATCTTGCTGGCGGCAGTGTCATTTGATGACAATAAAAACATCAGCAAGCTCACTTACCAGTCACAAAACAAACAGCGCCAGTATGTGGCCACCAGCGTTGGTGCCGTGCGCTTCATTACAGCGGACTCGGGTGTCAATACCAATGAAATTGTGGCTGAAACAACGGTAATGCCTGAAGCAGGGCATGCCCAGATTTTGGCTCAAACCGAAGGCTCTGGTGATCAGACCAATTACTATCTGGAATTTGATGCGCCGCGTAGCCAGTTCATGGGGCACTTGAGTAGTCGCGGCAATTTCGGAGTCGGGGTTGATCAGCCAGTCGCCAATTTGCAAATTGATGCAATCACTTTCAAGGGCCGCGGGACTTTTACCACCAAGGGGGTGCAAGTTACCTTTGATGTGGTGACATCGCCACCTTTCCAGGTGGGTGACGTCCTGATTTCTGACCAGTCGATTGGTAACGGTGTACAACAAAAACGCACCATCAAAACCATTTTGAGCCAAGGTACTCTAGTCAAGGTCGATACACCATTTTCACCAGATCTCACCAATACGACGTACACTTATATTCGTGCCGCTTTGGCCCGTTTTGCTGTCAATAGCAGCGCCAGCAGCCTGTTTCAGGTTAATTATGACGGATCAGTCGGCCTTGGCGCAGTAGCCGCAGCCAACAATGAGCAAACCGGCCCTAATGCACTAACCATCACCCCCGATCGAAAAGTCGGCATTGCCTTGAGTGGCGGGGCACCAACCGCCACGCTTGATGTTAATGGCAATATCAATACTACCGGCATTACTTCTAGTGGCAAGATTGTTGCGCAAAGTTTCGAGGGGAATGGCTCGGGCTTGAAAAACCTGAACATCATTAGTGACTGGGTCAAGGAAACACCTGGTTCCAATGCCAGTAATTTGTACTATAACTCAGGCAACGTCGGTATTCAGGACAATAACCCGGAAGCCTCGCTGAGTGTCGGTGGGGGACTGGCTGTTATTGGTAGTGGTGTGATTTCAAGCATCAACAATACCGTCGTCACAGGCTACAATACCGCGTTTGTGGATCAGGTCAAACCGGGCGATATGTTGGCCATCGGTACCTTGAACGAGCAACGTGCCGTCCTGGCAAGTCAGCCGACCAGTGATACCGTCATGAAAGTCAACCCGCAGTTTGCAATTCCGGTCATCGCCTCGGCGTTCTCGGTGTTGTCTGCTGCTACCGGCGACGTGACCAGTGGAACCGGTACGATTACCAGTGATGGCACTACTATCAATGGTAATGGAACTACCTTCACGCAACTCAACGCGGGAGATACATTGATCATTCCGCGCTTCACCGCGTCGGCAGCAATTGTACAAACCTGTGATGTAGTTTCCGTGACCAGCGATACCTCATTGACATTGAGCAGCGCATTTTCGGGAGTAGTCAAAGGATTGGAATGGCTATATTCAGTGGATGGTTCTACTCAGGTTAAAGGGAAAGGGACAATCACTGTTGCAGAATCAGGCAGTCTGATCGTGACTGGTGACGGTAGTAATTTCCAGGCTGCATTTCCCGATGGCAAAGGTCAGATTATTGCCTCACCAGTGGTTAGTGGGACACCACAATCCTGGCGTGTAGCGGATGTTATCGACCAGAATACCTTAACGCTGGTGGCCACGTCGAACAATTCGACGCCGCTGTTTAATGCTGCGACATCGGCATTTATGGTCACCAATGGCTTGCTGGCCAAGTTCCAGACGAACAGTGACAATGGAGTTCTGGACGAGAAAACAGAAACCACCTTACCACCCGCGATGTTGATCGTGAATAACAGCAATGTCAAGTGTCCAAATACTGTCGGCATCAACGTAGAATTGACGGGTATCATGTCGGACTATGCTTTGCAAGTTAACGGCGCAGTCAGTTTTTCTGGTGGAGGCAACTTCGATGACCTGACTGTCAATACCTTGCTGGCCAAGCAATCGATCACCATCAACAACACTGCCCCCAGTGGTAATTTATTGACCGTGGGTGGGCCAGTCGGAACTAATAACCTGTTGACAGTAAATACCACGGCAGTGACGGTGAGCCCCACATTGTCTGTACAAGGAACAGTCACTGCCACCAGCAATGTGAGCAGTACTACACAGTTGCAGGCACCAGCAGTGCTTGGCACCATCAGTGTGCAAACCCCCACCGCGATCAGCAATGCCTTGAACGTGACTGGTTTGAGTATTGATGCTGCGGGTACGGTCAGTTTGCTTGGTTCACGCCAGTCCTGGTCATTATCTAGCGGCAATACTGCTGTCAACTCAATCCAGGCTGTCACTGATGGCTTTGTCTATGGAGTGATTTCGCAAAAGAATATGGATGGCTTGTATTGGGGAGTGATTACTGCCACCAGCCGCACTGGCAGTTCCAACGGTGCAGTGGTTTGTACCATGGCGGCGGCCACAACCACGGTGCAGTACACCACGCCAGATGGTAAAGGGTCGACGACTGCATGGGTTGCTGTTCCTGGTTCATTTACCATGCCGGTGCGAAAAGGAGAATTCTGGAACGTCGCGTTCCAGTCCGGTATTCGCGGCTTTTCGTCTCCTAATGCTGCCATCTATTGGATTCCGCTGGGGAATGGCTCTACTTCACCTTATACGGCGCCTGTTGCCTCAGACTCACCTGATATACATGCTGTGTCAGCTGATTCGGTGACACCGCTTGCTCCTGATACTCGAGCAATGGCATTGTCTGGAAGTGACATCAGTATGGTGAAAGCCATGCCGCAAGCAGTTGCTGCCAGTCCCGTGCTTACTAATGCGTCCGGCCCATCGGTCGACGACCTGAACCAGTTGGCAGTTCAACTTTCTTCTATCCCCAATTCTGAAATCAGCGGTGTATCGAGCAATGCAACCTTGACTCCTTTAGTACCGGAATCCCCAGATTCCGCTCAGGGTAATGCGGTGACTGCATCGGATAATATCGATGCCAACAGCCAGCCTGTAGTGCCGGATAACCCGGCCCGGAACGATGTTGACACGGTACCTGCGGATACAAGTACAGTCAGTACAGAAGCCGTTGACAGCAACAATGTGGCAGACCAATTTCACCAGAGCCTGCACAATATGGTGGTGCCAACACCGGGTGCTAACGGGGGATTGGCAACCAGTGTACAAGACACCATAAACCAGCGTGTCAGCAATTTGACCAAGGTACTTGATTCCGTCACACATACCAGTGCCAGCGAAGCCGAACGGCAGCAATTCGTACAGGAATTACAAAAAATTGTGTGCTCTACCGCGCCGAACGGCGATGTGGTGGCCAAACCGCTGGATGAGCAAAGTGTGCAGGACTTGATCGATACCACCAGCAAGCTTACTGATCACCAGTTCACGCCAGAGCAGGAGGCAGTGTTGGGGGAGGGGATCAAGGCGCTTGTGCAGATCAATGAAAGTGATGCCAATCGAAATAACCTTAGTCTCATCAAGAAAAATGTGGACATGTTTATTGATAGCTTGCAGCAATCACTCGATATGCAGTTTTCAAGCGACGACAGGCGTAGCTTGTTGCGCGGTCTGGTGACATTGGTGGGTGATGGCAGAACTCGCCCCGAGGTCGCGATGACGCCTCCAATTACGCCGCCTAGTGCTGCAGATGCACCAGCACCGGCAATTGATGTTCCAGTCACCGAACCTGTCACCAATACCACGAGCACACCGGCACCAGTTGCACAACCAGATGCAGAGACGGCGTCGGGGGAAGTTACCCCACCTGTAAACACTGACAGCATTAGCGGAGGAAACAGCTGATGAGCGAGATGCTCCACCTGCCTTTGCTGAAAGACGATGAATGCGAAGACTGGGTTCTCACTACCTTGTTCCTGAACGGGCATTGGCGCAAGCGGCGACAAGAAGTGCCGTTTTATACGCTGGGTCTGACTGCCTACCTGGATTGCCGCGATGGATCACGATCCCTGTATCGTGATCAGGCGATGCTGGATGCTAACAACCATTTTTTGGGTAGTCATTTTCAAGCCTTGTTCGATCTGGTGCAAACCGGAATGCAAAGACATTTTGAGGAACCGGTGCATTTGGCCAGTCAGGCGGCTTGGCCGGGGTTTCATATCTATCAACCGCATCCGGTGTTTGCATTTCCGGTCGCCAAAATCCATCGTGATACCCAGTACCGGGATGTTTTCCCCGAGCATGTCTTTGCTGACAGTGATGTATACACTTTCACCTTACCAATAAGCAATCCCGATGGCAGTGGCTTGAACTGGTGGCCAGAAGAGGGCGGTAATCCGGTGTTTGTACCGTACCGCAATGGTGAGCTGGTAGTGCATGATGGTCTTCAATTGCATCAGGCGGTGCTCAATTGTCACAGTAAACTCGAACGTATCACCCTGCAAGGCCACGCTGTACGTAAAGATGGACAGCTTTTGCTGTATTGGTAAAACAGCGCAATTACAGAAAGCGAGAACATGGACGTTGGTATTTCAGAAGATTTTATCCATCCGGTATTTGACGAAGAAACCTGTCGTCAGATTCTAGAGCGGGTGCTCGATATTGACGCGTTCTGGTTGCCTCGCCATGCCCAGTTACCTTTATTTACCCTTGGTGCCACCAATTACTATGATATTGCCGCTAATCCCGGGCGTCCTTACGAACGCCTGATGCAGCAGTTCAATCCATTTCTACTTGATCAGTTTGGTGATGTATATGATGCTGTCCTCACTGCCCTGCGGGCGCGCTTGAACCAACCCGTCATTCTCTCGCCTGGTCTGGCTCTGCCAGGCTTTCATATACTCACTGCTAACCCGCTATTTGCGTATTCGGACCATTACGACATCATGCATGCTCCATGGTTCAAGCGTCGCGATGGAGCGGGTGTGCCTGGTAACCCTATTCATGTCGATACTGCCCACATGGCGGTCGGTTTGCCAGATGTGGTTAATGGTCTCAAAGTACCTACCCTGTCCTTTACCTTGCCAATAGCCATGCCGGCACATGGGGCTGGCATGAAGCTATGGTCGTACACTGAATCTGATATCGGAGATATGGACAATGAAGAAGCCCTGGCCTTGCTGAAACAAGCCGACAGCAAGCTTGTACCGTACTCTCTGGGAGGTGCATTCGTGCATTCCGGCGTTACGTATCACCAGGCCAGGGGGTTTCCTTCCGGGGCGGGGCAGTATCGCATTACGCTGCAAGGACATGGTGCCTGGCTTGATGGTCAGTGGCATCTGTTTTGGTGAGGAAAAAATGTTTTTTTCATCGTCCCGATTTGCCTTTGTACACGAGCTGGAGCAGCAGTGGCAATTGGTGCGTGATGAATGCATGGCCTTGCCTCTGAATGAGTTTGATCCCTGGCCAGAAAAAAACCTTTGCAAGCAGGGTTGGGACGTATATGGTCTAGTATTGGCATCACGTTTCATTCTTGCAAATTGCATTTTTTGTCCCACTACCACAGAGTTGTTGAGGCTTATTCCTGGCATAGTCAATGCAGGGTTTTCCCGGCTCGCTGCTGGTGCAGTCATTACTCCGCATGTTGGTTATTCAAGCGAGGTCTTGCGGCTGCATCTGGGCTTGCTCGTGCAGGCTCCAAGTGGCATACGCGTGGGCCAGCAGGTGCGAAACTGGATGCCGGGCCAATGCCTGATTTTTGATGACACCGTTGAACACGAAGCCTGGAACCGAAGTGACAGCGACCGTCTGGTATTGTTACTTGATTTTGTAAAACCTCAGGGATGGTCACATCATGGCACAAACTGAATCTTACCCTGACAATGCCGCCCTGCTGCAAGACTTGCATAGCATAGGCGAAGTCATGGTCGAACGTGCTTTGCTGGTGCGCCAGTTGCAATCTGAACCTATTGCAGATACGGGCAGTCAGGCCAACCCGTCTTCAAAACCTGGCAAGCTTGACAGCTTGCTTTTGCAAGCGGTCAAACAACAGGCACCGCAACGCCAATTGCAAGCTGAACTTGATACCATCAATGCTGAGGTCGACACGCTCTGGCAAAGTTACCAGCAGCGCAGCGGTGCAACCCTGCAAAGCAATACATTCATTCCCTGGATACATGTTGTGCAACTGTTTCGTCCCTCCGAGTTTGAGCAACAGTTATTGCTGTTCGGTTTGTTGGTGGAAATGGAACCACGCTATGCCGCTATATTGCGTGCTTTGGATACGCCCACTGCAGGAAGTGAAACAACAGACGGCGTCAAGCTGCGCGGTGCTTGGCAGGTGCTGGGTGGAGGCGTGTCCCAGCGCTTGCAGTTGCAGCAAAGCCTGGCCCCGGATGCCTGTTTGCGTAACTGGGATTTGCTGGCCTCGAGCCCGGAAACCAACTTGGGCACGCTGGATGGCAGTTATCGCCTGCCAATGATCATCAGCGCCTATTTGTTGGGTCAAGCTGCTCCGCAACTGCGTCTGGAGCAAGTATTACAAGCATGTCCCGCCAATCGACCCTTGTCAGAACACCCTGTAGACCCGGCAGTATTGCAGCAACTTTCGTTTCTCGTTGAGCGTTTTCAGACCGATACAAGTGCTGCCGATAGCTATGTCTTACAACTGCAAGGACCAGACATACCACTGCTGTGCAGTTTGGCAGGTGCGGTGTTCAGTCCGCTCGGTATGGTCTGCGTACTGCTCGATTGCAGACAAATTGCACAGGTGTACGCGCAAGTTCAAAAAAGTCGCCCGGCGCTGCTGCGTAGGTTACGCTTGCTGCTGCGCGATGTTTTGCTATGCAACCGTGTGATAGTGCTGCAAAACTGCCAGTGGCTCAGCAGTGCCGAAAATAGTGAGGATTTGCTTGATGATGTCCTTAATCTGGCGCTGGAAAGCCAAATGTTTTTAGTCGTCATCAATGGCCCGGCGCGAAGAATTCATGAGACGGCACATCGCTTTGCCGAACACAAGGTGGCGTCCATCTTGCTAAAAATTGCCATGCCCGACACGTGCTTGCGCCAGCAGATATGGCAAAGCGAAGCAGCAAGCCTGCAACTGGGGCAAGAAGTGATAGATCAACTGGTCAATAATTACCTGTTTACGGAAGAACAAATCCGGCTGGTGTTGCGTGAAGTGGCCAGCAGTCAAATGCTGGCACCCGATGCCAGTACCTTGGAATCGGTTCTGTTCGACACGTGCCGGGATCAAAGTAATCGTGAGCTGATGACGGTGGCACAAGAGGTAAAAACACCACACAAGATGGGCGATATCATCTTGCCCGACAGCACTCGTCAATGGCTGGGTGAAGTCTTGCAGTACGCCCGGCAACGACACCAGGTGATTGAAACCTGGGGGTTTGACGCAAAAAACCAGAATAGCAAAAATCTGTGCGTGCTTTTCTATGGCCCCTCGGGCACAGGTAAAACCATGGCAGCCTCCATCATTGCCAATGAACTCAATCTGGGTCTGTACAAAATTGATCTGGCTAATGTAATCAGCAAATACATAGGTGAAACAGAAAAACAACTTGCGCAATTGTTCGACCAGGCCGAAGCAATGAATATTGTGCTGTTTTTCGATGAAGCCGAGAGCCTGTTTGGCAAGCGTACCGAATCCAAGGATTCACACGATCGCTACGCCAACCTGCAAACCGGGTATCTGCTTCAACGCATAGAGACTTATCCCGGCATCGTGATTTTATCGACCAATCTGTTGACCAATATCGACCAGGCTTTTACACGCCGTTTCAAATTCATGATCGAATACCCGTTTCCCAGTACCGACCAGCGACTATTGCTATGGCAGAACGCGTTCCCCAAAGCCACACCACTGGCCACCGATCTGGATTTTCCACTGCTGGCCAACCGGGCGCCATTGAGCGGCGGTAACATCAATAATATCGCGATTAACGCTGCATTTTTGGCGGCGGCAGAAAAGCAAAGTGTGGCGCAAAAACATGTGTTGCAGGCGACCGAGCGGGAATATCACAAATTGGGCAAGGTGTTTTTGGCGCGTGAATTTAAGTGGGGAGAGGATGAATAAATATGGTCGAAAAGTATCGTGAAAATCCGGCTTTATTGTTTGGGCTCATATTAAGCATGCTAAGTCAATTTCAATTCTGGGCTACCACTGAAGAGATTTATTAACATAACTTATCCGCTCAATCAGGAATAGAGGGATACAACGAGGATGTAAATCGGCAATTTCCAATTTGCCGTTTCGGCAATGCGAAGGGAAGTCATATGCCAACCGTGTTTCAACCCAAAGCAAAACGAAATGGGCAAGCTCAACCGTTGACATCGGTTGCGGAGGCTTCCAGTACCGTGTATTCAGAAGGTACAAGTTTTGGAAATTATCATTACGCCAATAGCCCGCTACGCCGCAGTGCAGCTTTGAGTAACCCACTAACCGCTGTTACTGGGGTGTGTCAACGTGTGCCAAGCCCTGAACAAGGTAGATGTAACCTGTCTGTGCCACCAGTGCAACTGACTGCAGCGCCGATCCAGTTTGGGCGAACCAAGAGACGAATTAAGCGCATCAATTCACGTGGCTTTAACAAGCGGCTGAAAAATGAAATTGGTGGAACAAAAAGCGGTTATGACATCAGCCATAAGGTATCCGCAAATTTGTTTGGGATACTGTTCAAACGCATTTCAAAAAATCCGCGGAAATTGTCGCGAACTTTTGCCAGGGAACTTGTCAGGATAATGGATAGAAATGCACTTGATGCCAAGGACGAAGTTCTCTTCGACTCGGGGGCTAGTTCTTTGCTCAAGGTTGCGAAAACCAAGAAAATCACTGAAGACCAAAAAGACGAAATTGCAGAACTGTTTCGACTGTTTGCCAATCGCAATCCTAAAAATCTGCGCAATAAACGAGCGGGTGAAAATCGATCGATTGGTGCTTACCCTCATTTCAATATCGAGGATGGAGAATTATCAGATGACGGCGAGGAAATTCAAGATACCATAAATCCTCAGCTGGGAAGGTTTAGTGATGATGAATATTCTGACGATGAAGAGCAACGCGTGGCCCACGGATACCTGCAACTTCCAGACAATCTGGATGAAATACAGGAAACCGAAGATCAAGTGGACTATCGCAAGGTGGGTAATGGTTTCATTGATTAGTTATAAATATCTGAATATGTAGTGCAAAGAAAGAGGTGTAAATTCAGTTGTTGAGGTTTGCGAAAATGTAGCTGGATTGGAAACATGCATCATTGATTCCTAATCGAAATGCAATCGATGTTTGGCTGACTGAACTTGAAAGACAGTCCATGGAAATGAAGACACAGGCGAAGCTGGCACGAAAGCCGGACGTACAAACCACAACAGCGTCCGGGGAGATTGCATTGCCACAATCAGGGCAAGATTTGCCAGCATCGACTGCGTTTGGTGATTATTACTACGCCCCCAGCCCTATGCAAAGGCGCGAAACTGCTAAGGTACAAGAAAAGCAGCCAGTTGCTCAGCGCCAAGTCGTCAAACCGAATAATACAGGCATGCCTGATCAACTCAAAACCGGCATAGAATCCCTGTCCGGCATGAATATGGATGGCGTGAAGGTGCATTACAACTCCTCGCGTCCTGCACAGCTCAGTGCGCTGGCATTTGCCCAAGGGCGTGACATTCATCTGGCACCGGGGCAAGAACAACATTTACCACATGAAGCCTGGCATGTGGTGCAACAAGCCCAGGGACGTGTACGTCCAACAATGCAAATGAAGGCCGGAATGCCGGTCAACGATGACCGTGGGTTGGAAGACGAGGCCGACAGGATGGGGGTCAGGGCAGCGCAGTCTTTTCCTGTGCAATTGAGTGACAATATCAAGGACACTTCCGGAAATATAGGTGAGAAAAATTCCCTGCCTTTGGCAAGTGTACTCGATCAGGTTCCGATACAAAGAAAAATAGATTTTTCCGGAGAGGCACCTCTGCGCGCAGATTTTTATCAAGTTCATGAACAGGCTGGAGCATTGCACGCCAAAGTCATGCAAGCGATAGAAGAAAATGCCACCGAATTAAAGGTGTTATTTCCTGATTACGCAGAAGTAAAAGCAGAATTGGATAGAAACCTGGCATTTGCCAATAATCTCTGGGATTTGGTGAATAGCTCTATCGATTACGGTGAAATCAATCTGGACAATCCCCAGCACGTGGCCAGTTATTTCCAAAGCGCCAAAAAATTCCTTAATAAGAACTATCAGACACAGCAGGGAAAAGATCAGCTAGAGTCCTCAGAACTGGACAAAAAGAAAAAACCTTGGGAGTTGCATAAAGAATTTGAAATGCAAAAAAACGGTGCGCCCAATCCGGATAAAACATTTCAAGTTGCCTTGCTGGGGACCGGGGCCAGTATTGCCAACTACCTCAATGTAAAAGGTCGTTCTTTGGACCCACGTAGCACCGTCATTATTGGTGAGATGCAACCCTGGGATCCAGATGCACGCGAGAGCCGGGGAATCAGCTTCGTCAATCATCCCATGCATATGATTTCGCCAAAACGTAGCCATACACAATTGCCCAAGAAATCAGATGGAACAGATGAATCGTTTGAGGGAAATGCCTTAGCACTATCGAATGACATTGCTTACTTCCGCAGTCGTTTCAATGCCCCGGTTAATGCAACAATCATCAAGGTCAGCAGATTGCCAAACACATGGTACGAGATACAAAGCTCTGCTGGCACCTACTATTCACTCAAAGTGGTGTCAGGACTAGGTATAGGCCCACATAAATTCGATAATATCAATAAACATAAAGACAAAATTGCACCCGGAAAAGACCAGGCTACCGAAAAACGCAGGGTCATGGATCTTGATGAATTTCAGCGCCAATTAAAAAATGATGATTCAAACATCATGCGCGATTATCTCGAGCGAGAATCGGAAGGGCGCATGCTTTTAATCGGTGTTGCCGGACCCAATGCGGGTGTAGACGCAGTTTATACTGCAAGCAAGCTTGGTATGGGTGTTGACTGGGTGGTTACTGCTGGCCCCGCAATTGCCGAGGGGATGGGAAACAAGATCGAAGATAAAGGTGGAGTCGATTTATTTTTTGATTATTTGAGCGGTTGGACCATCTCAGGTGATGACGTAGAAATGCATATTTCCGGGAAGTGGAGTAAAGAGCAGCGCAAGAATGCCGGAGAAAAATTTGTGGAAGAAAATCCGGGCTGGCGGGTTTCGGAGTCGCAGAATGAGTTGGTCGATTACCTGGTGATAGCGCAAGGACCAGATGTAGAAAAAGTATGGAATACTTTTGACCCCAGTGCCAGAGAGGATCTAAGCTTGCAATATGATACGAATGGCCGGTTTGGTACGTCAGGTGGTTCAAGTGTATGGCGTGACAATGTCAAGGTGTCACTGAAATATAGTGATTACAATATTTACCAGCATGGAATTGAGCCGCGAGTAAAAAAGGTGTTGAAAGATAGTGATCTGAAGACCCGGATAAAGAGCCAGGATAAATTACTGGAATCGGCATTGAGCATTCTGGGAGTCGAAAAATTCACACCGGTCACTTTATCAGTGGGCACAGCAACAGGTTTGGCTGCCAGCGATAATTCACTGGAAATCATAGGTGGTTCTACTATCCGCTTACTTGATTATATCGATGGTCTGTTGGGACAAAGAAATAAAAAAAGAGAAGATTATTGGAAGGTTAATGCGGATAAAGGAAAATTGATCAAAGAAATAGTTCTATTGAATAAGACTATTCCAAGCAATTTGAAGCAGACTGGCAATGGGCAAAAAATGAAGCAACTTGTCAAAACCTTGTCCGCACCGACTATTTTGAATAATGACCAACTTACGCCTTTGCGTAGCCAGATAGAAGCACTGGCAGATTATGTACCTGGTTACGTAGGTATGGAAGAATCGAATTTTGTCACTGATGACCAGACCATGATTGCTCTGCAGATTGCGGATCGCTACGGGAATATCCCACCTACGTTAGCCAATTGGGTAACCCAGAAAATCCTGGAAGACAGGCAGTTGAATCATGTGGAACCTGGTACGGGCAAAGGTTCGCGAGCGTTTATCAATAAATGGCAGCATGTGCTCAATGAATTAAATAAACTTTTTGCCGCCGAGACGATTAAACAGATCGCTGAAAAATTAAGGTAAGCAGCGCTGGCCTGAACTATGAGGAACAGGACTGGCTTGTGTGTAAAACAATCCTGAGCCTATCCTGGCGATCATTTACAGGATTCTTCTCAGGAGATAGCATC
>JACQDX010000057.1 GCA_016200895.1 Burkholderiales bacterium
TGCATCGTGTCGAGAAAAACGTCACGTCGTGTCGGTTTGCGATGTTGTTCAAAGCTCGCATTCTGATCTTCTGCCATCGCCAGTGTCTGTTGTTTCATGGAAGTCTAACGTCTTGTTCGATTGTCAGTCTTTAACGCTTGAGAATAGAATCCGTTTACTTAATCAGCGTTGCCTTAAGTTTCACGCTAATCCTTTGCGAGGGATTAGGGCGTACCACTTCCAATTATTGACCATATTTCAAGTAAAACGATGAACACATTTGAATTTGCTAAGATTGAGCTTGTCAAAATTGGTTTTCGTATTGAAGAAGACTTGATTCGAAAAGACTTTGTGTATGTAAGTTTTTTCAGAGTAGTTCACTCGTTTATTCGACAAGAAATACATTTGACGCAGTCGTCCCTTGACAAGAAAGAATTGTATGTGGTTTTGAGTGTAGGAGTGCGTGAGCCAGACTTCATTGGTGACTCTAAGACGGAGTTTGTAGCCTCAATGAGGATGTTCACTGAAGCATTAACTATTGAGATTTCAAAAAACGGTTTTTTTGAGCGAGGCTGGGGAAACATTCTCTGTTACCCGATTGAAAACCATATTGAGCTTGGAAACGAGCTGGAGCAACGTGTGTTGCCCTGGTTAGATGAAATGTCCAATCCCAAAGCACTGGTCAAAGTTTTACAGGATGAACTGGAAAATGGTTCTGCATTTGCTCCCAAAAAAACATCAACACGCTCAAAATTGGTAACTTTCCTTTTGTTCAGACAAAATAAACCTCAAGAACTCCAGATTACAAAAAGGCCTGTTTGCAATAAATGTATTGCTGACATTTTGCATCAAGCGGGCGAATATGAACAAGCAGTTCCTTATATGGAACAATGGATCAAACATCACGCCGCACGCCAGTATATGGTGAATAAATATATCGAAGAAATTGAAAAAATAAATAAGGGTTTTTGAGAAATTAAAATATAGTAGTTTCGATTTGATCTGACAGTTGGGCTGCACTGTTTGGCGTTTGATTCAAATCGCGGCCATTGCAAATCAACGCTAGCAATGACTTGCGCACTCTTATTTACAGGCTCCACGGCCATCGACTCCATAATTTCACATGTGTACAAATTGCATACAATTGCACGACACTTGTTAGAAATACTCTTTCTCTCTCCTCCCTATAATCCCCATCTGAAATAGAGCGCGTCAGTAGCATGTCTCTGATGTGTAGTAGATCAGCATTTGCATGAAGTGAGCTGGTACGAGCTCTTGTGCATGAGTCTGGCCTCTGGTCGCCAGGCAGGGAAGCAGTGCATGTATTTGTGCTGCACAAATTAATTACCTCAACTTGTTCAAGCCTTGGACATTATGTATCCCTGCGGGGAGGACGAGTTTCGTCTGTGCTTTTGCTGGGGATGTCGGTAGCTTGCGGTTCTCAGCATGTCGCAAATTTTTTGAATTGAATTGAATGAATCCACACGCAGCACCGTCCATTACACCTTTGAGTTTGTTCAACTCATTGCGCCTGCATCGCAGGCTCATCGTGAGTTTGATACAGCGTGAAGTGCTGATGCGCTATCAAGGGTCGTTGCTGGGTTTGTTGTGGTCCTTTTTTAATCCTGTGTTGATGCTGGCGGTTTACACCTTTGTTTTTAGTGTGGTGTTCAAGGCGCGCTGGGTTGGTGGGTCTGAATCGAAGACGGAATTTGCTCTTGTATTGTTTGCGGGTTTGATGGTGTTTGGTTTGTTTTCTGAATGCGTGAGCCGTGCGCCTGGCCTGGTGGTCAGTAATGTGAACTACGTCAAGAAAGTGATATTCCCCCTGGAGATTTTGCCTGTGGTGGCGATGGGGGCGGCTTGTTTTCATTTGATGGTCAGCTTTACTGTGTGGCTGATTTTTTATTCGATATTTTTTGGTGTGCCGCCTGCGACGATTTTTATCCTGCCGCTGGTTTTGTTGCCACTGGTGTTGCTGAGTCTGGGTGTGAGTTGGTTGCTGGCTTCGCTGGGTGTTTTTATCCGTGACATACATCAGGTGGTAGGTGTCGCCGTGTCAGTGTTGACATTTTTGTCGCCAGTGTTTTATCCAATAGCGGCTTTGCCGGATGGCTTTCGCGCTGTCGTTCAAGTCAGCCCTTTGACGCAGGTGATAGAGCAAAGCCGTGACGCCATGATCTGGGGAAAGCCGTTGGATTGGCAAAGCTGGCTGGTTTACTTTTTATTGTCTGGTGTTGTTGCCTGGCTGGGTTTTGCCTGGTTTCAAAAGACGCGCAAGGGGTTTGCTGATGTCCTCTAATTTTTCTATCAAGGTAGAGCAACTGAGCAAGTGCTACCAGCTCTACGACAAGCCGCAGGACAGGTTGAAGCAAATGCTTTTATCTCGCTCCAAGACTTATTACCGTGAATTTTGGGCTTTGCGAGATGTGTCCTTTGAGATTGCGCCGGGTGAGACCGTGGGCATTATAGGTCGCAATGGCAGTGGCAAGTCCAGCCTGTTGCAGATGATATGCGGCACTTTGTCGCCAACCTCTGGCACGGTGACGACGCATGGCAGGTTGGCGGCCTTGCTGGAGTTGGGGGCTGGTTTTAATACTGAATTTACCGGGCGTGAGAACGTCTTGTTGAATGCGGCGATCCTGGGCTTTCCGCAAGAGCAGATGCTGGAGCGCATGGGCGAAATACTAGCTTTCTCTGAGCTCGGTGATTTTCTGGATCAACCAGTCAAGACCTATTCCAGCGGCATGTATGCGCGCCTGGCGTTTTCGATTGCGATTCATGTTGATCCTGAGATTTTGATCGTGGATGAGGCGCTGGCTGTGGGCGATGCGCGCTTTGTTGCCAAGTGCATGCGTCGTATCAAGGATATACAGAAAACCGGTGCCAGCATTTTGTTTGTCAGCCATGACGTCAGCTCAGTGCGCACTCTGTGTGACCGTGCGATCTGGCTGGATAAGGGGCGCATGCTGGAACAGGGCGATGTCTTCCCTGTTACCGGGCGCTATATGGAAATGATGTTTCAGGATGATGATGCCAGCGACGATGACGAGCATGAAGCCATGCATGCGGCGAATGTTCCTGTGCTGGGGAATGTACTGACGGAAGTGGCAGTGGAAGATATCGCGCTTGATAGCCGGCCAGTTACTCACTGGGGGTCACATAAGGGTCTGATACTTTCTGCTGCTGTGCTGGATGCCAGTGGCGCTCGCCGCGATGTCCATGATTGGGGCAAAAGCATGGAGATCAGGATCAGCCTGCGTATACCGCAAAGTATAGACAGAGAGCACTTGAGCATTGCTGTCTCCATCAAGGATTTAAAAGGCAGCGACCTGATCGTTTCGACTACCCATGATTTTGAAACCAGGCGCTTGCCAGACGATGAAGAATTTGAAGTCAGCTTCAAACTCATCAACCCGCTGGTCACGGGTAAATATCTGTTGGTTGCTGCGGTAGAAAATCGCTTGCACCGCGACATTCACTACTACGAATACGTAGAGGGTGCGCATTATTTTTCATCGCTCGCGGATCAGCGTTTTTTTGGTTTGTTTCAACCGCCGATCTCGCAAGAGATATTCGTGCCTGCAATCGATGTGAAGCAAAAGAAACTGGCTGCCTGAAGACAATAAAGCGCTCATCATCAAAATTAATCAGTGATAGATAACACGAACATGCAAACAGAAATTAATTCCCGCGCGTATTGGGATGCGCGATTTGAAAATGATTGGCTGGCCTGCAAAGGCGATAAGCAATCACGTTTCTTTGCCAGCATCGCCATTCAGCAATTACCGGGCTGGTTGCTGGATCAAATCCGGCAAGAGAAGTTGAGTCTGGTAGATTGGGGTTGTGCGCAAGGGGATGGGACTGATGTCTGGGCAAGTTATTTACCATCAGAGCAGATTACGGGTGTGGACTTTTCTGCTGCGGCGATACAGCAGGCACATGCGCGTTATCCTGGCTTACGGTTTGAAAATACGGACTGGCTGTCGTCGTCAACATCAGATCAGGGTGTATTTGATGTCGTGTTTTCTTCGAATACGCTGGAACATTTTCATCAACCCTACCAGGTTTTGCAAACGCTAAGTCAACGGGCGAAGAAAACGCTGGTGCTGGCTTTGCCTTACCGCGAGATGAAGCGTGAGAGCGAGCATTTCTATTCTTTCTTGCCAGAGAATATTCCACTGCAACTGGAAAATGGTTTTAGTCTGGTCTGGTCCAAGGTACTGGATTGCCGTCCTTTGTCAGATAGCCTGTGGCAGGGGGAGCAAATCATATTGATGTATGCAGATATGAGCTGGCTTAAAAAACTGGGCTTGCGCTTGAGTCATGTGCATATGATGCAAACCGATGTGCAATCTGAACTGCTTCAATTGCAAACGTCGCTGAGCGAATGCCAACTGCAACTGCAGCATGCAAAGCAAACTCAAAAATCGCTAGAGTTGGAAAGCGTGCATCAAGAACATATGTTGTTGCAGCATGAAAAGGCTTATCAACAGCAGCAACTGGATATCGCCGAATTGCTGTTGAAGTGTGAAAAGCTACAGAAAGGCATAGATGCGAAGGTGCAGCAGATATTCGGCCTGAAAGATCAATTGGTGAATCAAGAACATGCATTGCAAGCGCAATACAAAGTTCAATCCGAGTTGCAGTCTGTGACAGACAGCTTACAAAAGAAAGCGGATGACTACGACAAGCTGCTCCAGCAACTTGATCTGCGTGATGCGCAAATCAGCAGGCTGAATCTGGATGTACATTACAAGGAGCAAGCCATCAGGGAGATGAAGCAGTCTTATTCCTGGATATTGACGCGCCCCTTGCGTTTTACCGGACAGTTCTTTCAAAGCCCTGGGCGCGCCTGTTATGACCTTGCCAAATTCACGTTCTGGCGTTTGCCAGCAAAAATGCGCTGGGCATTGCATGGCCCAAGACATGATTTTGTACGATGGGTGAGAACAACAGCTGTGAGTCTTAATACGCCGCAGTTAGTTACTGCTGGAATCCCTGCAGTCACTGGTAATACAAGCACACCTGTCGCTGTAAAAATGGCCAAGAACACGGATTTAAGCTGGCCTGAATTTCAACAACAGGTATTGTCACGTCGCGCAGATTACAAGGGTATCTTTGTACAAGAACTGGTGATTGACTGGAATGTACCTTTGTACCAGCGACCCCAGCATATCGCTGCTGCCTTTGGCCGTCTTGGCTATCTGGTGATTTATCGCACTGACAACTGGGCTGGTGATGATGTGCAGGGCAGCAGGGAAGTGGCCAGGAATGTCTGGATCACGAACCGCCATGAAGTCAATCAGTTGCAGAATGTGGTGCGCTCTCTGTATTCAACGGCCTATGCCAATACGCCGGAGCTGCTACTGGAAAATGGCAGACGTGGCACGCTGGTGTATGAATACATAGACCATATTGACCCGCAAATCAGCGGCGATGAAGAAAACGTGCGTCGTTTGCTGGCCTTGAAGGATTTTGCTTTCGGTGGTGGCGCAGATTATGTGGTGGCATCTGCCAAAAAATTGTACGAAGAAGCTGTTGCTGCCGTTGGTGCAGACAAAGTCATCCTGGCGCAAAACGGGGTGGATACTGCGCATTACCGTCACCCTAAACACTTGAGCACGCCGCTGCCGCAAAACCTGCAAAACTTCCGCGCCAGGTATAGCAAGGTAGTTGGCTACTTTGGCGCGCTTGCTCCCTGGCTTTGGTATGAGGCTGTGGCTGATCTGATTACCAGTCGCCCTGATCTTGGTTTTGTGTTTATCGGGCCTGACTACTACGGCGGCGCAGACAAGCTGGTGAAGGCTGACAATCTTTTGTACATGGGCACGGTGGACTACCAAATCCTGCCTGCTTATGCGCGTCAGTTTGACGTTTGCTTTATTCCATTTGCCCCTGGCGAAATTGCCCGTACCACTTCACCCCTCAAATTATTTGAATACTTTGCGCTAGAAAAACCTGTGGTCGTGACCAGGGATATGGCGGAGTGTGTCGCATTTGACGAAGTATTTTCTGGCAACAGCGTGGAATCCTTAAGCACTGCGCTGGATGCCGCCTTTGCGGTGAAAGATGACCCTGAATTTACCCATCGCCTGGCTGATCTGGCAGATGCCAATGATTGGGACTGCCGGGCCAGGGCGATGGAAAAAGCATTTGAAAAATCTTCACTGCATTGAAATGCATAGGCAGTAATTTCTGAATCTGAAAGTAAATCATCATGAAAAAAATATTGTGCGTCGTTGGTACCCGCCCTGAAGCCATTAAGATGGCACCAGTTATTCTGGCGTTGAAGCAAGAGCCCTGGGCGCAGGTAAGGGTGTTGGCAACAGCGCAACATCGCCAGATGCTGGATCAGGTGCTGTCTTTTTTTGATATTGAAGCCGATATTGATTTGAATATGATGCGCCCTAATCAGTCACTGACAACGCTCACTGGCCGCATGTTGTTGGATCTGGATGCAGTCTTGCTGGAGGAGAAACCGGATGTGGTATTGGTGCAGGGCGATACGACTACTGTCATGACGGTATCGCTGGCCTGTTTTTATCACCGCATACCTATTGGTCACGTTGAAGCGGGCTTGCGCACCTGGGATAAGCAAAACCCATTTCCAGAAGAGGCAAACCGGGTATTGACAGGCCGCCTGGCGCAATGGCATTTTGCACCAACACAAAGTTCACGCCAGAATCTTTTGCGTGAAGGTGTGGCCGATAGCGACATCATTGTCACAGGCAATACCGTGATTGATACCTTGCTGATGACGGCTGTGCGTGAACTGAATCTGGGTATAGAGCTGGATGCCAGCAAACGCATGGTACTCATTACTTCACACAGGCGTGAGAATTTTGGTGAACCATTTGCCCATATTTGCCGGGCCATACTGAAGCTGGCACAGGATAACCCGGATGTGCAATTCCTTTATCCTGTGCATCCAAATCCTAATGTCAAAGAGGTTGCCCATGCAACGCTGGGTGCTTGCGCGAATATTCATTTGTGCGCACCGCTGGACTATGCGCCATTCGTGGCTGCGATGAAGCGTGCCTATCTGATCATCAGTGATTCTGGTGGTGTGCAGGAAGAAGCACCAGCGCTGGCCAAACCTGTGCTGGTCTTGCGTGAAGAAACGGAAAGACCAGAAGCAGTAGAGCAGGGCGTAGTGAAGCTGGTTGGCGCAAATTACGACAATATCGTCAGAGAAACTCAAAAGTTGTTGGATGATGAAGCTGCTTATAAGGAGATGGCCAGAGGCGTATCGCCCTATGGTGATGGCCTGGCGGCGGGACGGATAGTACGCGTACTCAAGCAATATTACGCAGCCCAGGATAAATCTGCAGATAGCCATACCGAAGCGGCACTTGAAGCTGAGCCTGCATGATGCTCCTCGTCTATCTCTCGCCCGTTCCCTGGAACAGCTTTGCCCAAAGACCACATCAGTTTGTGCGTTGGTTTCACCAGCAATTTAACGCCAGGGTATTGTGGATAGACCCGTATCCCACGCGCTTTCCAGACATGAGCGATGTGCAGCGTGTGCTTGCTTCAAAATTCACGCAGGTATCTGCTAATGCTGGCACAGTCAAGGAAAAAGAAAATCCAGAAAAAGCGAACTGGTTAACTTTGGTAAAGGTCCCGGCCTTGCCGATAGAACCTTTGCCTGCTTCTGGTTTTTTGCAGCAATGGTTCTGGCGCAAGGCCATGGCGGAGATAGATGCATTTGTTGGTAATGGCAAGGCACAGATCGTTGTGGGCAAGCCTTCCAAGCTGGCCTTGCAGGTGTTGGCGCGTTACCCGGAAATGGCATCCATGTATGATGCCATGGATGATTTTCCGGCATTCTATGAAGGCTTGTCCAGCAAGGCTATGCAGTACACTGAGGCTAATCTGGCAGCCAGGGTCAATAAGATAGTGGTTTCTTCCAGCGCTGTTTCACGTTTCTCCGGGCACGCTGACAAGCTGAGCCTGATCCTGAATGCCTGTGACAGCGATAACCTGCCGCCTGCATTGCCAAGACCAGAGCAGTCACCAGTGTACGGTTATGTGGGCACGATAGGGCACTGGTTTGACTGGGATGCAGTCGTGAAGCTGGCCTCTTCCTTGATCAACACCGATCCGCGTGCCCTTGTGCGTCTGATAGGTCCAGTGTTCACGCCGCCTCCATGCGTACTACCAAAAAACGTGCAAATCCTGCCTGCGTGCAGCCATACGCGCGCCATGCAGGCCATGCAAAAATTTTCTGTAGGCTTGATACCGTTCAAGCGCAAATTACTGACGGCCTCGGTTGATCCTATCAAGTACTATGAATACCGCTCGCTGGGGATACCAGTTCTGTCATCTGACTTTGGTGAGATGTCTTTGCGGGCAGATGAAGAAGGCGTGTTTTTATACGACGTGGATAGTGATTTTACGACTTTGCTCAAGACTTGCCTGCGACATCGCAGCAGTGTAGATGACCTGAGCAAGTTCAGGGCAGACAATTCCTGGGCTGCCCGGTTTGCTGGATTGATACCGCTGTTTGATGCCGGTGCTGATCACAGGGGGGGTAGAAAATCTGCTGCCAGGCTTGAACAGTTCACCTTGCAGGGTGCTTGATCTTTTTGTCTTAGCGTTCAAATCGGGTTTTCAAGTTCAGGAACCAGGATTCATAATAGCGGAAGCTGATGCCGGCGAGGATGGTAGTCACAATCAGGGTCAGCAAGAAAACTGCAATGCCCGGTTCATGAATCTGCAGGACACCAAACAGTTTCGCGACAAAGTTCTTGCACAGCATGTGCAACATGTACATGCCATAGCTGATAGACCCCAGATAGGTTATGGGTTTCAGGGATAGAACGGGTGCCAGGGGATGGCGTTCCTGAATCACGCAAGCTCCAACCAGCGCCGCAAACAATATCGAGGCAACAAAGCCAGGTAATACACTAGTAAGCAAGACAGCCAGCAATGCTATGAAGAGCAGGGGCACTGACCATGCTTGGCCAAGGATGCGGTAAAGCCAGGTGAAATGCATTTCAGTGTTCAATCCTATCGCCAGCAAGGCACCGATGACGATGGGTAATTGTATGATATCGAATGCATGCCAGCCTACCATTTGGCTCACTACGCAAACTGCAATGACGCTGATCAGAATAATGCTGGCTCTTTTGACTGAACCAGCCAGTAGCAATAATGGTGGCCACACCAGATAAAACTGCTCTTCCGCCGCCAGTGACCAGGCAAAATAAAAGATGACCCGTCCATCCAGGGCGACAAAAATATTCGATGTGTAAGTCGCAAAGTAAATCAGGTTGTGAAAAAAAGCCTGACCGGGTTCAGAATGCCTTTCCAGTGCATATACCAAGACGATATACAGCGCCAGAGTGCCGTAATACAGCGGGAAGATGCGCAATGAACGGCGCAGGTAAAATGCCTTGAGGTCTATCTTGTCATTGCGCTCACGTTCTCTTAACAGCAAAGTCGTAATCAAAAAGCCGCTGATGGCAAAGAATAATTGCACACCTTGCGCGCCTATGCCCGCCAGTATTTCATTGACACCTACAGGCGCAGTGTGATGCCAGATGACGGCGATGATGCTGATGGCACGCAAGCCATCCAGGGATGCAAATCTTTTATTCGACAGATAATCTGCAAACGGCTTAAACATCCATGCTCCTGGCAGACTGGCGTGTGTGCTTGTCAAGTTTCATGTTTGTCTGGTCTGAGTACGCTGCTGGCTGGGATGAATGGTCTTTGGTTAAGGCAAGTTTACCTTCAAGTAAGAAAGCCCGTATGGAAATTTATCTTTGCGGGCTTTACTGTTGAATTTGTAGGTGATAAGCAAGTTCAGGTCTCTGACCACATGCGCAAGAGATTGTGGTATTGGCCTGTCAGGCTTAATACTTCTGCACTATCACCAAGCAAGCTGCGCAGGCGGGTGATGTTCTGGTCCATTTCAAAGAGCATGGTGCGGCGGGCGTCGTCGCGTATCATGCTTTGCGTCCACAAGAATGAACATACCCGTTCACCACGGGTGACTGGCAAGACCTGGTGCAGGCTGGTGGATGGGTAGAGTATCAAGTCACCAGCTGGCAATTTGACTTCATGGGTGCCGTAGGTATCGACTACCTCAAGCTCGCCACCCTCATATTCTTCTGGATCACAAAGGAACAAGGTAGAGGATATGTCAGTACGCAGGCTGTAGTTGGTATTGGCGGAATTGGCGACATTGGTGACATTGCGCACCGCGCCGTCTACATGCAGACCATAGTGTTCACCACCGGCATAAGAGTTGAACAGTGGTGGCACGATGCGCAAGGGCAGGGCAGCGGCAAAGAACAGGGGATTGTTTTTTAATGCCGCCAGAACGATATGGCCCAGTTCTTGTGCCAGTGCGGAGTACTCAGGCAGTTGACGGTTGCGTTTTACCTGGGCACCTTGTGCACCTACTGTTTGTTTGCCATCAACCCAGTTGGCTGCGTCCAGCCTTAGTCGAATTGCGCTGACTTGCTCACGGCTGAGCACGCCAGGTATATGTAACATCATTACGAATGCTCCAGAAAAAAGCCCCTCGGTGAGAGGGGCCAGTTTAATTGCTTTAGAATTTTACATTTGCTGTCAGGCTGACTGCCCTTGGTGTACCTGGAGTATAACGGTAACCACTTTTGTTGATGGCAGCAACATAGACTTTGTCTGCAATGTTGTTGATGTTCAGTTGCAGGTCTATGTTTTTGTTGATGGCATAACTGGCCATGGAATCAAATACCCAATACGCTTCAGTCTTTGCTGGTGTACCTACTGCGCCATCCGTGCCGCGCAACAGTGCATCAACAAAACGCGCGCCGCCGCCTATCTTGATGCCCATAGGTAATTGGTAAGAAGTCCAGGCTGTGAAGCTTTGCTTAGGCGTGTAGCTCAGGTTATTGATGCCGCTGGCGGTCACCAGTGGGCCGCTTTCAACACTGGTATCCATGCGTGTGTAACCTGCGCTGACCAGCCAGTTGCGGTTGATCGCGCCTGTCACGCCCAGCTCTACACCTTGTACTCGTTTTTTACCAGTTTGGTAGTACAGCAAATCTGTCAGGTTTTGTACGACTTCATTGGATACTTCTGTGCGGTAAATCGCTGCTGTGAAAGACAGTTTTTGATCCAGCAAATCCCACTTGGTACCAATTTCCATATTCTTGGTTTCTTGCGGATCAAACTTTGGATTGGCTGCACTACTGGCGGATGCGCTCAGGGCAAAGTTGGAACCACCAGGCGGTTGCTTGGAAGTGGAATACGATGCATAGACGCTGCTGTCCTTGGTCGGTTTGTACAATGCGCCCAGTTTGAAGTTGACCAGATTGCCAGCCATGTTCAGGTTGGTCGGTATTAATGTGCCAACTGGTAAAGTTGGATTGGCCGTTGCGGTGGACAAGCTTGCTGCGGAATAGTCTGTCGTGTAGTGGTCAATACGTACGCCTGCGTTGGCTTGCCATTCAGGGCTGAAATTGATTGTGTCAAATGCATAAGCGCTGGCAGTATTGGTTGCACCACGGGTGAAGACGGCATTGCGTACCGGGTTCAGACCAGTAACAGGGTCACGTGGATTTGGATTGTAGAAATTAGCTGCTGGCAAAGTGCCCAGGCCATCATTGCCCCAGGTATTCTGTTTTTCGCTGGTGATTTCAATACCGCCGACCAGGCTGTGTTTCAAGCCACCCAGATCCAGATCTGCCAACAGATTAGTCTGGTTAGTCAGGATTTCATTTTCCTGGTCTTTCAAAGTACGCGTGCCGCGTGCCAGTGTCCAGGTAGACAGATCAGTTACTGATGGTGTCAGCAAATTGGGCGTGGAACCCATGAAGGATGTCAACAGGTAATGCTGGCTGGTTTTGCCGTAGCGTGCTGTGTTGATCAGTTTTACCTTGTCGCTGAAGTCATGTTCGATACGACCAGTCAGCATGTCCGCTGTGACTTTGTCAAAGTCATTCACAGAGCCATAAAAATTCTCTGGACTGACTTTAGGTGCAGAGCCAATGAAAGGACGTTTTGGATCAGGGCTGGTATAGCCAGGCAAACCTACTGTCGGTACGCCACCATCAGGCACGTTGTCTTGCTGCACATGCAGGTAATTCAGGTAGAAGCGGGTAGGGGACTTCAGGCCAAAGGCGAAGGAAGGTGCAACACCCCAGCGTTTGTTCTTGAGTTCATTGCGGCCAACTACGCCACTGTCCTGGTCTACCACGTTCAAGCGGAATGCAGAACCTTGTTCAGCACTGATGGCTTTGTTCCAGTCCAGTGCCACACGTTTTTGGCTGCCGCTACCGACAGTCACATTGCCCAGGATGGCATCATCAAGAGTCGCTTGTTTGCTGACCAGATTGACTGAGCCTGTAGGTGCGCCACGACCGCTATCTGTGCCAGCTGGGCCTTTCAATACGTCGATTTGCTCGATATTGAACAAATCACGGGAGATAGAACCCAGGTCACGTATGCCGTCCACATAAATGCTGCTGGACGCATCAAAGCCACGCATGTAGATGCTGTCACCAGTGCTGGTGCTACCATTTTCACCGAGGAAGAATGTGCCAACGCCTGGCGTATTGCGCAGAGCTTCAGTTAGCGTCAAGGCACCTTGTTGATCAATCAGTTCGCGTTTGATGACAGTAATGGTTTGTGTCGTATCGACCAGCGGTTGAGTGTATTTAGGGGAGGATGCTTTGTCCGCCTTGAAATCATTCTCGGTCTTTGCCGTCACTTTAACTTCAGGCAAGACAGGGTCAGCTGCATGGGCTGCGATAGGCAGAAAAAATGCTGCCGCTGCCACCGTCATAGTGTGGTTGATGCGCGTATTAAAATTGGAGTGCTTGCGACTCTTGATGTGAACCATGATATTTCCTGGATGATAATGAAAATAAAATACCGCTGGCTTTTCTTCAAGAATGGCTGAGGTAGGAATGTAAAAAAATCAGAGCGCAATTGTAACAAAATGAAATATGAAAGTAAATGATAATCGTTCTTATTACTATTTGATTCGCGTCAATTGCAACGCAGCCAGTATGAAATTATCTATGGGCAATTGAATGTCGGAGTAAAAATGGCTTGAAAGTAATGTTTTGATAAATTTTCTTTTTGATAAGAAATTGTAAGTGATTGTTATTTCAAGAGATATTTCGGCACATCCAGTCAACAATAAGCTTGCTGTTGCGTTAACTGACTACATTACCTATTTTTCGGAGTTCATCATGCGCAAGCTTACTGTCCTGACTACCATCGCAGTTGCGGTTGCATTGACAGGATGTGCGGTCCAGCGTTATCCCGCCCACTCGCAAAATCAATATCCTCAGCAATATCAGACTCAGCCTCAATATCCGGCTTATGGGCAAAATCCCCCAAATTACCCTGCTCAGCAGTATCAAAATACTTATGTGGATACAGCGGTGATTGTTGGTATGCGTGATGTGAATGTCAGTAGTGGTGGCTCTTCTGGCGGCGGCGCCGTGGTCGGTGCCCTGCTCGGTGGTGTGCTGGGCCATCAGGTGGGTAAAGGTACAGGGCGTGACCTGGCTACCGTAGGTGGCGCGATTGCCGGTGGTGTCATTGGCAATGAAATGGAACGCAACTCTACCCCAAGACGCAAACTGGAATTGACGTTACGCTTGCCCAATGGTGATCAGCGCGCTGTGCTGGTTGAGCCGACCAATTATTATCGTGTTGGCGACAGACTCAGAGTCACTTACCAGAATGGTCAAATGGTTTTGGCCCCCTGATTACTTAAGTCGGTAGGGGCTAGCCCCGCCTTGAACATAGAAATCCACATGCCTCATGGCCTGTGGATTTTTTGTTTTCAGGCTTCATATATAGGACTTACGCAAAATTGTCCCAGTAAGGCGTAGCGACGAAGACAGTACTTTAGTACGGCGAGGAGCTGCAACGCAGCTGGGGCGGTTTTGCGTAAGTCCTAAAATATAGTGTTTAGTATTGAGCCCATACATTCAAATACTGGGACTCAGGCTACAATGTCGTTTAATAATATACGAGCTGAAGCGAAATCAGAACCATGTCGAAACCCATGCTGAGTACCAAAGAAGCGCTGGATTTTTTATTGTCAGCGGTGCGCCCTGTTTGTGCTGCCCGGGATGGCGAAAATCTCGCAACGATTGCCGCCAATGGGCGCATCCTCGCTCAGGATCAGTCATCTTTATTGAACGTGCCACCTGTGGATAATACCCAGATGGATGGCTATGCCGTGCGCGCCAGTGATTGTGTCAGTGGCGAGACCCGTTTGCGTGTCTCTCAAAGAATACCTGCTGGTCATGTTGCCCATGCCCTGGAGCCGGGCACTGCTGCCCGTATCTTCACTGGTGCCATGATACCCGAGGGTGCTGACGCAGTTGTCATGCAAGAGCAATGTCTGGCAGACGGCGATTTCGTGATGATCAAACACCAGCCAAAGGCGGGTGAATGGGTGCGTCGCCAGGGAGAGGATATTCAGGCTGGCGCCACTATCTTGAAAGCAGGCACGCGTTTGCGCGCGCAGGAACTGGGATTGGCAGCCTCAGTAGGTTTGGCGCAATTGCCCGTATTAAGCCAGCCCAGGGTTGCCGTGTTTTTTACTGGTGATGAATTGACCATGCCGGGCGAGCCCTTGAAATCAGGGGCGATTTACAATTCCAACAGATTTACTTTGACAGGTTTGCTGCAAGACCTGGGGTGCGTCATTACTGATTATGGCATTGTGCCAGACAAGCTGGATGCAACGCGTGACACTTTGCGCCGCGCCAGCCAGGATCATGATCTCATCATTACATCCGGCGGTGTTTCTGTCGGTGAAGAAGACCATATACGACCAGCGGTTGAAGCCGAGGGTAACCTGAACATGTGGCAGATAGCCATGAAGCCGGGCAAACCTTTGGCCTTTGGTGAAGTAGGCAAGGCATTCTTTATGGGTTTGCCGGGTAATCCAGTCTCCAGCTTTGTCACTTTCCTGCTGTTCGTACGCCCGTTTATCCTGCGCATGCAAGGTGTAGAAAAAGTGGAGCCTGCTGCTTACCATGTGCGCGCTGATTTTGACTGGCTAAAGCCGGACCGGCGCAATGAATTTTTGCGGGCCCGTCTGAATGCAGAGGGTGGACTGGATTTATTCGCTAATCAAAGTTCGGGTGTGCTGACGTCCACAGTCTGGGGCGACGGCCTGATCGATCTTGCGCCAGGTCAGAGCATACGCAAGGGTGAGTTGGTACGATACATCCCCTTTAGTAGTCTGATGTAATCCGTCTCATTTAGATTGCTTTATTTTTAGTGTTTTGGATCATGAATATACAATTACGTTTTTTTGCCAGTGTCCGTGAAAAACTGGGTATGTCTGAGCAAAAAGTGGTTTTGCCGGAAGATATAAATACGGTAGGTGAAGTGCGGTCGTGGCTGGTCGCGCGCGGCGATATCTGGGCAGAAGTGCTGGCACCAGGGCGTGCTTTGCGCATGGCGTATAACCAGCAAATGTGTGAGCCGGATACCCGTATCAGCGAAGGGGCGGAAGTGGCTTTCTTCCCGCCGGTAACCGGGGGCTGAAACATGACTGGCATGACTATCCGTGTGCAGACTGCTGACTTTGATCTGAATGCTGAGCTGGCGCAACTGCGTCAGGGCAATCCTGATATAGGTGCCGTGGTCAGCTTTGTTGGCCTGGTGCGCGATATCAATGATGGTCAGAGCATCAGTGGCATGGAGCTGGAACATTATCCTGGCATGACAGAAAAGGCGCTGGAACATATAGTCGTGCAGGCGCAGGCGCGCTGGGATTTGATCAACACCCTTGTCATACACAGAGTAGGGCCTTTGCAGCCACTGGACCAGATTGTTTTAGTGGCAGTGGCGACACGTCATCGTGGAGACGCTTTTGCCGCCTGCGAATTCATCATGGATTATTTAAAGACCCAGGCACCTTTCTGGAAGAAAGAACAAACACCAGAAGGATCGCGCTGGGTAGATGCGCGCGAAACCGATGATCTGGCACTGCAAAAGTGGAGTTTGCCAGCACAAAATGGGGATGCTGCATGAGTTGGCTGGGCGCGCTGGCCGTTGGTATAGGCGCAGCATTTGGTGCATGGCTGCGCTGGGCTTTGGGATTGTGGCTGAATGGTGTTTTGCCTCTGTTCCCGATTGGGACACTGATCGCTAATCTGGGTGGTGGATACGTCATTGGATTTGCAGTTGCTTTTTTCTCTGCCAACCTGCACCTTTCACCTGAATGGCGGCTGTTCCTGATTACTGGTTTTCTTGGCGGCCTGACGACCTTTTCTACTTTTTCAGCAGAAGCCATGAGCCTTTTGCATCGTGGTGATTATGGCTGGGCCTTGTTGCACAGCGGCGCGCATTTGCTGGGTTCAATTGTCTGTTGCTTTGCTGGTTTCGCCACTTATAAAGCACTTCTTCAATAAAGTGCCTGGTATGTTCAGCGCCAGGTTTCATGTATCTGCAATTGACTGGGCAGCATATTGATGTATTGCACGATGCGTGGCTTCTTGCCTCGATTGGGCCGGCTACCATGGGGAAGGGCCTGATGCCAGATGACCAGGTCACCAGCTTTGCCACCTACAGGTATTGAACCCAATGCATGTAAATCCTGCTCCCTGGGATGAGCATTCTCGGGTAATTCATCCAGCCATTTGCCCAAACTTTGATGAAAGCCGGGAACCAGAGTGAGTGCACCTTGCTCTGGTGGCGTGTCAGTCAGGTAGAGTACGCCCTGAGTAGCCAATGGCACAGGTTGCTGCAAGCTCACATCCCAATGTAAGTCAGGCCCTTGAAAGACATGACCCGGTTTTTCAGGGACATTGAAGCTGCAGCGGTCGGTAGTCGCCCATAAATCTGCGGTCCCCCATAATTGTGCGTATGCTTTGTGTATGCGCAGCGAGCGGCGGTTTTTTTCAAATGCAGGTGATTGGAATAACTGCACCATGATGTTCGCGTGCCCTTTGTGGTACCAGGATGCCTCATCATCTTCGCTCGCACCTAATGCATCCCAGATAGTCTGGGCTGCTATTGCACAATCTGCAGCGGGCACTGCGTCATGCAGTATGACGTAGCCATGCTTTGCCCAATGCTGCAAGTCTTCTTTGCTGAACACGTCAGGCATGTTTGTGACTTGTTCAAATAAGTTTAAGACATCGGCTGGGAGTGGGCTGCCGTAATACAAATTTTGCAGACGGGCGATGGAGCTAATGGATGGCGTGCCTGCAGTCTGGGTAATCCAGACCTCGAACTCTTGAAAATCTGGTTGGTTTTGCAAAAGATACTGTGCTGTTTGTTCCAAACCCAGCCCAAGGACATGCAGGAGCAGACGATCCCTGTGAAATTCCGGATGATGTCCTCCACCTTTGCCATTCAGGACTGCCATCGTGCGTGACCAATAGCTGTGCAGGCCAGGGGCACCCAATTGTTCAGCTTCATTCGAATTAGCGTAGGGATCTGATAAGGGCATGGCAGGGCGGTGAATGTGAAAACAGCATCATAAAAAATAAAAGGCTATACCGCAATACGCAATCAGATGTTGCAATATCGCCTATTGCTTCTCGATGCACATGGGTATAATCGTCGCTATCTACCTAAACTATTCTAACTATTTCTTATCCATATGAGCGCAGATACTACTTCTTTATTCCCTGTCATAGAGCCATATCGTACCGGCATGCTGCCAGTCGATGATACGCATACCCTGTATTGGGAAGAAAGTGGTAATCCTGATGGTCAGCCTGTGATTTTCCTGCATGGCGGGCCTGGTGGCGGCACTGCGCCAAATCACCGTCGTTTCTTTGATCCTGCGCATTATCGTATCGTGCTGTTTGATCAACGTGGCGCGGGTAAATCCCTGCCTTTGGGTGAATACCGCAATAACACCACTGCCTTGTTGGTGGACGATATAGAAAAAATTCGTGTCATGCTGGGCATAGAGCAGTGGCTGGTTTTTGGCGGTTCCTGGGGTTCTACACTGGCGCTGGCCTATGGCGAAGCGCATCCTGAACGCTGCCTTGGTTTTGTCCTCAGGGGTATTTTCTTGTGTACCAAAGCCGAAGTGGAATGGTTTGTAAATGGCATGAAATGGTTTTTCCCTGAGGTGCATCAACGTTTTGCCGAAGGTGTGCCAGCAGAAGAACGTCACGACTTGCTGCAAGCTTATGCCAAGCGTTTATTCAGTGACGATCCGGCGATTTACACCGAGGCTGCGCGTAACTGGAGCCGTTACGAAGGTTCTTGTATATTCCTGCTGCCGCAGCCAGACACGATTGCGGATTTTGAGTCAGATGCCATGTGCATAGGCTTGGGCAGGCTGGAAGCGCATTACATGATCAATGGCGCTTTCATGCGTGAAGACCAGTTGATTGAGAATATAGACAGCATTCGCCATTTACCTGCTGTCATCGTACAAGGCCGCTACGATGTGGTTTGCCCTCCAGTGACGGCGCACAGGCTGCACCATGCCTGGCCGGAAGCAAGCATGCACATGATTGCTGACGCTGGCCATTCTGGTGGTGAGCCTGGCATTGCTGCTGCACTGGTAGAGGCAACCAATCAATTTAAGAAATCCGGCAAATTCGATTAAGAATCTGCCGCTTGCTTTGTTTGGCTTTTCTATTCGATTCAACCAATTCAACTCAATTCAGCATACCCGCCGGAGGCGCCTCTGGCGCATTGCCCATCATTTCCAGGGTGAAACCCCAATCCGCTTTTTCCACGGCATCCTGGAATAATTTGCAAAAGCCATGCAGCAAACGCTTGCCCATGGCAATTTCAAAATTCTTGCCACCTGCGACTGTAAATTCCATCCTGAATGGCAGTTTCGCATGAACGTGGAATTGTATGTTCTCTGGCAACATCGCTTCTTTGCCCAAGGGCCAGCTTTCAACATCATCTTCCAGTGGAGCGTTGAAGTGGCCGCTGTCCTTCATTTCAGCCACTGAGGCTTCATGTTCCATTTGCACCAGTTCTGAACTGGCATGGGCGGCGCTGGGTTTGCTCATCTTGACTTGCTTGCCCATGGCTTCCAGCAGGCCTGGCCAGAACTTCATGGTCGTGCTGCGGGTAAACAAGAGGTCTATCTCTTGTCGTGAAGGTTTGTCCTTTTCTGCAAACGAGAGTTTGAGCAACAGTCTATCCTGATCAGGAAGATAAGTAATTCGTATCTGATGTAAATCCATGTGGTCTTTGATATAAAACAAACATCGTGAAATGCACTGCGAGTTTAGCTTTGCCTATTCTTGAAATTGGCTGGCCTGCCCCAAATTGTATGCTAACTAATTCTTCAGGAGAGAGTCATGCGGCTCGACAAATTAACCACCAAGCTACAAGAAGCCCTTGCTGATGCGCAAAGTCAGGCAGTTGGCAATGATAACCAATACATAGAACCTGTGCACGTATTGTTGGCATTAATCAATCAGGATGATGGCAGCAGCCATTCCCTGCTGCAAAGGGCAGGGGTGAATGTGACAGCCTTGAGCAATGCCTTGAAATCCGCTTTGGATAGATTGCCCAAGGTCAGCGGCACTGATGGCCAGGTCCAGGCCGGGCGTGAACTCGTAGGTTTGCTGAATCTGGCCGACAAGGAATCACAAAAACGCGGCGACCAGTTCCTGGCCAGCGAGATGATTTTGCTGGCCTTGACCGATGACAGGTCTGAAGCAGGCAAACTGGCACGTGAGAATGGCCTGACTCGCAAGGCATTGGAAGCAGCCATTGCCGCAGTGCGCGGCAGCAATAATGTGGATAGCCAGGATGCAGAAGGGCAACGCGAGGCTTTAAAGAAATACACAATGGACCTGACTGAACGTGCCCGTCTGGGCAAGCTTGATCCTGTCATAGGCCGCGATGATGAAATCCGTCGCGCTATCCAGGTCTTGCAGCGCCGCAGCAAAAATAATCCTGTGCTTATCGGTGAACCAGGTGTCGGTAAAACCGCCATCGTTGAAGGTCTGGCGCAGCGTATCGTCAATGGCGAAGTACCAGATAGCCTGAAATCCAAGCGCGTCTTGTCGCTGGACATGGCTGCCTTGCTGGCCGGTGCCAAATATCGTGGTGAATTTGAAGAACGCCTGAAAGCCGTGCTCAAGGAAATTGCCATGGATGAAGGCCAGACCATCGTCTTTATCGATGAGCTGCACACCATGGTAGGCGCAGGCAAGGCCGAGGGTGCGATGGATGCGGGCAATATGCTGAAACCGGCACTGGCGCGCGGGGAATTGCACTGCGTAGGCGCAACCACGCTTGATGAATACCGCAAATACATAGAAAAAGATGCAGCGCTGGAGCGTCGATTCCAGAAAATCATCGTGGATGAGCCTAGTGTAGAGGCAACCATAGCGATCCTGCGCGGCTTGCAAGAGAAATATGAAGTCCATCATGGTGTCGATATTACCGATCCGGCGATTGTTGCTGCGGCTGAATTGTCACATCGCTACATCACTGACCGCTTCTTGCCAGACAAGGCAATCGATTTGATCGATGAGGCTGCGGCCAAGATCAAAATAGAGATAGACTCCAAACCAGAAGTCATGGATAAGCTGGACCGTCGCCTGATACAACTGAAGATAGAAAAAGAAGCCGTCAAACGTGAAAAGGACGAAGGTTCCAAGAAGCGCATGGTCTTGATTGAAGAAGAGATAGGTAAACTGTCGCTGGAATATGCTGACCTGGAAGAAATCTGGAAAACAGAAAAAGCGCTGGTGCAAGGCAGCACCCATATCAAGGAAGAGATAGAAAAAATCCGCCTGCAAATGGATGAAGCCAAGCGCCGCGGCGACTGGCAAGCGATGTCAGAATTGCAGTATGGTCGTTTACCTGAACTGGAAGCGCAACTCAAGCAAGCTGATATTCAGGCTGATAAAAACCAGCAAGACGGTAGCAAGATGAAGCTCTTGCGCACACAGGTCGGCGCAGAAGAAATTGCCGAAATTGTATCGCGCGCGACCGGCATACCTGTGTCACGCATGATGCAAGGTGAGCGCGAGAAATTATTGCACATGGAAGATGCCTTGCATCAGCGTGTCGTCGGCCAGCATGAGGCTATTACTGCAGTGTCGGACGCCATCCGCCGTTCACGCTCTGGCCTGGGTGACCCTGGCCGCCCTTACGGTTCTTTCCTGTTCCTTGGGCCTACCGGCGTTGGTAAAACCGAGCTGTGCAAGGCCCTGGCGAATTTCATGTTTGATACGGAAGAGTCTTTGATCCGTATCGACATGAGTGAGTTCATGGAAAAACATTCGGTTGCCCGCCTGATCGGTGCGCCACCGGGCTATGTCGGCTATGAAGAGGGGGGCTACCTGACTGAGGCAGTCAGGCGTAAACCGTATAGCGTGATTTTGCTGGACGAAGTCGAAAAAGCGCATCATGATGTGTTTAATGTGTTGTTGCAGGTGCTGGATGATGGCCGCATGACAGATGGGCAAGGCCGCACGGTGGACTTTAAAAATACCGTGATCGTCATGACATCGAATTTGGGCTCACATCAGATACAGGCGATGGAAGGCAGTGATCCTGAAGTTATCAAGATGGCTGTCATGGGTGAAGTCAAAACCCATTTCCGTCCTGAATTCATCAACCGTATTGATGAGATCGTAGTCTTCCATGCACTGGATGCGAAAAACATAGGCGCGATTGCCAAGATACAGCTCAAGACGCTGGAGCAGCGTTTGCGTCAAATGGATATGGGTTTGCAGGTCAGCGAAGATGCATTGCAAAAAATTGCTGAAGCTGGTTTTGATCCTGTCTACGGTGCAAGACCGTTAAAACGCGCGATTCAGCAAGAGATAGAAAATGTCTTGTCCAAATTGATATTGCAAGGAAAATTTGGACCCAAGGATATTATTGCGATTGATGCCAAAGACCATGAACTGCTGTTTAGCAAAGCAGGAGAACTGGCGTGAACTTAGATTGAACTTTGGAATAGATTACCGGTCTATACCTTTGTAGGAAAGCAAGTTGGGGCAGCATGCAAATGCTGCCCTTTTTTTATTGTGACTTACTCAAAACAAGCCTTGCAGTACAGGCTTACCTTTGCTTGAAAAAACTCGATGGCGATTCACCAAAAGTTTTCTTGAACATGGCAGAAAACGCTGACTGACTGGCATAACCCAGTTCAGACGCTACTTGTGATAAAGGCATGCCGCTGGTGATTAGTGGCGATGCCTTCGATAAACGCATTTGCTGGCGCCATGCAGTAAATGACATTTCCAGTTCTTGCTCAAACAGGCGTGACAGGGTGCGTGAGGATGCGCCTACCTGTACTGCATAGTCTTCCATTGTCAGCCCGGATGCCGGGTCAGCCAGCAAAATTTCACACAAGTTCTTGAGTCGTTTATCCCTGGGCATGGGCAGACGTATTGGCAAGGGTTTTGCAGCTTCCAGTTCATCCATGATGACAGCGGCGATATGAAATTCGCGCGGGCTGGCGACTTCGATCAATTCCATGCAGGCGATCAATTCCCTGAGCAGTGGCGAGACTTCAAGTACCAGGCAATCCGTACCGCGAAATGGTGCAAAATCGGCATGTATGTTCAGCAGTCGCAGTTGTGAAGGTTCTATGATGCGGACTTCATGCGCCACATTCGGCGGTATCCAGATTGCACGCAAAGGTGGCACGAACCAAGTGTTATTGTTCGCCAGTATCTGCATCATGCCTTGTGGCGTATAAGTCAATTGTCCCCAGGTGTGACTATGCATGCTGATGACTTCTTCAGTAGGCAGGTTCCTGGCCGCCAGTCGCACGGGTCGCTCAGGCGAGGGGCGTTTGTCTGGTGATTGAGGACGGGTATCGGTCAGGATTTCAATTGCCATGATCTTCCTTAGTCTGTATGCCGTGTTCCTGTTTGGCGGAAACTCGACAAAAATTGTCCATCTATCTTAAATCAGACTGGACGAATTTGCATACACTGCTGACTTGATAGCTTGCTTTAACTTGCAAGAGCGTTTGGAAACAGGAGAAGACTTCAATGACAACAGCAGCGACAGCCCAGACAGTACCGGAAAATATAAAAAAGGACGTGATGGTGATCAGTCTGGTGGGGCTGGCCCACGGTATTTCCCACTTTTTCCATATGATACTGGCACCCTTATTCCCCTGGATTAAGGAAGCATTCAGCCTGTCTTTTGCCGAATTGGGTTTGCTGATGACAGTGTTTTTCGTGATCTCAGGCATAGGTCAGGCTCTATCTGGTTTTATTGTCGATAAGGTCGGAGCCAGGGCGGTTTTGTTTTTTGGCATTACTTGCCTGGGTGTTGCTGCATTGGTGTTGTCGATGTCGCAAAATTACAGCATGCTCTTGATGGGTTCGATGATGGCTGGGGTAGGGAATAGCGTATTCCATCCATCCGACTACACCTTACTCAATAAAAAAGTATCCAGCCAGCGTCTGGGTTACGCTTTTTCCGTGCATGGCATCACCGGCAATCTGGGCTGGGCAGCGGCACCGGTGTTTCTGGTAACGATTGCTGGATTAACAACCTGGCGGACAGCCTTGTTTTGTGCGGCTTTCCTGCCTTTTACCATTTTGGCCATTCTGGTTTTTTACAGAGACTTATTGCGTACTGATGTGGTGCAGCACCAAAGCGCAGCTCATGCCGCCAAAGCTGCTGAGGGCGCGATGGATTTCATGCGCATACCTGCGGTGTGGATGTGCTTTGGCTTTTTCTTCATGATCGCCATGGCACTGGGTGGCATACAAAGCTTTTCATCAGCCAGCTTGCGTCAGATGTATGACATGTCGCTGGGTTCAGCCACCACAGCCTATACCCTGTACATGCTGGCTTCGGCTGGCGGCATGTTGTGGGGCGGTTTTTTGGCAGCCAAAACTACCCATCATGACAGGACAATTACGCTGGCCTTCAGCTTTGCCGGTATTTTCTCACTGATACTGGCCAGTGGTGCCGTCAATGCAGGCATCGCCATTTTGTTGATGGGCGCGATAGGTTTTGGCTCTGGTGTCGCCGGACCTTCCCGCGATTTGATGATACGCGCTGCAGCGCCCAAAAATGCCACGGGCCGTGTCTACGGTATTGTGTATTCGGGCCTGGATTCTGGTTTGGCAGTGGCACCGCTGATTTTTGGTGCCATCATGGATGCGCATCATCCATCTTGGGTATTTATCTGCGTTGGTTTCTTCCAGGTGTTGGCAATATTGACGGCCGTCAATGTCGGCAGCAAGACAAGGGCATTGGCGGTTTGAATATTATTGCTTAGCTGGTTAGAATGAGGTTCCATACTAACGAGGATTAATCATGAGCTTTGCTACCTGTGATATTTGTGATGCCAACGAAGATAAAATCGCCACGCATGAACTGGCAGTTATCCCGCCTATCTTCATGCGCTATGGTACGGTAGCGAAGTTCAGTGGTCAGGCAGTGACGCTGAAAGTCTTTGAGGATAATGTGCTCGTCAGGGAAACGCTGGAAACTCCAGGTAATGGCCATGTCCTGGTGATAGATGGCGGTGGCAGCTTCCGTTGTGCGCTAGTGGGTGGCAATCTGGCTGCGCTGGCTGAAAAAAATGGTTGGGCTGGTATTATCGTGCATGGTTGCATTCGTGATGTGGATGAAATCAACGCCTGTAATATCGGTGTGCGCGCCATGGCACCCATGCCCTTGCGCGCTGCCAAGCATGGTGGTGGCATGCGAGATGCCCGCATCAATGTGGCAGGTGTCGCGATCAAACCAGGTGACTGGATTTATGCTGACGCCGATGGAGTGCTGGTAGCCAGGACAGCCTTGGTATAACTAACTGAAGGTAATCCAAGGTGAGCGCATGCAGATCAAATGAACTGCATGCGTTTTTTGTTTGTTGTTGAGGTTTGTTGATGAGCTTTGTTGATGAGCTTTGTTGATGAGGCAAATCGCGGGCTATGGTATAAGTCTGACTTCAGCCCATTTATTTATTTTGCCATGCTTCCTCGCATCCTTGCCTTTGCTCTCGCTTCCGCTTTATTGACCACTGCGTCGATTGCTTCACCTGTTCAAGCTGAAGATAAGCAGGCTACAACATCTGCTAAGTCGGCTAGTGAGCCATTCCAGAACAAAAAAATCTTCCAGATGACGTCGCAAGAGGTGGACCAGTACCTGGCATACTTGCATGCCAATGTGTCTGATCTGCGCCAGCGTATCGCCCTCATCGCCAGAAAAAATATAGGCCAGCCTTACAAGCTGAACCTGCTGGGCGAATTTCCCTTTGAACTGCATGACAACCTGCCGATGTATAGCCTGACGCATAGCGATTGCCTGGTGTTTGCTGAACATACCTATGCCATGGCCTTGAGCAGTTCCTGGGAAGAATTCTTCTGGACCCTGCAACGTATACGCTACAAAGACGGTTTGATCGGTGTGGTGACGCGCAATCATTACACGGAAGTGGACTGGAATACCAACAACGCCTGGCTGCTTAAAGATGTCAGTGCCGGTTTTGGCGCGGACAAGGTGGCGAGCTATGACATTGTCGTTGACAGGGCGAAATTCCTGCGCGAGCAACATCACAAAGAAACCGCTATCCCGGTGCAAACCAGCCATGAAGCTTACGTCAAAGCCGACAAGGTCAGTGCCATACTGGATCAATTGCGCGATGGTGATTTTGTGAACGTGGTATCAGACAAGGATGGATATCAATCCATCACCCATGTCGGCCTGGTCGTGGTCGATGCTAATGGTAAGCGCAACTTCCTGAACTCTGGCGAACCACAGGTCAAGGAAGAGAGCTTTGATACCTTCATTAGCCGTACCAATGAAAGAACCAGGACCAGCAAGCAAGCCAAACCACGCCGCTTGTTAGGTTTTAAATTCTTGCGACTGCGTGACGATATTGTTATTCCGGGTGCCGTCACTCTGTCAAGACCAAAGCAGGTGCAGTAAGTTTACGCTAAGTTACACTAAGGTTTTCTGCGTAGGGCAGTGAAGCTGGCTGGCTCCCATTCACGCATGGCCAGCAATACCGCCGTGCCGCGCCTTTTCTTGAGCGGGCTACTCAAACTCTCGGTATGCAGCTCAGCCAGTTTTTGCCTGAGCTGGTGTATCTCAGCCTGGAATTTTTCAGCGGCTGCATCTGTCAACATGCCGTGTATGAAATGTTGTGATTCATACTCATGGCTAAATGGCGCATCCAGAAATTCTGCCATGCCCGTGTCGCGAAAATACTGGCGTATGGGGCCATGTGTCAGCCAGTCAAAATCCCTGGCGATATTCAGCCGTATGCGATTATTTGGCATCAGGCTGATCAGGCATAATTTATCCAGACGCAAGAGTTTGCTCAGGCATTCTGTTTCGCTGAGTTGGTAGACTTGCAGGATATCTTCAAATTTCCAATGATTCAGGGCGCAAACTGCCACCAGCAGCAGTTTTGTGTCCGAGACCAGTTCCTTTTCCTGCACAGGGCTCAAACTATGGATGCGGGTGTTGCTGGTATTTGCCTCCTGCGTGATTTCCATCAGACTAAAGCCCAGAAACTGGCTGATTTGGGCCAGCCTTTCTATACTCATATTGGCACCATTATCGGCGCTCAAGAGGCGTTTTATACTGGCCTCGGACAAATCCAGGGCTACAGCCACGTCCCTGTATGTTTTGCCTTGCAGTTTAAGTTGCTGCTTGATGCTGTTCAATAATTGCCGGATTTCTGTCATGGTTTTGCATGCGCAAGGTTGCGGGATTTGATACTTCGATTATTGTATGCTGCTACTTTACCAGTATTAGTTACATTATTTGCTGCCTGTCTCCACAATTGCCTATCTGTTAAAACATAGGTGAAGAAAATGAAAACTGGCTTACGTACGCTGCCTTTGCTGATTTCGGCGTTAGCAGCCTTGGCATTGTTGCTGCATGGGCCGATTTCCCAGCTTGCGCATTATCATGACTTTGCAGACCAGTCGGACTGGGCAGGTATACCTCATGCCATTGATGTGCTGACCAATCTTGGTTTTGCGATGGTTGCCATGACTGGAGGCTGGTTTTTACTGGAGAAATATCGCAAGGGTGACACCGGCATTGCATTTCCCGCTTATTGCACCTTTGCCCTCAGTATTGCCGCCACTACCGTGGGTTCCAGTTATTATCATCTGGCACCTGACGATGCGCGCCTGTTCTGGGATAGATTGCCCATCGCTTTTGCCTGTTGCAGCTTGTTGGCGGCGGTCAGGGCAGACAGCTTGCCGGGCATAGATGCCAGGAAAGCCATCATGGAACTGGTGTTGCTATTGATGGCTGCCTTGATGTCAGTGATCTGGTGGCAGCAGACAGGTGATCTGCGTCCCTATCTGCTGATACAAGGTTTAACTCTGGTATTGATCCCATTGTTGCAATGGATATGGAAGGCGGAAAGCGCAGATCGCTTGGCATTTGGTGCAGCGATGATCTTATATGTAACTGCGAAAATCACTGAAATGCTGGATGCACAGATTTTGCAGCAACTGCATATCTTGAGTGGACACAGCCTGAAGCATTTGCTCGCAGCCCTGGCAGCCTGTCTTATTGTATGGCGATTTCGACAGCGTCATGATTTTGAGCGTCCTATACAAGGAATACTTAGCAAGATTTAATTGCCGGGATGCACGGATGTGTCATGTATAAATATGAAAACCAGATTTGAGTTCAATGTGAATACCACTCATTGAAACAGATGCCCGGCACATAAATTGCCGACTGCATTATTTATTTATGGACTGTAAAAATTCCTGATAGTCCCTGGCAAGCAAAGCGGGGTTTTCAACCATGGGGACGTGCCCTAATCCAGGGTAGATGCGTAATTGACTTTCGCGAATTTTTCCTGACAAGAATTTGGCACTACTTACATGCATGATTTTGTCTTGCTCACCCAATGCTATCCAAGTAGGCAATTGCAACTGCTCCAAGATGTTGCGCTGATCCATATCCACTTCAATATCTCGCATGATATGGGCATCTTGATATTGTCTTCTAATTCTCTTTTCGGCAATCAAGGGTAAAAAAATACTTGGAATATATGGCGGTTTGCTCATGCCTATCCGCATCATGGTTTTATATTCATGCACATTTTTAATTTGCATCATGGGATTTACACCTGTCCTGATTATTTCGAGTTGCAGCCAGGATTTCTGGCATTCGGCACCTGCGGTATCTATCAGAGCTAATGAAGAAAATAAATCGGGACGCTTCAATACTAGCTGCATTGCCAGGGCACCACCCATAGAACTGCCCACGAGATGCACACGTTTGAGTCCCAAATGATCAATAAATTCAACCAATCGTTGCGCCTGTGCGTGAACCCCATAGTTGCAATTATTTGCATAGCTACTGTCACCATGTGCTGGCAGATCAGGAATGACGAGTGGGTACGATGCCGGTAGATTTTGGGCGAATCGCAGCCATGTATCTTTGTCGGTTCCCGCACCATGGAGCATAAGGATGGGTTCTTCATTACCAGTTTGACTTCTTTCAAAAAAAGTCATTTTTCCAAAGGCAAGTGTGACTGATTGGAGAGTCACTTTTGCCTTTTTTTGTTCACTGATCATTGCCTTGTGAAACACGCTGACTAGTATATTTTGCCAGGCATGGTGAAGTTTGCTGAACATGGATGTTCCCAAGTGATTGATAGATTAATTTTTAAATACAGCGCCATGCATAAAGAACTGCAGCATTTCTTCATACAAAGGGAGCAATGGCTGCGTCTTATCTCCAAGCCAACGCATTAGTGTGGCTAAGCGCAAGAAGGCCAGGTATTCAGCTAAACGTAAAGCATCAGTTTTTGTATTGAATTCGCCGTTGCGTTGTCCACGTGCAATCAGGGAAAGGCTGAGTGCGAAGAAAATGTCGTCTTCGCCGATTTGCTCTGTCGTTTGTTGTCCTGCAAGTCGGTAAACTAAAAATGGGCCAAGATATTCATGCATTCTTTCTGCATAGCTGGCTTCCAGACTTAGCACCAGAGTAAATCCACTCCAGGCATCTTTGCATGCCATCGCTGCCGTAATCACAGCTTCTTGATGAACTAGTTGATCTTGTTTAAAACGATAAGCGATAAAAGCCTCTTTGACCGGGAAATGGCGATAGAGAGTCCCGCGGGCGACATCAGCTGCCTCAGCGATGATTTCCATGGTGGTTGCTTCATAGCCTTTACTTTCGAAAAGTTGCCAGGCACATTGCGAAAGTTGCTCGCTGGTTTTTTGCAATTTTCGGGTGCGACGGGAGTGGTTATTTTCAGTCGTCATAATTGTTGCCGAAAAATAGTTTAAAAATAAATGAGACAATGATCAAAATAGTACATTGTCTCAAAATATAAATCAAGAAAATCTACTTTTTGGCTAATGCGTAAAGTCAAGTCATCAGTTTTTATCATTCAAAAGTTGCAAATTTCACTTATTTATGTCGCTTGCTTATTTTGAGAGCGCAAATTTTGAATCAAATTGCATGCATGACTTGATTCTGTTTTCACCATGAAAGGCAAAGACTTATGGCAGATAAATTGAAGTTGACCGCAAAACTGATTCATAATCAGGTTATTAACAAATTAGTTTGAGTTTGAAGTCGCTTATGTGGATAGATAGCCACTGTCATCTGGATGCAAATGAGTTTGGCGGAATGTCGCTGGACGTTGCCGAAGCTGCAGCGCAGGTGGGCGTTTCCGCCATCGTCGTACCTGCTGTACACAAAAATAATTTTAATACCGTCATTGAGCTAGGTGGGCAAAGGGCTGATTGCTTTTATGCCCTGGGCATACATCCCATGTATGTACCAACGTCAAAAGAAGAGGACTTGCTGCTCCTGCGTAAAAGAGTGGAGGAGCTGATGGCTGGTACAGATACTCAGAAAAAACTGGTGGCGATAGGCGAAATTGGTCTTGATTATTTTGTGTCTGCGCTGGCACAAAGTCCTTTGAAGGAAAAGCAGGAATACTTCTATACAGAACAACTGAAGCTGGCCAGGGATTTTGATTTGCCTGTGCTGCTCCATGTACGTCGTTCACAAGACATCATCCTCAAGCATTTACGACGAATAAAAGTCAGAGGCGGGATTGCTCATGCTTTTAACGGCAGCGCACAGCAGGCACAGACCTTTATCGATATGGGGTTCAAGCTGGGCTTTGGTGGTGCCATGACTTTCACGCGTGCTTTGCAAATACGCAGACTGGCTACAGACTTGCCCTTGTCAAGCATCGTACTGGAAACTGATGCGCCAGATATTCCACCGAGCTGGTTGCGAGAAGGTGCCAATACGCCAGCACAGCTACCCAGGATAGGAGCCGTGCTGGCAGAATTGCGCAATCTGAGTTTGACTGAAGTCGCGCAAGCGACAACCGCCAATGCCATGTATGTCATGCCACGCATGCAAAGGGCCTAGCTTGTGCGGGCAGTAATGTTGGGCTTTGTATTGGGCGTCGCCATTTTGCAGCAACAGGCAGAGCTATTGAGCTACAACTTGCTGGCGCTGACGGCGGTTTCATCACTAGCCACCATTCTTCTTCTGACTAAATATAAACCTGCACCCTGGCTACACCTGCCCACACGCTTTGCAGTAGCTGCCACGATGGGTTTTGTTTGGGCCAGCGCTTATGCGCATTTTTATATGCGCGAAGAGTTGCCCAAAAAATGGGAAAATCAGGATGTAGTATTAAGCGGTACCATAGACAGCCTGCCTTTTCAATTTGAACAAGGGCAAAGGTTCAATTTTGCGGTAGAACAGGTACGCGCAGATGGCATCGCTGATTTGACTGGCATCGCACATTGGCCATCCAAAGTTGCATTGTCCTGGTATGGTGCTGACCGCGGTGGCGATATGCGTCAGGTAGCCACAGTCCAGCCAGGTGAGCGCTGGCAATTCCGTGTGCGCCTGAAGCGCCCGCATGGTAATGCCAACCCGCTTGCTGGCTTTGATTATGAGGCATGGCTGCTGGAGCAGGGCATACGTGCTACCGGTACTGTCAGGCTCGATAAATTTGAACCGGATGCAGTTGCCTACAACCGTAAGCTGACTGATTTTGTCTGGAGCATAAACAATATCGTTGAATACAGCCGCGCCAGATTACGCGACCGCATCCACGCTGCCTTACCCGGCCAGCCCTACGCTGGGGTGCTGGTCGCCCTGGTAGTTGGTGATCAACGTGAAATCCCCCAGTCTGACTGGACCATATTTAACCGGGTAGGCATAGGTCATCTAATCAGTATCTCAGGCTTGCACATCACCATGGTTGCGGGTTTATTCGCTGGCCTGGTGTTTTACTTCTGGCGACGTTCTTTCTTCCTCAATCTTTCTTTGCCCTTGCGCCTTCCTGCGCAAAAGGCGGCAGCACTGGCAGGTGCGCTGATGGCACTGGTCTATGTTGCCCTGGCTGGCTTTGGGTTGCCTGCACAAAGAACGCTGATCATGCTCAGTGTGGTTGCGGTGGCGATATGGACAGGGCGCATCAGCAGTTTTTCTGCAGTATTAAGTCTGGCACTGGGACTAGTGGCATTGGCAGACCCATGGGCGGTGTTGTCGGCCGGGTTTTGGTTATCCTTTGCGGCTGTTGGTGTCATCGTCTTTGCGACTGGTGGGCAAGAGCGCGTCAAACCACAAGAAAGCCGTGCTGCTGGCTTCATGGCTTCTTTGCGTTCGGCATCACTGATGCAATATTCAGTGACCCTGGGCATGATACCGCTGACCATGTTTTTATTTGGTCAGATATCCCTCATCAGCCCACTGGCAAATGCAATCGCTATTCCACTGGTCAGCTTTGTTGTCACGCCATTGGCTTTGGTCGGCAGTATCCTGCCTGCGCCTTTGTCAGTATGGTTGCTGCAAATTGCCCATGTCTTCGTGGACTTTCTGGCACGCTTCCTGACTTACTTCAGTACCTTGCCGTATGCAGTGTGGACTGCACCTATTCCCTCATTCTGGCTTTTTGCGCTTGCAATGGCTGGAGTATTGTGGCTGCTGGCCCCCAGAGCCTGGCCTTTGCGCTGGCTGGGGCTGGTCTGTTGCTTGCCATTGTTATTGCAGGCTTCGCAAAAGCCAGCAGATGGAGAGTTGGTCGTGACTGCGCTGGACGTAGGGCAGGGAATGGCGCTATTGCTGGAGACTGCTCATCATAGGCTACTCTATGATAGCGGCCCCAGTCTGGGGCTTGATTCGGACAGCGGCAGCCGAGTGATTTTGCCTTATCTGCATGCTAGGGGCATCAATGAGCTTGATGTCATGATGATTTCTCATAATGATAATGACCATTCTGGCGGAGCCTTAAGCATACTCAAGCATTTGCCTGTAGGCCTGTTAAGTACGTCCCTGAGCCTGGATAGTCCCATCGTTCAAACTGCAAAACAGCACAGACGTTGTGTGGGCGGTCAAACCTGGGATTGGGATGGTGTGCATTTTGAAGTCTTGCAACCCGGCACAGCCAGTTATGAAAGTACGAAATGGAAACCGAATGCCCGTAGCTGCGTATTAAAGGTCTCTACCAAACTGCATTCGATCTTGCTGGCGGGTGATATAGAGGCCATACAGGAAGATGAGCTGGTGAATAGCATCCCACAAAAACTCAAGGCAGACGTTTTGTTGGCGCCGCATCATGGTAGTGGTACATCATCCACCGAGCCTTTCCTGAAAGTGGTGCAGCCAGAACTGGCGATTTTCCAGGTTGGCTACCTGAACCGCTACCATCATCCCAAACCAGAAGTTTTCCAGCGCTATGCTGATTTTGGAATAAAACGTCTAAGAACAGATGAATCGGGTGCAATCAGCATACAATTTGGCGCATCATTGAAAACTTCACAATTCAGACAGGAAAACGCGCGTTATTGGTTTGACCGGTAATGCAATACCTATAGTTATGAACGAGACTACCGTAAAACCCATCATCCATTTTGTCCATGGCAATAGCTTTCCGTCCGGGACATATCGCGTGTTTCTCGATCATTTGCGAACTGTTTATGAAGTCCATGCCAGCGACATGGTCGGCCATGATCCGGCATATCCTGTGACAGACGGCTGGCGCAATCTGGTGCAAGAGTTGATAGACACTTTGCAGGCAAATTATCAGCAACCAGTGATATTGCTGGGCCATTCGCTGGGAGGGATTTTGTCACTGATGGCAGCCAGGGCCAGGCCAGACCTGGTGCGTGGTGTAGTGGTGCTGGATTCGCCAGTGGTATCTGGCTGGCGGGCGATGTTGTTGCGTATATTTAAATCCCTGGGGCTGGATAAAAAATTTTCGCCTGCGCGCTTTTCAGAAAGGCGACGTCACCTCTGGAAAAACGAAGAGGAGGCTTATCAGCACTTTGCATCCAAGGAAATGTTTGCCATCTGGCCGCCAGAAGTCTTGCGTGATTATATGAAGGCCGGTCTCAAGCCGCACCCGGAGGGCGTGACCTTGCGCTTTGCCCGCGAAGTGGAAACGGCAATTTACCGTACCTTGCCACATGGACTGGGACGTTTGAATAAACGTCCGCCTAATGTGCCGGTCGGATTTGTTGGTGGTACTGAATCCATAGAATGTCGTCAGGCAGGTCCAAAAGCGACAAAAGAATTAATGGGAGATAATTATGTACTTATTCCTGGTGGTCACTTGATCCCTATGGAAGTGCCCGGCAATACAGCCACTGCCGTGCTGGCGATGCTAGAACGTATGAACCTTAGTTCAATATAAGTCCTCTATAAACTCAATAGCGACAAATACATGAATCAAATCAAGCCTGTATTGAAATTTGCTGTGCCACTGGCGGCATTATTATTAACAGCCAGTGTATTTTCACAAGAGACTTTGCCATCCTGGAGTGAATTCACACAGGTGCGACAGGCCGGCAAGACGACCTTGCAAGTGGATATTGATAATGACAGCCTGCTGTTCAAAAAGGATGACGGTTTTTACACCAGTGGTAACAGAATAGGGCAGAGCTTTACCAAAGGAGATGTTACGCAAGCCCTGACTTATGGTTGGCGACTGGGACAGGAGTTGTATACCGCGTCTGATATCAAGCTGACTCCAAATCAGATTGCCAAAATTGATCATCCCTACGCTGGCTGGTTGTATGCAGGTCTGTATCGCGAAAAGAATGAAGCCAATGGCAAGAGCCAGCGTCTCGGGCTGGATATAGGATGTATGGGACCTTGTGCCGGTGGCGAATGGACTCAGACGCATTTGCACAGATTATTGAAGCAACCCTTACCACAAGGCTGGAGTACGCAGTTGCGTAATGAATGGGGTGCTGTCTTGTCAGGTGAATATTCACCTGGCCGCATCGTGGCAACGTCCAATGTAGATATTGCCCCACGTCTGAAAGGGCGTTTCGGCAATATCTTTACAGATGCCAGCGCAGAGTTGATGGTACGTGCTGGCAGCCTGAATGCCTTGCCTGAGCAAGCAGCCAGCTATGGTTTCTTGCGTACCGAGCTCAAGGCTGTTGCCTGCAATGCAAGCATACAGGGCGGCTACTTTAATAATCAGGCTACTGCAGTCAAACCCAAAAGTCTGGTTGGTGAGTTTGAAATAGGCTATTTATGGCGGAGTGAAAACTATGGCGCATCAGCATCCTTTATCCGTCGCAGTAATGAAATCAAGGAATTAAGCAATGGCCAGGGCGCGCAAAATTTTGCAAGATTGCAATTTATTTATGCAATGTAAACCTGTCGGTTCTTGAAGTTTCATAGGAATTGCGAGCGGGAATTCTCGCACATCACGGCTTAGTGATGTATAATTCGAATTTCCCGCTTGTGCCGTTCGGCACCTTCTGCAATGACTAAGTTTGTATTCGTTACGGGGGGCGTAGTCTCCTCTTTAGGCAAGGGTATTGCCGCTGCCTCTCTCGCTGCGATCCTTGAATCGCGCGGTCTCAAAGTCACTATGCTCAAACTTGATCCCTACATCAATGTGGATCCAGGTACCATGAGCCCATTCCAGCACGGTGAAGTTTTCGTGACCGATGACGGCGCTGAAACTGATCTGGATCTGGGTCACTATGAGCGCTTCATTATGGCCAAAATGAAAAAGGTGAATAACTTCACCACTGGCCAGATCTATGAATCCGTTATCCGCAAAGAGCGCCGTGGCGAATACCTGGGCAAGACTGTGCAAGTTATCCCGCACATCACCAATGAAATCCAGGAGTTCATTCATCGTGGCGCAGCCGGTGCTGACGTTGCCCTGGTTGAAATCGGTGGTACGGTTGGCGATATTGAATCCCTGCCTTTCCTTGAAGCTGCACGTCAACTGAGTTTGCGCGCTGGCCGTAATGCGGCTGCCTTCGTACATCTGACGCTGGTGCCGTATGTTGCTGCTGCCGGTGAATTGAAAACCAAGCCTACTCAGCACAGCGTACAAAAACTGCGTGAAATCGGTATTTTCCCGGATGCATTGTTGTGCCGTGCTGACCGTCCTATCCCTGATGATGAACGCGCCAAGATTTCCCTGTTCGCCAACGTGCCTGAAGAAGCAGTGATCTCTGTATGGGATGCAGATACCATCTATAAGATTCCACAGATGTTGCACGATCAGGGCTTGGATAAAATCGTTTGTGATAAATTGGGCTTGTCACCAAAACCAGCTGATCTGGCGATGTGGGACAAATTGATCTATGCGCTCGAAAATCCGAAAGAAGAAGTCACTATCGGTATGGTCGGTAAATATGTCGATCTGACAGAGTCGTATAAATCTTTGACAGAAGCCCTGCGTCATGCCGGTATCCACACTGAGAGCCGTGTGAATATTGAATACGTTGATTCTGAAGAAATCGAAGCGCACGGCACCAAGTCGCTGGAAAAATACGATGCGATTCTGGTGCCAGGTGGTTTTGGCAAGCGTGGCGTAGAAGGCAAGATTTTGGCTGCCCGCTATGCCCGTGAAAATAAAATACCTTATCTGGGCATTTGCCTGGGTATGCAAGTTGCCCTGATCGAATATGCCCGTAACAAGGCCGGCCTGGGCATGGCGAACTCGACAGAATTTGATGCAGAGACAGAACAGCCGGTAGTCGCCTTGATCAATGAATGGCAAAACCATGACGGTAAAGTTGAAACTCGGGATGAAAATTCTGACCTTGGCGGCACTATGCGTCTGGGGGCACAAACTTGTGCGGTTATTTCTGGTACGCTGGCTTCAGAGATTTATGGCAATGTCGTGACTGAACGTCATCGTCATCGCTATGAAGCCAATAATCATTATCTGGGTCGTGTTGAGGCGGCAGGTTTGATTGTTTCTGCCCGTACGCCGACAGAAGATTTGTGCGAAATCATGGAATTGTCACGTGATGTGCATCCCTGGTATCTGGGTGTGCAATATCACCCTGAGTTTAAATCGACGCCGCGTGATGGTCATCCTTTGTTTATCTCTTTCGCCAAGGCGGCGATAGCGCATAAAAAGGCGCAAGAAGCTAACAAGGCATGAGATTGTATGGATTTGATGCAGGCTTGAACCAGCCTGGATTTTTGATTGCTGGTTTGCTTGTCATTAATAAATCCTGCTAAATCCTGATTGAAAAGGCGAGCCACTATGCGGTTCGCCTTTTTTGCAAAATGACGCAGAGTTGCCTGAGGGAATGTTATTGCTGTGCTTAAGCTGAGCGTCGACAAGCACGGTGAGTGAAGGCCAGGATTCCGGGAATCCGCTTTTGTTTGATTTGTCCTGTAGTGAAACAGGTTTTTTTGCTTACCAGTGCAAAAAAGCGGCAAGAATAAAGTTTTGTTCGGTTCGTCGAACCAGAGTAATGGAGTATTATCTGCACCATTATTTTGAAGTAGCAAATGCATTACTGCTTTATTTATCTGTGGCCAAGCCATATCAGAGGCCCGCAGATGCAGACGCAAGTCAGATTCGTTTTATTTTGTTCGATATTTTGATTGTTTAGGAGAATTGAATGAGTGCCATCGTTGATATTATCGGTCGTGAAATCCTGGATTCGCGCGGTAACCCAACTGTTGAATGTGATGTCTTGCTGGAGTCTGGTGTCATGGGCCGTGCTGCTGTGCCTTCAGGTGCATCCACAGGTTCCCGCGAAGCCATAGAGCTGCGTGATGGCGACAAGTCCCGCTATTTGGGCAAGGGCGTCTTGAAAGCCTGCGAACACATCAATACCGAAATCGCTGAAGCCATCATGGGCCTGGATGCGAATGAGCAAGCCTTCCTTGACCGTACCTTGATCGATCTGGACGGCACTGAAAACAAGAGCCGCCTGGGTGCGAATGCCATGCTGGCCGTCTCCATGGCTGTCGCCAAAGCTGCTGCTGAAGAAGCAGGCCTGCCACTGTACCGTTATTTTGGGGGTTCTGGCGCGATGCAATTGCCCGTGCCTATGATGAACGTCATCAACGGTGGTGCACATGCTGACAATAATTTGGATATTCAAGAGTTCATGATCATCCCGGTTGGCGCACCATCTTTCCGTGAAGCAGTTCGCTATGGCGCAGAAGTATTCCACGCCCTGAAAAAGATCTTGCATGACAAAGGTTTGACGACAGCGGTTGGTGACGAAGGTGGTTTTGCACCTTCCGTAGATAATCATGAATCTGCCATCAAACTGATCATCCAGGCGATAGAAGCTGCTGGGTACGAGCCAGGTACGCAAATCGCCCTGGGCCTGGATTGCGCTGCCAGCGAATTCTACAAAGATGGAAAATATCACCTTGAGGGTGAAGGCCTGACTTTGTCTTCTGCTGACTTCACCAATCTGCTGGCGACATGGGTAGACAAATACCCTATCATCTCCATCGAAGATGGCATGGCTGAGGGCGATTGGGACGGTTGGGCTATCCTGACTGAAAAGCTGGGCAAGAAAGTCCAGATCGTTGGCGATGACTTGTTCGTCACCAATACCAAGATCTTGAAAGAAGGCATACAAAAAGGTATCGCCAACTCCATCCTGATCAAGATCAACCAGATCGGTACTTTGACTGAAACTTTTGCTGCGATCGAAATGGCAAAACGTGCAGGTTACACTGCCGTGATTTCCCATCGCTCAGGTGAGACGGAAGACAGTACTATCGCTGATATCGCTGTTGGTACTAATGCCCTGCAAATCAAGACCGGCTCTTTGTCTCGCTCTGACCGTATGGCAAAATACAACCAATTGCTGCGTATTGAAGAAGATTTGGGCGAAATTGCCAGCTATCCTGGTCGCGATGCCTTCTATAATCTGAAGTAATCTGGTATCTTGCAAAGAAAAAGGGGAACTGAGTTCCCCTTTTTCTTGTTAAGTCCTTTTCGGAAAATATTTTGTTTTAGTTTTTGTATTGGTTCTTGTATTAGTTTTTGCTTTATTTTCGCTGTATTTCTGTTTCATTTACTGCCTTGATATCCCGTGCGTTTGATTGCTCTTTCCTTCCTTGCTTTGCTGATGTTGATCCAATACCCGCTGTGGTTGGGTAAGGGGGGCTGGTTGCGTGTATGGGAGTTGGACAGGCAAGTGGCGCAGGTAAAAGGGAATAACGAGAAATTAAAAGAGCGTAATGGCAAGCTCGAATCCGAAGTTCAGGATTTAAAAAACGGCACAGATGCGGTAGAAGAGCGCGCCCGTTTTGAATTGGGCATGATCAAAAAAAACGAAATCTTCGTACAGATTCTGGATGCCAATTCGCCTGCGTCGACGACGACAGAGCGTGTGCTGCCTGCGCAAGTTAAGCCCTGATTCAAGCGTTGGCTCGAGCCTTGATTAAGCATTGATCAAGCACTGCTCAATTGTATTGCATCTCGCCTGGCTTCTCCATCTCACCCTTATCCCTATACATAGCCATATATTTATTCAGCCTATGTGTGATCTAAGACATTTCCAGTGTTAGAATCACCAGCCTTTTGCATTTACATTTTGTAACAAAATTGCAGGTATTGCACCTTATTGTGCGCATGCTGCATTTTGTACTTTTTATGCGTGTGCGCTTTTGCGCTCAACTTTCCATTACTACATGAAAAATAACAATTATTCGTTTTTTATTCCCGTTTTATTGTCGGCATTGCTCAGCGCCTGTGGTGGCGGAAGTGGCGGAGGCGGTAGTACCGCCAGCAATAATGCTAATGGCGCCACAGTGGCAGCCAGTAATAGCGGACGGCAATTTAGCGGTGTAGTGGCAAAGGGCCGCATTATTGGTGCGCGCGTGTCAGCATTCAGCCTCGATCAGTCCGGTAATAAATCTGCCAGTTCTTTTGCAACTGCTACTACTGGCGCAGACGGCGGTTATGCGATATCCGTTCCTGGTAGTGTCGCCAGCTTCCTCATTGAAGTAAGTGCCGCGCCTGGCTCAATGATGTATGACGAGGCTACCCAGGCAGACTTGCCTTTTCCTGAAGACTTGAAGTTGCGCAGTGTTGTCAAGCAAGGCACTAACCCTGAGCCAGTATATTGGGGTAGCGTTACGCCGCTGACAGAATTGATAGTCCAGGTCGCAGAAAAAGCCGGTGGCCTGAGTTCATCCAATATAGACCGGGCCAGGGCAGGTGTGCAGGCTTTGTTAGGCTTTGACCCACAAAGGGTGCCTGTCATCCACACGACGGTAGATGCATCGCAAGATACTTATGTTGATGAAAAAATCCAAGGCCTGAGCCTGACAGCCATTTCGCAACTTGCGCTGGACAAGGCACTTTCCTGCGATGCTGCAAGCCAGGGTAGCCGCGTTGCTTGTGTGGTAAGGCAAATCGCCTCTGCTGGCAAGTTGGATGGCAGTGATTTTGTATTGCGAGAAGATGTGCGTGCCGCCTTGCGTGCCAGCCTGGAAAAAATCGCGCAAGATGAAAATCTCAACAAATCAGGTAAAAGCTCGGTGGCCGGTATCAGTACCTTTGCCAGCAATACTTTGCCAGCTCCTGCGCCAGAGCCAGACAAAATTGCAGTAACCAAGCAGTTGTTTAGCAGCTTACGCAATAACATTTATGCAGTGTCGAATGCTCAGCAAAATGGTGGGCTGGATTTGCGTCTCAATGCAGTCAAGGCTGATTTTGAAAAAGCCACGCAGCCGCTGGATAAGGATTTGTTGATTTGGTCTAAAACCATCACGGAAGGTATAGACCAATTCAATAAATATAGAAATGGTCAGACCAGTGAAACTGCGGTCAATGGCCTGTTCTATGGGCAAACTGCGTTGTGGAGTGGTTATCAGAATATAGGCAATCTGGGCGATTGCACCGTTATGCGCGATGCCACGAACGTGGCAACTACACCTGCACAGGCGGCGGGCATAGAATGTCGTTTTTCACGTTTCATTTTGCCGGGCACCTATAAATACGGTTACAAATACCAGGTTGAATGGGTGGAGCTGATAGACCGCATCTGGCTGGAGCCAGTGGCAAATGACGTTACCCGTTTTAACTATAAATCTGAACTGGTGCAGCAAAAAGCAGTTTTCGTCTGGAATGAAGGAAAGAATGATTTCCTCAGAAGGCCAGTTAATCCTGCGGACGTAGTTGCCATGTATGGTAATTCAAATGATGCATACACCGGTCAGATGAGTTTCGCCATGGAGGGCAATAAGCTATATGCCTTTACGGTTGAGGGTAAGATGCCGCCACGCACCAATAGCGCTGGTCAGTTGATTTCAGATTTTGAGCGCTGGAGTCTTCGCACTGACCGTAATCAAACCGTTGATGGCAATTTCCGCTATGACTTTAGCGGTGAACTGAAATCCTTTGTCAAGGATCAGGTGAGTTCGCGCCTGGCACTGGATAAAGGTTCTTACGCAATTGTTGCCTTGAATTACAAAGGTAATTTGCAAAAAAATGGCATCAAAGAATTCAATATGGCGATTACGGCTGAGGCTGGTAATAGCAAAGTACATGGTGAAATAAAAGTCGGTAATGCGTCCGCTGACAAGAATGGCCTCAGTTATCAGCCAAACCGTATTGATTTTGTCGGCAGCATCAGCAATGCTTCTGGCCTTGCAAATGCACTGGAGATTTTCAATGGGCAACTGACGGTAGAGCGCTTTGCATACAATAGCTTTGATAGCAGCAAGCCTGAGTCAGCAAATAATTTCGTGCGCAAAGCAGTGGCATTGTCAGGTGTGGTACAGGTGCCAGAACGCCCTCCATTGAAATTGAATGTCACGGCCAGTAATGACGCTTTCGGCAGTAACAGCATTTTGGCACAATACACCGATGGCAGCAGTGTCATCAATGCACAAATGAGTGAAAGCCTGAGCAAGCCCAGGGTAGTGCGTGTCAGCAGCTCATCTGGTGTTTCGTTTGATGTCTATGGCAAGAATGAAGTTGCCGACATCCTCAAGGACGGTAGTAAGGTAGGCTGGCTGGATATAAAAGCAGGCCGTATCAGCTATGTTGATGGTAGTTTTGAAACCATCAGGTAATTTGTAAATTGATTGACGGCCCGCTGCAAGTCAGCGGGCTATTTTTTTGAGTAAGCCATGTTTTCATCCCGTCTGATACTTTCCTTATTCTGCGCATCACTGACTCAGCAGGCAAATGCTTTGGACGTGCTTGTTCCACAAAAGAGCGATGATGGCTGGCAGGTATATTCCAATGTGGATTTGTGGGAAGCTTCAGACTTCATGCCCACCCGCAAGATTGAGGGCGACTGGAACTCAGATTTCTCACCCAAAGATGGCCAGAATGTCAGCCTGCGCCGATTGCGGGCAGAGCTGGGCGTGGGATATAAAGAATGGCGCTTGAATCTGGAGGCCCGTCAGGAGGGTATGCTCAAAGCCAGTGCATCTACCCTGGCATTTGTAAAAGCATATAAACAAGGTGGTTTGCCACAGCAAGCTGTCAATTATCAACTCGATGCCCAGCTGGAAAGCTGGTCAGGCTTCGGCCTGAGGGCAGGGCGCTGGTTTACTTTGGGCGGTGAATATCAGCCACGTTTGTTTGCCAGTGCCGTGTATTACATGAACCCGCAATACCGCGCTACACAGGCAACGGGAGTGGGCAGTTATGTCGATATGCAGCATTACAGTTTTTCTGCGAGCGAGCTGGATATCAATAGCCGCTATCAATACTTGTTCCAGCAATTTGAACCTGAGGCCAGGGGCTATAGCTCCAGCTTTGCCATGGATTGGCAAGTCAATCCGGTATGGCGACTGCAATATCAGCTGGAAGACGCATTCAACCGCTTTGCCTGGAAAAATTTGCCAGAGCTACAGCAAAGCCTGAGCTCTGCGGTTGTGCAATATGACAGCAAAGGATATTTGAACTATCAGCCTTTGCTGCAAGGCGTCAATCGTCAAAGGACGCGCTCGGTCCCCGTGCCACAAACGCATACAGCGCGACTCGCTTACCAAAACCAGCAATGGGAATTTGCTGCGCAAGTCCGGCATTTTTACGGTATCAATCTGCCAGTATTGAGTGTCGCCAATCATTCTGCCTATGGATGCTTTGATGCCAGCTTCGATACGCGCTACAAATCAGTCGGCATAGGCTGGAGCAATCAGTTCGTTGGTGTGCATTTGCAGACAGATAATCTGACCTTGAGTAGTGCCAAAGTGCTGGGTTTGGGTGTGCAGGCACGTTATCAATTCTAAATACCAATTCTACACACCTACATATTTTTGCCAGGTCTCGGGTGATTGCGTCAGGCTTTCGCTATTGCCATGCCAGACTATCTTGCCGCGTTCCATGATGCTGTGCTGGTCGGCCAGGGGTATGAGTTTTTCTACATATTTATCGATGACCAATGTGGTTTGTCCCTGGTCGCGTAGTTTTCTCAGGCACGCCCAAATTTCTTCGCGTACCAGCGGTGACAAGCCTTCCGTCGCTTCATCCAGTATCAGCAAATGCGGATTGCTCATCAAGGCACGTGAGATTGCCAGCATTTGCTGCTCCCCGCCAGATAACTGGTTGCCCATATTGCCAGCGCGCTCGGCCAGACGTGGGAATAGTTGATAAATCTCTTTCAGGCTCCACGGCGTTTTGCTTTGATTGCGATTGGCAGCAAAGGCGACCAGGTTTTCTTTGACTGTGAGGTTAGGAAAAATCTGCCTGCCTTCTGGCACCAGGGCTATGCCCATCCTGGCGATTTTATCCGTCGTCATTTTTTCTATGCGCTGGCCCATGAAACTGATCTGGCCGCCATGTGCTGGTGTCAAACCCAGTATCGAACGCAAGGTCGTGGTCTTGCCTGCGCCATTGCGCCCCAGCAGGCTGGCGACTTCGCCCTGACGTATCTCCAGGTCTATGCCAAACAAGACCTGGCTGTGACCGTAGGCCGTGGCGATATGTTCGACTTCCAGTATGGTCTTCATGCGAATTCCTTTGGTGCTATGTCCGTTTCATCACCGAGATAGGCTTTTTTGACTTCCGGGTTCTGGCGTATCTGTTCTGCCGTGCCAGTTGCGATGATGGAACCTGCTACCAAGACAGAAATGCGGTCAGCCAGTTTGAAGACGGCATCCATATCATGTTCTATCAATATCACGGCTGCTTTGCCGCGCAGGGCTGCAATCAACTCCAGCATCTTGCCTGATTCTTCATGCCCTGTACCTGCCATGGGTTCATCAAGCAAGAGCAGTTGGGGCTGTGTCGCCAGGGTCAATCCCAGTTCCAGTTGGCGTTGCTCACCATGCGCTAGTTCGCAAGCCTTGCTATTTATTACTGCTGCCAGGCCTATGTCGCTGGCGAGTTGCCGGGCTTGCTCAAAAATTGCCCGTTCATCAATGGCCTTGCGCCAGAAGCGCATGCTGCTGCCTGAGCGTGCCTGTATGGCCAGACTCAAATTATCGATGACGGTATATAACTGGAAGATATTCGTGATCTGGTAAGATCGTGCCAGCCCAAGCTTGACCCGCTCATGCATGCTGATGGCAGTAACATCCACGCCATTGAAAATGATCTGTCCCTGATTGGGTGCAATGGCGCCGGATATCTGATGTATCAGCGTAGTCTTGCCTGCACCATTCGGGCCTATGATGGCGTGGATTTCGCCAGGCAATACATCCAGACACAGGTTGTTGGTTGCGACCAGCCCACCATAGCGTTTGACCAAGCCTTTTAACTTCAAGACGCTCATGCCTGATCCCCTTGCGGTTTTTTGATGGACATGAATTTTTGTGGCAAACTGGCCAGGCCATTTGGCAAGAGCATGACGACCAGCAGCAAGATAATGCCCAGATATAACTGCCAGTGTATGGTGTAACCAGACAGGATTTCTTCCAGCATCAACATGACTACTGCACCCAATATGCCGCCTGACAGATAACCTACACCGCCGAGTATCACCATCACCATCAGGCTGCCGGATTGCGTCCAGTGCAAAAGATTGGGGCTGACCAGCATGTTCTGGTTTGCCAGCAAGGCACCAGCCAGACTGGCGACGCTGCCGGCAATGGCAAAGCACAATAGCTTGTAGCGAAACACCGGGTAACCTATGGCTTCCATGCGGGTTTCATTTTCCTTGATGGCTTGTATCACTCTTCCAAAACGGGAATTGATAAGCCGGTACAGGATGAAGAGAAATGCGGCACAGACGGCCAGCACCAGATAATAAAAATTGCTGTCATTGCCCATGTCCAGCCCGGTCACCGAGCGTTGTGCCAAGCTCAGGCCATCATCACCACCATAATTTTTCAGTGATACAAACAGGAAGTACAGCATCTGCGCGAATGCCAGCGTGATCATGATGAAGTATACGCCGCGCGTCCTGAGTGATACGCTGCCTATCGCCAGTGCTAGCAAAAAGCCAGTCAGCATCGCCACTGGCCAGCTGATCCAGGCAGATACGACACCATGCTGCATCAGTATACCCACCACATAAGCGCCACTACCAAAGAAGGCCGCATGTCCCAGACTGATCATGCCGCCAAAACCCAGTATTAAATTCAGGCTGCTGGCTACCAGGGCAAAAATCATCAGTCGGCTTAGCAAGCCTATATAGAATTCCTGGGCGAAGTAAGTTGCCAGCACGGGGAAGGCAATCAGTACGCACAGGATGCCTATGCTGGACTTGCGCGATATAGTGTGATGTAGGCTGCTCTGCATAATTACTCCCTTAGCCGCGTGCAGGGAACAAGCCCTGGGGTTTGTAAAACAACACGGCTGCCATCAATACATAAATCAGTATCGATGCCAGAGCAGGGCCAAGATTGGCTGCCATCTCCAGTGGCATCAACAATTTCAATGCACTGGGCAACAAGGTTTTACTCAGGGTGTCGACCAGGCCTACCAGCAAGGCACCTACCAGTGCGCCGCGTATCGAGCCTATGCCACCAATGACAATGACCACAAACGCCAGTATCAGGATGCTTTCCCCCATACCCACCTGTACTGCGAGTATTGAACCCAACAGTGCACCAGCGATGGCGCACAGGGCTGCGCCAAAGGCAAACAGCAGGGTGAACACCAGCTTGATATTGATACCCATAGTGATGGCCATTTCACGATTCGATGCACCAGCCCGCACCAGCATGCCTATGCGGGTTTTGGTGACGACAAAATACAGCAGGCCAGCCACAGCCAGACCGGTGGCAATGATGAACAGGCGGAAAGATGAGTAAAAGAAGTCAGGCAGTAACTCCACTGGCTGTGCCAGTTGTGGCGGAATATTCAGCATCAGCGGTTGTGCACCCCAGATCATGCGCGCACCCTCGTTGAAGATCAGTATCAATGCAAAAGTCGCCAGCACATGAGACAAATGATCGCGCTGGTATAAATGCCGGAAGACGACTACTTCCAGTATCACGCCCAGCAGCGCAGTCGCTATCACCGCAGCCAGCAAGCCCAGCCAGAAGGAACCTGTCATGCCAGTAAAGCTGGCGGCGAAATAAGCACCTGCCATATACAGGGAGCCGTGGGCCAGGTTGATGAAATCCATGATGCCAAAGATCAGCGTCAGGCCTGCTGCCAGCAGGAAAAGCATGAGGCCAAATTGCAAGCCGTTTAAACCGTGCTCCAACAAAAGCGTGATGTTCATTCTGATATCTCTGATGTTACTGTTAAGGCACTCGATGAAATTACTTTAGGCCTAAAATATACTATAAGCGACTCGTTTGAAAATATTTTCTTTGAGAAAAACTGAGTTTTGATGCAAAAAAACACTTTACCTAAAAATAGTTTAGGTTTAAAGTACTTTGGCGTTTTCAGAGTTTGTTGTATCTAGCTATATCAAGCTGAGTCAATATTGAGTACCAAAGCCGGAGAAGAAATGAATTCAACTGTGCTACCAGGGTCTGTCCATCTGGATACCTTTGCTTTTGATCACTTGCCGCCACGCGAGCAATGGCCCGAACTGGTTTTTTCTTTGCCTGAGTTGCAATACCCTGAACGCATGAATTGTGTCGCCGACTTGCTTGACAAGATGTGTGCAACTGGCCATGCGGATAGCATCGCCATCCGCAGCCAGACAGAAAGCTGGACTTACTCCCATTTGCTGGCTACCGTCAATCGTATATCTCACGTCTTGCTGGAAGATATGCATTTGCAGCCTGGTAACAGGGTCTTGTTGCGTGGTGCCAATAACCCCATGATGGCTGCTAGTGTATTGGCTGTCATCAAGGCTGGTTGCATAGCTGTGCCGACTATGCCCTTGTTGCGCGCCAAAGAATTGGGCGTGATCGCCAATAAAGCTGAAATTACTGCCGCCCTCTGTTCAGAAAATCTACGTGAAGAGATGGAACTGGCAGTACAGGCCAATCCCATATTGACGCAAGTGATGTACTTCAATCATCAGGGTGATGATGGCCTGGAAGCGCTGATGGCAGGTAAATCGCCTGCATTTGCGCCTGTAGATACCCTGGCAGAAGATGTCTGCCTGATCAGCTTTACCTCCGGCACTACTGGCATGCCCAAGGGCACCATGCATTTCCACAGGGATGTGCTGGCGATCTGCGATTGCTTCCCGCGCTCTACCTTGCAGTCAGCACAAAGTGATATTTTCATAGGTACACCGCCACTGGCGTTTACGTTTGGTCTGGGGGGCTTGCTGCTATTTCCCTTGCGCGTTGGTGCGACAGCGGTATTGCTGGAAAAACTGACACCAGAATCCCTGTTGAAAGCCATAGACGAATTCAAAGCCACCGTATGTTTTACTGCGCCTACCTTTTATCGCCAGATGGCAACGCTGGCAAAGAATTTTGATTTGTCCAGCCTCAAAAAAACCGTCTCTGCCGGTGAAGCCTTGCCTGCTGCAACCCGTGAAGCCTGGCGTCAGGCGACTGGCCTGGTCATGATCGATGGCATAGGCGCAACCGAGATGCTGCATATCTTTATTTCTGCCGCGGGCGATGCCACGCGGGCAGGTGCAACCGGCAAGCCCATACCAGGCTACCAGGCTTGTATATTTGATGAGCGTGGCGAGATGGCTGGCCCTGGCGTGGTGGGGCGTCTGGCAGTCAAGGGGCCGACAGGTTGCCGTTATCTGGCGGATGACAGGCAAAAAAATTATGTCCATCAAGGCTGGAACCTGACTGGTGATGCTTATGAGATGGATGCTGACGGTTACTTCTGGTACCGAGCCCGTACTGACGACATGATCATTTCTGCGGGCTATAACATTGCGGGCCCTGAGGTGGAAGAAGCCTTGTTAAAGCATCCTGCAGTGTCTGAATGCGCAGTCATAGGCCAGCCTGATGAAGAGCGTGGCCAGATCGTCAAGGCTTTTGTAGTATTGAAAGACTATGCACAGGCATCAGCAGAACTGAGCAAGGAAATTCAGGATTTCGTCAAGAATAGTATTGCACCTTACAAGTACCCACGCGCCATAGAATTCATGACGAGTTTGCCGAGAACTGAAACCGGTAAACTGCAACGCTACAAATTGCGTACACCTGTTACAGGCTAAGCATCACTTATAAAAACATTCAACCATGCCCATTAACCCGAAGGAGACGTCCGTGAAAAAGACCTTGCTGTGTTTATTGTTGTCCGGTATCGCTGCGACCAATGCAACTCATGTTTTTGCCGCAGACAAAGTCAAAGTCGGCATGGTCACCACCTTGTCTGGTGCGGGCGCTGGCTTAGGTGTTGATATACGCGATGGTTTTTCTCTGGCCATGAAACATCTGGACAATAAATTCGGCAATTTACCAGTCGAAGTCATCACGGGTGATGACCAGCAAAACCCTGACGCGACCAAGCAACTGGTGGACAAGCTCATCAAGAAAGACAAGGTCGATTTGATGACAGGTATTGTGTTTTCCAATCTGATGCTGGCAGTGGGGCCAACGATTTTCGGAGCCAAAGTGCATTACATCAGCGCCAATGCTGGCCCGTCTCAATATGCGGGCGAGCAATGTAATCCCTATTTCTTTAATGTGGCCTGGCAGAACGATAGCTTGCATGAAGCTGTTGGCAAGCAAGTCAATGACAAAGGCTTTAAGAATGTCGCTTTGGTTGCACCTAATTATCCGGCAGGAAAAGATGCGCTGACTGGTTTCAAGCGCTATTACAAGGGTAAGGTTGCCGATGAAATCTATACCAAGTTGGGTCAACTCGATTATGCGACTGAACTGGCGCAGATACGTGGCCAGAAGCCCGATGCCGTTTATATCTTCTTGCCAGGTGGTATGGGCATCAATTTCATCAAGCAATTTGTGGATGCCGGTTTATCCAAGAATACCCAACTCTTTGGACCGGGCTTTTCTGCCGATGAAGACATTATCAAGGCAGTAGGCGCGCCCATGCTGGGCATGTTCAATGCCTCGCAGTGGGGGCATGATATGGATAATCCACAAAACAAGCGCTTTGTGACCGATTTCCAGAAAGAGTATGGCCGCTTGCCATCACTGTATGCATCGCAAGGTTATGACACTGCCATGCTGATGGATAGTGCCGTACGCGGTGTCAAGGGCAAGATAGAAGACAAGGATGCCCTGGGTAAAGCCATCAAGGCTGCCAACTTCAAATCCGTGCGTGGGGACTTCAAGTTCAACAGCAATCACTATCCTGTACAAAATTATTATGCGCGCATTATCAGCAAGGATGGTCAGGGTAGGGTGACTAATAAAACCCTGGGTGCTGTATTTACCAATCACCCGGATGCTTACGTAGCTTCCTGCAAAATGCAATAGCGCAGTGTGATTGATCAAGTAAAAAATTAATTTCCAAGGTATATTAATGAACATCCTATGCATAGGCGGTGGTCCGGCTGGCCTGTATTTCAGCCTGCTGATGAAAAAGCAAAACTCTGCGCACCAGATCACCATCGTCGAACGCAATCGTGCATACGATACCTTTGGCTGGGGCGTAGTGTTTTCTGATCAGACCCTGGGCAATCTGGTGAATGCGGATGAACAGACTGCACGTTCCATTTTGCAGTCTTTCAATCACTGGGATGATATCGATACGCATTTCAAGGGCCAGGTCGTTACCTCTGGCGGCCACGGTTTTTGCGGCATAGGTCGCAAGCGTTTGCTGAATATCCTGCAAGAGCGTTGCGAAGATCTGGATATTAATCTAGTTTTTGAAACCGATGTAACAGACGATCAGGCACTGGCGCTGGAATATGATGCCGATCTTGTTATCGCCTGCGATGGCTTGAACAGCCGTGTGCGCACCCGTTACGAGCAAAGCTATCAACCCGATATTGATACGCGCAAATGCCGTTTTGTCTGGCTGGGTACCAAAAAACTGTTCTCGGCTTTTACCTTTACCTTTGAAGAAACCGAGCACGGCTGGTTCCAGGCACATGCCTATCAATATGATGGCGATACTGCGACCTTTATTGTCGAGACGCCGGAAGAAACCTGGCTCAAGGCTGGCATAGATAAAATGAGCCAGGAAGAAGCCGTCGCTTTTTGTGAAAACCTGTTCGCCAAATACCTCGATGGTAATGCCCTGATGTCGAATGCCACGCATTTGCGCGGCTCGGCCAACTGGATCAAGTTTCCGCGTATTATCTGCAAGAACTGGGTGCACTGGAATCAATTGAATGGCAAGCGTATACCTGTGGTCTTGATGGGTGACGCTGCACATACTGCGCATTTCTCCATAGGCTCCGGCACCAAGCTGGCATTGGAAGATGCGATGGAACTGGCACGCAGTTTTGAGAAGCATGGTGATCAAGGTATGGATGCAGTACTGGAAGCCTATCAGGACTTGCGTTCGATAGAAGTCTTGAAGATACAAAGCGCAGCCCGCAATTCCATGGAATGGTTTGAAAACGTGCAGCGCTATACCGCCATGGAAGCACCGCAGTTTGCCTATTCCATGCTGACGCGCAGCCAACGTCTGTCGCATGAAAACCTGCGGGTAAGGGATGTGGCCTATGTACGCAGTTTTGAACACTGGATAGCAGAACAGGCGTATGCCAAAGCTGGCTTGCCAGTACCCAAAACAAAAGCAGCGATTCCACCCATGCTGACGCCTTACAAGCTGCGCGATGTAGTATTGAAAAACCGCATCGTCGTCTCACCCATGGCGCAATACTCAGCGGTCGATGGCGTGGCTGGTGATTATCATCTTATGCATCTGGGTAGCCGGGCCATGGGCGGTGCGGGCCTGGTGTTTGCCGAAATGACTTGTGTCTCTGCTGATGCGCGCATCACGCCAGCTTGCCCTGGCCTGTATGCACCTGAACATACGCAAGCCTGGAAGCGCATCGTTGATTTTGTCCATACCAATACTGATGCAAAGATTGCCGTGCAGCTCGGCCATGCCGGAGCCAAAGGTTCTACCTGCGTAGCCTGGGAAGGAACAGATCAGCCACTGAAAGAAGGCAACTGGCCACTGGTGTCGGCGTCAGAGCAACAATACCTGCCTGGCATTTCGCAAATGGCGCGTGCTGCCACAGCAGCAGACATGCAGCGCATACAAAATGATTTTGTCCAGGCGACCAGGGCAGCAACAGAAGCAGGCTTTGACTGGCTGGAATTGCATTGTGCCCACGGCTACTTGCTATCAAGTTTCATCTCGCCATTGACCAATCAACGTGACGATGAATACGGTGGTTCGCTGGAAAACCGTTGCCGTTATCCGCTGGAAGTGTTTGCAGCCATACGTGCCGTCTGGCCCGTAGATAAACCAATCTCCGTGCGTATATCTGCGCATGACTGGGTAGAGGGAGGGATTGCGCCAGATGATGCGGTCGCTATTGCCAGGCTGTTCAAGGCAGTGGGTGCTGACATGATAGATTGTTCGTCCGGTCAGGTCAGTAAGCAAGAAAAACCTGTCTATGGCCGCATGTTCCAGACCCCGTTTGCTGACCGCATACGTAACGAAGTACAAATCCCCACCATCGCCGTCGGTGCGATTTTTGAGGCTGATCATGCAAACAGCATCATCGCCGCAGGCCGTGCTGACCTGTGCGCTATTGCCAGGCCGCATCTGGCCGACCCGGCCTGGACTTTGCATGAGGCAGCCAAACTGGGCTTTGTCGATATGCCCTGGCCCAAGCAATATGTGGCCGGAAAAATGCAGCTGGAACGCAATCTGGAACGTGATAGGCAAGTCGCCGCAGCCAGCGCTGGCCTGACACCGCAACAAGTTGCCGCCAAGTTGCTGGAAGGATGAGCATGACAGCGTATCAGGAACGTTTGCAAGGCAAACATGCGCTGGTCACTGGTGGTGGCAAGGGCATAGGCCTGGCGATAGCGCAAGCCTTGCTCAGCGAAGGGGCAACAGTGACGCTGGCAGGACGCAGCGAAGCGACCTTGCAACACGCTATGGCTTCCCTGGCCAATGCCAAAGTGCAGTATGTGGTCATGGACGTCAGCGATGTGGAATCAGTGCAGGCAGCTTTTCAATTATCGCATGGCAGGGATGGACGCATTGATATCCTCATCAATAACGCAGGCCAGGCGAGTTCTGCCTCTTTCCTGAAAACAGATGCCAAACTGTGGCAAAACATGCTGGATGTGAATTTGAACGGTAGCTTTACTTGCATGCAACAGGCTTTGCCTGCGATGCTGGAAGCTGGCTGGGGGCGTATCGTGAATGTAATCAGTACAGCAGGGCTAAAGGGCTATGCCTATGTCTCTGCCTATTGCGCCGCCAAGCATGGTGTCATAGGTCTGACGCGGGCTGTGGCGCTGGAAGTTGCAGCCAAAGGCGTGACGGTGAATGCGGTTTGCCCCGGCTATACCGAAACCGATATCGTCAAGGAAGCCGTTGCCAATATCGTCACCAAAACCGGTCGCACTGAAGATCAGGCCAAAGCCGAACTGGCCGCAGGTAATCCGCAAAAACGCCTGGTACAACCGCAAGAGGTAGCAGATGCCGTGCTGTGGTTGTGCATGGATGGTGCATCGGCGATGAATGGACAATCCATTGCTGTCGCTGGTGGCGAAGTCATGTGATGAAATCTGAGGAACAAACAAGATCAATTATGAAAGAAGAAAGCTCGCCAGTGTTCGATATGGAATCTCGCCTGACGCAAGATGATCACCAGTCCTTGCGCCTGTGGTTGCGCATGCTGTCTTGCACTGTGATGATAGAAGGTGAAATTCGCAGTCGCCTGCGTAGCGAATTCGGTATCACCTTGCCTCGCTTTGACCTGATGGCGCAACTCGAACGACATCCCGAAGGCTTGCGTATGGGTGAGTTGTCCAAGCGTATGATGGTCACAGGTGGCAATATCACCGGCATCACCGATCAGCTGGAACAAGAAAAATTGGTGACCCGCGTCGCTGATCTTAAGGACAGGCGTGCTTACAGTGTCAAGCTGACGCCTGCTGGCCGCCGCGCGTTCAAACGTATGGCTGCTGTTCATGAAGCATGGATAGCCGATATGTTTTCTGGTTTGCAGTCGGAGCAGAAAAGCAAATTGTTTGAATTGTTGTCGCAAGTGAAAACGCATTTGCACGAACCTTTGCACGAATCTGGCGCTGACAACAATATAGACAACAACCCTGAGCAGGAAAAAGCTATATGAAATACCTACCCGGACAGCCCCAGGATTTGCCTGGGAATCGCCAGCAACTGGCAAACTATGCAGCACAGCATTTTACCTATGTCGTCAATGCTGGCGTTGCCATAATCACCCTGAACCGGCCAGAACGCAAAAACCCGCTGACCTTTGATTCTTATGCCGAGTTGCGCGACCTGTTCCGTACTTTGTCGTATGGCGATGATGTCAAGGCCATCGTCATTACCGGTGCTGGTGAGAACTTTTGTTCTGGTGGTGACGTGCATGAAATCATAGGTCCGTTGACCAAGCTCGATATGCCGGGCTTGCTGAGTTTTACCCGCATGACTGGTGACCTGGTCAAGGCCATGCGTGCCTGCCCGCAACCGATTATTGCGGCGATTGATGGCGTCTGCGCTGGTGCTGGTGCCATACTGGCGCTGGCCTCTGATATTCGCATAGGTACGGCACGCAGCAAGACAGCTTTCCTGTTCACCCGCGTTGGTCTGGCTGGTTGTGACATGGGTGCCTGCTCCATTTTGCCGCGCATCATAGGACAGGGGCGGGCTTCGGATTTGCTGTACACCGGACGTTCTATGTCAGGTGAAGAGGCAGAACGCTGGGGCTTTTTCAATCGCCTGGCGGCACCAGAAGATGTGCTGGCAGAAGCGCAGGTCTATGCGAAAAACTTGGCTGAAGGCCCGAACTTTGCCCATGGCATGACCAAGAAAATGCTGCAGCAGGAATGGAATATGGGCGTTGATGAAGCCATAGAAGCGGAAGCGCAAGCCCAGGCGATATGCATGATGACCAATGATTTCCATCGTGCCTACCATGCCTTCGTTGCTAAACAAAAACCAGTTTTTGAAGGGGATTGAGCATGACGCATATCATGTCTGACACCAGCTATCTGGACTGGCCCTTCTTTGATGACAAACACCGTGAGCTGCAACGCACGCTGGATGCCTGGTCTGCAGAAAACCTGCCCGATCATCATGCAGCCGATGTCGATCAGGCTTGCCGCGATCTCGTCAAGCAACTGGGCACGGCTGGCTGGCTCAAGAATGCCATAGGTGGCAGTACCTATGGTGGTAATGCCGACGTCATCGACACCCGCGCCATTTGCCTGATACGCGAAACCCTGGCCCGTCATTCCGGCCTGGCAGATTTTGCCTTTGCCATGCAGGGCCTGGGCTCAGGTGCTATCAGCTTGCATGGAACGGAAGCGCAAAAACAGAAGTATCTGACCAAGGTTGCTAAAGGCGAGGCGATTGCTGCTTTTGCCTTGTCCGAGCCTGAGGCTGGCTCTGATGTGGCAGCCATGCAATGCGCGGCAGAATTTGTCGCTGATGCAGATGGCGGTCACTATGTCTTGAATGGTGAGAAAACCTGGATTTCCAATGGTGGCATTGCTGACTTCTATGTCTTGTTTGCCCGCACTGGCGAAGCGCCGGGCGCACGCGGTATCACTGCATTTATCGTTGATGCTGGCCTGCCTGGTTTTGAGATTGCCGACCGTATTGATGTGATAGCCCCGCATCCGCTGGCACGCCTGAAGTTCATTAATTGCCGCATCCCGGTGACGCAGCGCCTGAGTGAGGCAGGGCAAGGCTTCAAGGTGGCGATGGCAACGCTGGATATTTTCCGCACTTCGGTAGCGGGAGCGGCTCTGGGCTTTGCCCGCCGAGCCATGGATGAAGCCATGCATAGAGTGACGACACGCAAGATGTTTGGCCAGACCCTGGCAGACTTTCAACTGACTCAGGCCAAGCTGGCACAGATGGCTACTACGGTAGACAGTTCTGCATTGTTGATTTACCGCGCCGCCTGGCAAAGAGACCAGGGCAGGAAAGTCACCAAAGAAGCTGCCATGGCAAAACTGACTGCGACTGAAGGTGCTCAGCAGGTGATAGATGCAGCAGTGCAAATGTTTGGCGGCTTGGGCGTGGTTTCAGAAGTGCCGGTAGAACGACTGTATCGTGAAATTCGCTCCCTGCGCATTTACGAAGGGGCAACGGAAGTGCAGCAACTGATTATTGGTCGCGAATTGCTGAAAGAATTTGCCGCATCATGAGCTTTAATTATGATTTTTACGGCTGAATTACCCATACGCTTTGCCCATTGCGACCCGGCGGGCATCGTGTTTTATCCTCGCTATTTTGAAATGATGAATGGCGTGGTGGAAGACTGGTGTGCGCAGAGACTGGCTTGCAGTTTCCATGAAATGCATATTAAACGCGGCATAGGTTTGCCGACCGTGCATCTGGAAACGGATTTCATCAAGCCAGCAGAATTGGGTGAAAGCTTGCTGGCGGAATTGACTGTGATAAAACTGGGCAGGACTTCAGTTGATGTACAAATCTGCTTTAATGGACCTGAACAAGATGTGCGTCTGAAAGCCAAACTGGTGCTGGTCATGATGGATTTGAAATTGCGCAAGGCGATAGTCATACCAGATGAAGTGCGCACTGCCATGCTGAAATACTGCAATAGTAAAGACGAAAAATTTGCGTCAGTTTAAAAAATAAGCTTGATGTGAGATGGATATAATGGACTTTTCAGGCTCAAGGGGTGTGAAAAGTCATCAATGAAAGGATAGAAGATGGACATTTTGCAACCTCCGGACTGGGCCAGGCCACGTGGCTATTCAAATGGCATTTCTGCCAGTGGCCGTACTGTGTGTGTCAGCGGCATGGTGGGCTGGGATGCGCATTGCACCTTTAAAACCGATGATTTTGCAGGGCAGGTAAGACAGGCCTTGCAAAACATCGTTGAAGTATTGACTGAAGCAAATGCCAAACCTGAACATATCGTGCGCATGACCTGGTATGTGATCGATAAAAAAGAATACGTAGGTGCCTATAAGGAAGTTGGTGAAGCCTACCGCGATATCATAGGCCGCCATTACCCGACCATGACTGCCGTGCAGGTGGCAGGCTTGATAGAAGACAGAGCCAGGGTGGAGATAGAAGTCACAGCCATCGTGCCGGAGTAAATATGAAGACCAGTATTGCTGTTGTTGGTATTGTCGGTGCCGGTGCCATGGGGCGTGGTATCGCCCAGATTGCAGCGCAGGCAGGTTTTACAGTACTCTTGTTTGATGTGCAGGCAGATGCCGCCAGCAAAGCCAGCCAGCTGCTTGCCGAACAATGGCAAAAAATGCTGAGCAAGGAAAAACTCAGCGCAGAACAATATCAGCGTGCTGTGGAAAACCTGCATGTCGTCAATAGTATGCAGGACCTGGCAAAATGTGATCTGGTGGTAGAGGCTATTGTTGAAAAGCTGGATGTCAAACGCGGTTTATTCCAGCAACTTGATGGTATCGTCAGCGACAATTGCATACTGGCGACCAATACTTCTTCCTTGTCAGTGACCGCCATTGCGGCGGGCACAAAAATACCTGAACGTGTCGCGGGCCTGCATTTCTTTAATCCAGTTCCCTTGATGAAGGTCGTGGAAGTCATCGATGGTTTACTGACCGATGCTGCAGTGGCAGAGCAGCTCATGGCGTTTTCCACGCAAACTGGGCATCTGCCAGTACGTGCAAAGGATACGCCAGGTTTTATTGTTAACCATGCAGGTCGTGGTTATGGCACGGAAGCCCTGCGGATACTGCAAGAGAATGTCGCCAACTTCCGCCAGATCGACCAGATCATGCGCGAAGCAGCAGGTTTCAAGCTGGGCCCGTTTGAATTGCTGGACTTGACCGGGCTGGATGTATCGCACCCAGTCATGGAAGCGATTTATCATCAATATTATGAAGAACCACGCTATCGCCCCAGTGTCATCACTGCGCAGCGGGTATATGCGGGTGTGCTGGGGCGCAAGACTGGACGTGGTTTCTATTCTTATAACGGCAACCAGGATGTGCCGTCGGTTCCCGAACAGCCGCCTGCCTGGGCTGGACCAATATGGATAAGCCGGGAAAATCTGGATGTAGTTCCAGTGCTGCTTGCGCTGTTTGAGCGTTGTGGCCTTACCGTCGAAAATGGTGCGCAGCCATCTGCCGAAGCACTGTGTATAGTCAGTCCCTATGGCGAAGATGTCAGTGCATGTGTAGCCAGAATTGGACTGGATGCCCGCCGCACTTTGGGAATAGATGCCTTGACTGGCTGCCAGGGGCATCTGAGCCTGATGATGAATCCAGCTACTGACGCCGATTTCGCAAAACAATGCCTGTCCTTGCTACAAAAAAGTGGACAGGGCGTCAGCCTGATACAGGACAGTGCCGGTTTTGTCGTTCAGCGCATATTGGCGACCATCATTAATATCGCTAGTGATATAGCCCAGCAAGGCATTTGCAGCCCGCAAGACCTCGACAAGGCAGTGGTATTAGGCCTCGCTTATCCAGCAGGCCCCCTGGCTTGGGGCGACAAACTCGGCACTTCGCGTATACTATTGGTTTTGCGGAACTTGTATGCCAGCACTGGCGACCCGCGCTATCGCCCCAGCCCGTGGCTGGTACGCAGGGCGCAACTGGGTTTGTCCTTGCTGCATTTGCCAAATCAGGCAAGTAGTTAAAGCTGCATAAAAATACGCCATATCTTGTTTTTGAGCTCTGGCATGTAAAAAATATAACGGTACATAATTCAAATCAGGAGAAACAAAGATGGCCAAGGCTGTATTTAGTTGGGAAGATCCCTTGTTATTGTCCTCGCAACTCAGCGATGAAGAACGCATGGTGCAGGAAGCTGCACGTGTCTATTGCGAAGAAAAGCTGACACCGCGGGTACTGGAAGCTTTCCGTCATGAAAAAACAGATCCAGCTATTTTCCGTGAAATGGGTGAGCTTGGTTTGCTGGGTTCCATGATTCCTACGCAATACGGCGGTGCTGGTTTGAACTATGTTTGCTATGGCCTGGTGGCGCGCGAAGTGGAGCGTGTTGATTCTGGTTATCGTTCCATGATGAGTGTACAAAGCTCGCTGGTCATGGTGCCTATCAATGAATTTGGTAGCGAAGCACAAAAACAAAAATACCTGCCCAAGTTGGCGACTGGTGATTGGATAGGCTGCTTTGGTTTGACTGAGCCTAATCATGGCTCTGACCCCGGCAGCATGGTTACCCGTGCCAAGACTGTGCCGGGTGGTTACTCCCTTAGCGGCGCGAAGATGTGGATCACCAATAGCCCTATCGCTGATGTCTTCGTGGTCTGGGCGAAAACAGATGATGGCCGTATCCGTGGCTTTATCCTGGAAAAAGGCTGGAAAGGCCTGACCGCACCTGCCATCCATGGCAAGGTCGGCTTGCGCGCATCCATTACGGGTGAAATCGTCATGGATGAAGTATTTGTGCCAGAAGAAAACCTGATGCCGCATGTAGAGGGCCTGAAAGGCCCGTTCACCTGCCTGAACTCTGCCCGTTACGGTATTGCCTGGGGTGCTTTGGGTGCAGCAGAGTTCTGCTGGCATACGGCACGTCAATACACGATGGACCGCTTGCAATTTGGCCGCCCGTTGGCAGCAAATCAACTGGTACAGAAAAAACTGGCAGACATGCAGACAGAAATCACGCTTGCTCTGCAAGGCTGCCTGCGTCTGGGCCGTATGAAGGATGAAGGTACGGCAGCCGTTGAAATTACCTCCATCATGAAGCGTAATTCTTGCGGCAAGTCTCTGGATATTGCCCGCACAGCACGCGATATGCTGGGTGGTAATGGCATTTCTGACGAATTTGGCATTGCGCGTCATCTGGTGAACCTGGAAGTCGTCAATACCTATGAAGGCACACATGATATTCATGCCTTGATATTGGGTCGTGCGCAGACTGGTATCGCTGCTTTCTAAAATCGCAGCATTCTCAGCTGCTTGCAAAAAAATAAAAGCCGCTTTGCCTTTAAGGCAAGCGGCCTTTGTTTTATGGAATGGCTTAATTTGCCTGCCTGATTTTTTATCGCATTTTCTCCCGCGTATTCTTCGATTTTCTACAAAACTTGCGCCATCGCAAGATGCGCTCAATTTATTCCATTGATGATTGCCAAAAAGCGATAAAGCAGAGCTGAGGTTCTTCAGGTGCTGTCGTGCGTTCGTCTTGATGAGATTTGTGGTGAAAATACAATGAAATTTCCAGTGACCCAACGCTTCTGGACTTGGTTTACCCGTCCCTTGTTATTGGTGGGTTTGCTGTTGACTATCCCAGCATTCTATCTGGTGTTGGGTGGTGCAACTGACATGACTGAACTGGCCGGGCGTAGCCTGTATGCGGCGTCAGCATTGTTAATGCTGGTTGATACCGGCCTGCAATGGCAAAAGAACAGAAGTCAAAAACGGCGTAGTGGCAAGCTGATATTGGATGGAGTGATTATCGCCGGTTGTCTGCTGAGTGTCATTTTTTCAGGCGAGGCCTGGAGTACGCTGGAATGGTTGTTGCGCCTGGCGCTGGTAGCAGTCATTCTGCTACGTCTTGCCACCCTGGTTTTGCAGCACATGAAGCCCAGTCATTTGGTGCAGATGATAGGCTTGGCCTTGCTGATGCTCAGTTCCGCAGGTGCCGGGTTTTACTGGCTGGAACCAAATGTACATAGTTACGCAAATGGTGTTTGGCTGGCTTTTACTACGATAGCCACTGTGGGTTATGGAGACGTCGTTCCATCCACCCCTGCATCCAAGATATTTGCCGTATTCATCGTCTTGCTTGGCTACGCCATGTTTTCCATAGTAACGGCCAATATTGCAGCCTTGTTTGTGGAGAAGGAAGAGGCAAATCTGGAAAAGCAATTGCATGCTGATATACGCCACTTGAGCAGGGAGGTGGCTGCGCTCAGGGAAGAGTTGCGCAGCCGGGACCGTCTTTTCCTGGAGAGGGAAAAAGCAAGGGAGCCCAGACAGGCTGCACAAACTGAGTAATTTGCCCGGCAGCCTGAATGTAAATTAATTTTCTAGCAAGCAAATGCGCGAGTAATAATACGATCCATTAAAGCATTAGTTATCTTGCCATTCAAGCTTCCATACACGCGACCACATTCAGTATCTGTGCGGCTTTGTATGAAAGCGTTGGCGATATCTTCTTCTGCATATTTGGCCATCAGGAATGCCTGCGCTATGAGTACCAGTTTCTGGGTAATGCGGCGGGCACTCAATTCTTTTGATTCGGCGTGTGCCTGCAAATCGAATCGTAGTTCCTGCACCATCTGCCTGACCTGCTCAGATGCCGAACTGCTCCACAATTGCAGCAACAATTGCAAGCCTTCAGGGTCTCTTTCCAAGGCGCGCAATACATCCAGGCACATGACGTTGCCTGATCCTTCCCAGATAGAGTTTACTGGTGCTTCACGATATAGCCTCGCCATCGGGCCAGTCTCGACATAGCCATTGCCACCCCAGACTTCCATGCATTCACCGGTAAATTCCAGCGCACGCTTGCATATCCAGAATTTCGCGGCAGGCGTCATGATGCGTTTCCACGCACGTTGCAGGGCGTCGTCTGGCGCATCCAGAGCAGCAGCCAGGTGCAACATGAGACGGGTTGCAGCTTCACTTTCCAGTGCCAGGTCAGCCAGCACATTGCGCATCAAGGGCTGATCTGCCAGCTTCTTGCCGAAAGCCGATCGGTGGCGCGCATGATGAATGGCCTGTACCAGTGCATGGCGCATCAGACCTGCACTGCCAATGACGCAATCAAGCCGGGTCAGGTTGGCCATTTCTATGATGGTCGGTATGCCCCTGCCTTCATTGCCTATCATGACACCATAGGCATCCTGGAATTCCACTTCGCTGCTGGAATTGGATTTGTTGCCCAGTTTGTCTTTCAGTCTTTGTACCAGGATAGAATTCTTGCTGCCATCAGGACGCCAGCGTGGCACAAAGAAACAGGATAAGCCAGTTTCTGTTTTGGCCAATACCAGATGAGCATCGCACATGGGTGCCGAGAAAAACCATTTGTGGCCTGTCAGCGCATATGCTTGACCTCGTCCCTCGACACCTAGGGCCACGGCAGTGGTGGTATTGGTGCGCACATCCGAGCCTCCCTGTTTTTCTGTCATGCCCATACCTATCAGGATGGATTTCTTCTGGGCTATCGGCAAGTCACGCGGGTCATGCTCTAGTGAATACAACTTGTCTTTGAGTTCAGCGAACAGGGCGGTTTCGTTTTGCAGTACAGGGATGGAGGCAAAAGTCATGGTGCTGGGGCATAAGGAACCAGGTTCCACCTGTGATTGCATGAAATAGCCAGCCGCACGTGCAACATGTGCACCCATTTGCGGCTGACTCCAGGGGCTGGCATGCAGGCCTTGCTTGCGCAATATCCCCAATAATTGATGCCAGCTGGGATGAAAATCCACTCTGTCTATGCGTTTTCCCTGTCTGTCATGGGTATGCAATTCTGGTAAATGCGTATTGGCCAGTGCGGCAGCTTCCAGTACTGCGCAGCTGCCCAACTCTTGTCCGGATACTGTCAGTGCGTTTTGATGCCAGTCAGCCTGATACTGCGCCAGGCTTGTCATTAGAACGGTATCACTAGTGAAAATATTGTAATCTTGCAGGTCTGCGACCTGATTGCTAATTTCATGGGTTTGCCACTGCATATGGGCCTCATTGATATGGGTAAGCTAAATAAGTAAGCCAGATGAATAGTGTAGTCTGATGAAGTAATCAAGATGTTCGCCTTTTAGCATTCCCCTAAGTACCTGAACTTATAAAACAAGAAACATCATGAGCGAGTCTGCCAGCCCTTTGAAATTACGCCGCAAGCCAGTGCAGCAACGCTCGAAAATGACACAATTGGCAATTCTCGATGCCTTTGTTCGGCTTTTGGTCGAAAAAAACTATGCCGATCTGACCATGCGCGATATCGCCCTGGTCGCTGGCGTGGGTCTGGGCACCTTGTATGAATACTTCCCAGGCAAGAAATCGATAGCGGCTCATTGCATCCATGAACGCATGAAGAATATCGGGGCGCAGATGCGCGTCTGGGTCGAATTGCAACGCGGCAAGGCTTTGCAAGATATGGTCTGCGATATTCTGGAGCGCATTATTCTTTTGCATGCCGACAAGACTGAGGAGTGGTCGGCCCTGATTTTCCTGGAGCGGCAGATTTCCAATATGGAGGCTTACAGTGCCTTATATGGACAGGTTGTTGATATCTGGGAATCCGCTTTTGCTGCAAGCTCAGACCGTGCAGCTTACCCAAATACCAGCCCGGCAATCGTTCATGCCGCTGTCTACGGCGTCTTGTACCAGACCCTGATGTTGTCCCCGCAAAGCCTGCAAGAGCCTGAATTTCTTGCTCAGATGAAAAACTTGGTGTTGGGATATCTGCAAATCACTGATCAGAGCGCCCGAATAAGGTAAAATCGCGGGATGTCCTATCAAGTCCTCGCCCGAAAATATCGCCCCAAGAGTTTTGAAACTCTGGTGGGGCAAGAGCACGTGGTCCGTGCCTTATCGCATGCGCTAGAGCAGCAGCGGCTGCATCACGCCTATTTGTTTACCGGTACCCGCGGTGTCGGCAAGACGACGCTGTCACGCATACTGGCCAAATCCTTCAACTGCGAGACGGGCATTACTGCCCATCCTTGTGGAGTTTGCGAAGCCTGTACGGCGATTGATGCCGGGCGCTTTGTTGACTATATAGAAATGGATGCCGCCTCGAATCGTGGCGTCGATGAAATGGCCTCACTGCTGGAACAGGCGATTTATGCTCCGTCCAATGCACGCTTTAAAGTCTACATGATAGACGAGGTGCACATGCTGACCAACCACGCTTTCAACGCCATGTTGAAAACGCTGGAAGAGCCGCCAGAGCACGTCAAATTCATTCTGGCAACGACAGACCCGCAAAAAATCCCGGTCACGGTCTTGTCACGTTGCCTGCAATTCAATCTCAAGCAAATGCCGCCTGGCCATATCGTCGGCCATCTGGAAAATATTCTGGGGCAAGAGCAAATCGATTTCGAGTTGCCAGCCTTGCGTTTGCTGGCGCAGGGTGCCCATGGTTCCATGCGTGATGCCTTGTCGTTGACTGACCAGGCAATCGCCTATGCTGCCGGCAAAGTCAGCCTCGATGCCGTACAAGGCATGCTGGGTGCGCTGGATCAGTCTTATTTGATACGCTTGCTGGATGCCCTGCTGGCCCAGGATGGCAAAGCCTTGCTTGATGTTGCCGATGAAATGGCCGCACGTAGCCTGTCTTATAAAGCTGCCTTGCAAGACCTGGGTAGTTTGCTGCACCAGATCGCCGTGGCGCAAATGGTGCCTGCGGCAGTGGCAGAAGATATTCCTGAACGCGAACAGGTTTTGCGCCTGGCGCAGAGTTTCGCCAAAGAAGAAGTACAACTGTTTTATCAAATTGCCGTGCATGGCCGCAATGAGCTGGCGCTGGCACCTGATGAATATGCTGGTTTTAGCATGACTTTGTTGCGCATGCTGGCCTTCAAGCCTGTCAGTGGTGAGCAGTGGGCGCAGCCGCCTGCCAGTACACCACCGGCTGGTGGGCGTCCGGCATTGCCAGCTAATAATGTGAACAATGCACCGCCTGCACAAAGTACTGTGCGTTCCGGCCCTGTTTCCAGTCCTGCTGCTTCCAGTAATAGTGCTAGTAATGCTAACACTGCACCTGTCGCAAATATAGTGCATGCAGTGATGCCTGTTCGCGCTCCTGCAGAAGTGCCGAAACTCGCTCTGCAGGATACCCCCGAGGCAACCGCAAGCGCACCTGCGGCTGGCACCCGTGTCAGCCCGGTACTGGCTGCCCTGGCTGCGGCACGCGCAAATACCAAGAATGGCACGCCAGCAGGAAAATCTGCTACTGCCGAAGTTGCGCCAGTAGCCAAAGCTGCAATTGCTCCAGTAGCTCCGGTCACACCTGTTGCGCCTATTCGTCCTGTTACTCCTGTTGTCCCGCCAACTGTCAAAGTAGCGCCGCCATCGGCGCAACCAGTAGTCAAGCCTGCACAGCCAATATCTGCACCTGCGCCTTTGATCGCCGAGCAAGATATGCAATCCATGGGCATGGATGATATGCCGCCGCCCTGGGACGAAGAAATATTCTTCGATGCCGAGCCTGCAAAACCAGCAATGTCGCCAAGAGTGATGGCTGCTGCCGTACAGCAGGAACAGGCCGCGCCGGTAGAAGTGGCCGTGCTTGCTGATACTGCCGCTGCTGTCAATGAACCGCAAGCTGTCGCAGCGGAAGTAGTCAAGCCCAAAGAATCCATTACACTGAATGCTGACCGCCTGATCGCAAGTGCCCCAGTCCCTGAGCTGAACTGGGATGGCCAATGGCCTGCACTGGCGGCCAGCTTGCCTGTGCGCGGTGTAGCACAGCAAATGACGCAACAAAGTGAATTGGTCAGTTGCAAGCAGGATGGCAATGCCCATGTATTCCGCCTGCGCCTGCCTTTGTCTACACTTTTGTCTTCGGGCAGTGTTGAAAAACTCAGTGCAGCCTTGTCAGAACGTTTTGAAAAAACCATACGGGTAGAAACTGAGATCGGTGCCGTTGAGCATACTGCTAACGCGCAAGCTGTAGCTGAGCGTGAAGTACGCCAGCAACAGGCAGAAAAATCCATACAAGGCGACAGTTTCGTGCAGACTTTAATGCGCGAATTTGGTGCCACTATCGTCACGGGTAGCATACGGCCGGTCTGATGCCAGCGGCGTGTAATATATGTGCAAATACGCGTGACCATCTTTTAATCAATATTCCATTTTTATTTTCGGAGAAATTTTTATGATGAAAAATCAATTAGCCGGTCTGATGAAACAAGCCCAGGCAATGCAGGACAATATGAAAAAAGCCCAGGATCAATTGGGTCTGGTCGAAGTAGAAGGTCAGGCTGGTGCTGGCTTGGTCAAGGTTGTCATGACCTGCAAAAACGATGTCAAACGCGTTACCATTGACCCAACATTATTGTCTGATGACAAAGACATGCTGGAAGACCTGGTCGCTGCCGCATTCAATGATGCCGTACGCAAGGCAGAAGCCACTTCACAAGAAAAAATGTCAGCATTGACAGCTGGCATGCCTTTGCCACCTGGCTTCAAGATGCCATTCTGAGTGTGAAAAAACTTGGTAGTCTGGAAGCCTTGTCTGAGGCTCTGCGTCGCTTGCCCGGCGTCGGGCCAAAGTCTGCCCAGCGCATGGCTTATCACTTGCTGCAACATGACAGAGAAGGTGCGTCCATCCTTGGCATGGCCTTGACCCATGCGGTCGAGCGCATACAGCATTGCGTGTCCTGCAATACCTTCAGCGAAAGCGAAGTCTGCGAAACCTGTCTGGATGCAGTGCGCGATACCAGTCTGCTATGTGTAGTAGAGACACCCTCAGACCAGATGATGATAGAGCAGACCATGACTTACAAAGGGCTGTATTTCGTTCTCATGGGGCGGCTTTCACCACTCGATGGCATAGGCCCGAAAGACATCCATCTGGAAAAACTCGTCGCCAGAGCCACTGACGGTAAAGTGCAGGAAGTGGTACTGGCGACCAATTTCACTAATGAAGGTGAAGCTACCGCGCATTACATCAGCGAGACACTGAAGGCGCGGGGCTTGCGGGTTAGTCGCCTCGCCCGTGGTGTGCCGGTTGGTGGTGAACTCGAATATGTGGATGCTGGCACCATTGCCCGCGCCATGCTGGATAGACGGACTACTTAATACAGTAACTGAGAAATAATATAAGCCACCATGTTTCTGATCCCAGCCGAACAAAAAAGCAAATTACACTTGCAATGGTCAGACCTGATAAGGGGATTGGCTGGGAGTGCGAGGCATGCAATGGAAGTCTGGACTTTGCTGGACAAACATTACTCAGAGCCGCAGCGCAGTTTTCATAATCTCTCGCATATCCAGTCCATGCTTAAGCATGCTGAAGAACGGCGGGCCGATATACAAAATTTTTCTGTAGTGTCCCTGGCCATCTGGTTTCACGATATGGTGTATGACACACATGCCAACAATAATGAGCTGAAAAGTGCAGAGCTGGCAGGTCAATTGATGATGCGCATGGAGATCAATCCCACCATCATCATGCATGTGCAGCAATGCATACTTGCCACTGCCAGGCATGAAGTGGCTGATTTTAAAAATCGCGCTGCTGATATTCCCTTATTCCTGGATATTGCCCTGACTATCCTGGGAGCCCCCAAGGATGTTTATCAGCAATATAGCCGTGCCATACGCAATGAATTCCGCTGGCTGGAAGCGCCAGCCTACAGGGCAGGACGCTTAAAAGTGCTGAAGCGTTTTGCCGACCGCGAACATTTATATTTTCATCCCGTCATGGCTGCGCAATTTGATGCACAGGCGCGCGCCAATATCGCATGGGAAATCAAGAAGCTCACTTTTGTCTGAGTTGATCCTGTAACCTTTTTCTGGACGTATTTTTACTCTTATGCAGTCACAAGCTAAAGTACCCGGCCCTTTGGCGGGCATCAAAGTTCTGGAATTAGGTACGTTGATCGCGGGGCCTTTTTGTTCACGCATGCTGGCTGAATTTGGTGCTGAAGTGATCAAGGTAGAGTCGCCCGATGGTGGTGACCCGCTGCGTCAATGGCGTGTGCTGAAGGATGGCACCTCGCTATGGTGGAGTGTGCAGGCGCGCAATAAAAAAAGCATCACCCTGAATATGAAGCAGGAGCAGGCGCGTGAGATCGCCAAGCGACTGGCTCTGGATGCCGACATTATCATAGAAAATTATCGTCCTGGTGTGCTGGAAAAATGGGAGCTGGGCTTCGCGGATTTAAAGGCGATCAATCCAGCCACTATCATGGTGCGCCTGTCTGGCTATGGCCAGACAGGGCCTTTGAAAGACTTGCCAGGCTTTGGCGCCATCGGTGAATCCATGGGCGGTTTGCGTTATGTCTCCGGTCATGCTGATCGTCCACCTGTGCGCGTCGGTATATCAATAGGCGATTCTGTTGCGGCTTTACATGGTGTCATTGGTGCCATGATGGCCTTGCGTCACCGGGATGTGACCGGCGGGCGCTGGAATGGCAAGCAGGGTGAAGCATGTGTCGCCGGTCAGGGGCAAATGGTGGATGTTGCGCTATATGAGTCAGTATTCAATCTGATGGAATCGCTGGTGCCAGAATTTGACCATGCCGGTGTCGTGCGTGAGCGTACTGGCGGCGCCTTGCCAGGCATCGTACCTTCGAATACGTACACTACTGTTGAAGGTGAAAACATTGTCATTGCAGGTAATGGTGACGCGATTTTTCACAGACTCATGAAAGCCATAGACCGGGATGATCTGGCGCAAGACCCAGGCCTGGTACGCAATGATGGCCGCGTCCCGCGCACGGCGGAAATTGATGAGGCAATTCAGACCTGGTGTTCAGGTCGTGATATAGAAACTGCCTTGCAAATACTCAAGGCAGCCGATGTGCCAGTGGGTAAAATCTACTCTGTGCGCGATATGATGAGTGATCCACAATTCCTGGCGCGCCAGATGTTTGAGCAGCATACTTTTGAAGATGGCACACCAGTCAAGCTTCCCGCCATTACACCCAAGATGTCAGAGACTCCAGGCCAGACGCTATGGCTGGGTCCGCGTCTGGGGCAACATAATCAGGAAGTGTTGAGCGGGCTGGGTTATAGTGATGCCGAGATTGCGCAAATGACTGCGGATAAGGTAATTTAAATAAGGCAATTTTAAGGTGAACTATGAATCGTCAGATGCTTAAACAATTCCTGATTGCCCTGGCGCTGTTCTTGCTGGGCTATTTCACCTTCAATCACTGAAATCGCTTGATAAGTCGTGTGATATGGCTGACCAAATCCTCAATGCCTGGTCAGTCATGTTTTATCAGTTCAAGGTTTTTAGATAATCCCTGATCCCTGCCAGCAGCATTTCCACCGACATGGCTGTCAGTATCAGGCCCATCAGACGTTCGAACGCTGTCATTGCACGTACCCCCAAGACTTTTTGCATGCGTTCAGCACTCAATAACACAATCAGCCAGACCACGGCAACAGCAGTCAATGCCGCCAGATGTACCATCATGTCTTGACGACTGTCAGATGAAAACAGCAGTACCGTCGCGAGAGCGGAAGGTCCCGCCAGTGCTGGTATGGCAAGCGGCACGATAAAGGGTTCGTGACCGTCTTCCACATCGCCAAAAATACCGCCTTCCTGTGGGAAGACCATGCGCAAGGCGATCAGGAACAGAATCACACCTCCACCTATGCGCAAAGATACTTCAGTCAATTGCAGCGCGGTCAGGAAGTGTTTGCCAAAAAACATGAACAGCAAAAGCAAGCCAAACGCAATCGCGCATTCGCGCACGACCACGCGCCAACGCCGTTCAGGCGCAACATGGGACAGGGCGCTGACAAAGATGGGGACGTTGCCAAACGGGTCTGTGACCAATATCAGCAACATCAGGGATTGAAAAAAATCTTGAGTCATGAAGACCTTGTTTGAAAATTAATATCTGGAGCTGAGGGTATTAGATTAATGCCAGTGTAGCCTTGACGGCAGCTTCTATACCTGTCGCTGCATCAGCAATATTTTCCGCTAGCATGTAAGCAGGTGTGCTGACAACTTTTCTCTGCTTGTCGATGACAAATTCTTTTACTGGGCAATTGATGTGTTGCCCGCCCATGGCAGTGACTGCTGCGGCAGTGTCTGCATCTGTGCCTATAGTGACCGCAACACCGCTGCCATATACTTGTGGCATGATAGCTGGGGCTATGCAGATATAACAGGCTGGTTTGCCCGCGTCGGCTATGGCTTTGGCGAAACGCAAGACATCCGGCTGTATCTGGCAGTCGACCCCTTTGCTGGCAAAGTCAGACAGGTTTTTTGCTGCCCCAAAACCACCGGGGAAAAATACTGAGGCATAATCGTCGACACTAGCCTGGGCAATGTCTTTGATTTTGCCACGGGCAATGCGGGCAGACTCTACCAATACATTGCGGCTTTCACCTTCAGCGACCTGACCTGTAAGGTGATTGACAACATGGGCTTGCGGAATATCAGGTGCCAGGAATTCCGGTTCTGCACCGGCTTTGACCAGCGCCAGCATGGTCAGGACACTCTCGTGAATTTCAGCGCCATCAAAGACGCCACAACCGGAAAGAACGACGGCTACTTTCATGATGCACCTTTATATTTGTGAGGGAGGGACAGAAAGCAGCTAATTTTCCTGCCGAAGCCTGTAGCCTGTCAACAAAGTCCCTCTGTTTCTGCAAGAATAGCGTACAAAATAGAGTGGGGCCACCAACGCAGTAATCAAAAAAACATTTACTATTAGCCGGGGAAAACGCGAACGCTCGTTTTATTCAAGAGCGCAAAGTGATTTGACGGGTTTTCCCAAAAACAAGAGTACACACTATGTCAGTAATAAAGATGGAAGGTAAGGAACGCCCGGACACACCATGTGTAGCCGTTTGCTCAACGACATTCGATGACGTCTGCCGTGGCTGTGGCCGTACTGTGGCCGAAGTGGCCGAGTGGGTTTTCATGACGGCAGAACAAAAAGATATGGTTTGGACACGGATATTGGCGGAGGGTTACCCCAAGCGCAATACGTAGAATTTAAATAAAAGCAGCAAAATAAGAACAGCCTAAATAAGAACAGCCTAAATAAGAGCTGCAAAAATATAATTGGAGACCTTGCATGCCGCAAGTAAAAAAATCAGGACGTCGCCGCTTCATTCTTGGTGGCTTGGGATTGACGGGGGCATTGCTGGTGGGGTGGGGCGTCATGCCGCCACGCCAGCGTCTGAACACCAGCACACCCTTGCCCGTGTCCAATGGCGAAGTCGCCATGAATGGCTGGATCAAGATTGCGCAAGATGGCACCGTCAGTGTTGCCATGCACAGGAGTGAGATGGGGCAGGGCATACATACCGCATTGCAAATGCTGGTGGCTGAAGAGCTCGATGTCCCTATGAGCATGGTCAAACCCATGTATGTGCCTGCCGATAAAATATACGGGAGCATGGCTGCATTGGCTGATGGATTGCCTTTTCACCCGGACGATCACGGCAGCGTAAAGCGTGTCGCCCAATGGGTGACCTTGAAATTTGCCCGCGAACTGGGTTTGCAAATGACGGGCGGCTCATCCAGCGTCAAAGATGCCTGGCAACCCATGCGCGAAGCGGGGGCTACGGCCCGCGCCATGCTGGTCGCTGCAGCGGCAAAAAAATGGAATGTGGCCGTAGCGGAATGTACGACTAGGGATGGCATAGTCAGCCATCCATCCGGCAAGCATGCCAGCTATGGCGAGCTGGCTGCAGATGCCGTCAACAGCAAGCCTGGCGAGATACAACTCAAACGCCCGCAAGACTTTAAAATCATAGGTCAGCCGCAACCGCGTACCGATGCTACTCCCAAAGGGGATGGCAGTGCCCAGTTTGGCATTGATGCCAGACCAGAAGGCATGTTGTATGCCGCTATCAAACAAAGCCCGACCATAGGCGGTCGCATCAAGTCTTTTGATGCTGCTGCGGTCAAATCCTTGCCAGGTGTCATGCAGGTCATTGATTTTTCCATGGAAGGGGCGGTCGTCGGTGTTGCCGTGGTCGCGCAATCTTATTGGCAAGCCAAACAGGCGCTGGATAAATTACCTGTCATCTGGGATGCAGGCGAGAATGCACAACTTTCGACAGAAAGTATTTTTAAAGACTTTGCCAGCAAGCTCGATAGTGAATCGGGTTTTGCTTACCACAAGACCGGGGATGTTGAAGCAACGCTGGCTGGCAAGGGGATAGCCAAAACCATAGAGGCAGAATACCGCGCGCCATTTTTGGCACATGCCGCGATGGAGCCTATCAATTGCACCGCGCAACTCAAGGATGGTAAACTGCAAATCTGGGTTTCTACCCAAGTGCCCGGCGTTGCCGTAGATGTGGCCGCCAAAGTCGCCAAGCTTAAATCTGAAGATGTCACTTTACACATGGCCTATCTGGGTGGCGGTTTTGGTCGCAGGCTGGAAGTGGACATGGTCGCGCAAGCAGCGCGCATCGCCATGGAAACCAAAGGCGCTCCCGTTAAACTAATCTGGAGCCGGGAAGAGGATACTACCCATGATATGTACCGGCCAGCGGCCCTGGCGCGCTTCAGGGCTGGGCTGGATAGTACGGGCAAATTGCTGGCTTATGACAATAAGTCTGTGTCAGGTTCAATTACGCACCAGGTCTTGAAGCGCACTTTTGGTCTGGCTGGAGCAGGCCCGGACAAAACGACGGCAGAAGGCGAGTTTGACATGCCTTATGAAATCCCGCACCAGCGCATCAGGCATGTCATCGTCCCTAGTCCCGTGGCGTTAGGTTTCTGGCGCTCAGTCGGTCATTCGCATAATGCCTTTTTCAAAGAGAGTTTTATCGATGAAATGGCCCATGCAGCCAATCAGGACAGCTTGACATTCCGCCGTGCTTTGCTGAAAGATCATCCACGTCATCTGGCGGTATTGGATGCTGTAGTTCAAAAAGCTGGCAAGCCAGCAGACGGCAGGGCGCATGGCCTTGCATTGCATGAATCTTTTGGCAGTATCGTCGCGCAAATAGCGGAAGTCTCGGTGCAGGATGGGCAAATCCGCGTACACAAGGTCATTTGTGCTGTGGATTGCGGTATCGCGGTCAATCCCAATATCATTGCCCAGCAGATGGAGTCTGCCGTGGTGTTTGGCCTGAGTGCTGCCTTGTATGGGGAAATCACGATCAAGGATGGCAAGGTCATGCAGAGTAACTTCAATGACTACCAGGTCTTGCGCATGAATGAGGCACCAGAGATGGAAACTGTCATTATCAAGAGCGCAGAACCGCCCCAGGGCATAGGTGAGCCCGGTGTGCCGCCAATTGCGCCGGCGGTCGCGAATGCCATATTTACCCTGACTGGCAAGCGTCTGCGCAGCCTGCCCCTGAAATTGAGTTGACACATACTGGTGGTAGTATGAAATGCAATTCAACAGAATTCATACATATTAATTTCCAAATTTGTGTTTAAATATTGTCTTCAAGGCATTTTTTGTTACTATTCGATACAGAAAGTGGCCCCAGGGATAATCTCAGGATTTATACTGCGTCAGCGTGCTGTTAGTATGCGCGCCACGCATTTTTTTATTTTTAGAGTTTTCATTTTTTAGAATTACGCCATGCTTAATTTTTCAGTTCCTTCAGTTTCATTGCGTGCAGGTAAGGCTCGGAATTCCGAGCGCGGCTTTACCCTGATCGAGATCATGGTCGTTGTGACTATCATCGCCATTCTTGGTGCCTTTATGGTGCCTAAACTGACAGGTTTTACCCATGAAGCCAGGGTGACTGCAGCCAAACAGGATATTTCCACCATCATGGGTGCACTGAAAATGTATCGTTTGCATAACCAGCGTTACCCGACCACGGAGCAGGGTTTGCAAGCTCTGATAGAAAAACCGACGTCCGGCCCGGCTGCCAATGCCTGGGCAACCGGTGGGTATATAGAAAAATTGCGCAATGACCCCTGGGGCAAGCCATATCAATACCTCTCGCCTGGTATCAGGGGTGATGTAGATGTGTTTTCGCTTGGTGCCGACGGTCAGCCTGGTGGTAGCGGTGAAGATGCAGATATAGGGTCCTGGGATTTATAAGAAGCGCACATGAAGATGAAGCATGGGCAGCGGGGCTTTACCTTGCTGGAGCTATTGGTGGTGTTAGTCATTTTTGGCCTCATTCTGGGCGCCATCAGTATTAACGCCATGCCAGGTGAGCAGCAACGCCTGGAAAATGATGCCAAGCGCATTTCCCTGCTTTTGCAACTTGCTCGTGATGAAGCCATCGTGCGCAATTTGCCCGTGGCTTTTGAGGTAGACCAGAACGGTTATCGCTTTCTGGTCAGGGAAGACAGAATTTGGTCACCCATCAAGGATGATATGCTGCGCGAACGGTTTTTTCAGACGGCGCCAGTAGAATTATCCTTGCAGCCGCAGGCGGCAGATACTTCGGTCATACGCATACTGTTTGGCCGCGAGCCCGTCGATAAACCCTTTGTGCTTACCATCAAGTCCAATGACAAACATGTCAGTGTACGGGCCGATGGTATTGGTCATTTTTCAGTGGAATAAAATGCATAAGTTGCAGCAATTGCGCTCACAATCCGGGTTTACCCTGCTGGAAGTACTGGTGGCCTTGGTCATCGTCGGTACTGCCCTGGGTGCCAGCTTGCGCGCAGTTGGCAGCCTGACACAAAACAGCAGCAGCTTGCGCGCTTCCATGATGGCAACATGGTCTGCTGAAAATCGCTTGGCGCAAATACGTTTGGCGCATGAGTGGCCAGCCTTCGGCGAGCGCACCTTTGCTTGCCCGCAGGGAGATTTACATTTGATGTGCGAAGAGCATGTTATCGCCACTCCCAATCCTTCTTTCAGAAGGGTTGAAGTTTTTGTCTATGAAGCAGATAGCCCTGAGCGTCGCATCATCAAGTTGACCCAGGTGGTGCCGAATGCACTCTAAGCGTCAGCTACTTCATCAAGACCGATCAGCCAAATTATCGCAGTCCGGTTTTACTCTCATCGAGTTATTGGTGGCGATCACCATACTGGCGATTATTGCCGTGCTTGGCTGGCGTGGACTCGACAGCATAGTCCGTGCCCGCGTGGTCCTGACTGCCGAGATGGAACAAACGCGCGGCATACAGCTGGCATTTGCTCAGTTGGAGAATGACTGTGCCCACCTGGTGGATGCGAGCAACTTGCCAGGGCGCGAAGTCTTCAGTGCCATAGGTCCGCGACTGGCACTCGTGCGCAGCGTATTTGAAGAAAACCAGCCCACTCGTTTGCAAGTCGTGGTGTATAGCGTACGCGGTGGAGTATTGGGCAGGCGTGAAATGCTGCCTACCCGCGAACTGGCCGTGCTGGAACATGATTGGCAAGATGCTTTGTCCGACACAGAGACCAGCCCCGCAATCGCCCTGCAGACGATGGTAACCGGCTTTGAAACGCGCACATGGAAAGAAGGCGAGAATGGCTGGCGCGCAGGCGGTAGTGAAGCTGCAGGCGCTAATCCCGTACCGGCTGCTCCTGGTATTCCGACGAGATCAGGTAAATTGACAGGTCTGGAAATTGCCGTGCAGTTATCTGGTAGAGAGTTGCCCATCACCAAAGTATTTTTGCTGGGCGCAGTATGACGAGAAAAAATGTTCCTCAGCAGCGTGGTGTAGCGGTCATTACGGCCTTGTTGTTGACCACTCTGGCCATCACGATTGTTGCCAGCCTGTTCTGGCAACAGCAAGTGCAGGTCAGGTCAATAGAAAACCAGCGCATGCAGTTGCAAAAGAAGTGGATTTTGCGAGGGGCGATAGACTGGGCACGATTGATTTTACGTGAAGACAGTAAGCAATCTGCCAATGTTGATCACCTCGGCGAGCCATGGGCAGTCAAACTGGCAGATACCCGCCTGGATCAATATGTAGAAAATGCCAAGACTGACAATGAAGATAGCGATGCCACGCTGTCCGGCCAGGTCATAGATGCACAAGCCATGTATAACCTGAATAATCTGGCAACGGATGGTAATGTGGATGCGCGTGAAGTTGCTGCATTCAGCCGTTTGCTGGTGAACCTGCACATTGATGGGCAACTGGCAGAAGCCGTGGCCGATATGGTGGCCAGTACGCAGACCAGGGCAATTGCAGCACCAGGCTCTTCTGCTGCCGAAACTGGCGCTGGAAAAAGCCCATCCGATTCCTCGCTACCTGAAGTACAATTCTTGCGCTTTACGCAGGTAGATGATTTGCTGGCAATTAATGGATTTACACCAGATATGGTGGAAAAGCTAAAAACTTTTGTGACGGTGTTGCCGGGCAAGACCAGCATTAATGTGAATACGACCTTTGCTGAAGTGCTGGCAGCCAGGATATATGGGCTCAGTGTTGGAGATGCCGCAGCGATGATAGCCAGCCGCGACCGCGCCTACTTCCGTACAGTAGCAGAATTCAAGACGCGTTTTGAAGACAGGTTGAAAACATTGACAGACAAGGATGTGGATGTGGCGACCAAGTATTTTATCGTCAATGGTAAGGTCAAAATGAACCGCTCGGCGCTGGATGTCAGTGCATTGATAGAGCGCGCCGATAGTATAGGATCAACGGCGATGACAACAACGGTGCTTTGGGTACGGGAAAATTAAATAAAAATGGCAAGCACACTGTATATCTCTTTGCCCTCCAGAGTGGCGGCACAACACAGACCAGATTGGTCTGCGCAAGCATTGGCTTTCGCCTTGATATCGGCAGAAGGACGTTTGCAACAGCAAGGGCATTCCAGCCTGGCTGAATTGAAATCCCTGGCGATTAGTGCAAAACAGGTCGCTTTTATTCTGGCTGCCAGCGATACCAGTTTGCTGAAAACCAAAGTGCCGCCTATGTCTGCTGCCAAGTTAAAGCAGGCATTACCCAATTTGCTGGAAGACCAATTGATTACTGATCCATCTGACCTGGTTTTGGTCAGTGGTGATGTGCTTGACGGCGAAATCATTGTTGCCGTCACAGATAAAGCCTGGCTAGAAGGTTTGGCCAAGAAGGTAAAAGACTGGCCAAGCAGAAAGTTTTCTGCCTATCCGGCACAGATGTCTCTGGCTTTTGACGTGGCAAGCCAAACTGCCTCGGCCCTGATAGAGGAAAAAGATGACGGGCTGGAACTGAGCTTGCGCGACGGTGTTCAGCATGGTCTGGGCCTGAGTCTGGAAAGTGCTGGCATGAGCGATGCACTTTCCATGTTGGCACAATTAAGTGCCAGCCCTAAAGTTACTGCTTATGTTCCGGCGGCCGCAGTTGAAGCTTGTCAACTGGCACTGAAAGCAGAAGGACTGGAAGACAAGATAGAAGTCATGCCCGTAAGCTGGGTTAACAGGATGGCAGGTATCAATGCCGATACGCCTGACCTGATGACAGGTGTATCGGCAGAACATATGGCCAGTTTTGACTGGAGCAAATGGCGCTGGCCGGTGCGTCTGGCGATAGCCTTGGTGGTTATCAATTTGCTGGCGTTGAACATCGAATGGTTCAACCTCAAGCGCGAAGAAAAAGACCAGAAAAACGCCTTGCTGCAGGTGTACCGGAATGCCTATCCAAAAGAAACGGTAATTTCCGATAGTCCACTGAAACAGATGCAACAAAAAGTCAATATTGCCAAACGAGCGGCTGGCCAATTTGCAGCCAATGATTTTGCTGTGATCGCAGCACAATTTTCACAGGTCTGGGACAGGGTGGGTGTACCTGGCGGTGTGGCATCGGTAGAGTATAAGGACAGATCACTGTTCGTCAGGATCAAGCCCAATGTACAAGTGCCTATGGATGCCTTGCGCTCGGCCCTGGCTGAACAGTCCATGAAAATCAGTACCTCATCAGATGGTGCTTTGCGTATTTCTACCGGAGGTAAGGACTGATGTTCAGCGCAATTAAAGAGCAGTTCAATTTCTTTTGGCAAGCCCGGGTAGAGCGTGAGCGCAAGATGCTGCTCATTTGTGCTGCATTTATTCTGGCAGCAATCACTTATGGTTTTTTCCTGGCACCTGCTTTGAATGGGCGCAAACAGTTAAACATTGCGCTGCCAGTCTTGAATCAGCAACTGGCAGAAATTACTGAATTGAGCAAGCAACAAGCCGGTCTGACTGCCAATTTGTCTGAATTTGTTGCGCCTGTCACTCGAGAGCAATTAGAGGCCGTACTGGGAAGACGTGGCATCAAGGTGCAAACTATTGCTGTCAGTGATGATCTGGTACGTTTGCAAATCCCCAGTGCTTCTTATGCAAATTTGATGGAATGCCTGGTGGAGATGCAAAAGGCTTCAAGATTGACGGTGGAAGAAGCAAAACTCGTGTCCTTGCTGGAAAGTGGTCAGGTAAGTGCGACTTTGACTTTGCGACAACAAAGAAGTTCTTCCTGAGGCCGGATTAAAGCGATGTTAATTACCCGACGTCTGACATGGATACTGACTGCAATTCTTAGCGTCATCTTGACTGTCGTAGTGTTTTTGCCTGCCAGTTGGCTGGGTTTTGTCCTGGAAAGGCAAAGCCAGGGCAGGTTGAGCTTGGGGGATGTGCAGGGTAGTTTTTGGCAGGGGTCAGCATTCATCGGTGTGGCTGCAGGCAAAAGCGGGCCTGTGACACCCTTGTTCCCTGGACGGTTTCAGTGGCGTATTTCACCTCTGTTAATGTTCGGGCAAATCAAGGCGGAGTTGGAAAATTCTGCAGCTTTGTCGGCACCAGTCAAGATCGCTGGCAACTTCAGTCAGTGGCAAGTCAGTCCCTCGGTATTGTTATTGCCGCCGGAACGCCTGGAAGGTTTGGGCGCGCCTTTGAATACCGTAGGCCCTACAGGTTTATTGCATTTGTCCTGGAATGAGTTACTGTTTTCGCGCAAGAATGCGCAACTGAGCATGACGGGGCATATGCAACTGGAATTGGCAGAAATGGCGTCTCGCCTCTCGCCGATCAAGCCTTTGGGGAGTTACCAGATGGCTTTTGATTTGCGTGGTACAGAGGCAGACATGCAGTTGTTGACGATGAAGGGCCCTATGATGCTGGCAGGAAGTGGAAAAATGACGAATGGTCGTTTCCAGTTTTCCGGCAAGGCATGGGCAGAGGCAGGGCAAGAAGCAAGGCTGGCAAATTTATTGAATTTGCTTGGGCAGCGTCATAATGACGGTGAAAAAGATGTAATTGCGTTAGAGTTCAAATGAAAACATTTCCATTAAAGCACAGGGTCGCCATGACAAGAAATTCGCTACGCCAACCTATCCAGCAATTGTCTGCATTGACTGGTGCAGCAGTATTGACTGCTGGTTTCTTAATGGCACCTATGGCCATGGCTCAAGACCCGTCAAAAAATACGGTAGACATCAATCTGGTGGGCGCGGACATTGAGTCGGCCATCAAGGCGATAGGTCACTATACTGGCGTGACTTTCATCATTGATCCACGGGTCAAGGGGCAGATCAATCTGGTGTCAGAAACACCTTTGACCAAGGACCAGGCCTATAAATTGTTGACTTCCACTTTGCGCCTGCAAGGTTTTTCAGTGGTGACGGCTGACGGTTATTCCAAGGTGGTGCCAGAATCAGATGCCAAGTTGCAGCCAGGGCCTACCCAAAATACCAGTTCAGAAAGATCTGAAACTGCCAAGGGCGATCAGGTTGTCACCCAGATTTATAAATTGAATTATGAATCTTCCGCCAATATCGTGACGATATTGCGTCCGCTGATTTCACCGAATAATACGATCAACGGCAACCCCAGCAATAACACGGTCGTCATCACCGATTATGCTGACAATATCAAGCGCCTGAACAAGATCATCGCTGCGCTGGATGTGCCAGCCACGACAGATATGGATGTGATACTGGTCAAGCATGCGATTGCTTCTGACATCGCTGCCATGGTCGCCAAGGTCATCGACTCAGGTGGTAGTGGTGCTGACCCAACCAAGCCAGTATTGCTGGCTGACCCACGTTCCAATGCCATCCTGGTACGTGCTTCATCAGTTGCCAAGGCAAACCAGATCAAGTCCCTGATCGCCAAGCTTGATCAGCCTACATCGCAACCTGGCAATGTTCATGTAGTTTATTTAAAGAATGCTGAAGCAGAGAAACTGGCACAAACCTTGCGCTCCATCGTGACCGGCGATACTTCTTCTTCACGCAGTTCCAGCAGCACTATTTCCAATGCGGGCAGTACAGCCAATGGCACGAACAGCCCTGTTGCTGCAAACACGACCGGCAGCACACAAACCAGCATGCCGTCATTCAGTAATAACAGTACCAGCGGTAGCTCCAGTGGCGGTGGCGCCGCTGGTTATATCCAGGCTGATGCTGCCACAAATACTCTGATCATTACTGCCAGTGAGCCAGTCTACCGCAACTTGCGCACTGTTATTGAGCAACTTGATGCGCGTCGCGCGCAGGTATATGTAGAAGCCCTGATTGTTGAGATTAGTGCCGACAAATCGAATGAACTGGGTGTGCAATGGATGGGTTTGTCGGGTGATAGCACCAGTAATTACCGTGTAGGCGGCGGAACGTCATTCTCTACCAAAGGTAATAACCTGCTTAATCTTGCTGCGGGTAATGCGGCAACTGTAGGGTCGGTGTTGCCAGGTGCTGGTTTATCCCTGGGTATATTCAAGCAGGTCAATGGTCAATTGGGCCTGGGTGCCTTGGCACGTGTACTGCAGACTGATGGCAATGCCAACGTCTTGTCGATACCGAACATAGTCACGCTAGATAATGAAGAAGCGAATATTATCGTTGGTAAAAATGTGCCGCTGATTACTGGTCAGTTCACGACTGCATCTAGCGGTACGGCAGGTGTCAATCCATTCCAGACCATAGACCGCAAACAAGTGGGTATAAAGCTGAAGATCAAGCCGCAAATTTCTGAAGGTGGCACAGTCAAGCTGGCGATTTATCAGGAAGTATCGAGTGTCGATGATACAACCAATGCCGCAGGTATTATTACCAAGGAACGTTCCATCACCACCAATGTGCTGGTGGATGACGGCCAGATCATTGCGCTGGGTGGCTTGATTGAAGATAGTACGACGGATGGTGGGGAAAAAGTACCTGGCCTGGGTGATATTCCCTTCATTGGTAACCTGTTCAAATACCAGACCAGTAAGCGCTCCAAGACTAACCTGATGGTGTTTTTGCGCCCTACGGTGATTCGTAGTGCCGAGCAAAGCAATAATGTCTCCATGGACCGTTACGATTATATGCGCGCGCAGATCACACCATCCAAAGACGTAGCAAATGATGGCTTGCTGCCTACGCCAGAAAAAGGGAAATTATTGGTTACGCCGCTGGTAGTCTCTCCTGAGAAACCAACGGCAGGCCAGGAAGGCAAATAAGCCATGCTTGATCATCGTTTATTGCCTTATGGTTTTGCCAGGGATTTCTCTGTGCTTGCCGTCAGGGACCATGCTGTTGTCAATGGTGTCGTTGAAATCCAGATTTCCAAGATGACGCCATCTGCAGCGATATCTGAAGTCGGGCGCAAGTTTGGCAAGGTCAAACTGGTCATGTTGCCCCATACAGAATTGTCTGAGGCGATTGCCAAGGCCTATGCTGGTTCTGGTGGCGATGCCGCCGATGTCGTGGGCGAAGTTGAGTCTGACTTGGACCTGGCCAAGCTCATGCTGGATATGCCAGCCATTGAGGATTTGCTTGAATCGGCTGATGATGCGCCAGTCATACGCATGATCAATGCACTGCTGACACAGGCTTTGCGTGACGGTGCATCAGATATACACATCGAGCCGTTTGAGCAGATTTCTGTCGTTCGTTTCCGTGTTGATGGTGCCTTGCGTGATGTGGTGCGTCCCAAGAAAGCAATTCATGCGTCCCTGATTTCGCGTATCAAGATCATGGCACAACTGGATATTGCCGAGAAACGCTTGCCACAAGATGGCCGCATTACTTTGCGCATAGGTGGCAAGCCCGTCGATGTGCGGGTCTCTACTTTGCCAACCGGTCACGGTGAACGTGCCGTACTGCGTTTGCTGGATAAAGAAGCAGGACGTCTGGATCTGAGTCATCTGGGTATGAGTGCCGATGTGTTGACGCAATTTGACAAGCTGATCGCACAACCGCATGGTATCGTCTTGGTGACGGGGCCAACCGGCTCGGGTAAAACCACCACTTTGTATGCGGCTCTGTCCAGGGTGAATGCAGGCACGACCAATATTTTGACGGTAGAAGATCCTATCGAGTATGAGTTAGCTGGCGTTGGTCAGACTCAGGTGAATGCAAAAATCGAAATGACTTTTGCCAAAGCCTTGCGCGCAATTTTGCGACAAGATCCTGACGTCATCATGATCGGTGAGATACGCGATCTGGAAACTGCGCAAATTGCAGTACAGGCATCCTTGACAGGTCATTTGGTGCTGGCAACCTTACATACCAATGACTCTGCTGCTGCGGTTACGCGCTTGCTGGACATGGGTATAGAACCCTTCCTGTTATCATCCTCATTACTTGGAGTTGTTGCACAGCGACTGGTGCGCAAATTGTGTACTCATTGCCGTGTTGAAAAAGAAGGTGCCTGGCATGCAGTCGGTTGCGAGCATTGCGGCCATACAGGTTATCAGGGACGTGTTGGTGTCTATGAATTGTTGCAAACTACAGATGCAATCCGTGCCCAGATACACCATGAAGCGGCAGAAGCTGAAGTGCGCAAAGCGGCACAGGCCGATGGAATGAAAACCATGCGTGAAGACGGCGAGCGCTGGCTGAAAACTGGTGTCACTACGCCAGAAGAGTTGTTGCGCGTGACGAAGGAATAAGTACATGCCAGCATTTCGATATGAGGCTGTTGATATTACTGGCCATACCAGCAAAGGGGTATTGAATGCTGACAGTGCCAGGTCGGCACGCAGTGACTTGCGTGCCCAGGGTCTGGTGCCTGTCAGTGTGGAATCCATCGCCAGTCAGATGGATGCCGGCGGCAAGCGCAAAACCAGCTTGTTTGGCGACCACTTGTCGACGGTGGAAAATGCCTTGTTTACCCGGCAGTTGTCCAGCCTGCTTGAAGCCGGTTTGCCGCTGTAGCAGTCTTTATCTGCCTTGCTCGAGCAGTCGGAACGTACCTATGTACGTGACCTGGTCGGCTCGATACGCTCTGAAGTCATGGCCGGTAATTCATTGTCAGATGCATTGAAGCAGCATCCCAATGATTTTGCAGACATCTATTGTGCTTTGGTGGCTTCAGGTGAACACATCGGGCATTTGTCGCGCGTACTGTCGCGGTTGGCCGATTACATAGAAAGACGTAATGCACTGGTACAAAAAGTCAGGCTGGCGTTTACCTACCCGGCGATTGTGACAGTGGTGGCTTTTGCCATTGTGATTTTTTTGCTGACCTATGTGGTGCCGCAAATCGTTTCTGTATTTGCCAATACCAAGCAGAAATTACCTTTCCTGACGCTGGTGATGCTGGCGATATCTGACTTTGTACGTGCTTATGGGTGGATAGTAGCCATACTGGCTGCTGCTGCTTTTTCTTTATGGCGCCTGGCGCTGCGTAATCCTGACTTCAAGATGCGCTGGCACCGCTGGTTATTGAATGCACCCTTGTACGGCAAATTTGAACGTAGCCTGAACACGGCCAGGTTTGCCAGCACTTTGGCGATTACCACCGGGTCTGGTGTCCCCATCTTGCAGGCTTTGCAAACCAGCCGTGAAACTCTCTCGAATGTGGCCATGCGTGCGCAGGTAGAGGAGGCAACGGCCAGCGTCAGGGAGGGTGTTAGTCTGGCACGTGCCTTGTCGGCGCACAAGCATTTCCCGCCTATGCTGATACACATGATACGTGCGGGCGAAGTGACTGGTGAGTTGCCAGCTATGCTGGAACGTGCTTCGAATACCCAGGAACAAGACCTGGAACGCAGGGCGATGACCATGGCAGGCTTGCTGGAACCGGTATTGATTTTGACCATGGGGATCGTGGTCTTGCTCATCGTACTCGCGGTATTGATGCCTATCATAGAAATAAATCAGTTGGTACGCTAAAAGGATAAAAATGAAACGCTTACCTGTCCTTGTGACGTTTATTGTATTCATCGCACTTTGTGCGACTCTGAGCTTTTGGGCTCTGCGTTTGTTCAAGCCTCAGGCCAGGGCAGTTGCTGCAGGGTTTCAGCAAAACAGCTATGAGCCGGGAACCGGGCAATGGGGTGGCATTTTCGGCAATAGCCAGGCAATGCAGGCTGCTGCCACTAATTATCAATTAAAAGGTATAGTCCTGGCGAAGCGGGCTGAAAAGAGTCTTGCGATCATCAGTGCCAATGGCAAACCAGCACTTGCTGTCGCCATGGATAAGGAAGTCGCTCCTGGCGTGATTTTGAAAGAAGTACATGAACAATATGTGATGGTTTCTGAATCGGGAATCATGCGCCGTGTTGAAATGCCGCAAATGCCCGACATGAATCGTGGGCCGGTACAGATACCGCCTTTGAACCAGGCCAATACCGTACCGCCGCAAGTGGCACCTGTAGCATTCCCTTCAGCCAAGCATAATGATGCGCCAGGTGGGCCGATAAGTAGCCCGCCACCACCAATGGTGACACCAGGTCTGCCTACCGCTTCCCTGCCATCTGCCATGCCGGGTGGGCAGCAATGAGTTCATGGCAAGAAGCATGTCCTGACGATGTGCGTTTAGCTATTGAACAGGCACATTCATCCTGGCGACCTGTGATAGAGGCAGGATTGCAGCAAGTACATATTGCAAATCCAAATTATTTCGCAGGTTTAACGACTTCCGTTTATCTGCCCAATCAGGCCAGATTATTTGCTGCCTTCTCCATGCCTATGGATGATGTGCGTTATATCTTGATGGGCGAAGGACCATATCCACGCGCAGATAGTGCAACAGGTTATTGTTTTATGGATGGCGCGGTAAAAAGCCTGTGGTCAGATGAAGAGGGCGGTGGCTTATCTAAAAAAGTTAATCGTGCCACGTCCTTGCGTAATTTCATGAAGATGTTGTTAGTGACTTCTGCCCATTTGCAGCAAGAGGCAACGGCAGGAGATGCCATGGCAGCTGTCGCAAGACTGGCGCGCAAGCCAGAGAACGGTTTTGTGCTGACACTGGATGATTTGCAGAAAAACCTCATCGCGCAAGGATTCTTGTTATTGAATGCCAGTCTGGTGTTTCGTGAAGATACTGCCCCTGCAAAAGATGCGAAGGCATGGCAACCATTTTTGCAAACAGTTTTATCTGCGCTACATCAATATCAGAAAGCACATGCAATCCGGCCAGCAGTACTGGTTTTATGGGGCAAGATTGCCGAGCAATTGCGTGCTATGCCTGAGGCTGCGCTTTATGAGCAAATTTGTGCTGAGCATCCTTATAACCTGAGTTTTATTGGCAATAAAACCATGCAGGACTTTTTCCGGCCCATGAATTTGCTGAATAACTTGCCTGAAAGAAAAATTTTGTAATATGTTGCTTTAACTGCTGGCTTGTGGACTAGCTTTGTAGAATAATCGGATGACATATTTTGAAGCTTTATTTGCTTATCCAATCTACAATTTTTCCTGCCTATGTTAAAGAAAATTGAAATTGCTCAACTGAGGGTTGGCATGTATGTGCAGGAGCTATGTAGCTCCTGGATAGACACACCCTTCTGGCAAAAGTCTTTTATTCTGGCAGACGCTGAAGAATTAAAAAAAATCCAGGCAACCAGAATTCGTCATGCCTGGATAGACATCAGTAGGGGACTGGATGTCTTGCAGGAAGGAGTAGAAAAACCGCCAACTGAGCCTCCTGTTGAATTCACTCCAAAACCTCCGTCTGCTTCAATAGTTCCTCCCCGTCAAATTAGCGCTGTCTCCATGGATGATGAATTGGGACGCGCTTCAGCCATAGTCAGTAAATCCAAGCAAGCCGTGTTTACCATGTTCAATGAAGCTCGCATGGGTAAGGTGGTTGATGTTGGCAATGCGCAGACCATGGTAGAAGAGATCGCTGATTCTGTCATGCGTAATCCCGGTGCCCTGATCGGTCTGGCCAGATTGAAGACCAAGGATGATTACACCTATATGCATTCGATTGCCGTATGCGCTCTGATGGTGGCATTGGCAAAGCAACTGGGTTTGTCTGAAGAAACGACCAGGGAAGCTGGCCTGGCAGGTTTGCTGCATGACATAGGCAAGATGATGGTGGATGCCGACATTTTGAATAAACCGGGCAAACTGACTGATGCTGAATTCGTTTCAGTCAAGGAACATCCCATGGCCGGTTACAACATGTTGAAAGAAGCCAAGGGCGTCAGTGCTATTGCCCTTGATGTATGCCTGCACCATCACGAAAAAATAGATGGCACAGGTTACCCCAGACGTTTGAAGGGTGACGAAATAAGCTTGTACGCACGCATGGGGGCAGTCTGTGATGTCTACGATGCGATTACCTCTGACCGTCCCTATAAGCAAGGCTGGTGTCCAGCAGAATCTTTACGCAAAATGGCAGAATGGAGCACAGGTCATTTTGATGAGAAAATATTCCAGGCTTTCGTCAAAAGCATAGGTATTTTCCCTGTGGGTACACTGGTAAAACTGGAGTCTGGCCGGCTGGCCGTGGTGGTCGAGCAACAAGTGGGCAAGTCGCTGTTGCTACCCAAGGTAAGAGTCTTTTTTTCAGCTAAATCCATGGCTTATATTACGCCTGAGCTGATCGACTTATCCCGGATGGGGAGCAATGACAAGATAGCTACGCGAGAAGATGCCGCCAAATGGGGTATAAAGGATATCAATCGTTATTGGTTGGGTGATACGGCCAATACCCGTTAAAAAGTAGGTTTTTTGCAAAAAAAAGACCTCACGCTTAAGTGAGGTCTGATAAGTCTTGTACTATCTTGCACTACGTCATTTTTCAGGTTGTATGACTATCTTGCCAGTGACCTTGCGCGCCGCCAGGTCATTCAAGGCTGCTGGAGTGTCTTTAAGTGCATAGCGGCCAGAAATATGTGGCTTGATTTTTCCTTCATGCAGCCAGCCCATCAATTCACGCATGGCAGCCAGATTGGCTTTGGGTTCGCGCTTGGCGAATTCACCCCAGAACACCCCAACCAGCGAAGCCCCTTTCAGTAAGGTCAGATTTAAAGGCAGCTTGGGTATTTCACCATTGGCAAAACCCACCACCAGATAGCGGCCTCGCCAGCCTATCGAGCGGAAAGCCGGTTCTGCATAAATTCCGCCTACCGGATCATAAATAACATCCGGGCCTTTACCTTCAGTGGCTGCCTTGATAGCTTCGCGCAAGTCCTGGTTGCTGTAATTGATGGTGACATCGGCACCATGTTGTTTACAAACTTCCAGTTTTTCATCGGTGGATGCAGCCGCAATCACACGTGCGCCCAAGGCTTTACCAATTTCTATGGCCGCCAGACCGACACCACCTGCGGCACCCAGCACCAGCATGGTTTCTCCAGCTTTCAATTGGGCGCGATCAACTACTGCATGGTGGGATGTGCCGTAGGTCAGGGTAATCGCTGCGGCAATATCAAAGTCCATGCCAGGTGGCATGGGCATGACGGCGTTGGCAGGGGCAACTACCTGTTGTGCAAATGCACCATTACCGATAAAGGCAATCACCTTGTCGCCAACTTTGATATGGCTGACACCTTCACCAACTGCGTACACGATCCCGGACAATTCACTGCCGGGGGTAAATGGCAGCTCAGGTTTGAACTGGTACTTGTTTTGTATGATCAACACGTCCGGGAAGTTGACACCAGCCGCCTTGACGTTGATGGCAACCTGGCCGGGTGCCGGTAACAAATCTGGTAAGTCTACTATCGCCAAAGTGTCTGGCAATCCCCAATCCTTGCAAACAACAGCTTTCATTTTAGTGTCTCCATAAAATAGTACGACCGTTTGATTTTGTGATTATGCCGTAAAAATCTGTTCTCTGTAGAAATTTATATTTCAGCATCAGGTAGAATACAAAGCATGAAAATTCTGATCAGTAATGATGATGGTTATCTGGCTCCAGGTATCGTGGCGCTGGCTGAAGCCATGGCATCGATAGCCGAGGTAACCGTAGTGGCGCCCGACAGTAATCGTTCCGGGGCGTCGAATGCATTGACGCTGGACAGACCATTGAGTGTGCAGCGTGCCAGCAATGGTTTTTATTTTGTGAATGGTACTCCTTCTGACTGCGTACACATTGCCCTGACCGCCATCATGAAAGGTAAACCTGATCTGATAGTCTCAGGCATCAATCAGGGGCAGAATATGGGGGACGATACCTTGTACTCAGGGACTGTTGCTGCAGCAACTGAAGGGTTTTTATTTGGCATTCCTGCGATCGCTTTTTCACAAACTGAAAAAGCCTGGACGCATCTGGACGCAGCTGCCCGTATTGCGCTTGACATGGTGAAACGTGGTTTTCCGGGGCTGGCTAGCCCGTACTTGCTGAATGTGAATATACCGAATCTACCCTTTGATGAGATCAAGGGCGTGCGCAAGGCGCGTCTGGGTAAGCGTCATACATCTGAGCCCGTCATCCACATGACGGATCCGCATGGCAGGAATATTTACTGGATAGGCCCACCAGGCGCGGCACGGGATGCCAGTGCAGGAACGGATTTTGATACAACGTCCAGACATTTCGTCTCAGTGACGCCTCTGCAGATAGATTTGACTAATACGCGGCAGTTGGCTGAACTGGATATGGATTTTGCATGACGACCAAGGATAAGCGTTTCCCTTTAACCTTGTCTTCCGTGGTTAACCAAAAAGACAAAGTTGGTGGTGGGGCAGTGCGGCATACAGCCATGCCGCAAACTGCCATGCGTAACGCAGCACATCATTTGAGTGGGGTTGCCGCAGCCAAAGCTGCGAAATCGCAGCAATTGCATGTTCCGCAGGGCGCTGCAGGCTCTTCATCAGGTTTGTCACCATCCCTGTTGTCCGGCCCCTTGGTATCTGAAGGTGTAAGACGGGCCATGGTTGCCCGTGTTGCGCAACAAGGAGTCAAAGATGCGACCGTGCTTGCAGCCCTGCAAGCAGTACCCAGACACTTGTTTTTAGAATCCGGCATGGCCAGTCAGGCTTATATTGATGCTTCTTTGCCCATAGGTCATCACCAAACTATTTCGCAACCCTACATTGTTGCCCGCATGCTGGAGATAATGCGCAATGGTGGCAAACTTGAGCGTGTACTCGAAATTGGTACTGGCTGTGGCTATCAGGCTGCAGTCTTGTCAGTCATGGTCAAAGAAGTATATTCAATAGAGCGCATCAAGGCCCTGCATGAACTGGCTAAAAGCAATTTGCGCCCTATGCGCATCGCTAATATCAGACTTCTATATGGTGATGGCATGCTGGGTTTACCGGGTGAGGCACCGTTTGACGGTATCATATTGGCAGCCGCAGGAATGGAAGTGCCGCAGACCTTGCTGAAGCAGTTGCGAGTAGGTGGCAGACTGGTTGCTCCGGTAGGCGGGCGTAATCAGGTATTGCAATTGATAGAACGAGTATCCACTTACGAATGGAATAGTTCTGTGATGGAATCCTGCCATTTCGTACCCTTGCATCCTGGTGTAATTTAGCTTTGCTCCCTGCGATAATGAATTTGATAGATTAAAAAAAGAAATGAAGAAAATACAGCAAATATTACAAACTGGCTTGGCAATAACGGTACTTGCAGCCATGGCCGCGTGTACTACCGGCATACAGAATAAAGCGCCAGTGGTAGAGCGAGGATTTGATCCGCGGCCTGTTGAGCCTCCTCCTGTTGAAGTTATCAAGCCTGTTGCAAAAACCCCGGATAATACGCGCGGTACTTACGTGGTCAAACGTGGTGACGGCCTTTACAGAATCGCCCTTGACCATGGTCAAAGTTATAGCGATCTGGTTGCCTGGAATGACTTGAAAAATCCGAATGATATCAAGGTAGGCCAGATATTGCGGGTAGCACCGCCAGATGGTACTCAGGGGGCGCAGACGACAGGAGTGGCATCGAATACTGGGATTGAAGTCAAGCCTCTGCCAGTGAATGCTGCTACTAACAAAACAAGCCCCCGTGGCGATAAACGCCCATTTTCGGAGGCCAACCTTGCTGAGTTGCAGAAAACAGATGCGGCGGTAGTGGCATCTGTTACACCGACAGTGCCAGTAATTAAGTCTGAAACAAAGTCAGAAACCACTGCGCCAACCAAGGTGACAGAGCCAGCATCTGCCGAATCTGAAAATGTTGACTGGATATGGCCTGCAGACGGTAAAGTCCTGGCGACATTTGACGATGTTAAGAACAAGGGCTTCGATATTGCTGGCAAGATGGGGCAAGATGTTCTGTCGGCAGGTGCAGGCAAAGTTTTATATGCGGGCAGTGGTATTCGTGGTTATGGTAATCTGGTGATTATTAAACACACCAGCACCTTGCTGTCAGCTTATGCGCATAATAAGTCCATACTCGTTAAAGAGGGGCAGAGCATAGGTAAAGGTCAAAAAATTGCTGAAATGGGAAATTCTGACAGTGACACAGTGAAGCTGCATTTTGAAATCCGGGTGCAGGGTAAGCCAGTTGATCCGGCGAGATACCTGCCAGCTCGCTAGCTCATTTTCTAAGTCATTGCGCTGGTTTGTTGTGAAGATGCAGCAAGTCTAGATGTTTTGTGCAAATTGACAGCTTTTTGTGTAGGTATTTTCAGAAAAACTGTATTGGTAAATTAATATTGGCCTTTTTAGAAATAATTTGTTCAAGCAAGAATCACTTACCGGACTCGCAAACTAGCACAGATCATGCATAACAATTTAAGCACATATAAGCTGGAAAATTCTGCCGTTAGCGATGAATCGGACATGTCTGCCGATGCTGCCGATGGAGACGCTCATCCTGCTTCCGATGCTGCGGACATTGATGATGCAGCTGATTTGACGCAGGAAGGGCAAGACGAGCAGAGTGAAGACCCGGCTGCACTGATTGTTGCCCCTATTGACGAGCTAAAAAATGTTCTTGCTGCCGAACTTTCTACAGATACCACTCAATATTATCTGAATCAGATAGGTACGCGGCCCTTGTTTGCCTCGGCTGAAGAATTGCATTACGCAACGCTGGCCAAGCAAGGTAATTTTGAGGCCAGGCAAAAGATGATAGAGCACAACCTGCGCCTGGTTGTGTCGATTGCCAAGCACTATATCAATCGTGGCGTTGCCTTGCTCGATATGATAGAAGAGGGCAATCTGGGCTTGATGCATGCCATAGATAAATTTGAGCCTGAACGAGGCTTTCGCTTTTCAACATATGCAACCTGGTGGATACGTCAAAGTATAGAGCGCGCCATCATGAATCAAGCCAGGACCATACGCTTGCCGGTACACATGGTGCGTGAATTGAACCAGATCTTGCGGGCAAAGTACCACCTTGAGTCACAAAGACGCGATGGCAGGGATGCTGCGCTGGAAGATATTGCTCTGTTGGTCGATAGACCAGTATATGAAGTGCAGGATATTCTGACTCTGTCGGAGCATGCAACTTCCCTTGATACGCCACTGGACAATGATCCTCAGTCCAGTCTGATGGATATGTTGCCCGGCGATAGTGATGACGCGCCAGATATCCGTGCTGAACAACATGAAATGACTATTTTGGTCAGGGATTGGTTGTCTAAATTGCCTGATAAGCAACGCATCGTCATCGTGCGGCGCTTTGGTCTGGATAATGATGATCCGGCAACCCTGGAAACCCTGGCCGATGAAATGGGCATTACCCGTGAGCGTGTGCGTCAGATTCAACAGGAGGCGCTGATCAAGCTCAAGCGCTCATTTGCATCCCGTGGCGTGGGGCGCGACTCCGTACTTTAATCCGCATTCTTTGGTCAATTTACATATTTCTTGAGGTGCGCGTCCGCGCATCTCTTATAATTCCGTCTTTTAAATCTCACTTCCCCATCGGCGTGATGTGTTTTGCGCCACCAATTTCCATGAATACAATAGAAATTCGCTCTTTAGATATGGACGCACGCGGCGTCGGTAATTTGCAAAATGAAGATGGCACTACTGGCAAGGTAGTCTTTGTTGATGGCGCACTGCCGGGTGAGTTAGTGGAATTTAGTACTTACAAGAAAAAAGCCAGTTGGGAAGCGGCGACCATGATGAGTCTGGTCCGCGAGTCTTCGCAAAGGGTGGCGCCTAAATGTGAATTTTTTGGTACTTGCGGCGGTTGCTCCATGCAGCATCTGGATGCCAGTGCTCAAGTTGCCATGAAGCAGCGCGTGCTGGAAGATAATCTTTGGCATATCAGTAAGATCAAATCCGATATCATGCTGCGGCCTATCATAGGGCCGACCTGGGGTTACCGTTACCGTGCCCGCCTGTCAGTGCGTCATGTGATCAAAAAAGGCACAGTATTGGTCGGTTTTCATGAGAAAAAATCGCGCTATGTCGCGAATATGGAAACCTGTGAGATATTGCCTGCGCATGTTTCTGCAATGCTCATGCCTTTGCGTGGTCTGGTGGCTTCATTATCTATCGTTGAGGCTTTGCCGCAAATTGAGTTGGCGATAGGCGAGGGCGTCACTGCCATGGTCTTGCGCATCATGGCGCCGTTGACCAAGGATGATGAAGTTAAATTGAAGGCATTTGCCGACCAGTATCAGGTGCAATGGTGGTTGCAAACCAAGGGGCCGGATACTGCCGAGCCTTATTATCCCGCGACTAGTGATTTGCATTATTTGCTGCCAGAATTTGGTGTGAAAATGCCTTTCAAGCCCACTGATTTCACCCAGGTTAATCACCATATCAACCGTGTGCTGGTGGCGCGCGCCTTGCGCATGCTGGATGTGCAAAAAGATGAACGTATTGCCGACCTGTTCTGTGGTCTGGGTAATTTTACGTTACCCATTGCCACCCTGGCGAAGGAAGTGGTTGGTATAGAGGGTAGCGATACTCTGACGGAGCGCGCTTTGGAAAATGCCAAACACAATGGGCTGGCCGGCAAGACATCATTTAGTACGCGCAATTTGTTCGAAGTAACTGCGCAAGATTTTGTCAAGCTGGGCAAATTTGACCGCTTTTTGATCGATCCACCACGTGATGGTGCCATGGCTGTTTGTCAGGCGCTGATTGATCTGGGTGAAATTGCGCCTGAATTAAAGCCCAAGCGCCTGGTCTATGTTTCATGCAGCCCCTCCACCCTGGCCAGAGATGCCGGTATGCTGGTCAATCAGGCTGGTTATCGCCTCAGCAGTGCTGGTGTCATCAATATGTTTCCGCATACTTCCCACGTGGAATCCATGGCAGTTTTTGATCTGATCTAGATTTTGCAGCCGCAAATCCACCAATATTGATAACAATTAACTGTGGATTTGCCTTGATGTAATGAAATCCTTATTTCAGATAATAAAAGTTCAATTGATTCAGTCTGCGACCAATTGTATTTCTTGAAAGACATATCTGGGATGGTGGTTTCATGGTAAAATCTAAGGTTAGATGAATTCTCGAAATTTTTCTTAACCCTTTCTTTTTATTGGAGTTTTTAGATGGCTATCGAACGTACATTGTCTATTATTAAGCCTGATGCAGTTGCAAAAAACGTCATCGGTCAAATTTACAGCCGCTTTGAAGGCGCTGGCCTGAAAGTAGTTGCTGCCCGTATGGCACAGTTGTCCCGTGCTGAAGCTGAAGGCTTCTATGCTGTTCACAGCGCACGTCCTTTCTTCAAGGATCTGGTTGATTTCATGATCTCCGGTCCTGTAATGATTCAAGTCCTGGAAGGTGAAGGCGCAATTTTGAAAAACCGTGACCTGATGGGCGCGACAGATCCTAAGAAGGCCGATGCTGGCACTATCCGTGCTGACTTCGCTGATTCTATCGATGCTAACGCTGTTCATGGTTCCGATGCTCCAGAAACAGCTGCTGTGGAAATCGCTTACTACTTCCCAGCGTTGAACGTTTATTCCCGTTAATTCAGACTTTGTCTGCATGTAACGGAATAAAGAATTAAGATATACACCTCATACGGTCTGGTGCTGTATGAGGGGTGAAAGAGAAGATCATGACGGTACTCACAAATTTATTGGATCTGGATCCAGCACAGCTCGTTGCGTATTGCGGCGACTTGGGTGAGAAACCGTTTCGTGCCAAACAATTGCAACGCTGGATACACCAGTTTGGAGCCAGTTCGTTTGATGAAATGACCGACCTCGCGAAATCCCTGCGTGAGAAGCTCGCTACGCGAGCCATGATTGCCGCTCCCGCCGTGATCAGTGACCATACTTCCACAGATGGCACTAGAAAATGGCTGGTGGATGTCGGCCAGGGTAATGCTGTGGAAACTGTATTTATCCCCGAAGAAAATCGTGGCACCCTGTGTATTTCTACCCAGGCAGGCTGCGCTGTGAATTGCCGCTTTTGTTCTACTGGCAAACAAGGATTTAACCGCAACCTGAGTGTGGGCGAAATTATCGGCCAGCTCTGGATGGCAGAATTTGAATTGCGCAAGACCAAAGGTATTGCTCCCGGCCACAAGGGCGAACGTCAGATCACCAATGTGGTCATGATGGGTATGGGTGAGCCTTTGCTGAATTTTGAACCAACTGTGACTGCCTTGCGCCTCATGCTCGATGATAATGCCTATGGCTTGTCGCGTCGCCGTGTGACGCTGTCTACCAGTGGTGTTGTCCCCATGATAGATAAGCTGTCGCAAGAATGTCCGGTGGCGCTGGCAGTGTCTTTGCACGCGTCGAATGATACTTTGCGTGACAGCCTGATACCGCTGAACAAGAAGCATCCCTTGAAAGAGTTGATGGCGGCTTGCAAGCGTTATCTGGAATTTGCGCCACGCGACTTTGTGACGTTTGAATATTGCATGCTTGATGGTGTCAATGACACTGATGCACATGCAAGAGAATTGATAGAGCTGGTGCGCGATGTGCCGTGCAAGTTTAATCTGATTCCTTTTAACCCTTTTCCAGAATCTGGCCTGAAGCGATCGGCCAATCCGCGCATTAAAGCTTTTGCCCAGATTTTGCTGGATGCAGGCTTGGTAACGACCACACGCAAAACCCGCGGTGATGATATTGACGCGGCTTGTGGTCAATTGGCTGGTGAAGTGCAAGACAGAACGCGCGTGCAAGAGCGTATGCAAAAGATGGCGGAATATCAAAAGAAGTTCGGCGAAAATTTTGGCAAGATCGTGGAGATCACTCAGTGAAAATTTTTCAAATGCGTCAGTGTTTTTTGACCGGGGTGCTTGCAGTGATGGCACTCTCTTTGTCTGCATGTGCAACCAAAAGCCTGGAGGGTGACAGACCTGAGCAAAACATGTCTGCTGAAAAGCAGGAAGCGCGAAAACGTGCATCTATACGGATGGAGTTAGCCATTGGCTATTATCAGCAAGGACAGCAGAAAGTTGCCTTGGAAGAGATACGTCAGGCCTTGTTGATTTCACCTGATTTGGTTGATGCTTTTAGTTTGCGCGCACTGATTTTCATGGACATGGGCGATAAGCAGTTAGCTGAAGATAATTTTTTGCATGCACTGAAACTGTCACCTGGCAATAGTGACATAGGTAATAATTATGGTTGGTTCTTGTGCCTGAACGGTCGCGAAAAGCAAGGCCTGGTTTATCTTGAAACTGCTATCAAGGACCCTGCCTATAATGCTCCAGTCAAAGCATTGAATAATGCCGGGCTGTGTAGCTTGCGTATGAAGGACCCGATTGGTGCTGAGCGTTATTTTATGCAAGGTCTGCGCGAAGATGCGGGCAATCCTCTGATTAATGCTAATCTGGCTCAGGTGTTATACAACCGTGGTGAATACAAGCAAGCGCGGTTTTATATCGGTCGTGTGCTTAAGTTTGAAGTGTTGGCGGCTGATGTATTGTGGCTGGCCATGAAAATTGAAAAAAAACTGGGTGATGAGGCTGCACTGAATAGCCTGGGTACACAATTGCGTCGTCGTCATCCAAATTCAAAAGAATTTTCTCTGTACCAACGTGGAGTGTTTGATGAGTGATGCGGGCGCGAATTTACCTGTAGAACCTTTGGCCTCGACGGTTGAGAACAAAGCTGTTTTGTCTGTGGTGCAGACTGCTGGTGCGCAACTGTCTGCTGCGCGTGTTCAATTGGGTTTGAGTTTGCAACAGGTTGCAGATCAACTCAAGTTGTCTCAGCGACAAATACTTGCGCTGGAAAATAACCAGTTCGATGATTTGCCCAAGATGGTGATAGTGCGTGGTTTTGTGCGCTCTTATGCGAAGCTTCTCAAGCTCGACCCTGCACCAATTATCGATTCGTTGCCAGAAAAAGGTTTGGGCGGTTTGGATGCATATTTGCGTCCTACCCTGGCAACGCCATTCATGGAGTCGCGTACGCCTTTCCTGGGGCGACAGGATGCCAACAATAATCGCAAATATGTGATTGGTGCTGTTGTGCTGGCAGTTTGTGCCCTTATTTTTGTTGTTGTGCAAAAGCTCGAGCAGAATGATTATTTCAAGAATTTGATATCTGCTCAGCCAGCAAAAAAAAATCCTGATGTTGAGCTTGAGAAACCACTGGAAAATACTCTGCCTGCAACTATAAGGCCGGAAGCTGAAAAATCCCCTGCATCGACTATTCCCACCGTGCTTGGTACTGCCAATGAGGTAAAGTCTGAAACGCAGGAAGTGCAGGGCGCGTCGGTATCGGCAGCCGCGCAGCAAAGCACTGTGCCTGCTGTAGTTACTCCGGCGCTACCGCCAACCCTAGCCCCAGCTCCGGCATCTGTCCCTGCTTTGGTGGCTGCACTGCCAGCTGCAGATGCGGCTAATAATCAGCTGAAATTGAAGTTCAGGCAGGATTCATGGATACAGGTAAAACGTGAAAACGGCAGCATTGTGACTTCTCATCTGGCAAAGGCTGGCACTGAAGAAGTGTTTGACATGAAAGAAGCCCTGCAGCTCAGGATAGGCAATGCTGCTGGTGTGGATGGTTGGTTGCGTGGCAAGTCTATGGGGATCGCACCGGGCAAAGATAGTAATGTCATTAATATGAATGTGAAGTAAAGATGACGGATTTTTTATCAGAAATTGGTTCTGGTCCCAAGCTTAGACGCGCATCCCGTTCTGCCAAGGTTGTTTATGGTACCCGTGAAGTCCTTGTGGGTGGCGGTGCTCCTGTCGTAGTGCAATCCATGACGAATACCGACACAGCAGACGTGATCGGCACTGCGATACAAATCAAGGAATTGGCCAGGGCTGGTTCTGAGTTGGTGCGCATCACAGTCAATAATGCTGAAGCCGCAGCGGCAGTGCCGGCGATACGTGCGCAGCTCGACAGAATGGATATCGATGTGCCTCTGGTAGGTGATTTTCACTACAATGGCCACACTCTGCTGAATGATTTTCCTGACTGTGCCAGGGCTTTATCCAAGTACAGAATTAATCCCGGCAATGTCGGGCAGGGTGCCAAGCGCGATACCCAGTTTGCCCAGATGATAGAAATGGCTTGCCGCTACGATAAGCCTGTGCGCATAGGTGTTAACTGGGGCAGCCTGGATCAGGCTTTGCTGGCACGTATCATGGACGACAATGCCAAACGTGCTGCGCCATGGAGCGTGCAGGCAGTGATGTATCAAGCCTTGATCACTTCTGCCATCGAAAGTGCGCAAAAAGCTGAGGAGTTGGGTCTGGCTGGTGACAAGATTATTCTGTCTTGTAAAGTATCTGGCGTGCAAGATTTGATCGCGGTTTACCGTGAATTGGCAGCACGCTGCGATTATCCTTTGCATCTTGGTCTGACTGAGGCTGGCATGGGTAGTAAAGGCATTGTGGCTTCGACAGCGGCGCTGTCAGTGCTGATGCAAGAAGGTATAGGCGACACCATACGCATATCCCTGACGCCAGAGCCGGGTGGGGATCGCTGCAGGGAAGTTATTGTCGGACAAGAGATTTTGCAAACCATGGGCTTGCGTAAATTCACACCTATGGTCATTGCCTGCCCTGGTTGCGGCAGAACCACTTCTACTGTATTCCAGGAATTGGCTGATGATATCCAGAGTTTCTTGCGTAATCAGATGCCAGTCTGGAAAAGTCAGTATCCAGGCGTTGAGAATATGAATGTTGCAGTCATGGGCTGTATCGTGAATGGTCCGGGTGAATCCAAGCATGCCAATATCGGTATCAGCTTGCCAGGCACGGGCGAGTCACCTGCAGCGCCGGTCTTTATTGATGGTGCCAAGGCGCTTACCTTGCGTGGCGACCGCATTGCAGAAGAGTTTCAGGACATCGTGCTGGAATATGTCAAGAGTCACTATGCCCCAGTGCATGGCGTAATAAATAATTAAATCAGGTAGCAAGCATGTCGGAAATAAAAAAAGCAGAAAAAATAGCCGGTGTGAAAGGGATGAACGACCTTTTGCCGGATGACGCCCCGTTGTGGGAGTTGTTTGAAAATACTGTGCAATCCGTGTTGAAGAGTTACGGCTTTCAACAAATCCGTACTCCCATCGTTGAACCTACCAATTTGTTTGCGCGTGGTTTGGGTGAAGTAACTGATGTCGTTGAAAAGGAAATGTATTCCTTTGAAGACTCCATGAATGGCGACAAGCTGACTTTGCGCCCAGAAGGTACGGCTGGTGTCGTACGTTCTGCAATTGAACATAATCTTGTCTATGATGGCCCAAGGCGCTTGTGGTATACCGGCCCCATGTTCCGCCACGAAAGACCACAGCGTGGCCGTTATCGTCAATTTCATCAAGTTGGTGCTGAAGCGCTGGGCTTCACCGGCCCCGATATTGATGCAGAACTGATTATGATGTGCCAGCGTTTTTGGGACGATCTGGGCTTGGATAAGGTGCGTCTGGAATTGAATTCCATAGGCGATGCAGAAGAAAGAAATCAGCACAAGGCTGCATTGATCGCTTATTTTGAACAACATCAGGACATTCTTGATGCGGAAGCAAAAAGGCGTTTGTTGACCAACCCTTTGCGTATTCTGGACACCAAAAACCCAGCCATGCAAGAGATGGTCAATGCAGCGCCAAAATTGCTGGACTATCTGGGTGCTGAATCTTTGGCACACTTTGAGGGTGTGCAAAAGATTTTGCGTCACAACAGCATTCCATTCACGATCAACCCCCGTCTGGTGCGCGGCCTTGATTACTACAATCGTACCGTATTTGAGTGGATTACTGACGAGTTGGGTTCACAGGGCACGGTATGTGCTGGTGGCCGTTATGATGCCTTGTTCGGTATTTTTGGTGGCAAGCCAACGCCAGCCTGTGGTTTTGCCATGGGTATAGAACGTTTGCAGGAATTGATGAAAGCCAATGGTGACGTACACCAACCTGCAATGTGCGATGCATATCTGGTCCATCAGGGTGCAGAAGCACAAATGCAAGCCATGGTATTAAGTGAGCGTTTGCGTGATGCTGGTCTGGATGTTGTGTTACATTGCGCAACTGCCAACGGTGTGGGCAGTTTTAAGTCGCAAATGAAGAAGGCTGACGTCAGCGGTGCCGCTTATGCAGTCATCATTGGTGAAGATGAGGCAAATAATAATACCGTGAGTATCAAAGAATTGCGTGCTGGCGATACTGAAAATAATCAGGTCAACGTACCCTTCGATACTGCGGTGGATTATCTGGTCGATCAAATCGCCGGTAGTGCAGACGCGGATTGCTGTGATGATCCAAATCATCACCATGTGCACCATTAATTCATATTGAACATATTAATAACATAGATAGACGAAGACGCTATGGCATACAATTTAGAAGAGCAAGAGCAGTTAGATAATCTCAAGGCAATCTGGAAAAAATACGGCAATATGGCGACCTGGGTGCTTATCGCCGCCCTGGCCGCCTACGCTGGCTGGACTGCCTGGTCCTCGCGTCAAAACAGTCAGACATTGCAAGCCTCCCAGTTGTATGAGGAAATGCAGAAGTCGGTTGTTGCCAAAGATAATGCCAAAGTACAAGCAGTAGCAGAAGATCTGAAAACCAAATTTGCTTCTACTTCGTATGCGCCTATGGCTGCATTGGTGGCTGCCAAGAGTGCGTTTGATGCGAATGATCTGAAAGCAGCCAAGAGTCAGTTGCAATGGGTTGCTGATACATCCAAGGCAGATGAATACAAAGCACTGGCCAAAATACGTCTGGCAGGAATTTCTCTGGATGAAAAAGCCTATGACGAAGCCTTGAAGCAATTGTCGGGCACTTTCCCTGAGCAATTTGACGCTGACGTGCTCGATGCTAAAGGTGATATTTACATCGCGCAAAATAAGATCGAAGAAGCACGTACAGCTTACAAGTCAGCTTTAGAAAAAATGTCGGATAAAAGTCCAGGTCGCCAGGCTTTGCAAATGAAGTTGGATGTGATCGGTGGCGTGACAGATGCTAAAGTTGTCAGTAAATAAGGGGAATCATACATGCAATTTTCTGCCAAACTGCTCGTAGCATCGTCTGCATTTCTGGCTTTGACGGGCTGTTCTACACTGTCGTCACTGAATCCGTTCTCATCGAAATCCGATGCAAAAAATCAGCCAGCTGTTTTGACTGACATCAAGGCCACGATGGCGATCAAGCCTAGCTGGACTGTTGCCATTGGTACTGCAGGTAATTATGTTTTTTCTCCTGCTGCATATGCGCAGAATGTCTATGTGGCAGCAGCTGACGGAGCACTGGCACGTATCGAAGCGGCGACTGGCCGTACTGTATGGCGTATCAATGCTGGCATGCGCCTGACCGCCGGTGTTGGTGTTGATGGTACGACAGTTGCAGTTGCAGGTGAAAAAGGCCAGGTACTGGCATTCGACCTGGATGGTAAATTGCGTTGGAAAGTGCAAAGCACAAATGAGATTTTGTCAGCCCCGGCCGTCGGTCAGGGCCTGGTTGTTGTGCGCAGCATTGATAACAAAGTCAGTGCTTATGATCTCACGACAGGTGAACGTAAATGGTCAATAGAGCGTCCATTGCCACCTTTGACTTTGCGTCTTGCCCCAGGCATCGTGATACATGAGCAGCAAGCAATTGTTGCCATGCCTGGTGGCCGTATGTCTGCACTGGCATTAAATAATGGCGGCTTGCGCTGGGAAGCAACGGTAGGTGAGCCTAAGGGGGCTACTGAGCTCGAACGTGTTGCTGACGTTTCTGGTGCACCCGTGATCATGGGTAGTGATATTTGCGCCAGTTCTTATCAGGGCAGGGTCGCCTGTTTTGATGTAGGTACTGGTGCTTTACGCTGGAGTAAGGCATTGTCCAGTGAAGTTGGTGTCAGTGTTGACGAACGCTTCGTCTTTGCTGCTGATGTAGCTGGTGCAGTGAACGCGTTTGCGCGTAGTGGCGGTGCAAGTGCCTGGCGTAATGATAAACTCAGCTATCGTCGTCTTTCCGCCCCAATTTCATATGACCGCGCAGTGGCGGTTGGTGATTTCGCAGGTTATGTCCACTTCCTTTCCAGGGAAGATGGTTCTTTCATCGGACGTGTTACTACCGATGGTAGTCAGATTTTAGCGGCGCCATTGGTGGTCGATGCTAAACTGATCGTTCAAACAAAATCAGGATCAGTGGTTGCTCTTGCAACCGAGTAATAATAATGAAGCCGGTTATCGCACTTATAGGCCGACCTAACGTCGGCAAATCCACGCTGTTCAATCGGCTCACCCGTTCACGCGACGCTTTGGTCGCAGATTTGCCTGGCTTGACCAGGGACAGGCATTACGGCGAAGGCCGTGTTGGTGAACGCCCCTTTTTGGTGATTGATACAGGTGGTTTCGAGCCTGTCGCCAAAGAAGGCATCATGCATGAAATGGCCAAACAGACCAAACAGGCTGTGGCAGAAGCAGATGTTGTTGTTTTTATCGTCGATGGCCGCCAAGGCCTGACGCCGCATGACAAAACCATCACAGATTTCCTGCGCAAATCAGGCCGTTCTGTCATGTTGGTGGTGAATAAGGCTGAAGGTATGAAATATACCTCGGTCACTGCAGACTTTTACGAGTTGGGCCTGGGTGATCCTTATGTGATCTCATCGGCTCATGGTGATGGCGTGTCGGATCTGGTCGAAGAAATGCTTGATATCGCTTTTGCCCAGCGTCCGCCAGAAGTGGAAGAGCCTGAGCCCAATGTCAGAGGTATCAAGATTGCCATCGTTGGCCGACCTAACGTTGGTAAATCGACTTTGGTGAATACCTTGCTGGGTGAAGAAAGGGTGATTGCCTTTGATATGCCTGGTACTACCCGTGATTCCATAGAAATACCGTTCGAGCGTGATGGTGTCCATTACTCCCTGATAGATACTGCAGGTATCCGTCGTCGCGGTAAAGTTTTTGAAGCGATAGAGAAATTTTCTGTCGTTAAAACCCTGCAGTCTGTGTCAGAAGCCAATGTGGTGTTGCTGCTGCTCGATGCGCAACAAGATATTTCGGAGCAAGATGCACATATCGCCGGGTTTATCCTGGAGTCTGGCCGTGCCTTGGTTGTCGGCGTCAATAAATGGGATGGCTTGCAAAGCGACAGGCGTGATGAAATCAAGCTGGATATTGAGCGCAAACTGAATTTCCTGACATTTGCCAAATTCCACTTCATTTCAGCACTCAAATCGACTGGTATCGCTCCTTTGATGAAGTCTATTGATGCTGCGTACGCTGCTGCGATGGTCAACTTGTCTACGCCTAAACTTACGCGTGCCTTGATTGAGGCTGTAGAGCATCAGCAACCCAAGCGCAAAGGCTCCATACGTCCCAAGTTGCGGTATGCCCATCAGGGTGGACAAAATCCACCTATTATCGTCATTCATGGTAATGCGCTCGAAGCAGTGGGCGATGTATATAAACGCTATCTTGAAAAACACTTCCGTGAGACTTTCTCGCTGACTGGCACTCCCTTGAGAATTGAAATGCGTTCTGGCAAGAATCCGTTTGATAAGTCGTCCAAGTAAGTTTGCAAGCAAGTATCAAAATGTAAAAAATGCTTGGTTCATATCCTTTTGCAGTGAAATTTAAGCAAGGGATATGCAATTAAGATAAAAATAGATTACATTACTTTGTAATCAACTTCTGGGAATACTTGTATTCTGATAAGTAGTCCCCAACTCCTAATCACAACAACACAATGGAGCTGTTATGAGCAATAAAGGGCAATTATTACAAGACCCATTTCTGAACGCTTTGCGTAAAGAACATATTCCTGTATCAATTTATCTGGTCAATGGCATCAAGTTACAAGGCCATATCGAATCTTTCGATCAGTATGTGGTTTTACTGCGTAATACTGTGACCCAAATGGTTTACAAGCATGCTATCTCCACCGTTGTGCCAGCGCGCGCTGTCAGCATCAACACTGAGCCAGAGGCAGAGTAATTTTTGAGTACCGAAATAAAGAAGTCGTCTATGCGCGCCGCTTTAGTCGGCGTTGATTTCGGTAAGGACGACTTCGCCGCCAGTCTGGAAGAACTATCTTTGCTCTCGCAATCTGCGGGGGCGGAGCCCGTCACAACCATCACTTGCAAACGATCCAGTCCTGATGCTGCTTTTTTTGTTGGTAGCGGCAAGGCCGATGAGATTGCGCATGCTGTCGCCGATGCTGCGCTGGATATAGTCATTTTCAATCATGCACTTTCTCCAGCGCAACAAAGAAATCTGGAGCGTCACCTGAAGGTCAGGGTGGTGGACCGCACCAGTTTGATACTGGATATTTTTGCCCAGCGTGCCCAAAGTCACGAGGGTAAGGTGCAAGTAGAATTGGCTCAGTTGCAGCATCTGGCCACGCGCTTGATACGCGGCTGGACGCATCTCGAGAGGCAAAAGGGTGGTATAGGCTTGCGTGGTCCAGGCGAAACTCAGCTGGAAACTGACCGTCGTCTATTAGGCGATCGGGTCAAAATGCTTAAGCAAAAGCTCGACAAGCTGCATAAACAAAGAGAAACCCAAAGACGTTCCCGCGGACGTAGCAATACCTTGTCGGTTTCTCTGGTTGGTTACACCAATGCTGGTAAGTCCAGTTTGTTCAATACAATGACCAAAGCGGGAGCCTATACTGCTGATCAATTGTTTGCAACGCTGGATACCACCTCACGTCGCCTGTATCTTGGTGACGCAGGTAATATTGTGATTTCTGATACGGTAGGTTTCATTAGGGAATTGCCACATCAACTGGTCGCTGCATTTCGGGCTACGTTGGAAGAAACCATACACGCGGACTTGTTATTGCATGTAGTGGACGCAAGTAGTCCTGTGCGCTTCGACCAGATTCAGCAAGTCAATCAAGTGTTGCAGGAAATTGGTGCTGATCAAATTCCACAGATACTGGTTTGGAATAAGATAGATCTTGCTGGCCTGGAACCATCGGTCGAGGTGGATGAGTGTGATAAAATCCAAAGGGTTTTTTTGAGTGCTCGCACCGGAGCAGGTATAGGTTTATTACGCGAATCCATAGCCGAGTTCGCATCGGCAAAAATGTCTGGCATTGTGCAATCAGCAACACCAGAGGCAGTTGATGCCCGCTTTGATTTTCAGTAGTCCAACCCACTATTCATTGGATAGCGACAGAATGCTTGTTTCACTTCTCAAAAGAATTGGTTTGACCATGTCCATAAATGATCCGCAATGGGGGCGTGGTTCGCAAAATAATAACCAAAACAATAATAAGCCAGACAATAAGAAACCACCTGAAGGTCCACCTGATCTTGATCAGCTTTGGAAAGACTTTACCCAAAAATTGGGGCGTTTACTGGGGCAAAATGGTGGCGATAACGGCGGCAATGGTGGTAATTTTTCACCAGATTCAGCAGGCGCTAAAATCGGTGCCTCTCTGATTGTTGCCGTGATTGCCCTAGTCTGGTTATCCAGTGGCTTTTTCATCGTGCAAGAAGGTCAGACTGCTGTCATTACCACATTTGGCAAATTCAGTCATCAGACGGCTGCTGGTTTTAACTGGCGTTGGCCTTACCCTGTTCAAGGTCATGAGATAGTCAATTTATCTCAGGTCAGGACAGTAGAAATCGGCTACAAAAAAGGCTCCAAGGAACGCGAATCTTTGATGCTGACTGACGATGAAAATATTGTTGATATTCAATTTGCTGTTCAATATAAATTGAATAATGCTGCTGATTGGTTGTATAACAACCGCGATCAGGAAGAGATGATACGCCAGGTGGCTGAAGCAGTTGTGCGTGAGATTGTCGGCAAAAGCTCTATGGATTTTGTGTTGTATGAAGGCCGTGAAAAAATCGCTTTGGATGTGAATGCAGGCATGCAGAAAATTCTGGATGCTTATCGTTCAGGCGTGCAAGTCGCTCAGGTAACCATGCAAAACGTGCAAGCGCCTGAGCAAGTTCAGGCCGTCTTTGAAGATGCGCAAAAAGCCAAGCAAGATAAAGAGCGACTGAAAAACGAAGGTATAGCCTACGCTAATGATGTGATTCCTAAGGCGCGTGGCGAAGCTTCCCGGATGATACAAGAGGCAGAAGGCTATAAAGCCAGTGTTGTTGCCAACGCTCAGGGTAGTGCATCGCGTTTCCAACAAGTGCTGACCGAATATCAAAAAGCACCAGCCATTACCAGGGACAGGTTATATATGGAGGCTATGCAGCAAATATTCTCCAGTACCAGCAAAGTGATGGTAGATACCAAGACTGGCAACAACATGATTTATTTGCCTTTGGATAAGATGATCAATCAAGTTGATCAATCTGCAACCAAGCCCGCTGCGCCGGGCCAACTGGCGGCACCTGCTGCGGAGCAGATTCCTACTGTGGAAATGCGTTATGGTAAGGATGGAAGATCAAAAGATAACCGGGACACACGTGACAGGGAGGGTAGATAATGAATAAACTAGCTACTTTCATCATTGCTCTCTGCGCAGCAATTTTGGTCGCTTACTCGACTATTTTTGTAGTTGATCAGCGTTCACATGCTATCGTATTTGCATTGGGCGAAGTCAAGTCTGTTATCAGCGAGCCCGGTTTGCATTTCAAGTTGCCGCCACCATTCCAAAATGTCTTATTTTTGGATAAACGTATTTTGACTATTGACACCAATTCAGCAGATCGCTTCGTGACTTCTGAAAAGAAAAATATTTTGGTTGATTCTTATGTCAAATGGAGTATTAAAGACCCACGCCTGTATTACGTCAGTTTCAATGGCGAAGAACGCAGGGCGCAGGATAGAATGTCGCAAATCATCAAAGCTGCCTTGAATGATGAAATAACCAAACGCAAAGTGGGTGAGGTGATCTCTACTCAGCGCGGCAAGGTCATGGATGCCATCAAGAAGAAAGTGTCTGATGAAACCAAACATATTGGTGTTGAAATTATTGACGTGCGTCTCAAGCGTGTAGATTATGTCGAACAGATCAATAACTCGGTGTATGACCGTATGAAGGCAGAGCGTACCCGTGAAGCAAATGGCTTGCGTTCGACTGGTGCTGCAGAATCTGAAGAAATTCGTGCGGATGCGGACAAGCAAAGACTGGTGATCAAGGCCGAAGCTAATCGTGATGCGCAAAAAATACGTGGTGCGGGTGATGCAGAAGCATCGCAGATTTATGCGCAAGCCTTTAGCCAAAGCCCTGAGTTTTATAAGTTTTATCGCAGCCTGGAAGCGTATACTGCCTCATTCAAGACTAAGAATGATATTTTGGTAGTAGACCCAAATTCTGAGTTCTTTAGGTATTTTAAGAGCCCCTCCTCAGTAGGTGGTAATGCTCCAGCAGTAAAGGGCAAGTAGCACCCCACTATATGTAGTGATTGTAGCGACGACAGCGATCTGCACAAAATTTGTGCAGATCGCTGTTTGTCGGATAGACTAAACTAATTTCTTGTTTTTTTGATTGTTCTTCATGCCGAATTGGCTTTTACCTGAAAATATCGCTGACATCTTGCCATCAGAAGCACGCAAGATTGAAGAGTTGCGCCGTGTATTGCTGGACAATTTTAGATTGTATGGCTACGAGCTGGTCATGCCTCCCATGCTGGAATACATAGAATCCTTGCTGACTGGTGCTGGTCAGGACATGGATTTGCGTACCTTCAAACTGGTGGACCAACTCTCTGGGCGTACCATGGGTCTGCGTGCCGATATGACGACGCAAGTTGCCCGTATTGATGCCCATCTGTTAAACCGTTGTACAGTGACCCGTCTTTGCTATGCAGGCAGTGTCTTGCATACCAAGCCGTCTGGTTTGCATGCAACGCGTGAGCCTTTGCAAATCGGCGCGGAAATCTATGGCCATGCAGGCCTGGAAGCAGATGCTGAAATCCAGGAACTGGTACTGGCTTGCCTGGCCTTGGCACATGTCAAAGATGTCAGGCTCGATATGTGCCACGTCGGTGTTTTACGTGCCTTATTGGCGGCTGACCCATTGGCCAAGGCAGAAGAAAATACTCTGTATGCCTTGCTTGAAGCGAAAGACTTGCCTAGCATAGACAAGTTAAGCCAGAATTTTTCGCCTGAAGTGCGAGCCGCATTGATGGCTTTGCCAGGTTTATATGGCGACATCTCTGTTATTCAAAAAGCACGTACTGTATTGCCAGCATTCGAAGGCATACGAACAGCACTGGATGAGCTTGAGCATCTGGTGCGTTTGACAGGCACAGCCCATGTCACGATAGATCTCGCTGATTTGCGTGGCTATCACTATCATAGTGGTGTGATGTTCAATGTATTTGTGCCTGGTTTGCCCAATGCGGTTGCACGTGGTGGTCGTTATGATCATGTAGGTGAGGCTTTTGGTCGCTCACGTCCTGCGACCGGATTTTCTCTGGATCTGCGTGAACTAGCGCGTCTACTGCCTTCCGCTGAGAGAAAAAATGCCATTCGTGCTCCCTGGGGCAGTGATCCTGCCTTGCGGGAAAAAATCGCCGCATTGCGTGGCGAAGGCGAAATAGTGATTCAAAGCCTGCCAGGGCACGAGAACGAACAAGACGAATTTGACTGCAATCGCGCACTCATTTTCGATGCGGGTAAATGGATTCTTCAAAATGTAGGTTGAGTGATGACACAAACTAAAATTGCAAAAAACGTAGTGGTAATCGGTACGCAGTGGGGCGATGAAGGCAAGGGGAAAATCGTTGACTGGTTGACGGATCACGCTCAAGGCGTCGTGCGCTTTCAGGGTGGGCACAATGCTGGTCATACGCTGGTTATTGGCGGGCAGAAGACAGCCTTGCAACTGATACCATCAGGCATCATGCGTGCTGGTACAGCTTGCTATATCGGTAATGGCGTGGTCTTGTCTGTGCCTGATCTCTTGCGTGAAATTGACAAGCTGCAGGCCAATGGTGTCGAGGTTGCGTCCCGCCTCAAGATTTCTGAAGCTTGCCCGGTTATTCTGCCATATCACACTGCACTTGATGCAGCGCGTGAAATTGCCCGCGGTGCCGCCAAGATCGGTACTACTGGCAAAGGCATAGGCCCGGCCTATGAAGACAAAGTTGCACGCCGCGCAATCCGCGTAGCTGATTTGCTCAATGAAGAACGATTTGCTGAAAAGCTGCGCGATAATCTGGATTATCACAATTTTGTGTTGACCAATTATCTGAAAGCGCCGGCAGTCGAATTCCAAAAAACACTGGATGACACACTGGCTAATGTACCGCGTATTCGCCCTATGGTGGCAGACGTTTCCAGTGCTTTGTATGCAGCACACAAAGCTGGTGCCAGCCTCTTGTTTGAAGGCGCTGGCAATGCAGCAGCAGGGTCAGGTGTTGGCCCTAACATGTTGCATTACATTCTGGGTATCACCAAAGCTTACACGACACGCGTAGGCTCTGGCCCGTTCCCGTCTGAATTGCCAACGGATGCAGGCGTAGGCAAACATCTGGCCAGTGTTGGTCATGAATTTGGTACGGTCACTGGTCGCGCCCGTCGTTGCGGCTGGTTTGATGCCGCCTTGTTGAAACGCTCTGTGCAAATCAATGGCGTATCAGGCATGTGCCTGACCAAGCTCGATGTGCTGGATGGTCTGGAAACGCTGAAGCTGTGCACCGGTTACAAGGTCGATGGCAAAGTTGTTGATATCTTCCCGGTTGGTGCTGAAGAAGCGGCTCGCTGTGAAGCCATCTACGAAGAAATGCCGGGCTGGTCTGATAGCACCGTTGGCGCGCAAAGCATGGATGCCTTGCCGGTGAATGCCCGCAATTACATCATGCGTATTCAGGAGCTGGTAGGTGTTCCTGTCGATATGATCTCCACCGGACCAGATCGTGAAGAAACCATCGTATTAAGGCACCCGTTTATCTAAGAAGGAAAAATAAAAATATGAATATGCCTGCATCTACAGACAAGGACTTATGGGTTTCCTGGGAAGCCTATCACCGCTCCATCGAGCAGCTTGCATTGAAAGTGCATGAGTCTGGCTGGAAGTTTGATCAAGTGCTTTGCCTCGCCCGTGGCGGCTTGCGTCCTGGTGATATTTTCTCCAGAATTTTTGATGTGCCTCTGGCGATTTTGTCGACCAGCTCATATCGCGAAGAATCAGGCACAGTGCAGGGTTCTCTGGACATAGGAAAGTATATTTCCATGACCAAGGGCGCACTGCAAGGTAAAGTCCTGGTGGTTGATGATCTGGTTGACTCTGGTGTCACGCTGGAAAAAGTGCTCGTGCATCTGCGTGAAAACTTCCCTGCGGTGACTGAAGTAAAGTCTGCTGTGATCTGGTACAAGGCATGTTCATCAGTAGCCCCAGACTATTATCTGGACTATCTGGCAAACAATCCATGGATACATCAGCCTTTTGAAGAATACGACAGTATCAGGCCGCATCAGTTGAATGCCTGGTTGAAAAAGGGCGCAGCATAATTTTGCTGGTCAAAAAACGGAAGCTATTTGCTTCCGTTTTTTGGTGATAGTGTGCTGGTATAGCACTGCCGACAGCTTTTTATCAGTGCATGCACGTGTTGTTTGCTGCCCCCGCAAATCTGTATTAAACGTGAATGCTGTAGATGTGATACAGAACGTCAGAATGAGAAAATCTGAAGCGGAATTGAAAAAGCCCGCTGATTTTCATCAGCGGGCTCTCAAATTTGTGGTGCCCACGGAGGGACTCGAACCCCCACACCCGAAGGCACATGGACCTGAACCATGCGCGTCTACCAATAACCATGCGCGTCTACCAATTCCGCCACGTGGGCAACGGAAGGCGTAATTATAGAGTATCTGGCTGGTTTTGGGGGAATATTTTTGAATGAAATTGGAGTTGGGTCGAGGTGTGCAGTAGTATCATTCCAGCAAACAAGCGATAGCATTGAAAGGAATGGTTTCTTGCATATACTTGCAAAAGTGAATCCGGAATTGAAAAAGCCCGCTGATTTTCATCAGCGGGCTCTCAAATTTGTGGTGCCCACGGAGGGACTCGAACCCCCACACCCGAAGGCACATGGACCTGAACCATGCGCGTCTACCAATTCCGCCACGTGGGCAGCGAAGAACAAGATTATAAATTAATCCAGGCATTTGTCAAGGTGAGCTACCTTGGTAGTACAAGAATTGTTAGGCGAAAGAGGTTTGCTACAGTAAACTATGGCCTGATAAGATTTTGGCGTAAGCCAAATTAACTTTTTTAAGAAAAAATACAAAATTTGAACAAGCATTCATACCCCATCCCCAGTCGCGAAGAGATACTGGGTGTTCTACGTACTAACACGGCAAAAATGACAGCGACTGCGATTGCAGAGGTGCTGTCAGTGAAACCTGAGGAGTTAGATGGCATGACACGACGATTAAACGCGATGGAAAGAGATGGGCAAGTCAAAGTAGATAAAGGTGGAAATTATTCCATCGCCAATCAAGATAATTTCATCAGCGGCAAAGTCAGTAGTCATCGTGAAGGCTATGGTTTTCTGATCCCCGATGATGGCAGTGAAGACCTGTTCCTGCCTGAGCGCGAAATGCAAAAAGTCTTGCATGGTGATCGCGTCATGGCCCGTGTAGTCGGTACTGACAGACGTGGCCGGCTTGAAGGCGGCATTCTTGAGATACTGGACAGAGCCAATACCCATGTTATTGGCCGCCTTCTCAATGAAAACGGCGTCTGGATAGTCGCGCCTGAAGACAAGCGCTTCAGCCAGGATATTTTACTCACTGGTGCACCAGGCAAAGCCAAGGCAGGCCAGGTCGTCAGCGTCGAATTGACCGAGCAGCCAACCCGTTATGCGCAGCCAGTTGGCAAGATCGTTGAAATACTGGGTGATGTTGATGACCCTGGTATGGAAATCGAAATCGCCGTCAGAAAATTTGGCGTGCCACATGAGTTTTCTGAAACAGTTAAAAAAGCTGCGGCGAAATTACCTTCAGAAGTCAGGGATAGTGATCTGACAGATCGTGTAGATCTGCGTGATATCCCCCTGGTGACGATTGATGGCGAAGACGCACGCGATTTTGATGATGCCGTTTACTGTGAACCGATCAAGATAGGCCGCAGCAAAGGCCATAGGCTGATCGTTGCGATTGCCGACGTCAGCCACTACGTCAGCCCAAATGATGCGCTGGATGAAGAAGCCTTGTTGCGCAGCACTTCGGTGTATTTCCCGCGGCGGGTAATCCCTATGCTGCCAGAACGTCTGTCGAATGGTCTATGTTCGCTTAATCCTGATGTCGATCGCCTGACGCTAGTGTGCGATATGGTGATTACGCAGGATGGTGAAGTCACAGCTTACCAGTTTTATCCGGCTGTCATCCATTCTGCTGCGCGCTTCACATACACTGAAGTGGCAGCCATACTTGGCAATACCAAAGGGCCGGAGGCTGCCAAGCGCATGACCCTGGTGCCGCATCTCTTGCATCTGTATGAAGTCTTCCAGTCTTTATTGAAAGCGCGCCAGGTCCGTGGTGCTATCGACTTTGAAACCACAGAAACCTATATCGTTTGCAACCCAGCAGGCAAGATAGAAAAGATACTGCCACGTACACGCAATGATGCCCATAAACTGATTGAAGAATGCATGCTGGCCGCCAATGTCTGCGCAGCAAATTTGCTGGAAACTTATAAGCATCCAGGCACGTACCGCATCCATGCTGGCCCGACCAAAGAGAAACTGACCCAGGTCAGGAACTTCCTGAAGCAAGTTGGTTTGTTTCTAGGTGGTGGCGACAAGCCTGCAGCATCCGATTATGCCGAGTTGATGAAGAAGGTCAAAGGCAGGCCAGACGCAACGCTTTTGCAAACCATGTTGCTGCGCTCCATGCAGCAGGCTGTGTATAGCCCGGACAATATCGGCCATTTTGGTTTGTCCTACGACGCTTATGCCCACTTCACCAGCCCGATACGCCGTTACCCTGATCTGCTGACGCACAGGGCCATTAAGGCTATTTTGCAGGGGCGCAAATATGAACCCAAGGGCATAGACCTGACGCTCTTGAATACATCAGTTTCGAATGCCACCAGAAAACAGCAGATTGCTGACAAGGCGGCGGGCAAGAAAAAAGAAGAAAAAGAACAGACCATTTGGGACGCGCTTGGTGTCCATTGTTCTGCCAATGAGCGCCGTGCCGACGAAGCTTCACGTGATGTTGAAGCCTGGCTCAAATGCTATTTCATACGCAATAAGGTCGGCGAAGAATTCACCGGCATGATCACTGGTGTGACACAGTTTGGTATCTTTGTTCAACTGGATGAAATTTTCATCGAAGGCTTGGTGCATGTGACTGAATTGGGAGCGGATTACTTCCAGTATGACGAAGCGCGCCATGAGCTGCGCGGCGAACGTACTGGTAAGCGTTATCAGTTGACCGACAAAGTCACTGTGCAAGTCAGTCGGGTTGATCTGGATGCGCGCAAGATTGATTTGGCTATAGTTCAAGCGGTGTCGCCACGCTCTGCAGGTGTGGTCGATTCTCGTGGCGCAGCTGCGAATGAGAAAAATCGCAAAGGTGCTGCCAGCCCCAAGAAAGCGCTGCTGGTTCCTGAAGAAAAAGCTGTGGCAAATTATGGCAGAGGTGGTAAAGCCGCCCCAGCCAAGAAAGTGAAAGAAGAAAGTTTTTCTGGTGGACGTCGCCAGAAATCCTCACCAGCTGTCGCCAGTGCAAAGAAAAAAGCACCAGTAGCCGCAGGTAAGTCAGCGAAGAAAAGACGTTAGTACCTTAAAGAAATGTATGTAAAGAAAAGAATGAAATGAAAAGTAAAATGATTTTTGGTTTCCATGCGGTGACCTCCCGGATCCGCCATGAAGCCTCTTCCGTCGAAGAAATCTATGTAGATTCTTCCCGCGTCGATGGTCGCATGAAAGACCTGTTGCAAGCAGCAAAAGCTGCTGGTGTGCGCATCATCCCGGCGGATGATCAGCGCCTCAGCAATATCGTCGGCACGCGCCGTCATCAGGGTGTAGTGGCCAAGGCCAGTGAATTGTCATTGGCACGTAACCTCGATGAATTGCTGGATGCGATTGATGGCCCACCTTTACTGCTGGTGCTGGATGGAATTACTGACCCGCATAATCTGGGTGCCTGCCTGCGTGTGGCTGATGGTGCCGGTGCGCATGCGGTTATCGCTCCCAAGGACAGGGCAGTGGGCTTGAATGCAACAGCCGCCAAGGTTGCCAGTGGCGCTGCTGAAACAGTGCCATATATCACTGTCACCAATCTGGCGCGCACCCTACGTGAATTGAAAGAGCGTGACATCTGGCTGGTCGGGACTACCGATGACGTCGAGAAAAATATTTACGATGTCGACTTCAAATCCGGCTGCGCTCTGGTTATGGGTTCAGAGGGTGAGGGCATGCGTCGCCTGACCAGGGAAACCTGCGATGTCTTGGTCAGTGTCCCCATGTTTGGTTCTGTAGAAAGCCTGAATGTCTCCGTGGCTTCTGGTGTTTGTCTGTACGAAGCCCGCCGTCAGCGTCTGTAAGAATATCGCGTCTGGTGCCTGGTGATTTGGGTAGCGGACGCAGCTTTTTCAGAAATGCGCTACTATCTTATTCCCCTACGTCATAACCATATAAATTCCATGTTTGACCGCCTGAGAGAAGATATCGCCAGCATTATCAAGAAAGATCCTGCCGCCCGTAATGCCTGGGAGGTGATCACTTGTTATCCTGGCTTTCAGGCCATCCTCATGCATGGTTGGGCGCAATGGTACTGGAAACGCGGTTTGAAATGGCTGGGTCGTTTCATCTCTCATATTGCCCGTGTGTTGACCGGCATAGAAATTCATCCTGGTGCAACGATAGGTCGCAGAGTATTCATTGACCATGGTTTTGGTGTGGTTATTGGCGAAACGGCAGAAATCGGTGATGACTGCACGATCTACCAGGGTGTGACCCTGGGCGGAACTTCCTTGTCGCGTGGCGCAAAACGTCATCCCACTCTGGAAGCGGGTGTCATCGTCGGTGCTGGTGCTAAAGTGCTCGGTGGATTCACAATTGGAGCTGGTGCCAAGATAGGCTCAAATTCAGTAGTGCTCAAGCCTGTACCTGCTGGTGGTACGGCAGTTGGCAATCCTGCGCACGTCATCAAAAAAGAAGTGGCTTCTGCAGATTCAGAAACTGCGCATCTGTTCACCGCTTATGGCGTGACTCAAAACAGTGATGACCCGATTTCCAAAGTCTTACATAAACTGATCGATCACGCAGCTGCACAGCAAGAGCAAATAGAGAAACTGTCAACGGCTTTGGCGCAGTCAGGCATCGTTTGTGATGCCACATCTGAAGTCGAAAAGCTGATTCCAGAGCAGATTAACAGCCTGGTTGATTGAGTATCGGATCAGGAGAGTGAATCAGTTGCCAATGGGCGGCTTGATAGGCCATTTGATTAATGCTGGATCTGATCGCTGGCAATAATTCGCTGGCGGTCAAACCTATTGGCCCTGTTCCAAGTGCGACCAGTTCATCGGCTGCATGACCATGTACCCAGACGGCCACTCTGGCGGCGTCCATGCTGTTGCACCCTTGTGCCAGCAAAGCACCAGCAACCCCCGCCAAGACATCACCAGTGCCGCCGCTGGCCAGCGCTGGGTTGCCAGTCGTATTGATAAGCAGACTCCCATCTCGATCACAAATAATACTGCCAGAACCCTTGAGTATGGCCACAGCATTGAATTGCTGCGCCAGTGTGTGTGCTGCCAGCAGGCGATTATTCTGTATGTCAGCCACGCTTTTGTTTAGCAATCTGGCCGCTTCCAGTGGATGTGGCGTGAGTATGCATGGGGTATTTCTATTGCGTAAGAATGCCTGCAATTTAGTATCTGCAGCGATCAGGTTCAAGGCATCGGCATCGATGATGAGCGCCCGCGCAGTTTGAATCGCACTGCTGAGTAAAGCATAGGCACTGGCCGATGCTCCCAAACCTGGACCGATGACGACAGTTGCACCTGCCAAACTTACTTCGCCAAGCTTGCGAAACATGATTTCCGGATGCAGACTGTCATAAGCGGGTGCTTCTGCCAGCATGCTGCAGTAAATCCGTCCCGCACCTGCATATTGTGCAGCCCTGGCAGCGAGTATGGCGGCACCGGCCACTCCCTTGGCACCACCAAGTATTACGACATCGCCAAAACTGCCTTTGTGGCTGTTTTGCTTGCGTGGTGTCAGTGCGTGTAACAGGGAAGTGCGTTCATTCAAATGACTGCGGCATTCCGGGAAAAAATCTTCAGGGATAGCCAGTTGATTGACAGTGACCTTGCCTGCATAGTCTTTGCCTGACCCTGTATGCAAGCCAGTTTTATTGGCTATGAAGGTGATGGTGTGGCTGGCTTGAATGACCGCGCTGTTGGAGCTGACAGGCTGCCCAGTATCGGCATTCAAGCCACTGGGTACATCGATTGCCAGGACCGGGATGGCCCGTTCAACGGCGAGATTGTTGACGAGTTCTATCAGTCTGGCGATTTCAGCTTCAGGTGCGCGCTTCAAACCTATGCCGAACAAACCGTCGATGACCAGACTCCAGTCTTGTGACGTAGCATTAATTAACGCGCCCGGTTCTATAAACTCCAGCCCTGCATCTTTCGCTACTTGCAGTGCCGCTTGCGCATCTTGAGAGTATTTCTCAAATTTCCCACACATGACACAAATAACTTTATACCCTTGCCTGGTTAACTGGTATCCAGCTTCAAAAGCATCTCCGCCATTATTGCCAGGACCAGCCAGGATCAGCACCGGGGCCAGGTTACTCGCGCCAATTTTGATCGCTAACTCCGCAGCTGCCAGCCCCGCTTTTTGCATGAGCGTGACCTCACTCTGATGGGCGAGTGCGCGGGTCTCTATTTCACGTATCTGTTCTACGCTATACAGTCTGGCTTCATGAGTGAATGCCTGATGCGACATGATTTTATCTCTTAGCCGGAATAGGTAATGACGCAGGCTGGCCTAGTGACTGCATCATTTCTATTCCACTCTGGAACAGATTCTGTAGTGGTAATAGCAGATAGGGCATGATCATGGCGAGCATCAAAAAACCTACCCCTATCGTAATCGGAAAACCAATACCAAACAAATTCAATTGTGGAGCTGCGCGCGTCAATATGCCCAGGGCGACGTTGGTTACCAGCAGGGCGGCAACGATGGGTAACGAAAGATGCATACCTACACTAAAAATTTGATCACCCCAAATCGCCAATTTTTGATAATCGAGACCGGACTGATAAGTGGTGGCAATCGGAATGGTATGAAAGCTTTCAACTAAAGCCGCCAGCATGGAAAGATGCACATTCAGCGTCAACATCAACAAAGTAGAAGTCAGCACCAGGAATTGTGCTACAGCCGAAGAGCGGCCTTGAGTCTGAGGATCAAAAAAGGTGGCAAATCCCAGTCCCATGGTCAAACCAGAAACCTCGCCGGCCATTTCTATAGCTGAAAAAACCACACGCATCACAAAGCCCATCCCCAATCCTATGATGAGTTGTTGTGCCAGCACCAGAACGCCATTCAGAGAGACTGGGTCGAGATCAGAGATGGTAGGCAGGGTAGGGGCGACGATCAATGACAAAACCACACCCAGGGCGATTTTGATTTGTACCGGAACAGTATTATTTCCAAATGGTGGTGCTACCGCGATCAGACCCAGGATCCTGGTCAAAGGCCAGATAAAGGAGTTGATCAGGGCAATCAGCTCATTGCTGGAAAAAGAAATCATGGGGTTGCGATGGTACGCAAATCAGGCGGCCATGGTGGCGATGCTGGAAAACATCTGACGCATATAGTCCATCAAGATGGAAAGCATCCACGGTCCGGCAATGATGAGGGTAACAAAGATGCCTATCAGCTTGGGAATAAAGGACAGAGTGGTTTCATTGATCTGTGTTGCTGCCTGAAAAATACTGACGATGAGACCTATACCCAGTGCCACCAGCAATAAAGGGGCAGACACCATTAAGGTGACTTCCATGGCTTGGCGGCCTAATGTCATTACGCTATCGGGTGTCATGGTGAACCTCAGTAAAAACTTTGTGCAAGTGAGCCTATCAATAATTGCCAGCCATCTACCAGCACGAATAACATGAGCTTGAATGGTAGTGACACAATCGCAGGTGACACCATCATCATACCCATGGACATCAGCACACTGGCAACCACCATGTCGATGATGAGGAAGGGAATGAAGATGGCAAAACTGATTTGAAATGCAGTTTTCAGTTCACTGGTAATAAAGGCAGGTATCAAAATTCGCAAAGGCACATCCTCTGGCCCTTGCAACTCGGGGGTGTTGGATAATTTTACATACAGGGCCAGATCGGTTTGCCTGGTTTGTTTCATCATGAATTGTTTCAGGGGTGTCGCCCCTTTATCCATGGCAACCTGCATGGTGATCTTGTTTTCAGTAAAGGGCTGATAGGCTTCAGCGTAAATTTTGTCAAACACTGGCCCCATGACAAATAAAGTCAAAAACAGCGACAGGCCTATCATCACCTGATTTGGCGGAGCAGACTGAGTACCCAGGGCTTGTCTGAGTAAAGACAAGACGATAATGATGCGGGTAAAGCTGGTCATCATCAGCAGAGCTGCAGGCAAAAAGCTTAATGCGGTCAGGAACAGCAGTGTCTGTATGCTGAGTGAATAGTTTTGCCCGCCACCGGGTGCTGGCGTGCTGGTAATGGCTTGCAAGCCACCGTTGGCCTGGGCCATGGCTGCTTCAGGCAGGGCCAGTCCACACAGTAAAATTGCCAGGCAGGTGAATGACAGATAAGAGCGCAAAATTTTCATGCAATGTATTAGCTGTTGTCAGATCGCTCGGTAGACCGGTCAGTGGTTCGCTTCTCTAATGTGCGCTTGAGCCAGGCAGAAAAAGGATCATTTGTGGCTGTTTGCGCTGACTGATTCAGCAATTCATCCTGTTTGGGCATGCTGCCCAGATTATTGATATTGCTGGCTGTCACGCCAAGAATCAGCCATTGGTCACCCACCTCAATCACCATCACCCGCTCACGGTTCCCTACACTGATGCCACCAATGATTTTGACCGGGATTTTATTCCCCGCATTCATAGGGCCAAGGCGACGCATGAGCCAGGCAGCCATGACAACCAGTCCCAGCACCAGAAGTAGTGCTGTGGCAATTTGCATTAAACCACCGCTGGGCGAAATTGGTGGATTCTCAGCAGCAAACGCAGAATTGCTCAAGGCGGTCATTATTGCCAGTGCAAAATAAGACAATTTCGTCCTCATTTGTTGAGTTTGCGTATGCGTTCTGCAGGCGTCACGATATCAGTCAGGCGTATACCAAACTTATCATTGACCACCACAACCTCACCTTGGGCGATCAGGCAGCCATTGACCAGTACATCCATAGGTTCGCCTGCCAGGCCATCGAGCTCGACAACGGAACCCTGCGCCAGTTGCAACAGGTTTTTGATGGCTATCTTAGTTCTGCCCAACTCAACTGTCAGTTGTACCGGGATATCGAGAATGAAGTCGATATCATTATGGGTTTCAGGCGCAGTACTGCTCTTACCGCTGAATTCTTTGAAAATGGCAGCGGTGGCTGGTGGTGCTTCAGTTTTTTCGGCTGCAGCAGCTTCTGCTTTTTCCTGTTCTGCAATCGCAGCACCCCAATCATCTTCACTGATGGGGGTATCGCCGTTGTCATCCATGATTTTCTCCTTGTGCTACTTCCTGTACGCTGGAGCTGATCAGCTTCTCCACACGCAAGGCATACTGTCCGTTAAATACACCATATTTGCACTCCATCACCGGAGTGCCATCAACTTTTGCTGAAATAATCTCTGGTATAGAAAGAGGAATGATATCGCCTTCTTTCATATTCAGTATATCGCCCAGGGTGACACGCGTGGTTCCCAAGTCAGCAACTATTTCAACTTCTGCTATTTGTATCTGTTGCGTCATCAGGCGCACCCAGCGTTTATCCACTTCCAGTGTTTCGCCTTGCAGGCTACTGGTCAGGATGTCACGTATAGGTTCTATCGTTGAGTAGGGCATGCATAAATGCATTTCACCACTGACAGGCCCCAGTTCTATCGTGAAGGTGGTTGACACTACAACTTCATTTGGCGTTGCAATATTAGCGAACTGGGTGTTCATTTCTGAACGTATGTATTCAAATTCGATTGGGTAAACCGGCTCCCATGACTTGGAGTAAGTCTCAAAAATGATTTCCAGTATGCGATGAATAATACGCTGCTCGGTCTGGGTAAAATCGCGACCCTCGACCCGGGTGTGGAAACGTCCATCACCGCCAAACAGATTATCCACCAGCAAGAACACCAGTCCCGGATCAAGCACAATCAGGGAGGTGCCACGCAAGGGCTTCATGTGCACCAGGTTTAAATTCGTCGGTACAACCAGGTTGCGGATGAATTCGCTGTATTTCGATACTCTGACCGTACCTACCGAGACCTCGGCGCTGCGGCGCAGGAAATTGAACAAACCTATGCGCAACAGACGGGCAAAACGCTCATTGATAATTTCCAGCGTAGGCATGCGACCACGGACAATACGCTCTTGCGTGGCAAGATTGTATGGTCTGACACCAGAGGTATCCTCCAGTGACTGAGAGTCGTCCTGATCTCCCGTGACACCCTTTAAAAGGGCATCGACTTCTTCCTGGGAGAGGAAATTATCTGACATGGTTTTATTGAACTACAAAAGAGGTAAAGAAAACGCCACTGATTTTTTGTGGTTCGCCCTTGGGAGTGAAAGGCTGGGCAACTTTTTCTATGATTTCATTAACCAGTTTTTCCTTGCCTTCAGACGACAGAATTTCAGTTGAATCCTTGCTGGACAGCAGCAGCAACAAGCGGCTGCGCACTTGCGGCATATTGGCCTTGATGAGAGTGACCTGTTCTTCATCCTGCACTTGCAAGGTCATGCTGATCTGCAGGTATTTATCACCGTTATCTGATTGCAGATTGACTGTAAATGCTTCCAGTGCCAGAAATACAGGTGCTTTTGCAGGTTCAGCTTTATGTTCTTTTTCTTTTGAGGAAGAAGCCTTTTTAGACAAGAAAATAGCAGCACCACCGCCAACAGCGACCAATAAAAATACGACGGCGGCGATGATGATCAAGAGCTTTTTCTTTGATTTTCCTGCTGCTGGAGCATCACTTACTTCCGCTGCTTTGGCCGGTGCTTTCGCCATGGTTTTCCTCTCTGTAGGCATTAAATGCCATAATTTTTAAGTATTATGCTTGATAGCAGGCATTTAATATCCAAGAAAAAGAGGGCGTATTTCAGCTTATCTCTATTGTTTGCAAAGCGATGCGAGCCTGCTTTGTTGCCTGGATCAGCCTTTCACGATCATTCTACATGCATGTGCAGGCTTTTTTCCAGAGAGTAGAGGTGATCGCGCTGCACCTGAGTAATTCTTATGTGTCAGAAAGTGAAATAAGCGCTTGCCGCAATGGCAGCTGGATGTCAATCCAGCTGCCATCGCTGATCATTAGAGGTGCTGTGATTGTTGCTAGCTGGGCTGAGTAAGATTTATCTCAGGCAAAGGTATCTACCAGACCATTATTTGTCTGTATTCTGGTGGGCGTAGTGTTTGCCGTACTGATGGTATTGCTTGGCACATCGGCATCAGTTCTTGCTGAGTTAATGTTGCGCGGCTGTTGTTGCGCGAAATTTTGCCCTTGACCTGCAGCCTGTGAATTCACAGAGAATCCTGTCAATTGAACCCCGGCATCACTGAGCATTTGTTTTAAGCGTGGTAAGGCAGCTTCCAGCGCTTCCCTTACTTCAGGCTGGGCAGAAGAAAAACTGGCACTGGCCTGTTCGTTGCTGACCTTCAGCACGACCTGCAAGGGGCCCAGGTCTGGTGGGTTCAATGTTAGTTCTGCTGATTGCAAACCTTCGCCCACCATCCAGACGACTTTTTGACCTACTGCCTTGTCCCAGCCGTTGCTACCAACTCGCGGCGCGATTTGTTCTGCGGCCAGAACTGCGGCATTGAATTGGGTGCTGCTGACAGCATTTGCTGCAATTGCGGGTGGAGCAATAACTTGCTGACTGTCTTTCGTGGCTGAGCCGGTTTTGATGTCGGATATCCGTTCTGCCATGACTTCTTTTGCCTGAGAAATATCGTTGGCGAATGATTTAGGTGTATCCGCTGATACTACGGCAGGTCGGGTGTCGCTAGTCTTGTCACTAGTTGTTTTGCTCAAGTCGAGGTCGTTGACCCTGGTTTCGCTTACTGTAGTTTCTAAAGGTTTCTCTGTCGCCGTCGCGCTCCTGGTCGTCATAGCATCCTTTGGAGCAGGGGGCGTGAGTTCAGTGGAGTGGACGATTGCCTCAGTCAGTTTGCCAACATCTTTGTCAATAGACGACGTGGCTGCATTTGAGCCATTTTCAGCCAGTTTAGCGGCGATTTTACTATCTGCCTTACTTGCGATCATTTGCGCGGCAATTGATGCTATATCCGCTTGAGTGGCAGGGGTTTCTGGCTTGATTTGTTCCTTGCCAGTAGCATTACTATCTAATTGTCCTGCTACCTTGCCCTGATTTTCAATTGCTGACTTCGCCAGCGATGCGACTGCATTGCTATCGATCACGTCGGTAGTGGCAGCAGTATCAGTGCTGGAAATGGCAGCAAGACTATCGTTTTTGCTCGTATCAATGTCGTTTGCAGCAGGTTTTTTTACTACCTCTGTGGTAACTGCTGCCGCATTGAGATTGCCTACCAGAGCCAGAATTTGCTCGCTGATATCATCTTCTTTTTTGACATCAACCTCATCTTCTTTGACTACAGTTCCGTCAGTATTCGAGTCATCTGTTTTTGCTGCATTTGATGGTGCAGACGCAGTATTTTCATTATTTGCCAGCTTGTTGCCGGAGTTGGCTGCATTATTATTGTTTGTGCTGACGTTGTTATTATTTTTGGCGGGTGGGGCAGGCTTATTGGCAGGGCGTGCAACATCTA